>ONQS01000009.1 GCA_900320055.1 uncultured Prevotellaceae bacterium
TGCGGAAAGGGAGGGATTCGAACCCACGGTACGCAAAGCGTACAACGGTTTTCGAGACCGCCCCGATCGACCACTCCGGCACCTTTCCAGTCTTGCCCTCGGGATTACTCCCCAAAAGCGGGTGCAAAGTTAGGGCAAATTTTCCACTTGACAAAATTTTTTCACAGATTTTTCAGCCCTTGGATGGTCTGAATGGGGTCGTTAGCGCCAAAGACGTAACTGCCTGCAACCAGGATATCGGCGCCTGCCTCGGCCAGTTGGGCTCCGGTGACGTCGTTCACGCCGCCATCAATCTCGATCTGTGCTTTAGAACCATTGAGGGCGATGAGTTGCCTCAGTTCGCGCACCTTGTTGAGGGTTTGGACGATGAACTTTTGGCCTCCGAATCCGGGGTTGACCGACATGAGCAGCACCAGGTCCACGTCGCAGATGATGTCCTTGAGCATGGCAACCGGTGTGGCTGGATTGAGGGCCACGCCAGCCTGCATGCCGGCGTCATGGATCTGCTGCACAACGCGGTTGAGGTGGATACAGGCCTCTTGATGCACGGTCATGATGCGTGTGCCGCAGTCGCGCACCTCGGGGATGAACTTCTGGGGCTCGACAATCATCAGGTGCACGTCCAGTGGCTTGTTGCACAATCGCTGCACATGTTTGATGACGGGAAAGCCAAACGAGATGTTGGGCACGAAAACGCCGTCCATCACGTCGAGGTGCAGCAGGTCGGCCTGGCTGCGGTTGATCATGTCGATGTCCTTGGCGAGGTTGGCAAAGTCGGCGGATAACAGAGAAGGGGAGATTTGCATGATATGTAGTTGTTAGTTGTTAGTTGCTGGGCGTTTCTTGATGGCTTGGTAGGCGAGGAAGAGGACGATGGCGATGGCCAGGGCGTAGCCGCCCCACGACAGGTATCGGTTGTAGTGCTCTAGTTGCACGAGCAGTTCCTCTTCGGGGAAATGCTGACTCAGCCAGTAGCCCAGGCCAGCCAGCACGGCATTCCAGATGCCGGCGCCCAGCGAGGTGAACAGGGCAAAGGTGCCGAAGTGCATACGCGACAGGCCGGCCGGAATGGAGATGAGTTGGCGTATGGCGGGAATCAACCGTCCCAGGAACGTCGAGATGGCGCCGTGGCGGTCAAAGTAGGCTTCGGCTTTCTCAACCTTCTCGGCATCGATGAGGCACATGTGGCCGATGCGGCTGTTGGCGAAGGCATAGACCACCGGCCGCCCGATGAGCAGCGACAGCACATAGTTGATGACGGCCCCGATGAGTGCGCCAACGGTTGCGATGAGGACAATCATCATGATGTTGAGATCGCCATTGCGCGCGGCAAAATAGGCGGCTGGCGGGATGACAACCTCACTCGGGAAGGGGATGAACGAACTCTCGATGGCCATCAGCAGCAGGATGGTGCCATAGGTCAAGTGCTCTTTGTACCAGTTGTAGATGGTGACGATGTCGTGTGGCATATACAGCAGGATGGCAACCACCACAGCCGCCAGCACAACCAGTATAATGATCAGTTGAATGGTATCTCTTTTCATATCGAT
The DNA here is from genome assembly GCA_900320055.1 of uncultured Prevotellaceae bacterium. GTDB lineage: Bacteria > Bacteroidota > Bacteroidia > Bacteroidales > Muribaculaceae > Sodaliphilus. The sequence goes on from ONQS01000009.1 coordinate 1,551, forward strand.
GGCAAAGTTAGATAAAAGTTTTTAGTTGTCAGTTTTTAGTTGTCAGTTTTTAGTTGGTTTTAGCCAACAGGCCGAGCCGGTGGAGTTGGGCAACTGTCAAAAAGCACAAAGCCTCTTTGAGAATCTGCTTTTGATAATCTATTGATTTATAGATAGAAATGCAATGATTTACCCGTTGTAGTCAACAAAAACAGGTGGGGCGGGATGGTTAACGAGTGTTAAAAGTATTTTTCTTATCCCGCAATGCAAAGAAACAACAAATAATTTTCCCTGTCAATGACGAAAAGCAAAACGTGGCGTCAGAGCCACAGGCTCTGAATACATCAACATGTCTCTCGCTCATATTGACAAGCGTGACATTAAGGTCTTATGGGGGTGGGGTATAATATGTCGAGGATTATTTGGATGGATGGGTGAGGGTCATTTCGCAGGCGGCGCAGTTGCAGTGGATGTGGAGCAGGGTGGGGCCTGTCTTCAGATAGAGGTCGCGGGGCAGGCGGTTGGCGTTGGGGCCTTGGAGGCAGGCGCCGAGTTGGCGGCGGATGCAGTAGCGTGTGTGCATCAGCGGGGTGGCCGCTGTGGGCGGGGTGCCTGCTTCGAGCGCGGGGGTGATGTCTGTCACGCCGTGATCACGGTAAAGGGCTTCGGCGAGGCGGTTGGCCACGTTGTCGGCGGGCGTCAATGTGTTGACGGGGCAGGGGTGGGACATCTCTTCGGGGCGGCGCTTGTCGATGTGGCGGGTGATGCTGTGTGCGCGGTCGAGCATCTCGATGGTCTCTCGGCGCAACTGGGAGAGCAGCGATGCGGGAATGAAGATGTCGCCAAGGACCTGTGCGTCGCGCAGGCGGTAGATGGTGCCGCCGAGTTTGGCGAGTTCGGTGCGCTGGCGGTCGCCTTGGGGCTTGGCTGCGGTTTGCAGGTCGCAGGGTAGGGTGTGTGTCACTCGGTTGGCGCGCTCGTCGGTCAGCGTGAGCGAGAGCAGGCCGCTGGTGTAGCGCATGATGGCATCGACGGTGATGACGCGTGTGGCGGATGGCTTGGCGAGCAGGTCGGTAAACGCCTTGTCGGCAGTGCGGTAGATGTCGGTTCCACGGGGGATGTCGGCTCGCTCGCGCAGCAGGACGGTGCCATCGCTCAGGATGCGGTTGACCCTCACGCCGGCAAACTGGCCTCGGCTATCGGTGTAACTCAGTCCGTCGCCATTGGCCAGTGGGGCTTGGGTGCCGATGGTCAGGGTGTTACCGTTGCAGCGCAGGGCGTGGCCCAGGTATTCGCCTTGCGACTTGGGGGTGTCGATCGAGGCCATGGCTGTCCCGTCCACGGGGCGTCGGCCGTCGAGGAAATAATGCGTGAAGCCGCGGTTGAAACTCTTGTGGATGTCGGGATCGAAGGTCAGTTCCACAGATCCGCATGAGGCGCGGCGGTAGCGCTCTGGCTCGCGGCTGATGATCTGATCGATGGCGCGGCGGTAATAGGCGACGACGTTCTTGACATAGCCCGCGTCCTTGAGGCGGCCTTCGATCTTGAATGACGAGACGCCTGCCGCCATCATCTGCTGCAGACGGTCGTGCTGAGCCATGTCACGCAGCGACAGCAGGTGCTTGCCCTGGACCAGGATGCGGCCTTTGCCGTCGACCAGGTCGTAGGGCAGACGGCACAGTTGCGCGCACTCGCCACGGTTGGCGCTGCGGCCCTTCAACACCTGGCTGATGGCACAGCGGCCGCTGTAACTCACACAGAGAGCCCCGTGCACAAAAGCCTCGAGCGGCACCGTGGTGACCTTGCGGATGGCGGCAATCTCGTCGAGTGTGAGTTCGCGGGCCATCACCAGTTGGGAAAAACCGAGGGCTTCGAGAAAACGGGCTTTGTCGGGCGTGCGCAGGTCGCACTGGGTGCTGGCATGCAGGGCAATAGGGGGCAGGTCGAGGCGCAGCAGCGCCATGTCCTGGACGATGAGTGCGTCCACGCCGATGCGGTACAGGTCGTGAACGAGGCGCTCCACCTCCATCAACTCGTCGTCATAGACGAGGGTATTGACTGTCGCATAGATGCGTGCCCCAAATTGGTGGGCGTGATCGCAGGCGCGGCGCACGTCGTCGAGCGTGTTGGTCGCGTCGGCACGGGCACCGTGGTGGGAAGCGCCCATATACACGGCATCGGCACCGTGGTCGATAGCGGCGATGGCGATGTCGGCGTCACGGGCGGGCGCTAGCAGTTCTATGTCGACGTGCCTGGGCATGAGCGGATAGATGATTCAGAATGCCTTGTCAGATGTTGAGGGTGAACTGGTCGGCATCGCGCCAGGCGGGGAACTTCTCGCGGAACTGTGCCAATTGGGCTGGCGAGAGGTCTGCGGTGATGATGGGGCTGTTCATGCGCTGTGCGATCACCTTGCCCTTGAAGTCGATGACCAGCGATGAGCCCTCGGGGTACTCGACTCCGGCGGGATCGGTGCCGCAGCGGTTCACTCCGCACACGTAGCACTCGTTCTCCATGGCGCGGGCGGCCAGCAGCGTGCGCCACACCTTCTCGCGTGACTTGGGCCAGTTGGCGATGACCACCAGCAGGTCGTAGCCGTTGTTCACGTTGCGGCAGAACACGGGAAACCTGAGGTCATAGCAGACGACCAACTTGATGTTGAAGCCACGGAACCGCACGATGGGCGCGGCCGTCAGGCCCTGGTTGAACACCTTGTCCTCGCCACCAAACGAGAAGAGGTGTCGCTTGTCGTAATAGGTCTCATCGCCATTGGGCTCGATAAAGAAGGCGCGGTTGTAGAGTTGGGCGGCGGTATTGGCCAGAAAACTGCCGATGATGCCCACGTGATAGTCGGCGGCAAACTTGCGGAGCGTGTGGAGGGTGTCGCCGCTGTTCCATTCGGCAACAGCGGCCGCCTGCTCGCGGTCACCGGTCATGAATCCCGTGGTGAACAATTCCGGCAGTATCACCAGATCGGTGTCGTCGGGCATATTGCGCAGGTTGCGCTCGAGTTGCTTGATGTTGGCTTCACGGTCACCCCAGGTGATGTCGTCCTCGATGAGCGTGACGCGCAGATTGCGGGAAATCACTTTTCAGTTAGCAGTTAAGGGTTAATAGATAAAACTGAGAGGGTGTGTCAAAATTGCTATGCTTCCAATATGGGCCGTGCCAAGCACGGAGCAATCAAACAGAACTCGTATAAAAATCAAACAAAATCAATTTTTATTTGATTTGTAATTCTGCTTAATTTCTCGGCCGCCAGGCCGATCAAAGTTTCGGGCGTGAATGATGACACAGCCTCTCATACGGATTATTCCAGTCCAGTGACGAATTTCTCTGGGAATTTGCCGCAGCCGTTCTGCTTGAAGTATCGCTTGATGCGGATCAGGTCGGCATCGGCATCATCGCTCAATTCCAACTCCCGGTCGATGCACACCACACGGTTGTTATAATCAAAGTAAGCCAGCACTAGCGGCACCTTGGCATCTCGGGCCATAAAGATGGCGCCCTTGTGCCAATTGGGGTTGGCGCTGCGTGTGCCCTCGGGTGTGACGCCGATAGCGAGGCGTGGAGTGGTGTTGAAGGCCTCGACGATCGATTGGGTGAGATTGCCGTGCTGACGTCGGTTGACGGGGATGCCTCCCAGGGCCTTCATCAGTTGGCCCACGGGGAAGAAGAACCAGGTGTCCTTCATCAGAAAGCCGGCCTTCATGCCCACGGAGTGGATGCCTAACTCACCAAGTATGAAATCCCAGTTGCTGGTATGGGGTGCGATGACGATGATGCACTTGTCAGGCATCGCCAGATTCACCTTGAAGGTCCACCCCGTTTTCTTCAGAATCCAACCAGAAAGGTTCATTCAGTGGCTCGGGCGTTATTATTTGTTGGACGGCATGAGTTCGTTCATGCGCTTGGCGATGTTAGCGACCTCGGCGCGGAAGTATTCGCTCAGTTCCTTCTCGCACTGCTTGAAGAATGCTCGGCGGGCCTTGTTATACTCCTGGCGGTTAGCAAAGTCCTTGACCTTCTTGCCGAACTTGTTGCTCACGCGGTTGATGGCCTCCTGCTGCAGCAGCGCGGTGTCGATGATGATGCTGTCCCACTCCTCGCGCTTGTTCTCGCCAAAAGCGGATTCTGCAAAGATGCACTCGCCTGCGATATCGCCACAGGCATTCTGGATTGCTTTCTTGATCTGTCGTTTACTTGCCATAATGATAAATGTTATACAATTAATGCTTCATTATAATCCGCTAAATTACTAATTATATCTCAATCCCGTGGCCAGAAATCAAAATAAAAATACCAGAAAATGTCAAAAAGGGTCTTTTTAGGTTTTATTAAGAAAAAAATGTTTCAAAAATTTTGTCATTTCAAAAAATGGCAGTAATTTTGCAACGCTTTTGAACGGAGATATCGTCTAGTGGTCTAGGACGCCGCCCTCTCACGGCGGAAACCAGGGTTCGAGTCCCTGTTTCTCTACCAATCCGAAGCCTTCACCCAACCATGAGCGAGGGCTTTATTAATCGACGGAGATATCGTCTAGCGGTCTAGGACGCCGCCCTCTCACGGCGGAAACCAGGGTTCGAGTCCCTGTTTCTCTACCAAACGAAGCCTTCACCCAATCGCGGGTGAGGGCTTTTGTTTTTTTACATGAGCCACTTGTTCTTGATCTCGCTCCTCTCCTGTTTGCGGAGAGCGGCTATTTGTTGTATTTGGCCTTGATGTGACGGATGAACTCGTCGAAGCCTTCGGGGCAGTCTCCTTTAGGGATGATGGTTCCGCTCGCCAGGTTGTGCATGATATAGAAGTCGGTGGGTGTCTCGATGATCGTGTGTAGTTTGGAGTAGGGGACACTCGATGTGCCATTCTCGGACGCTCCCTCATAGTGGTCATCATGGAACGTTAACTCAAACACTACATTCTCTTGGATAGAAGGATTCTTGCGGTATAGCGCCGCTGCCTTCCTGTCGATGCCGATAAAGAAATACCAGTTGGCGGCAGCGAGTATGATGAGCATACCGATGCCATAGCCATATTGCCCGACAATGAACTGTGGCACAGCCATAACGAGCAGGGCAATGTTGCACACGATGATGTTGCGCTTGAGGTGCAGCAACTTGTATTGGATGACACGGTTATAGCGGACAAACTCCTCTTGACTATAATGACTGTGTATGATAAATCTCGGTTGCATGATGCTTGAAATAATTGATTATTTACACTTTGTGGCAGATGTAGACGAGGCGCTGGCCTGTGGCGGTGGTGGTACCGAAGATGTAGCAGTCGCCGCCGTCGTTCAGGCGCAGGCGCTGTCGCAGTTGTTGAGCGGTCATCGGGAAATTGCGGGTGGCGACGTTGGCGCGGGTGATGCCTGCTAATGCTCTGTTCAGTTCCTTCTTGTTCATCGCTGTGATGGCATCGATGGCGAACCGCCGTCCGGGAAAATCCGCGACTTCCAGGTCTGAGACAAACAGGTGACTGTCTGCCGCAACGGCCTTGACCGCGTATCGCTCGGTGAGAACAGGGTAGCAGCCGGCCTTCATGATCGAGGCATTGGGCTCGTAGAGGTATGTGGCCGCATCATGGTCAGCGATCTGTAGCGGCTGGGTCTCTTGGCTGGGCTGGTAGGTCAGCGTCTGCCCGTCGTTGACGCAGTGGATGGTCGGCGATCCTGTGTGGTTGACGCTCAAGAGCATCAGCAGTTCTTTACACTCGTTGCCTGTGCTCACGATGTGAACGTCCTCGACCTCCTGCCCCAGGTCGTTGATCGCTTTGTGCCAGTCGAGCATGGGCGAGAGTTTGATCAGCGCGTGATGCGCTACAGTCATGAGCCTCTCTTTCAGTTCCAGCACATTGGGCGTGCAGTCGGCGATGGCATAGGTGCGGGCACTGTTGCTGTCGCGACGGGCCGGATCCAAGTAGATCAGGGTAGATGCAGGGTCGGAATCCAGATGACTCAAGGCATCCTCGGCCTGGGCATGGATGACGGTTGACTGATTCAGTCCCAGCAAGGCGAAATTGTGCCGCGCAATTTCGCATAGGCGCTCTTGCCGCTCGACATAGACGGCCTGTCGCGCACGAGTCGCCAGATAGGAGAAGTCCACGCCAAATCCGCCAGTCAGGTCGATCAATCTCTCGTGGCTGCCATCGGGCAGCGTATCCACGATGTTGCGCTTGTAGATGGCCGTCTGCTCACTCGAGCATTGCTCCATCGACAGATGGGGCGGATAGATGATGTCATCGATAGCCGCCCATGCCGGCAACTTGCGGCGCGCCGTCTGCCAGCCTTGGATCTGGTCTAGAGCCCATGGCAGGTCGATGTCACCATTGCGCTTGGCCCTCAGTGCCAGCGCCCTGACGTCCTCTTCGCGATGATTCCGCACAAACCTTATCGTTTCCTCATTGACCATCTCACTAACCACTAATCTCTATTCAGAAACGGTTGCAGGAACTCGTCGAGGGTGCTCACGTGCAGTTTGTGTGCGATTTGAATCTTCTTGTTCGAGACGGTTCTCAGATTTCGGTATCGCATACAGATCATAATTACCGTGCGCGAAAATCCATGGCACTGCAGAGCAATCAGGTTGATCTCATCATCGCGCAAGGTGCCGCCTGCAGCCTCTTGAGCCTTGATGAGCACGTTGTCATACATATCGTTGGCCATCGACTGCATGTTGTCCCAATAGGAGGCTCCCACCTCGTCGGGGCCGCGCATCGTCATCAACTTGTTGAAGCGCTTGGCAAAGGTCGTCTCGTTGCACTCATAGGACCACTGCAGCAGTTGGTGCACGACTTGTATCTGGTTGTCAACGATAGCCTTGAGTTCGTCGGACTGCTTCTTGGTGTCTTCGCGCTCGTCGAGCATCTTCTGCATCTGCTCCAGGCTCGAGATGGACTGGTCCAGGTCGGCTTTTTGCAGTTCATACTCAGCCTGCTGGATTTTCAAGCGGTTGCGGTAACGCCACACCAGAAACGCCAGAGCGCCGGCAGCCAGGGCCAGCAATGCCAGTGCGAGCAGTGTGCCCTTGAGGCGTGAACTCAGCAACGCCTTCTCGAGATCAGCCTTCTGGTTGTCGTATCTCTTTTCTACCTCCATCAGGCGGTCATTCATGCTGCTCATCGTCACCGAGTCGGCCAGGTGGTGCGTTAGGTTCAAGTAGTGAAATGCACTGTCCGACTGGTGATTATGTCGGGCCATATCGGCCAGCAGTCGGTAGCGCATGATGCTGTCGGCGGCAGTAGCCGTGGCTGGCGCGTGCTGCAGGTAGTAGCGGGCCGAATCGATGCGTCCCAGGTGCAGGAATGCCGATGCTGCGGTAAGATGGATTCTCGGATGGATTTTCAGGTTTCCACTCCAGGCTATTGCCTCGACAGCGTCATCCTTGGCCCCCTGGTAGTCACCACGGGCTGCGCGATACTCAGCGCGGCTGAATAGGTTGGCCACAACCGCCTGAGGCTCGATTTCACGCTTGGCCAGGTCGATGGCGGCGTTAATGTAGTACATGGCACTGTCCTGCTTCTCCTTACTGATGCGGTACAGGCCGCCCAATTCGCTCAGGCAGATGATCTGGTGATGCTTGTCATCGATTTGGCGGAACAATTCTAATGCTTCGCGATACTTCTCGGCTCCCACGGTCTTGGCTCCCACCACTTGGCTCTGGTACAATTCGCCCATCATCATCTTGGCCATCGCGCGGTTCTTGAGGTCTTCGCCTGCAGCGGCGTCTTCTGCCCTGCGCAGGCATGAGATGGCCTTGTCGAGGTCTCCTCCCTGCCCATAAGCGCCGCCTAGATACAGTAGGGCGCGGGCATATTTCTCACGGTCGCCGCTGTTCTTGTAATGTTTCACGGCTTGCTCCATCGAATTGGCGTCTCCAGCGGCCGTCCTGCTCTCTACGTCGGCCTGGCCCGAGAGCAGGTTATGGTAGGCCAAATCTTCTTGGTTCAGGTATTCTCTGTTGATGCGCAATAGCATCTCCCTGGCCTGGAGGACACGGTTCTGGTACAGTAGCGAGTCGATGGCAATCAACTCGGCATTACTTGACCCCTTGTTTTGGGCACATCCACATGCCATGGCAAGAATCAGTATCGCTGCACCTATTTTATAATAGATAGCGTTGTTAAGCATAGGGCGAATTGTTATTTTTTCGTTTAGTTCTGCAAAAATACTCGTTTTTTCTTATATTGGAAATGCCTCCAGACGGCAAATTACCCTCAAATGAACTTTTTGTTTCGCAAACTCATAATAATCAATTATTTATATTTAATGAAATGACCTGCGAATGTTGGCCAATTTTGCCATTTTTTCAATAATCGGTTGTAACTTTGCAACCGAGAGTTAACCCGTTTTTATCAACCTGAAAAAACTGTGACTGATATGAAACGAAACTGGATACTTGGCACATTGGCTGTCGTGGTGCTGATGACCGCACTGCTGGCTATGGCTAGAGGTGACCGCCATCCTAATAACAATAATGTGGAAGAGCAACCGGTAGAAGAGGTAATCACATCGACCGAGCCCCAAGATGAGTTGCTTGATAACAACAACGATTTTGCCTGCAATCTGTTCCGCGCAATCAACAGAAATCGCAAACTGAGCGATGGCAGCATCGTCGTGTCACCCATCAGCGTGAGTTATGTGCTGGGAATGCTCAACGAGGGCGCTAGCGGCAAGACGCGTCAGCAGATTACCAACGTGCTTGGACTGAGTGCTTCGACACAGCAGATTAACGAGTACTTTAAGACGATGATTCACAAGGTATCACGGGTTGACTCCAACGTCACGTTACAGCTAGCCAACTGCATCGACGTGAACTCGGCAATGGGCATCAGCCTCCTTCCTCAATACAAGGCCGACATGCAGCAGTACTATGATGCCCAAATCGATGCATTGGATTTCACTAAAAGAAGCAGCCTCGACATCATCAACAACTGGTGCAACAAACACACCGGTGGCATGATACCCACTGCCGTTGACCGACTTGAGCCCGACGCAGTATTGTATCTGTTAAACGCCATCTGCTTCAAGGCCAATTGGACCGAGAAGTTCGACCCCGATGACACCCGAATCATGAACTTCACGACGGAGAACGGCACTGTCTTCAAGAACAATATGATGCATCGCCAGACGTGTACCCTCTATGGCAAAAACAAGATATGCCAGATGCTGTACCTGCCCTACGGCAATAAAGATTTCGGCATGTATGTCCTGTTGCCCGTCAAGGGGAAAACCACTGCTGACATCATTCAAGGGCTCTCGGCCCGGGAACTCGAGCAGCAGTTGAACGGGATGAAAGATGAAAATGTGGATATCCTGATGCCACGGTTCTACACAAGCAGCGAGACCACGCTTAATCATGTACTCTCAGCCATGGGTATGCCGCTGGTATTCACTTCACGGGCCGAGTTGCCCAATATGGCCCAGGGCAAAAAAGACCTCTATGTGTCTTTGATTGATCAGAAAACGGTAATTGAAGTCAACGAGAAGGGCACCGAGGGCTCCGCCCGCACCCTCCTGAGAGCGCTTAAAGACGGTGATGAGCCCCTTAAAATCGAGAACTTCCATGCCACACATTCTTTTGTGTATCTCATCATCGAGAAACGCTCAGGCACCATTTTCTTCATGGGCACCTACTGTGGTGAAGACTGCGTCCAACCAGCGAAATCGGATGGAATCGTAGTAGTGCCGCATACGATAAAGGAGGAAATAAAGGTCTACCGTAGCGCTGAGCAGATGCCCCAATTTCCCGGCGGTGAGGCTGCGCTGATGAAGTACATTCAGACCCACATCCAATACCCGCCTACTGCAGCCAAGAACCATGTCCAGGGACGGGTCATTGTGCAGTTTATTGTGTGGAAGGACGGCAGTGTAGATGAGGTAAAGGTCGTTCGCTCGGTGGATAAAGACCTTGACAAGGAGGCCATTCGCGTCTGCAAGACGCTACCAAAGTTCACTCCCGGTCGTCAGAATGGAAAAATCGTGCCTGTATGGTACACGCTCCCTGTGACATTCCAGTTGCCAGAAAAGTGAGAAAATATTTCATCGATTAGTAAAAAAACACGATATTTGCGTCTCTATCAATTGTAATGATGAATAAACACGGTAAACATATCTGCAATGCACTCAAGCAAGTCCGCATTGACATTGCGCGTGCCAATGGCATCAACTATGCCCCTCGGGAGTGTCACCACGAGGGCGATTGCGCGGGAACCTGCCCGGCATGTGAGAGCGAGATGCGCTATCTGGAGCGGGAAATCGCCCGCCGACGCGCCCATGGTAAAGCCGCCCTCGTTGCTGGCGTGAGCATGGGGCTGTCCAGCCTGTCGGCCATGGCTTCACCCGCCTCGCTGAGCGTGCCGGTGATGTCTGGTGATCATCCTGCAAGCCAGTCGTCTGATACGACCAAGGTTTATCAAGTAGTTGGACGAATCAGTGAATCGGTGCCTCAATTTCCAGGAGGTGATGCCGCTTTGATGAGATACTTGGGTGCTAACATCAAGTACCCGCCCGAACTTGCTGATTCGTGTTTTCAAGGTCGTGTAGTGGTGAACTTTCTCATTGATAAGGCAGGCCAGGTTGCCGAGGTTAAGGTTGCCCCTCCAGCGCATGAATTGATCGAACGCGAATTGGTCCGCGTCTGCGAGTCGCTGCCGAGGTTCGAACCTGCCCGCAGAGATGGCGAGCCCATCGATTTCTGGTACACTTTGCCCATCTCATTCAAGGAATCAGTATCAGTTAAGGAAGCGACTCAGGCAGATGCTTTGACTCGAATTAGCGGTACCGTGCTTGACGAGAACCATGAACCACTCATCGGTGCTACCGTGGCGCTGCTGAATGATACCACGAAAGGTGTTGCTACCGACATCGACGGTCATTTCAAGTTGGATGTCCCGAATGGCTCCAAGGTCAAGGTGGCCTATTTAGGATATGAAGACGTTGTTGTCACGGCCTCGGATGGCATGACAATCACACTCAAGCCCAGTGGTAACATGTTACTAGGCGAAGTTTGTGTTGTTGTGAAATCTGTTGTGAAATCTCGCGCTAAAAATGCACAATACCCTGGCGGTGACAAGGCATTGCAGAAGTTCATCAAGAAGAATTTTGTTTTCCCAACTGACTTTTCTGGTCAGGAGTACGTCATGATTGAGGTGGATGTTGATGAAAAAGGAAACGTGTCCAATCCACGAGTGTTGAATAATGAGTTAGGTACAGCCTTCGAGAAAGAGGCGTTGAGGGTTGCTGACCTTGTTCAGAAGATCAAGCCTGCACGAGACGCCAAAGGTAAGAAAACCGCCTCAACTTTCAGCATCGTGTTCGATTCTGCCGATTGGACTGAGTGATGATCAATAATAATGTAGCGATGAAACACGGTAAACACATCTGCAATGCGCTCAAGACCATCCGTCTTGACATTGCGCGCGCCAATGGCATTGAGTATGCTCCTCGGGAGTGTCACCACGAGGGCGATTGTGCGGGCACTTGCCCCGCCTGTGAGAGCGAGATGCGCTACTTGGAGCGGGAGGTTGCCCGCCGCCGTGCCCATGGCAAAGCCGCCCTCGTCGTGGGCGTGAGCCTGGGACTGATGAGTTTTAGCGCCACATCGTGTAACCAGTTCAATAAAGCGGATAATGATGTCGTCCAGGGCGAGGTCGAACTTGTGGAGGATTCCTGCGATATCGTTGACTCTATTGACGACGAGAGGATTCAATCTGGCGAAATGGTTGATTCGACCGAGTGCCAACCGATTATGAATAAGGAGCCCGCAGATAAACTGTAATTAATGGGTGATGATCATAATAATAGAGTGCCGATTATCGGGGTGGCTCGTCATCGCCTGGCGGTGGACGGACAGGGAGTGACCACGCTGGTCGCCTTCCACGGTTGCACGCTGCGTTGCCGGTATTGCCTGAATGCCCAGTGCCTGCGCCCTGATGGCTTCTCAAGAACTATCACGCCTGTCGAACTGCTCGACGAGGTGATGATCGACAACCTGTATTTTCTGGCCACTGGCGGCGGAATCACCTTTGGCGGCGGTGAGCCAGCCATCCGCAGCGATTTTATCGACGCCTTTTGCAGCATGGCACCGCCCGAGTGGCACATCACGATGGAAACCGCCCTGAACGTGGATCGCCATCATCTTGAACGTCTCTTGCCGCATGTGCATCAGTACATCATCGACATCAAGGATGTGAACCCCGGTGTTTACCGTCGCTATACAGGCTATGACAATCAACGCGTGCTCGATAATCTGCAATGGCTATTGAGCCACGATGGCATGGCCGAACGTATTGTCGTACGCGTGCCGCACATCCCCGACTACAATACTGATGCTGACGTGAACCGCTCTCGTGAATACCTCGATGCTTTGGGCATCTGCCACATCGACGAGTTTACTTACCGTCGCATGGAGCGCGGGTGAAATCGTGTTTTTTTAAACTTTTTTTGTCAATTCGGGTCTTAGTCGTATATTTGCAAGACAAAACCAACGTTAAATTTTAAAAATACGACTGATTATGAAGAAATTATTGTTGATGGCAGCGTTGTTCTGCTTTGCTGCCGCACCTGCCGCAATGGCACAGACTTATGAGACTCCGCAACAGGTACAGCAACAGCAGGCCCAACTGGCCAAGGATGCCGAGGTAGCCAAGAAGCAGGCCGAGGCCGCCAAGAAGCAGAAGGACGCCTACAAGGAGCAGGAGAAGAAGGCCAAGGAAGCCAAGAAGGCTGCCGAGAAGCAGGAGAAAGAAGCCAAGAAGGCCGAGAAGGAAGCCAAGAAGCAGCAAAAGGCTATCGAACAGCGTCAGAAGGCTAGTGCCAAATATAACAGCGCTCAGCAGCGCTATCAAGAGGCTCAAAACAAGTACAGGAACGCTCAGGATAAGTTGAGTGCCCTTCCCAATGAGCAGGCCAAGGAGGCTGAGAAGGTACGCGCTAAAATTGCAAAGATGGATGATCCCGTCAAGCAGGCTACCGAGCAGAAGAAATTTGACGAAAAGGTCGCTAAAAAGAACCTCAAGGCTCAACAGGAATACGAAAAAGCCTATCGCAACCTCGAGAAAGCCGAGGAGAATCTTGAGAAGGCACGCCGCAACATGGAGAAGTACAAATGATGCTTAGGGCATTAGCCTAGGCTTAACGGCTTAGAGACAACAGGGGCTGGTGATGCTATCAATCGCCAGCCCCTGTTGTTCGCCGAATAGGAATAACAGCGCGAAAAAGTAACTATTAACTATTCTGTGTCCACTGTAAACTAAAAAAAGCATTATCTTTGCACGATTTTTTTAGATTAGACGACTGAATGGACTATCAACTCATAGCCACGCCCGAGGGCACCAATGCCCGCGCTGGACTCATCACGACCGACCACGGCCAGATCGAGACCCCTATCTTCATGCCAGTAGGCACCGTGGGAGCCGTCAAGGCTGTCCACATGACCGAATTGCGCGAGGACATCAAGGCCCAAATCATCCTGGGCAACACCTATCACCTGTATCTGCGTCCCGGTATGGACATCATCGAGCGTGCTGGTGGCTTGCACAAGTTCAACGGGTGGGACCGTCCCATCTTGACCGACAGTGGCGGCTTCCAGGTCTTTTCCCTTGCCGAGAACCGCAAGTTGACCGACGAGGGGGTGACCTTCCGCAGCCACATTGACGGCAGCAAGCACTTGTTCACGCCAGAGAAGGTGGTGGACATCGAGCGCACCATCGGCAGCGACATCATGATGGCCCTGGACGAGTGCCCTCCCGGCACCAGTGACTACAGTTATGCCCGCAAGTCGTTGACTCTGACCCACAACTGGCTGGCCCGTGGCTGGAAACACTTCAAGAACACCCAGCCCCACTATGGTCATAGCCAGGCCTATTTCCCCATCGTGCAGGGTTGCGTCTATAAAGACCTGAGACAGGAATCCAGCAAGTTTGTCGCCGACCTGGGAGCCGATGGCAACGCCATCGGCGGTCTAGCCGTGGGCGAACCCACCGAGGTGATGTATGAGATGATCGAGGTTGTCAATGACATCCTGCCGCAGGACCGTCCCCGCTACCTGATGGGTGTGGGCACGCCTGCCAACATCCTGGAGGCTATCGACCGTGGCGTGGATATGATGGACTGTGTGATGCCTACGCGCAACGGCCGCAACGGCATGCTCTTCACCCGCCATGGCATCATGAACATGCGCAACAAGAAGTGGGCCGACGATTTCATTCCCCTGCAGGAGGATGGCCCCTCGGTTGTCGATCATATCTATAGCAAGGCATACGTGCGTCATCTGTTTATCGCACAGGAGATTCTCGCCATGCAGATTGCCAGCATCCACAACCTGGCCTTCTACCTGTGGCTTGTGGGCGAGGCCCGCAAGCACATCATCGAGGGCGACTTCCCCGCCTGGAAGCGCAAGATGCTCCACGACGTGCAGCAACGCCTGTAAATAAGATTACCCATGGCAGATGAACTCAACGATATAGCGATGAAGCCCGTAGAGACGCAAAACCCCGCGTCTCCCGACCTCCCTGTCCAGCCCACCAAGCAGGACACTCGCAAGCGCTATCCGTGGTACTACGTGAAGCGTTTCGATCGCTATATCATCAAGAACTTTTTGGGCACCTTCTTCTTTGCCATCCTGTTGCTGTTTGCCATCGTGGTGGTGTTTGACATCAACGAGAAACTGGATGCCGTGCTCACTGCACCCCTCAAGGCGACCGTCTTCCAGTACTTCATGAACTTCCTGCCCTTTGTGCTCAGCCAGTTCAGCCCGTTGTTCACCTTTATCGCAGTCATCTTCTTCACCTCGCGCTTAGCCGACCGCAGCGAGGTAATCGCGATGCTATCCAATGGCATCAGTTTCTACCGCATGACGGTGCCTTACCTGTTCTCGGCCGCTGTGATAGCCCTGGGCAGTTATCTGCTGGCCGCTTATATCATTCCTCCCGCCAATGCCGAGCGCATCGCTTATCAGAACAAATGGGTCAAGAACAAGGAGGTCATCTATGGCGACAATATCCAATTGCAGGTGCGGCCCGGTGTCATGGCCTATATGTCACGCTACGACAACACTACTCGCAGCGGCTTCCGCTTCTCGCTTGAGCAGTTCGACGGCAATACCCTGAAGTCCCGTCTCACCGCCGAGAGTGTGCGTTATGACTCAGTGGGCTTGTGGACCATCCGCAACTATACCATCCGCGACTTCAAGGGCATGAAGGAGACCATGACACGCGGCGTGGTGATGGACACGTTGCTCAACATCGATCCGCGCGATTTCCTTATATCTAAGAATGACGAGCAAACCATGACCTCGCCCGAACTCAAAGCCTACATCAACAAGCAGAAGTCGCGTGGTGTGGCCAATATCAAGAATTTTGAGATCGAGTATGAGCGGCGCATTGCTATGACCGCGGCAGCGTTTATTCTTACCATCATTGGCTTATCGCTCTCGTCGCGCAAGGTGAGGGGAGGAATCGGCATGAACATCGGTCTGGGCCTATTGCTCAGTTTCTCCTACATCCTGTTTATGACGGTTACGTCCACGTTTGCGGTTTCGGGCTACACCAGCCCCAGGGTGGCCATGTGGATTCCCAATTTTGTCTACACCATCATTGCCGCGGTACTCTATTATCGCGCGTCGAGGTGATGGGTTGAAGCCAAAATCACCGATTTCGGTAATTTTTTATTTATTTGTACGGGATTTCTGTTTGTTTTTGTTTGCAATTTAAGTAATTTTGCGACAGATTGTAATGGCGGGCGCTACGGTCTGCGATATCGTCTGTGGCCTTGTCTGGTCAAGTATCTGAATTGATTTGATAATAGATATAACCACTCGATTTATAACCATTTAATTTAATTTATTTATGAAAAAATTATTATCTTTTGTTTTGATGGCCATTTTTGCTATGGGTACAATGATGGCTAATTGGCATCCCAGTGATACTGAGGCAATTCGCCTCGACAAGGAGGATGCTACGGGACAATCCCTGATGAAGACCTTGCGTACCGACGACGGGAAGATTATCTTGACCTGGTTGCGCGGAGAACGCACCGATGGCGTCTTTGCCTATCAGTTGCACCTCCAGTTGTTTGATGCTGATGGCAACGCTCAGTTCGGTGACGAGGGTATCATCGTTGCCAACAAGCCCACTGTTACCTGGACCTCGGATTATGGATTGGCATTGGCTCCTAACGGTGATATCTTGATGGCTTATTATGATATACGTAATGATGTTGAGAATCAGGAATGCAGCGAGGCCTACATCTATCGCTACAATCAGCAGGGACAACCCGTGTGGGATGCTGATGGTGTGCTCATTCCCGTCAAGCAGATAAGTGAGAATCCGCTTTCGGTCGAGAACCTGAGTCCCAAGATCTGCGTCAGCGGTGACAACATCTATCTCGCTGTCATGCATACCGAGTACTTCATGGAGGAGGCTAACGAGGACAACTGGTCACCCTCGCCCTGGTTCCCCAACCAGCAGATGCCCGACTCGGTGCTGGTCAATAAGGGCGCTTGGCAGGTTATGCTCCTTGCCGATAACCGCGATGAGGTGGAGCCTATCAGCATCGACAGTAAGATTCTCACGATGAATCCTGCCCCCGATGGCAACATCTATATGGTGTATGACAATGAGTTGTCTGGACTGGACGCACAGTTGATCAATCCAGAACTCAAGAATGTCTGGGACAACATTGTCACTGTAGAGGAACGTCCGCTCTCCACGGGCATGTTCATGCCCACACCGCTCGCTCAGGTGAACGAGGATGACAAACTCATGCTCTCCTACAGGGTGCCGACCGATTGGTACGGATATCAGGTGGTTAACCACTTGACTCCCAGTGGTGAAACCATGCGCGATGCTGTCAGCCTTACCGGTAGCATCGACGGCGACGCCGGAACCGCTGCCATGGGCGTTAAGGAGAACAGGGCGCTCGTTGCTTGGGAGTGGGCATACTCAGCATCGGAATATCACATGAATGCCAACGTCATTGATGATGACAACAACTACTTCTGGACGGGGGATAACACCTATGGCATCTCACTCGAGATGACCGAGGATTGGGGCTTCACCCCAGTCAAGGTGATTCCCGTTATCGACGGCTGGGTTGTACTCTATGGCAACAGCACCAGTTGGAATGGCGCTAACTTCATGGTAGTGAAAATTGATGAGTTTGGCGAAGTGATGTGGAGCAAGCAGATCTGCGAGGATAACTTCAAGTCGAGCGGTTTCTCTGTTACCTATGACGAGAACAATGCCTATATCTTCTATACCCAAGAGGAGCAGTATGACGACAACTGGGAAGTCATCCCAGGTTCTGCTGGCATGTTTGTCATGTGTGTTGACATCACTGGTAACCCCTCCACCGCTATCAGCGAGGTCGCAACCGACAAGGGTGTGAACACAACCGAGATCTACACGATCGATGGCCGCAAGGTGAACACTCTGGAGAAGGGTGTGAACATCGTTCGCACGACCGATGAGAATGGCACCGTCTCAGTGAAGAAGGTACTTAACTGATCCGTTTGAGGATGTTGCAAAACTTGAAGCGGTTTTTAATCTGCCTATTGGCCGAAAAAACAAGCCAAATTTGTATAAAAAAACATATTTTTATCACCATTTTGTAAAATTTGGCTACTCTGAACTTAAAGTTCTGGCGCATAGCGCGATGTCCTCTAGTGGCCATAGTTTTGCAACAGCCTTATGACATAAGACTGGCTCTGGATTCGCTCCGGTAAATTCAGAGCCAGTGCTTTTATTTGGGGGTGCTGTTTTTTCGCAACGGTACGCGCCATCAGTTATATTCAGATGCTCTAAATCGCAGATTGTCATATAAGATTTCTTTTTGCAAAATACTCGCGCTAGACACAGGAGATGGGAAAATATCGGCACAATAGTCGTTTTTTACTTGATTTTAGTGCTGATTATCCAAATAATGTTTATCTTTGCGTCGGTATTACTATGAATCCAAAATTTAATTGTATATGATGAAAAAATATGTATTAACCACCGTGATCTGCTTGCTGGCCTGCTTTGGTGTGGCGCAGGCTCAATTACCCGCTGTTACGTTAAAGACCATCGACGGTGAGGTCGTGCAAACCCAATCGCTGAATAATGACGGCAAGCCGTTTATTATCGACTTTTTTGCAACATGGTGCAAGCCTTGCAACCGAGAGTTGAGCGCTATTGCTGAGGTCTATGATGAGTGGCAGGAGGAAACAGGTGTCAAAATCTATGCTGTGAGCATCGACCAAGCCCAAAACATCAACAAAGTGAAACCCCTCGTCGACCAGAACGAGTGGGAATATGAGGTTCTTTTGGATCCTAACAGCGAGTTCCTCAAAGCGTTAGGCGGTCAGATGATCCCCTTTGTTGTGATTGTTGACGGTAACGGCAATGTCGCATCGAAACATAGTGGGTACACCGATGGCGCTGAGAATGAACTGATTGAGGAGATTCGCAAACTTCTCGCTCAATAACAATAGACTGATTATTCCGACTGATAAAAGATATGAATAGATCACTAACCCTGATGTTGCTGCTGGCGGCAATCCTGTTCTCGGCGCCCAAGGCCCCGTCGCAGGTAACCCTGAGCGGTAGCATCCAGAGTGATATCCTTGTTCCACAAGAAGACGAAAAAATCGGTGCAGAACACTACGATGACAAAGTGTTGACCAACACTTATCTGGACCTCAAGTTGGGCAGCAAGTATGTCGAGGCGGGAGGACGTTTTGAGTTCCTCAAATATCCGTTGCCTGGCTATGAACCTGACTTGAAAGGGTGGGGCGTGCCCCATTTCTATGTCAAGGGACATTACAAGAATGTGGAACTGACCGTGGGCGACTATTATGAGCAGTTTGGATCCGGATTCGTCTTGCGGACCTACGAGGAGCGCTCGCTCGGCATCGACAATGCACTGCGCGGGGCGCGATTGAGTTACAAGCCTGTCAATGGTGTGTCGTTGAAGGCCCTCACGGGCAAGCAGCGTCGATACTGGAACCACAACCATGCGCTCGTGAGCGGCGTGGACCTTGAGGTGGGACTCGAGAGTTTCATCAAGGCCCTTGAGCATCACGAGACCCATATCACCCTGGGCGGCTCGTGGGTCAACAAGCATGAGAATCCCGACGACGACGCCATCTTTGTGGATGCGACACATAAGTTGAATCTGCCGGCCTACGTCAATGCTTGGGATGCCAGGGTCAATGTGTCTCATAAGGGGTTTAACCTCCTGGCCGAGTATGCGCAGAAGTCTCAAGACCCCTCGTTTGACAATGGCTACCACTATGGACGCGGCAATGTGGCGATGCTGAGTGCTTCCTATTCTCGCAGGGGCATGAGTGTGCTATTGCAGGCCAAACGCAGTCAGGGCATGTCGTTCCGCAGCCGTCGTAGCATGAACGGCACCTCGAGTTTCATCAATCATCTGCCTGCATTCACCCATGACCAGACTTATGCCTTGGCCGCTCAGTATCCCTATGCCACACGGCCCGATGGCGAGTGGGCCTTCCAGGGCGAGTTGGGATATACGTTCAAGAAGGGCACTGCTCTGGGCGGAAAATATGGCACCAAGGTCAAGTTTAACGTCTCTCACGTGCGTGGTGTTGACGAAGAGACAGTCAAGAATCCCGTTGTCGACGACCGCATCATGGGCAGTGACGGCTACAAGTCGAGTTTCTTTAAGATGGGCGACGAGGTCTATTATCAGGACATCGACGTGCAGATCGAGAAACGTGTTACCCGCGACTTCTCGTTCATCTTCATGTATATGAATCAGAAATATAACATGACCGTGGTCGAGGGCCATGGAGGAATGATCAAGAGCAATATCTTGATTGCCGATGGCAAGTACAAGTTCTCGCCCAAGTTGACGCTGCGCTGTGAATTGCAGTATCAGTTCTGCGAGGGTGATGAGGGTGACTGGGCATTCGGCTTGGCCGAACTCTCATGGGCTCCCCACTGGATGTTTACCGTGAGTGATGCCTGGAACTGTGGCGAAACCAAGATCCACTATTATCAGGCTCTTGTGACCTATAGCCTCAAGGCGCATCGCATCCAGGCCGGTTATGGACGCACCGATGCTGGCTTTAACTGCTCGGGTGGTGTGTGCCGCTGGGTTCCGGCCACCCGTGGTTTCACGTTATCATATAATTATAGTTTCTAGCAATTGACGATGAAAAAGATATACTTCTTATCCCTATTGGCAGCGGCACTGTTGCTGATCTCGTGTGACGAGGTCTCCAGCAGCAAGCGACTGATCTATGTCGAGCCTCCTGAGGTGGGGCGCGCTGTGCTTATCGAGGACTATACGGGCCAGTACTGCGTCAACTGTCCCAAGGCATCACAGGAGATAGAGCGCCTGCTTGAGCAGTATGGCGATACAACAGTGATAGCCGTGGCCATTCACTCTGGACCGTTCTCGAAGCAGAAGGGTGTTCCCTCGCCACTGTATACCGAGGTCGGCGACTCCTACTTCACCAAGTGGGGGCTGTCGGCTCAGCCTGTCGGACTGATCGACCGGCTCTATTCCTCGATGCCGTTTGACTTCACCGATTGGGGTGCAGGTGTGAACTACGAGATTGCTCAGAAGGCTCCGGTCTCGTTTGTGGTCAGTTCAGACTATGACGACGACTCGCAGCATGCAGCCATCGAGGTGCAGACCATCGGCCTGGACGAGCAGAGCATCAGCGGCAAGTTGCAGGTGTGGCTTGTCGAGGATAGCATCGACAGTTTCCAGTATATGCCTGACGGCAGCGTCAATGAGCACTACAATCACATGCATGTCTTCAGGGCCAGTGTTAACGATCCCTGGGGAGATGACATCGCTGTGAACCATGGTCAGGTGGCGACCAAGCGTTACGACTTCACGTTAGAGCGCGCATGGGTGCCCGAGCATTGTTTCATCGTCACATTCCTCTATGATGATCAGGGCGTGCGTCAAGTCTCGAGATTCCCGTTGAAGAAATAAATATAAACAATGATATTCTACTGATATGAAAAAAATCTTTACTATTCTGTTTGCCTGGTCATTGACCGTGCTGCCGATGTTGGCACAAGAGATTGACGAGAGTTACGTCTTCTTGGATGAGGAAGGTGAGTTTGTCGAGAATGGAGCCGTGGTGCTCCGCAATGTCGTTGAGCCTTATGAAGGGGGCGGCGAGGTGATCTACTCGGGCATCTCTGTACTGAATCAGTCAGGATCGTCAAGTGATTACATCAAGATGATCTACACCATTGAGCGCATCGATAATGGAACTTATCAGATCTGTTTCCCCTCAACCTGTAACATGCAGACCCAGCCCGACAACTACGAGACCGGTATAGGCCAACTCATGGGCGATCTTCAGGATATCCAGAGTGAGTGGTTTCCCAATGGCGATGGCGAGTGCATCGTGCATCTGAGTCTCGAAATCTTTACCAAGCAGGGGGGCTTCCCTCCCACCTATGTGCATAAGGCTTACGGACCTACTATCACCGTGCGCTTTGTCAAGGGCGATGTGCCTGGACCCGAGCCTGTTGTGGGTGATGTGAATGGCGACAGTGAAGTGAATATCGCTGATGTGAATGCCGCTATCGATCTTATCCTCAAGGGTGTCAACGATGCTAAAGGGGATGTGAATAAAGATGGCGAGGTCAATATCGCTGATGTGAATGGCATCATCGACATCATCCTGAATCAGTGATCTGACTCAATAGAATAAATACCATATTAAACTCTGTTAGACAAAAGTTAAAAAATGAAGAAATCATTACTCCTGCTGTTGGCAGCGATGATGTCGCTGTCAATGTCCATTGCTGCGCACAATGCGCCGGCGCGTGTCGAGTTGCCCGACAATCAGAAAATCATGGGACACTTCGACAGTGATGCCATTTCGACCGAAGGTGTCGCCTTAACCACGACCGGAAAGATCACGTTGGGTGTGATTCTGGAATCCGAGGAAATCGATCTGTTTTATGGAGGACGCATTGTCGCCTTCCGTGTCGGCTTGGCCGAGAACACAACGGTGTCCAAAGTGTTTGTTATGCCGATTAGTGCCGGTGGCTCTTATGGAACTATGGTTCCTTGGACCTGCAGCGTGAGTGAGACGGGATGGAATGTCATCCAGTTGCCCACACCCTACCTGCTCGATATCCCCGAGGGTGGCCGACTGATGATCGGATTTGAATATGAGCAGACCTCAATCAACAAGCCGTTGGCACTGGTCAACGAGGGCGAGGTGTATGATACCTATATGCGCAAAAAGGTGGGTGCAACCTACCGTTGGATGACCGCAGGCCTCAAGTCTCAAGGCAACCTGTGTGTGCAGTGTATCGTAGAGAAAGATAACTATCCTGAGGTGTTGATCAAGGCCGCTAATCTCGTGGCGCCCAAGTTTGTCAACAAGGCCGAAGGTCTGCCTTTCTCCTTCACGGTGAAGAACAGGGGCATCCAGCCGCTGGATGCTCAGGCCCTGTCGTTTGACGTCAACGTTGATGGCAAGAAACTCACGACCGTTTCCAATTCCGAGGCTATCGAGCCCGGAGAGATCAAGACGCTGCAGGGCATTGCCGAGATTGCCGACTTGGAATCGGGCAGTCACACGCTGACGATCGACGGCGCAATGGCTGGCGAGGAGGTCCTCGACTATGTCTACCCGATGAATGCTGACTTTGTGGCCCATAGCGGATCCTTCCCCCGTCAGAAGCACGTGGTTGAGCAATTGACTTCGACCTATTGCACCTATTGCCCGCTGGGTAATTCCATGCTGGGCATACTCACCAGTGAACGTGACGACATCATCTGGGTAGGCCTGCACGGCAATCTGGGCTCAGGGGTTGACCCGTACACGACTGCTCAAGGCGACACTGCCATGGTCTACATGACAGGCGGCTCGATATCTTATCCTTCGGCAGCGTTTGACCGCTCAACGGGATGGGAAAATGATGCGCAGATAGTCAATAGCATAGGATACTATGAGGAGTATCATCAGCAGATGGCCGGCGAATTGGGCCAATTCTTTGATTTCATCGCTGAGCAAAAGCCCACCTTTGCCAGCATCAATATTGACCCCGTGGTTGACAAAGATACGCGCGAAGCCGTGATCACCGTCTCTGGCGAGATGACCTCCGACTTTGACTACCTGCTTGGAGAGGGCAATAAGTTGACGGTCTATATCACCGAGGACAGTCTCGTCGCCCGCCAGTTGAACAATGGCTCGTGGATTAACGGCTACAGGCACAATGGCGTGTTCCGTTGCGCTTTGGGCTCAGTCAAGGGTGTGGAATTGAATCGCGTGGAAGGCGGCTATTCCAACGAGTTTACCATGACCATTCCTGAAGAATGGAATATCGCTAACCTCAATGTGGTGGCATTTATCAGCCGACCTCTGGCCGCTGGCGGTGGTCAGGTCTTCACCGATCTGGCTATCAACAATGCTGAGACGGCACGCCTCATCAATCAGGCCGAGGGCGTCGAGGAACTCCTCCTCAGCGGTGATGTCGTGCCTGTTGAGTATTACGACATCATGGGCCGCAAGCACGATAGCATGCAGCCTGGTATCAATATTGTAAAGATGAGTGACGGCTCAGCACGCAAGGTGCTTGTGAAGTAATCAGAACTGTATAGTTGCAGTCATGCCATAGGCCCGGTCACCAAAGGTGGTCGGGCTTATTGATACGTCAACGTCTTTGACAAACGGACGCGTGAAAATGAATGCGCTGCCAGCACCGATAGCGGCACCTCCCAGCACATCCCACCAGTCGTGGCGGTCGGTGTGCACGCGGCCCCAGGCCACAAAACTCGAAACCACATAAGCCGGAACGCCCCATTTCCAACCATAGCGACGCATCAGGTATGACGAGCCGTTAAAGGCGACGGCTGTGTGGGTGCTGGGAAAGGCATGGTGTCCGGTGCCGTCGGGACGGTCCTTGCGGATGCACAATTCCAACCCATAATTGACGACAAGGCAGGTGGCAGCGCTCAGCCCCAGTTGTTTAAGCCCCTGGGTGTCGTGTTTGGCCAGTGTTACGGCAAGGGCGGTGGCATCGGGAGCAAGGCACAGGATGTCGGTAGCGTGTCTCAAGCCCTCGTCGCTGGCTTCAAGGCGTGATACTGGCATGAGGAGTAATACTGCTAGGAGTATCAGACGGGCTGTTTTCATCGTGTGGGATAGAGTTTGTGCAGCAGGTCGCTGCGGTGGATTCGTTTGAGCGCTTGGGTGATGGCCGCGCGGTTTTTGCGGTCATACCAGAAGAAGAACAGCCGCTGTGCTTGCTTCTCCTGCGGAGTCTTGGCGCAATACACAGGCTTCAGTGTATAGGGATGGAGACCGGTATAGTAGGCCTCGGTGGAAACGGTCATCGGTGTCGGCGTGAAATCCTGCACTTGCTCCAAGCGGAAGTCCAGTTCCTTGGTGATGGCAGCGAGTTCGGCCATATCAGCCTCTCGGCAACCGGGATGTGACGAGATGAAGTAGGGGATAATCTGTTGCCTCAGGTTGTATTTCACGTTGACGCGATCAAATAGTGCCTTGAAGCGCCTGAACAGTTCAAACGAGGGCTTGCGCATCAGCATGAGCACCTCATCGCTGGTGTGCTCTGGGGCAACCTTCAGGCGGCCAGACACATGGAATCGTATCAGTTCCTCGTTGTATTGGGCATTGACTTTGTCGACATGGGCGTCTCCGGTGCGATGCATCGACAAGTCGTAGCGCACCCCGCTGCCGATAAAGGATTTCTTCACTTGCGGCAGGGCGTCAACAGCATGATATATATCCAGCAACTGGCTGTGATCGGTGTTCAGGTTATGGCATGGCTGGGGATGAAGGCATGATGGGCGCTTGCAGCGTTGGCAGCGTTCCAGATCCTTGCCATGCATGCCATACATGTTGGCGCTGGGACCGCCCAGGTCGCTGATGTAGCCCTTGAAATCTTCCATCTCGGTCACTTGTTTCACCTCACGCAGGATAGAGGCTTTGCTGCGTGATGCGATAAACTTGCCCTGATGCGCACTGATGGTGCAGAAGGCACATCCGCCAAAGCAGCCGCGGTGCATGCACACCGAGTGGCGTATCATCTCATAGGCGGGAATGCGCTTGCCTTGATAGCGAGGGTGGGGCAGGCGGGTATAGGGAAGATCAAACGAGGCGTCGATCTGCTCGGTGGTCATCGGCGGATTGGTGCGGTTCACTTTCACAGCGATATCGCCAGTGGCTTGCCACACGTTGTGCCCATGCCATAGGTTGCTTTCCACCTCGATAGTCTTGAAATTCTCGGCTTGTGCCCGCATCGATTTTTGGCATTCCTCATAGGGGTGCAGCACCACGTCTGTCGTCGTGTCACTAGCAGGCATCTCGCTCAAGGGACGTCGCACTACGGTCTGTGGAATGTCGATGAGTGCGTCAATCGGTGTGCCTGCAGCCAGTGCGTCGGCGATGGCAATGTTGGGCAATTCTCCCATGCCATACACAAGCAGGTCGGCTGGGCAGTCCATGAGTATCGACGGACGCAACCGGTCCTGCCAGTAGTCGTAATGCGCTAGTCGCCTAAGTGAGACTTCTATACCTCCTGCCACGACAGGCACATCGGGGAAGAGCCGCTTCAATATCTCGCTATAGACGATCGTGGGATAGTCGGGACGGGCTCCTGCACGGCCGTCAGGCGTGTAGGCGTCATCGCTGCGCTTGCGCCGGGCCGCGGTATAGTGGTTCACCATCGAGTCCATCGCACCAGCCGAGACGCCAAAGTACAAGCGTGGCTTGCCCAGTTTCTTGAAGTCGCGCAGGTCGTCGCGCCAGTTAGGCTGGGGTACAATGGCTACTTTGTAGCCGTGGGCTTCGAGCACGCGGCCTATGACCGCGCAGCCCATCGACGGGTGGTCGATATAGGCGTCTCCGCTAAACAGGATGACGTCGGCTTGTTCCCACCCCAGATGATCCATCTCTTTTTTGGTAGTGGGCAGCCACTGGCCCTTGATGCGGTGATCACCATCGGCCGGCATCGCTTTCTTATTATGTCTGATGGGCTGGCTCATTCTTTGGCATTGAGCATTTCTTCGAGTTTCACGATTTCGTCACGGTATTGTGCGGCTTCAAGGAAGTCCATTCGCTTGGCGGCATCAATCATCTGGGTCTTGAGACGGTCGATAGCGGCCTGCAGGTCTTTGGCGCCCATGTAGGCTACAATCGGGTCGGCTGCCACGCCAGCGCTGGTGTTGAACTCCTCGGCATAGGGCATCTTAGGCATTGAGGCACCGGGGGCTGGCACAGGCGACTGGTTGTGCCGGCTTGGGGCGCTGGGATGGTGCATGTCGGTATCTTGACCGATGATGGCTGTGCGGGCCTTGATGATTGCCGTGGGAGTGATGTTATGCTCCTCGTTGTACTTGAGTTGCAATGTGCGGCGCCGTTCGGTCTCGTCGATGGTCTGACGCATCGAGTCGGTAATCTGGTCGGCATACATGATGACGGTGCCATTGAGGTTGCGGGCAGCGCGTCCTGCGGTCTGGGTCAGGGAACGGCGGCTGCGCAGGAAGCCTTCCTTGTCGGCATCGAGGATGGCGACAAGCGATACCTCCGGCAGGTCCAGGCCCTCTCGCAGCAGGTTCACGCCCACCAGCACATCGATGGCTCCGGCACGCAAGTTGTCGATGATCTCGATGCGCTCCATCGTTTCCACATCGCTGTGCATGTAGGCGGTGCGGATGTCTAGTCTCTTCAGGTAATCGCTCAATTCCTCGGCCATGCGCTTGGTCAAGGTGGTGACAAGGGTGCGCTCGCCACGCTCGATGCGCAGTTGGATTTCTTCGACCAGGTCATCGACTTGGCCTTGTGAGGGGCGTACGACGATTTGCGGATCCAACAGACCGGTCGGGCGGATCAGTTGCTCGGTGATGATGCCTTCGCTCTTGTTCAACTCATAGTCGGCGGGCGTGGCGCTGACATAGATGGTCTGATGGGTCAGTTGCTCAAACTCTTCAAACCTCAGGGGCCTGTTGTCGAGCGCTGCTTCCAGGCGGAAGCCATAGTGCACCAGGTTGGTCTTGCGGGACTGGTCTCCGCCATACATGGCGCGTATCTGTGGCACGGTCACGTGACTCTCGTCGATGATAGTCAGATAATCGTCGGCAAAATAATCCAGCAGGCAGAAGGGGCGCATGCCTGGCTTGCGGCCGTCAAAGTATCTTGAATAGTTCTCGATTCCTGAGCAATAGCCTACCTCACGCATCATTTCCATGTCATAGGTCACACGCTCGTTGAGGCGCTTGGCTTCGGCAAAACGATTCTCACGGGCAAAAGCGGCCACTTGATTCTCTCGATCCAGGTCGATCTGCCCCATGGCATTGCGCATGCGCTCCTTGGTGGTGACAAAGATGTTGGCAGGGAAAATCTTGAAGCCCTCCACATCCTCGGTCGGGAGTTGTGTCTCGCTATCAAGGACTTGGATGCGTTCAATCTCATTGCCCCAGAAGATGACGCGCAGCATGATGTCCTCATCACTCAAGAACACGTCCACCGTGTCGCCCTTGACGCGGAAGGTGCCCATCTTCAGTTCGGTGTCGCTGCGCGAGTAGAGGGCGTCCACCAGTCTGTGCAGCAGTTCATCACGTCCTATCTGATCACCGATGCGCAGTTCGATGGCATTGGCGGTAATGTCCTCGGGATTGCCCATGCCATACAGGCATGACACACTCGACACGACCACGATGTCGCGCCGTCCGGAGAGCAGGGCCGTCACTGTCGATAACCGCAACCGTTCGATCTCATCGTTGATGGCAAGGTCTTTCTCGATATACTTGTCGGTCGAGGGAATATAGGCTTCAGGCTGGTAGTAATCATAGTAGGATACGAAGTAGTGCACTGCGTTCTCAGGAAAGAAACTCTTGAACTCGGCATAGAGTTGTGCCGCAAGGGTCTTGTTGTGCGACAAGACTAGGGTCGGTCGGCCAGTCTGGGCGATGACATTAGCCATCGTGAATGTCTTGCCAGAGCCGGTCACTCCAAGCAGTGTCTGGTAGGGCACACCGTCATTCACGCCGCCAACCAGTTCGGCTATCGCTTGAGGCTGGTCGCCTGTGGGCTCGTAATCACTATGCAATTTGTACTCCATATCAGGTATCGATCTTGTTAAACATACAAAGGTAAGAAAAAGTTTTCACTCTTTCCTACCTTTGATGCGATATTCAGTTTATCAGAATTGACGTGCGGCAGTCATCATCACCTCGCTCAGGGTGGGGTGACCATGGATGCTGCGTGAGAGCAGGTCGACGGTTGCGCCGGCATTCATGGCGGTAACAACCTCTTGAATCAGATCGGCAGCATGGGCTCCGCAGATGTGGCATCCCACAATCTGTCGGGTCGTGTTGTCAACGATCATCTTCAGCAGACCATCGGTCTCGTTCATGGCCACGGCCTTGCCATTGCTGCGGAAGAATGACTTCTTCACGGTCACATCGAGGCCTCTCTCGGCACATTGCTCCTCGGTAAGTCCCACCATGGCCAGTTCAGGCACGGTAAAGACTGCGCTAGGAACGATGTCGAGACGGATCTCATCGGCCTTGCCCATGATGGCATGCAGCGCGCGTTGGCCTTGGGCACTGGCGGCATGAGCCAGCATCATGCGACCGTTCACGTCGCCGATGGCATACACGCCCTTGACGTTGGTCATCATGTTGTCGTCCACCTCGATGCCACGGCGGCCCACGGCTACGCCTACTGCGTCAAGCCCCTGTGGCAGAACCGGCTGGCGGCCAACCGACATGAGCACCTTCTCGCAGGTTACGCTCTGAGGCTTGCCCTTCAGTTGGTAGGTGACGGTGTAGCCATTCTCGTCCTGGCTGATGCCATTCACGGCTGCGCTGGTGATGATCTTGATGCCCCGCTTGCTCAGTACGCTCTTCAGGCGCTTGGCCACGTCCTTGTCAAACGGCGGCAGGATCTCCTTGCAATACTCGATGACGGTTACCTCAACACCAAATGTGCTGAACACAGCGGCAAACTCCATGCCGATGACGCCACCCCCCACGATGCACAGGCTTTTGGGCAATGTCTCCATAGCCAGGATGTCATCGCTGGTCATTGCCAGGTCTGCACCGTCGATAGGCAGGCCGCGGGGAGCCGAACCTGTGGCGATGATGATGTTCTTGGCGCTGTATTCCTCGCCGTTAACGATGATGGTGTTTGCATCCTTAAGGGTGGCTTCACCCTTGATGGCCGTGATGCCGGGTGCGCCCATGAGCATCTCGACGCCCTCGCGCAATTGTTTCACGACAGCCTGTTTACGTTCAAAGACGGGTGCATAGTCAAACGCCATCTCACCGGTCTTTACACCCCAGACCTCACTCTCGCGCATCAGGTTGATGACTTCGGCATTGCGGCACAGGGCTTTGGTGGGAATGCAACCGCGGTTCAAACAGGTTCCGCCCATCTGATCGCGCTCGACAATGGCGACTGTAAGTCCGTGTGCGGCAGCATCGGCAGCAGTTTCATAACCGCCGGGACCTGCACCTATTATTATAATGTCAAACATAATGTATTATTCAAAATAGATCGTGTGTAATACTAAAGACAAGAAAGACAATGAAGACAAATTTTTTTTTCTTGTGCTTTAAAAAAAGGAAAATTGTCTTCATTTGTCCTTCTTGTCTGCTGAATGGGATTACTCGTTATCGGCGACAAGTTCGCGCCATGTTACGATGGGATGCAGAGCAGCCTGGGTGTCGTCGAGGCGACGAACGGGAGTGTTGTGCGGAGCGGTCTTGACCATCTCGGGATCATCCTTAGCCTCCTGAGCAATCACGCGCATGATGCGGATAAACTCGTCGAGGGTCTGCTTGCTCTCGTTCTCGGTGGGCTCAATCATCAAGGCCTCGTGGAAGAGCAAGGGGAAGTAGATCGTAGGAGCATGGAAACCATAGTCCAGCAGGCGCTTAGCCACATCCAGGGTGGTAACGCCGGTGGACTTGTCCTTTAAGCCGTCAAAGACAAACTCATGCTTGCACACGCCGCCGATGGGCAATTCAAACACGTCCTTCAGCGACTCCTTGATGTAGTTGGCATTGAGGGTTGCCAGCGGGCCGACCCACTTGAGTTGGTCGCGGCCCAGGGTCAGGATGTAGGCCAGGGCGCGCATCATCACGCCGAAGTTGCCCAGATGACCGCTGATGCTGCCAATCGACTTGTCGCTGCACTCTACCTTGAAGTAGTCGTAGTCTTGCTCACTCACCTTCACCACGCGGGGGTTAGGAAGCAGGTGCTCCAGTCCGGCACGTACGCCTACGGGACCACTGCCGGGACCACCACCACCGTGAGGGGTCGAGAAGGTCTTGTGCAGGTTGATGTGCATGATGTCAAAGCCGATGTCACCGGGACGCACCTTACCCAGCATGGGGTTGAGGTTGGCTCCATCATAGTACATCAGACCGCCACAATCGTGAACAGCCTTGGCAATCTCGCCAATGTTGTGCTCAAAGATGCCCAGCGTGTTGGGGTTGGTCATCATCATGCCGGCGATGGTGTCGTCGAGCAGAGGACGCAGGTCGTCCACATCGACGGTGCCGTCGGGACGGCTCTTAACCACTACCACATCCATGCCGCAAACGGCTGAACTGGCCGGGTTGGTACCGTGAGCGCTGTCGGGGATGATCACCTTGGTGCGCTTCATGTCGCCACGTTCCATGTGGTAACCGCGCATGATCATCAGACCCGTCAACTCACCGTGAGCACCAGCATAGGGGTTCAGAGTGAACTCGCTCAAGCCCGAAATCTCGGCCAGACTGGTCTGCAGGAAGTAGTAAACGGCGAGGGCGCCTTGGGTGGTCTCGGGATTCTGCAGCGGGTGCAGGCCCGTGAACTCGCGGTGGGCGGCAATCTCCTCGTTGATCTTAGGATTATACTTCATCGTGCACGAGCCCAGGGGATAGAAACCTGTGTCCACGCCGAAGTTGTTGTTACTCATGTTGGTGTAGTGGCGCACGATGCTCAACTCGTCGACCTCAGGCAGCAAGGGGGCGTTTTCACGCATCAACTCCTTGGGCAGGTCGCTCATCTTGTACTCGTCACACCTGTTCTCGGGCAGGGAATAACCCTGACGGCCACTTTGAGACAACTCATAAATGAGTTTACCGTAAAATGTGTTATTCATAACTTACTTGCCCTCCTGTTCTTCGTTAAAGGTTACACATGCGTCAACAAGGTCATCACAATCCTCACGGCTGTAGGTCTCGGTCACGGCCAGCAACAGGGTGTCGTCGGCAATCTTGAGACCGCACTGGAGATATTCCTCGCCACAGTATTCCTGCAACTCGTCGATGTTGAGTTTGGTCTTCACGGCAAACTCGTTGAGGAACGGCTTGTCGGGGTAGGCCATCTCAAACAGGCCGGTCTTGACCAGGCTGTCGGCCAGGTAATGAGCGTTGCTGTAACTGATGGAGTTGACCTCCTTCAAGCCCTTGGCGCCCATCAGACCCATATAGACTGTCACATACAGCGCCATCAGGCTCTGGTTGGAGCAGATGTTGCTGGTGGCCTTCTCGCGGCGGATGTGCTGCTCGCGGGCTTGCAGGGTGAGTACAAATGCGCGCTTGCCATCGGCATCCTTGGTGGCACCAACGATGCGACCCGGCATCTTGCGGATCAGTTTCTTGGTCGTGCACAGGAAGCCTACGTAGGGACCGCCATAGTTCAAGGGAATACCCAGGCTCTGGCCATCACCCACTGCGATGTCGGCACCCCACTCGGCGGGAGTCTTGACAACGCTCAGGGCGGTGGCAACGCAGTGCATGATCAGCAGGGCCTTGTGCTCGTGGCACATCTCGGCAACGCCGCTGTAGTCCTCAAGTATACCATAGAAGTTGGGGGTGGCAACGATAACGCCTGCCACGTCGTCCTTCTCGAGTTCCACCTTCAGAGCGTCATGATCCATCACGCCACCCTTGGCGGGAACCATGTCGATCTGGATGCCCTGATACTTGGCATAGGTCTTGACCACGCGCAGCACATAGGGGCTGATGGTCTCGCTGATGAGGACGCGTTTGCGCTTCTTGGCGTTAGCGACAGCCATCATCATGGCCTCGGCAGTAGCGGTAGTGCCGTCATACATCGAAGCGTTGCTCACTTCCATGCCGGTCAATTCTGCCATCATGCTCTGATACTCAAAGATGTATTGCAGGGTACCCTGCGAGATCTCGGCCTGATAGGGAGTGTAGGCGGTGAGGAACTCGCTGCGCTTCACGATGTCTTGAACAACAGCGGGGCTGTAGTGGTCATAGTAACCGGCGCCCAGGAAGGTGCGCATCGTGATGTTGCCCATTCCCAGGTCATCAAAGAAGCGGCGCACTTCAATCTCGCTCATCGACTCGGGCAACTCATACTCCTTCTTGAGTTGGAGTTGCTGAGGCACGTCCTGATAGAGGTCGTCCAGCGATTTGACGCCAGCCGTCTGGAGCATGGCTTGCATCTCATCGTCGGTGTGCGGAAAAAATTTATAACTCATTTTGTTTTCAGTTCTCTGTTTTAAAACCACGTTAAGGACATTAAGCATCATAACATTAATGTCCTTAACGATAATTCGTTGTCTCTAAATCTGATTATTCACCGATCATGTCCTTGTAGGCGGCTGCATCCATCAGGCCGTCGAGTTCGCTCTTGTCGCTCAACTCCACCTTGATGATCCAGTTCTCAAAAGCGTCCTTGTTGATCAGGCCGGGCTCGTCCTCGAGGGCCTCGTTGACTTCAACCACGGTGCCGCTGACGGGCGACATCAGGTCGCTGGCAGCCTTCACGCTCTCGACTGCGCCAAAGTCCTCACCTGCGGTTACCTCATCGTCAACCTCGGGCATGTCTACGTAAACGACGTTGCCCAGTTCGTGCTGTGCATAGTCGGTGATACCGATAAAGCCAAAGTCGCCTTCTACCTTTACATACTCATGTGACTCGCTGTAATAGAGTCCGTCGATAATCTTACTCATTGTGTTATAAGGATTTAATGTGTTAATATTTTGTTTTTGTTAATGAATTCTTAATTGTGGTGATCTGGAATTTCTAGTGGTGATCACTTCTTGTAATTGGGGGTGTAGAAGCGTTTTTTCACCACGGTTGCGGGGAACACTTTCTTGCGGATGCGCACGCTCAGTGTGTTGCCCAGGGCGCCAACGGCGCGGTCAACCAGTGCAAATGCAACGCTCTTGTCCAGCGTGATGCTGTGATAGCCGGTGGTGATGTAACCTACCACGTTCTCGCCGTCGAGCACTTCGTAGCCGTGGCGGGGAATTGCCTTGCCTTCGAGTTCGAGGCCCACAAGTTTCTTGGGGGTGCCTTCAGCCTTCTGCTGAGCGCAGGCGTCCTTGCCGATGAAGTTTTCCTTGTCGAGTTTCACAAACATGCCGAAGGTTGCGGCAATGGGCGAAATCTCGGCCGTCAACTCGTCGCCGTACAGCGGCAGACCAGCCTCAAAGCGCAGGGTGTCTCGGCAACCCAGACCGCAGGCCTGTACGCCGGCATCCATCAGCATATCCCACATCTTGCAGATGATAGCGGGATCAGCATACACCTCAAAGCCGTCCTCACCAGTGTAACCGGTGCGGCTCACGATGATGGTCTTGCCGTCATACTCCAGTTTCTTGAACGTATAGAACGTCAGGTCGGTGGTGTCGATGCCCAGCACGGTGCCCATGGTCTTCTCGGCCTCGGGACCCTGAACGGCGATCTGGCCGTACTGCTCGCTCTGGTGGTCAATCTTCACGTCAAAGTCCTTGGCGTTCTCCATGATCCAAGCCACATCCTTATCGATGTTAGCAGCATTGATCACGAGGAAGTAGTCGTTGTCGTCAACTCGGTAAACCAGCAGGTCGTCAACGGTGCCGCCGTCGGGATACAACATCATGCCGTACAGGATCTGGCCAGCCTTGATGGCGTTGATGTCATTGGTGAAGATGTAGTTGGTGAACTTGGCTGCATCGGGGCCGGTGATTTCAACCTCGCCCATGTGCGATACGTCAAACACACCCACCTTTTGACGAACAGCGTTGTGCTCGGTGGTGATATCTACATACTGGATGGGCATGTCGTAACCTGCAAAGGGGGACATGAGAGCGCCTTGCGCCACGTGCCTGTCGTGCAGACAGGTAACTTTGATTTCTTCAGTCACGGTTTTAATGGTTTTTAATGATTTAAAACTGGCTTTTCCGCTGTCACGCAGGCCAAAATTGGCCTTTATGACGTTGGTCGTGCACAAGTTTTGTTGGTTAATAGATATATTAATTGTTCGTTTGTTAAGTTCATGATCCATTGGCCTGCGTCGCTGCCTGTGAGGGCTGTCTGCAGGTCGTCGCTGTCGAGTTTAGAACCGCGCAACCGGTCGAGCATCGCATTGCCGGCGTCTTCACACACGGGCAGGAAGTCGCCGCTCAAGTGCAAGTCGTGTATCACGCCATGTTGCAGTTGCACGTTGATGTGGATGCTGCCCACTCCCTCGATCCTGCCGCCTAGGGCGATTTCGCTCCGCGGGTCATTGCCCCACAGAAACGCTGGCTCCAGATAGGGTAGCGTCAGGCGCTCGATCTCGGTCACATCATCGGCGGTGAGGCTGATCTCGCCGTCGCACAACGTCTCACGCACGTAGCGCTTAAACGCATCGATGTCCATCGTCAGATGCTCGCTCAGGGTGGTGATGTGGCTCCTGACCGACTCGACGCCCTTGCTCGTCAACTTCTCACGCGACGGCGTGATGGCGTTGAGCATGTGCTCCATGTTGGTGTCAAACAGCATGGTGCCATGCACGATGCTGCGACCGGGCATGTGATAGAATGCGTTGCCACTCACTTTGCGCCCGTCGATGAGCACATCGTTGCGGTCGCTGGCGGTCGCATGCAGTCCTAAGCCTTGCAGCATGCTGGCAACGGCAGTGGTGTAGGCAATGAAGGTCGTCTGCACCTCGTCGCTGCGGGTGATGTAACTGAACATGATGTTGTCCTGATCGGCATACACACAACCGCCACCGCTGCGGCGACGATAGAAGGCGATGCCATGCTCCTTGCAATAGTCTACGTTCACTTCGCTCGCTATCAACTGGTTGCGGCCAAAGATAACCGTCGGATCGACCTGCCACATGAAGAAGATGTCCTCCTCTCCAAGGATGCGTGCCGCATATTCCTCCATCGCTAAGTAGAAAGGGAGGATGCGCGTCGCGTTGTCAGGCAGACTAAGGTATTTCATCACGTTTCTAAACTACAGCACAAAAGTAGGGCAAATTCCTCACATTATAAAATAATAACTCAAAATAATTATTAAAACTTGGATTTTATATGAGGGCCGCCATCCCTACAGACAGGAATGGCGGCCTTGATGTCAATTCTCACGGCCTCTCTGGCCGTCA
Source organism: uncultured Prevotellaceae bacterium (assembly GCA_900320055.1). Taxonomy (GTDB): domain Bacteria; phylum Bacteroidota; class Bacteroidia; order Bacteroidales; family Muribaculaceae; genus Sodaliphilus. Next base: position 36,864 of record ONQS01000009.1, read on the forward strand.
GTCCGCTCGTGCCGCTCGGTCGGCATGCCGGATCAATAGCACTTGATGCGGTACATGAAGCCGAGTTCCACGCGGTTGGTGTTATAGTCCTGCAGACCGCATGCCTTGTTGAAGTCATACTTGTGGCCAAGATAGGCGAGGAACACGCGGAAGTCCAGTTTCTTGGGCATCGGCCAGTACTCGATGCTTCCCAGGTAGCCGATCGACTTGCGATAGTTGTGCAGATCCTCGATCTTGGCGATGCTTGTGGTCTCGTAGGTGCCCTTGAGCATCAGGTTCCACTTGGGGGCAAATTGCCAGTTCATCTTGGCAATGAAGGTGTGGCTATGCACCTTGCCCAGATGGGTCGAGCCCGGGGCAATCAGGTCCTGCAGGTCGTTGGTCGCATAGTGCAGTCGATCCACGTCGTCCCACTCGCCGAAGTAGTCAAAATACAACTGGTAATTCGGCAGATTCAGCCTTTGACCCAGGGTGATCATGCGAGAGTACTTATGCTTGGCCTGCGTCTGTATACCCCAAGCCCAGCGCGTCTGCAGTTGGTCATGCCAGAAGTTGCCGTTCCAGTTCAGGATGTAGGTGAACGGGGCGCGGCTGCGGGCCAGTTGTTCGGGTTTCTGCAGGTCGTCGGTGACGATTTGCGGGTTTGAACCTAAGTCCTCGGTAAACGAGCCGTTGTAACTGTTGGTCATCTGGAAGGCGACCTCTTGGGTCGGGGTGGGGTGGTAACTCACCATCGCGCCGGCCATAAAGATGTCCATCATGTCGATCAGGTCACTGTAGCGGTAGATTTCCATGGGATTTTGGTCATACTCAAATCCACCCCAGATCTGGCACAGTTTACCGGCAGCGATGTCCACCTTGCTGCTGGGACGATAGCCCACCATCATGATGTCGGTTGCCTTGGCAAAGCGGTCCAGACCCTTGGCTGTCTGGTTGCTGTTGAAGCGGTGACGGATGCGATAGAACACCTTGGGGGTGATGTCGCCCTTGATGTCGAGACGCAGGTCGCGGCACATAAATCGGGTGTCCCACTCGCCATGGTCAGCGTCATCGGCCACCAGACTAGATGCGAAGTTGATGTGGAAATTAAAGGCGTCGGTCTTCTTTTCCAGATTAAAGATGCGCTCGGCGAGCGATTCGGTGTTGTCGTTCTCGTCGCCACCCATGCGGGTGTTATTGCCTTGTGCCATGGCATTGAGCCCCAGCAGGGTAGCACATAGGGCAATGAGTAATGTTTTTCTCATTTGATGTTCAGTTACAGTTTTCTATGTTATGGTTTTTTAAAAATATGGCTGCAAAATTACACATAAAAAATGTCATTTAGCCGAAAAACTGACTAAATTTGCACAATGAAACCCATCTGAATATGGATAAGGAAGTTTATTGGGTCGAAGTTGAATATGTTTCTCGCACTGGGGACACCAAGCCTGGGGTGGTCTATGCCTTTGTTCCAGCAAGTGATGCCATCGAGGCCTATCAAGCCGTTAATGAAGCGTTGTCTCACCGTGAATTGCGGGCCACCAACTGGCTGCTTATTGAACCTTATCAGGATAAGTTGTTCTTGTGGGATGATGATGAGCAAGAGGCTCATTACGAGCGTCTGTGTGAATTGGCGATGGCGAACGACGCGTGCGTGTTTGATGACTTCTATGATCAGGATGAGTTTGAGCGACCTGAAGAAGAGGAGATATATTGGGCATTTGTGGAGTTTCGCTACCTATATGAGATTGAGCCTCCCGCTCAGGGTGGGTTTGCCAATATCCTGGTGAAGGCTTGGGATGCGCCAGATGCATACCGCAAGGTGCAAAAGGCTGTGCTTACCGAGGACCTCGAACCCTTTCATTGGCTGCGCTTCACTCCTGTGTCTAGAGATCAGGACTGGGAAAAAGAGGACGTGGCAGAACGTTTTCAGCACCTCTGGGATTGTGCCGAAAGCAGCGGAGCGTGCCAGTGGGGTGTGGTTTATAATTATGAAACGTATGTGGACGAATGAGTGTCTCGTGACTTGGCTTGTGATTAAATATAAATGACTGATTTCCTGGTGTATATTCATCCTGTTGACAAAGAAATGTTGATGACGGCGGTAAGATTTATCGGCTTTGCCGTCGTTGGTGTCATTTTGGCTGTGATATGGCACTTCTTGAGGAATCTTGTGGGTGCGGCAATCCGCTTTTTGGTTTTGCGTTTTCTCAAAAAAGAGAAGGTGAATTTGAGCGAGATCCTTTGGGGTAAAACGGATCAGGATATCCCTGAGGATCCAGAGGCTTACAGTGAGGACGTTAAGCAATGGAATGACGATAACGACAAGCAGAACGAGAAATATGGCCGGCGGTTCTTCTATGCGGTGATTGCCGCTTTGGTCCTGGCCTTTGTGGCCATGCAAATTGTTGAGACTCAACGGCAACGGGCTTATTTCGAGATGAGAGAACATCCGCATGCAACCAATCCCGACATCCAGGAGGTCGTGGTCGCAACGCCTCAGGAATCGACCGACTCGATCCGATAAGCCACTTCAATCATCTGGTTGTTGAGTCGGTTCATGAAGTTGTTTGAAAACTTTTTGTTAACTTTGCGCCTTGAAAATCATTAAATCATCAGTAGATTATCATGCCTAATAACAGCAGAGAGAAGAAATTGGAGGCCTTTGGCCGACTGCTCGACATTCTGGACGAGTTGCGCGTGAAGTGCCCGTGGGACCGCAAACAGACCAACGAGAGCCTGCGTCCCAACACCATCGAGGAAACCATGGAACTTGCCGATGCTATCATGGGCGAGGACGACGATAAGATCCGTAAGGAACTGGGCGATGTGCTGTTACACATCGTCTTTTATGCCAAAATCGGTGACGAGAAGGGCAAATTTGACATCGCCGACGTGTGCGATGCCCTGTGTGAGAAGTTGGTTTACCGTCATCCGCACGTCTTCGGTGAAGAGAAGGCCGATACCGCCGCTCAAGTGCTACAGAACTGGGAAGTGCTCAAGATGAACGAAAAAGGCGGTAACAAGATGGTGCTCAGTGGAGTGCCCCGCAGCCTGCCATCGCTCATCAAGGCTGAACGCGTCCAAGAGAAGGCCGCTAACGTGGGCTTCGACTGGCAGCACAAGGAGGACGTTTGGGACAAGGTTCGAGAGGAATTTAAGGAGGTTGAAACCGAGTTAAAAGGCGATAGCGATGTCGACCGCGAAAAAGAGTTCGGAGATCTGTTCTTCTCACTCGTCAATGCGGCGCGCCTCTATGATGTGCGTCCCGACAACGCCTTGGAGCGCACTAATCGCAAGTTCATCGCCCGTTTTAATTACATCGAGCAGAAAGCCAACGAGCAAGGACGCCATGTCAACGAACTGACATTGGCCGAAATGGACATGCTTTGGAACGAAGCCAAGTCTCAGAAACTCGGAGAATAATAACAAACACTCTTAAGTAAAACTCTAAATAAACCCGACGGGATAAAAACTGTTCGCCAATCACGATGAAAGTCTGCGTAACCGAGAAACCCAGTGTGGCACGTGACATTGCCCGATTGCTAGGAGCCAGCGACAAGCGCGATGGCTACTTCGAGGGCAATGGCTATCAGGTGACGTGGACTTTCGGTCACCTGTGCGAACTCAAGGCGCCTAACGACTATACCGACCAGTGGAAAAGGTGGAGCCTGGGGCAGTTGCCTATGATTCCGCAGCGTTTCGGCATCAAATTAAAGGACGATGATGGCATCAAACGCCAGTTTAATGTGATTAAACATCTGATAGCCAGTGCCGACGAGGTGATCAATTGCGGTGATGCCGGCCAGGAAGGTGAACTCATCCAGCGCTGGGTGTATCAGAAGGCTGAGTGCGACAAGCCCGTTAAGCGATTGTGGATCTCATCGTTGACCGACGAGAGCATACGCAAGGGGTTTCAGCAACTGAAGGACGCCAAAGATTTCGATAATCTGTATTTTGCGGGGCTGTCCCGTGCCATCGGAGACTGGATCCTGGGCATGAACGCCACCCGCCTATATACGCTAAAATACTCGCGCTCACGCGACGTGCTGTCGGTGGGAAGGGTGCAGACCCCGACGCTTGCCATGATTGTAGCCCGCCAGCGAGAGATTGACAACTTTGTACCTGAAAACTACTGGGAATTGAAGACGAAGTACCGCGGGGTGACCTTCAACAGCACCCGTGGCAGATTCAAGACCGAGGGCGAGGCTGGCGATATCGTGTCGCAGATCAAGCAGTTGCCACTGACGGTGACTGCTGTCGAGAACAAGAAGGGGCGTGAAGCGCCACCACGGTTGTTCGATCTCACAAGTCTGCAGGTGGAGTGTAACAAGAAGTTTGGCATGTCGGCCGATGAGGCGCTCAAGACCATACAGTCGTTGTATGAGAAGAAGGCGACGACCTACCCGCGTGTCGATACCACCTACCTGAGCGATGACATCTATCCGCAGGTGACGGGCATCATGCAGGCGATGGCCCCCTATGCCCACTTGACCGCTTCTGTGCTGGCACTCAGCAAGTTGCCCAAGAGCAAAAAGGTGTTTGACAACAGCAAGGTGACAGACCACCATGCCATCATCCCCACTAACGTCAATCCCGCTACGGTGGCAATGACTCCCGAGGAGAAACGTGTTTATCACTTGATTGCCGTACGGTTTATCGCAGCCTTTTATCCTGACTGTGAGTTCAATACCACAACGGTTTTGGCTCAGGTGGGAGAGTATGGCTTTAAGGCGACGGGCAAGGAAATCCTCAGGGCAGGTTGGCGCGATCTGTATAACAAACCCGGCGATAAGAATGCCGATGATGATGGCAAGGAAAAGGCTGAGGAAGAGGATAATGGTGTGATGCCGCACTTCGAAAAAGGAGAAAGCGGACCTCATGACCCGTCGGTGCTTAAGCGAACCACGCAGCCCCCAAAACCCTATACCGAGGGTACTCTGCTGCGCGCTATGGAGACGGCCGGAAAGACCGTTGATGACGAGGAATTGCGTGATGCCATGAAGGAAAACGGCATCGGGCGCCCGTCAACGCGTGCTGCTATCATTGAGACGCTGTTCAAGCGGCGCTATATCCGCAAAGAGCGTAAAAGCCTGGCTCCCACCATGGCAGGCATTCAACTGATCGATACCATACATGAACCATTGCTTAAGAGTGCGGCACTCACTGGCTTATGGGAGAAGAAGTTGCGCATGATTGAACGCGGAGAATACAGCGCCGCGCAATTCATCGGGGAATTGAAGACGATGATCGGCGAAATTGTCCTGAATGTGTTGCGTGACAACCATGGAGGCGCCATCGCGATTGAGCAAGGCAAGCCCGCTAAGCCTAAATCGCCTGCGGCACAGGGTGGGGCAGACAAGCCCAAGAAACCTCGTGCGCCACGCCTCAAGAGCATCGAGGAGATACCTTGTCCCGTGTGTGGAAAGGGGCATCTGGTCAAGGGACGCGCGGCCTATGGGTGCAGCGAGTACAATAACGGTTGCCACACGGTGTTGCCATTTGCCGAATATCCTGCCGACTTGACGCCTGCTAAACTGTCACGCCTGGTGAAAAAGAATTTCAAGGCTTCTAAATAAAGAAAGGTGGCTGTAAGATTATGAGTGATATCATACAATATTTGCTAGCGGGCCTGATTGTGGCCGCTGCGGTGGTCGCTGTGGTGCGCACAATCGTGTCATCGCTGAAGAATCGGCAATCGGCGCTAACTGCCTGTGTTGGCTGTAAGTTACAGGACATTTGCCAAAAGCCCGAGAAAAATTCTGCAAAAAAATGTGGTGATAAAGTTGCACAGGTCAAAAAGTCGAAGTAAATTTGCACCGCAAAAATCACGAAGGGTCGCTTGGATGAGTGGTTTAGTCACCGGTCTGCAAAACCGGGTACAGCGGTTCGAATCCGCTAGTGACCTCAGTAGTATAGTCGCTAACTAATTGGTTTACAATGGTTAGCGGCTTTCTTTTTTGCGATGATAGATGTAAGCCCTGTAATGAAACTTTGGTTCAGCGGATAAAAGGTGTGGGCAACTTTGCACTTTGCCCGGGTGGGCCGAGCAGTCTTGCGGGTATGCTGGCCTGCTGTGGTAGATCTGAACAGAAGCGTCGGTTGTGGGGGGCTGGGCTCTGAATGATGCCACTGGCTAGCGGCATCGTATTTGTGTGCCGGGCCTTTGAAATGGCTTTATAAATAATTGATTGGTATTTGATTATAATGCTTTGTTTAAAGCGTTTGTGAAGACTCTGGGTGTGCATGGTGCTAGCAAATCTCTGCCTGCTGACTAATCTGGGTTGTTAAATAACTATAAAAAGTATCAAGCATGGCAAAAAATGTTGCACAAATTCTTTGAATAATGTGTCAATTGCAGTACTTTTGTGCCAATAAATTGGGGAGGGAAACTTCCGGTGGCATCCTATCGATGGGGCTTTTTGAAAATCGGTTGTTTCAATAACTTGAAACCCAATACGATACATATAATTTCTCCACTCGCTCACTGCGCCTTAGCAATGAGCCCCTGTCACTGCATACTAAAAAAACTAACATAAATGATAAGTAAATGGAATTACTTACCTCTAACATCCGACGAACGCATTGCCGTGGAGCAGTTGGCGACCCAGTTCCCCAACTGTCCCGAGATCGCTCGGTTGTTGGTGCTCAGGGGCTTGAAAGACGCGGATGCGGTCCACGACTTTCTCTACCCATCGCTCCAGCAACTGCACGATCCGTTCTTGATGAAGAACATGGACAAGGCGGTTGCAAGGCTCAACCGGGCGTTAGGGGCCAAAGAGAAGATCATGGTGTACGGCGACTACGACGTGGATGGAACCACGGCGGTAGCGCTCGTCTATAAGTATCTTCAAAACATTTACTCCGATCTGGTTTACTATATCCCGACACGTGACGACGATGGGTATGGTATTTCACTGCAGAGCATCGACTATGCGGCCTCAATCGGAGTGAAGTTGATCATTGTGCTCGACTGTGGTATCAAAGCGGTCGACGAAATCGCCTATGCCAAAGAGAAAGGCATAGACTTTATCGTGTGTGACCATCATGTCCCGGATGACATCCTCCCTGATGCTGCTGCGATCCTGAATCCCAAACTCGTAGACGACACCTATCCCTACAAGGGGCTTTCGGGTTGTGGTGTGGGCTTCAAGTTTATGCAGGCCTTCTCCAAGAGTAATGGCTTGGGGTCGATGTACAACCTGGATGCCATGCTCGATCTGGTGGCTGTCAGCATTGCTGCCGATATTGTTCCCATCACTGGGGAGAACAGGGTGATGATGTTCTATGGCCTGCGGCGGCTGAACAACAACCCCAACGTGGGACTGCGCAGCATCATCCGCACCTGTGGCCTGAATCGTCATGAACTCACCATCAATGATATCATATTCAAGATAGGACCGCGCATCAACGCGTCGGGCCGCATGGAGTCGGGCCAAGAGTCGGTGGAACTGCTCGTTACCCGCAACATGCAGAGCGCGATGGAGATTTCGAAGCGTATCGACCAGTATAACAGCAACCGCAAGGAACTGGATAGCCAAGTCACCATCGAGGCTAACGAAATCATCGACCGCCACGCGCAGGTGCTTGATGGCAAGAAGCCCATCGTCATCTATGACCGCAACTGGCACAAGGGCGTGATTGGCATTGTGGCCGCGCGACTTGCCGAGTTGTACTTCAGGCCGTCTGTTGTGCTTACCTACTATGCCGACGGCATTGCTACCGGATCGTCGCGGTCGGTGCGTGGGTTTGACGTCTACGCGGCCATCAAGTCGTGCCGTGACCTGTTGGAGACCTTTGGCGGCCACACCAATGCTGTGGGACTCTCGATCAAGGAGGAAAATATCCCTGAATTCCGCCGCCGTCTCACCGCCTATGTCGAGGAGCATATCCAGGACGAGCAGGTCACACCAGCCATGGACATCGACTGTGAACTCAAGTTCAGCGACATCAATGGTGCATTTTTGCGTTACCTGCGTATGCTCAATCCTTATGGCCCAGGCAACAGCAAGCCCGTGTTTGTCACTCGCAAGGTCTATGATTCCGGCACGAGCAAGGTGGTCGGCAAGAAGTCGGAGCACATCAAACTCGACTTGGTTGATGAGCAAGGCAACAAGGTCAACAATGCGATAGCCTTTGGCATGGCCCGGTTCAACGATGCTCTCAAGGCCGGCAAGCCGATAGATATCTGCTACACGATCGAGGAGACGCGTCATCGCACCACGACCAATGTGCAACTTATGGTGAAGGCAATTAAACTCCACGACGATGCCGAGCCAGCACCAGCCGATTCTTGACATCCTCAACAAATATTGGGGTTATGACACTTTCAGGCCGCTCCAGCAGGACATTATAGAGTCTGTGCTAGAGGGGCGCGACACCCTTGGGCTGATGCCAACAGGTGGCGGAAAGTCCATAACATTTCAGGTTCCAACCATGGCCATCGACGGTATGGCCTTGGTTGTCACACCTATTATCTCCTTGATGAAGGATCAGGTGGATCACTTGTTGGAACGCAACATCAAGGCCACTTATCTCTATGCCGGATTGACCCGCGCCGAGGTCAACCGCACTTATGAGAAATGCCTCTATGGTGATTGCAAATTCCTCTATGTTTCGCCTGAGCGCCTTCAATCCCAGTCTTTTCTGGAACGCCTCAGGCAGATGCCCGTCCGCCTCATCGTTGTGGACGAGGCTCACTGTATTTCGCAGTGGGGCTACGATTTCCGTCCGTCGTTTCTGCGCATTGCCCAGGTGCGGAAACTATTCCCCAAAGCGCCTGTGCTGGCGCTTACTGCTACGGCCACGCCTGTCGTCGTCGAGGACATACAGCATTGCCTTGCTTTCAGAGAGAGGAATGTGTTCTCGATGAGTTTTTCGCGCAGCAATTTGTCTTATGTGGTGCGCCCCACAGAGGAGAAGGTCTCGGAGTTGATCCATATTCTGCGCTCGGTGCCTGGCACAGCCATCGTCTATGTGCGGTCGCGCAAGCGCACCAAGCAGATCAGCGACGAACTCAATCGTGCCGGCATCCATGCCGATTATTACCACGCAGGACTATATGTCGAGGATAAGCAGGACAAGCAGAGCCGGTGGACAACCGATCAGTGCCGGGTGATGGTGGCGACCAACGCCTTCGGCATGGGCATTGACAAGCCCGACGTGCGTCTGGTGGTGCATGTGGATATTCCCAACTCGCTTGAGGAATATTATCAAGAGGCAGGCAGGGCTGGGCGCGATGGCAAGCGCTCATGGGCGGTGATGCTCGTCAAGCATACCGACCAGCGGACGCTGCGCCGACACATCACCGAGGCTTTTCCTGACAAGGATTATATACGCAACATCTATGAGCGTGTGGGAAACTTTCTGGGAGTGAGCCTGGGAGAAGGGTATCAACAGATGTTTGACTTCAACTTCACGCTCTTCTGCCGCACGTTTGACCTGCCGGTGTTACCCACACACAATGCTTTGAAAATCCTTACCCAGGCGGGGTATATCGAGTTTATCGAGGAGATAGAGACACAGTCACGTGTCATGATTCTGGCCAAGAAGGAACAACTCTATGACCTGGAGACCGTCACGCCTGGTGCCGACCAAGTGCTCCAAGCCATTCTGCGTTTATACTCCGGACTGTTTGCCGACTATGTCTTTATCAACGAGGATGTGATCGCCTTTCGCACCGGATTGGACCAAGAGACCATCTATAAGTCGTTGCTCGAACTCACACGCATGCACATCCTGCACTATGTGCCACGCAAGCGCACGCCCTATGTCATCTATACCACATCGCGCGAGGAACCCAAGCATGTGATCTTGCCGCGTGCGGTCTATGAGGAACTGAGGCAACGCATGAGCGACCGCATCGAGGCGACCATCAATTATGCCTATAGTGATGCGGGATGCCGTGAGCGCATGTTGCTGAGTTACTTTGGCGAGAATGCCGCCACCGATTGTGGCCATTGCGACTTGTGCATCGACAGGCGCAAGCGGAGCGACCACACGCCAGCCGATGTGCAGCAGGGCATCCTCTACATGGTAGGGCTGCGCCCCCGCAGGTTTCAGGAGTTGGTCGATACCCTGTCTTTTGCCCGTGACGAAGTGGTCGCCGCGCTGTCGTTTCTGGTCGATGAGGGATTTGTCGAGCACCTCGACGATGACACCTACCGCGTCACCAAGCGATGATCATGCACAGGGTAGCGTAGTTGTGAATATGGTATAAAGGTTAGAGGATGGCCCGAGCGGGTCATCCTCTAACTTAATTTATAGCCTGATGATCGTCAGATTACTTGATCACCTTTGCGGCGCTGTGGCTGCCGTCGGTGTAGGTGGTGACAACGATGGTGATACCGTTGGCCTCCTTCATCTCCTGACCCATGATGTTGTAGTAGCGAACGCCAGCAACAATCTTGTTATTGTTGTTGATCAGTTCCTCTACGCCGCCAGTGCCATTGGTCAAGCGGTAAACAGTGAGATTGCCGCCAGGATAGTACTGATAGATGGTCACGCCATCCTCATCAACCTCAGCGTTGAACCAGTCGGCCTGGTAGGCGTTGGCGTTGCCGGTAACCGTCGAGGGAACCTCAACGATGGGCTCCTCGGCACCAGCCTCGGCGATAGCGAAGCCATTCTGGTAGTCGGGCATAATCGGATAGATGAAGTACTCCTTACCGTCCCAGATGAAGGGGAAGATGCCGTTGGCATGACCCTTACCGGGCAGTTCGATAGCGGTGCGCTCCAGGTTGTCACCGTCAAAGGTCACCTTGCTGGGAGCGCCACTGCGATAAGCGTAGATCAGGGCATCCTCATCATCGAGGTCCTTGTAATAGTTGATAACGGTCGAGGTCTGGCCGACCAAGCCATCGCAGGGAGCGGAGTAGCACTCGTCGATGTTGACTTCGCCGCCAGTGATCGTCATGATAGCGATGCCATCGGTGAAGGGTACGCCATCAGAGTTGTTGGTGTTACCACCGGTCATGTACAGGACACCATCCTCCATGAGGTTGCCCTTGGCAAAACCGATAAAGTCGCAACGGCCCAGCAGACCGCACTCCTCGGGAACGGTGTATTCCTTAACCTCGTTGGTCTCGGGGTTGATGACCTTGATGGTAGCCTCTACCCAAGCGTTGGGGAAGGCGGCGTTGCTGACAACGATGTTGCCGGCCTCGTCACGGGTCGTACCGCAGTTGGCGCCACCAGGATAGGTGGTGTTGGTCAGGCCGTTCTCGTCAACAACCATGATGGCCTGATCAGCCTTGTTGTTGATGTAGAACTTGCCGTTCATACCGAAGCCTTGACGATTGTCAGCCACGGGCAGGAATGCCAGGTCGGTGATTTCCCATACCTTCTCGATCTTGATCTCATCGACGGGCTCGGGTGTGTCAATCTTGTTGATGACCATGGTCTTAGCCTCGAGATTAACGGTTACGTCATACTCGCCAGCGGGAATCTTGAAACTATTGCTCTGGCCGAAGTTGCCCAGTTCAATCTCGATGCCCATCATGTCATCGCTCAGCAGATAGTCGTTCTCGAGAGCGCCAATGCGATAAGCGGCGATACTGTTCCAGTCATCGCTGCTCTCGCTCAGCATGGTGGTAAACGAGAAGTAACTGTAACCGATGCCGTCGTTCTCGTCAACGTTCTCACCAGCGGTGGTGATGTTGGCGGTGAAGACGTTCTGATCCTCCGTGTCCATCTTGACGCCGACGCTGGGATCCCAACCGTTGCCGTTCACATTACCCATAATGAACAGGTCGCCAGTGAGCACATCGATGCCAGCCTGCTTAGCAACAGTGATGGCCGGCAGGTTGGTCTCGGGATTGAATGTGATGGTGATGTCATACACACCGCTCTCCTCGATAGGATACACGACGTTGTCGTTGGGCCAAGCATTGCCCCAGTCGTGGTTACCGACAACCTTGAAGGCCAGCTCGGTACCTTCGGCCAGTTCGCAACCGAACTTCTGGAACAGGTAGGTGCCATCGTCCTGCTTGATCATGTCGTTATCTGTATTGTTCTGGTCCCACTCGGTGCCGAACACGCTCACGGGGCTACCGGCAACGGTGTAGGTGTCGATAACGATTGGAGCAACATAACCTTCGATCTTAAACTTGCTGATGGCAGGATTGAAGGTGAACACATAGTCGCTGCCCGATCCGGTGAACTTGTAGGATTTGTCACCACCACTGGGCGTGTCATACCAGGTGTCAACACCAACTTCAACGTCAGCGCCCGACGGGCCGAAGCGGTAATTGGCATTGAAGGTATCCCAGTTGGAATCTAATCCGCTTGCAAACACAAACCATACCGAACCGTTGATGTTGGCTGTGTAACTGTACGAGCCATCGGTGTTCTGGGTCATCTCGACACCTGCGCCGGGATTCCAGTCGCCGAAGGGGGTATTACCCACGATGTAATATGCTGCCTGTGATGAGAAGGCGAGCATCATCGTCATTGCAAAAAAAGTAAAGATTTTCTTCATAGATATAAATGTTTATTAAAAATGATATAAGAAAAGTAAATAATACTACTTCAACTTTAAACACGCAAAATTAGTAAGTTTGTTTCTGACTTGCAAAGAAATCAGCGAAATAATTCTCTCAAATTTTAAAAAAACTCAAAAAAACACATATGGCAATGGTGGTGTTCAGACCTCACGTTCCGGATAGGAACCTAAAGGAAAAATCAACGTCGGTTCATACTCAAGTGACAGCGGTCTGTGCTAGGATTTCGCGCAGTGGATGATGAATGTGGGCTAATCGCGGAATTATTCAATTATAAAGTTTCGTGGTCAAGAAAAAAAGTTGTAATTTTGCCGCCGTTTTTATAACGTAAACACAATCTAGAACTGTTTTATTATTTGTACAGAAATGGCAGAAAAAGCAAAAGTCCAGTTTCGGCAGAGCATCGTGGTTCGCTTCTCGGGCGACAGCGGCGATGGCATGCAGTTGGCTGGCAACATTTTCTCTAATGTGAGTGCAGGTCTAGGCGACCGCATTTCCACTTTCCCTGACTATCCTGCCGAGGTGCGTGCCCCCCAGGGCTCACTGGGTGGCGTGTCTGGCTTCCAGGTTCACATCGGTCATGGCGTGCACACACCTGGTGACGAGTGCGACGTGCTGGTGGCCATGAACCCTGCAGCCCTCAAGCAGAATGCTCAATTTCTGCGCAAGGGTGGCGCCGCTATCGTCGATATCGACACGTTTACTCAGGCGGGCTTAGACAAGGCACTCTACACGACCAATGAACCCTACGAGGAATTAAACCTCAAGGCTCAAGTCATTGAGGCACCGATCACGACAATGGTTAAGGAGGCGCTCAAGGACACCGGCATGGACTTGAAGGCGCAACTCAAGTGCCGCAACATGTTTGCCCTGGGTATTGTCTGCTGGTTGTTTAACCGTCCCATGGAGGCTCCCTTGAAGTTCCTCAAGGCCAAGTTTGCCGATAAGCCCGACGTTTATGCAGCCAATGAGTTGGTCATCAAGGGTGGCTATAACTACGGACACAATATCCATGCCACAGTGTCGACCTATCGTATCCAGAGTGATGACGTTCGCCCCGGCATTTATACCGACGTCAGCGGTAACAAGGCCACCGCTTGGGGCCTGATCATGGCTTCGGAAATGAGCGGTCGCCCCTTGTTCCTGGGCTCTTATCCCATCACACCGGCAACCGATATCCTTCACGAACTGGCTAAGCGCCGCGATCTGGGCGTTAAAGCCATTCAGATGGAAGATGAGATCGGAGGCATCTGCTCTGCCATTGGTGCCGCTTTTGCGGGTCATCTGGCTGTGACCTCTACTTCCGGCCCTGGCCTGGCCCTGAAGAGCGAGGCTCTGGGACTGGCTGTGATGGCCGAGTTGCCTCTTGTCCTGATTGATGTGCAGCGTGGCGGTCCTTCAACCGGCCTTCCCACCAAGACGGAGCAGACCGACCTGAATCAGGCCCTCTATGGACGCAGTGGTGAGAGCCCCCTTGTGGTGCTTGCTGCCGCATCGCCCACCGACTGCTTCAAAATGGCGTTCCAGGCCGCCCGCATCGCTATCGAGCACATGACGCCCGTCATCCTGCTAACCGATGCCTTTATCGCCAACGGTTCCTCGGCATGGCGTGTGCCTGAAGAGGGTGAATATCCCGTCATCAAACCCAATTATGTGCCCGAGGCACTGAAGTCCACATGGACTCCGTTTATGCGCAATGCCCTCGGCATCCGTTATTGGGCGATTCCCGGCACTCCCGGACTGGAGCATGTGGTAGGCGGTCTGGAGAAGGACTACAACCTGGGCGTGCTCAGCAACGATCCCATCAACCATGCGCACATGGTAGAAACCCGTCGCATGAAGATTGCCAATGTCGCCAACGACATTCCCGAACTAAAGGTCAAGGGTGACGCTAGTGCCGACACCATTATCTTGGGATGGGGTAGCACTTATGGCCACATTCTGGATGCGGTAACGCGCCTGAACAACGAGGGCATCAGCATCGCTATGACCCATATCCGTTATATCAACCCCTTGCCCAAAAACACCGCCGAGTTGCTCAGCCGCTACAAGACGGTGATCGTAGCCGAGTTGAACAATGGCCAACTCGCCGATTACCTGCAGAGCAAGATACCCAACCTGAACATCTGCCATATCAACAAGGTGCAGGGACAACCGTTCCTGGTTCAGGAAATTGTAGACGGAGTTAAAAACATCATGATGGAGGAGGAATTGTAATGGAACAGAACGAAAATATTCAGCCCATGGCTCATAAGCCGCTCGATTTTAAGAACAACCAGCCCGTGCGTTGGTGCCCGGGTTGTGGCGACCACGCTGTGCTCAATGTTTTGCTCAAGGCAATGGCGCAGTTGAATATCCCACCCGAGAAGACCGCCGTTATCTCGGGTATCGGCTGCAGTTCGCGTCTGCCTTATTACACGCACACCTATGCCTTCCACACCATCCATGGTCGTGGCGGCGCTGTGGCTACCGGTTTCAAGACCGCTAATCCCGATATGACCGTATGGCAAGTGTCGGGCGATGGTGACTGCCTCGCTATCGGTGGCAACCACTTCATCCACGAGGTGCGTCGCAACATCGACGTGAACCTGCTGCTGCTCAACAACCGCATCTATGGTCTGACCAAGGGACAGTTCTCGCCCACGAGTGCGCGTGGCTTCAAGTCCAAATCATCGCCCTATGGAACCGTCGAGGATCCCTTTGTTCCTGCTGAACTTGCGTTTGGTGCACGCGGCACGTTCTTTGCCCGCAGCCTGGATGTGGAGTTGACTATCAGCCAAGAGGTGATGATCGCGGCCGCCCAGCATAAAGGGTGCTCGGTTGTCGAGATACTTCAAAACTGCATGATCTTCAACAACGGCATTCATGGTTATATCACCGATCGAGAGCATCGTCCCGACCGCACCATCCACTTGGTGCATGGCGAGAAGATGATCTTCGGCAAGGAGCATAACCGCGGTATCGTTCAGGATGGTTTCGGCCTCAAGGCTGTGACCATCGGCGAGGATGGCTACACCATCGATGACGTGCTCGTGCACGATGCGCATTGTCAGAGTTCGTTCCTGCACCAGATGCTGGCCATGATGGATGGCACCGACCTGCCTGTGGCCCTCGGTGTGATTCGTGCCGTGGAGGCTCCGACCTATGAGACGGCTGTTGCCGAACAGGTTGAGCAGGCCAAGCAGATGCATGGCTTCACCTGTCTGCACGACGTCATCATGTCGGGCGACACTTGGGAAGTGAAATGAACCAATGATGATGGGACCAACTAGAACAGCGATGTGATAGTGCCCATGATGCAACCCAACAGGGCTCCGAGCCAGACGATGGCCCGGAGTTCTTTTTTCATCACGTCTAGGATGATAGCCTCGGCTTCGTTCATATCCATCTCGTTGATGCGCTGATCGATAATGGCGCTGATGTCGATATCCTGCAGTATGCGGGGCAGATGCTCGACGATGATGGTGTGATAGGCATTCAAGACGCCCCGCTTGATCTGTGATATCTGCTCGTCGCGCCCGGTAGTCAGTTGGCTCATCGTCATGCCGAGCAGTTCATCAGCCTCTTTGTTGACCAGATCGTGGATCATCTGCTGCGAGTTGTTCTGCAGCAATTCGTTGATGTGCTTTGACAGGATTTTCTCGATGGGCTGTGCCAGCGGCTGGAGTATCATCTCAGCGCCTAGGCGGCCAGCCAGGCTGTTACGGGTCTTCTCCATGACGTGGCCTGTGGCCATGTGTGCGATGCTGCTGCCGAGATCACTGTTCTGCAGTTTGGCGGTCACCATTTTAACGATGCCGCCTGTCACATCACCCCGCATGGCATCAATGTCCTCGCTCGACAGGTAATGGCCGGCAAACTGCTCGATGGTCTCCTCGTTACCGCTCTGTGTCGCAACAAATTCGTCGATGGCATTACCGATTTTGGTGAGCATGTCATCGCTTAGCAGACTCTTTTCGAGCACTTCGCGATTCATCAGATTCTCGCTCACAGCCTTACCAATCGCGCCGGCAATGCGGTGTTTCTCTTTGGGAATGATGCCTGGTGTGAAAGGAACACGCATGCCCATGATGTATTTGGCCTGGTGGGGCCTAAACAGCATCCGTATGGCTATATCGTTGGTGATGTAGCCGATCACAGCACCCACGGCGGGTCCTATCAAGAAGTGGAACATTGTAGATGAAGTTAACTGCTAAATGGTTGCTGATTATTCTCAGGCGGATCAGTTGGCGACTCTAGACTATCGCAGGTCGACGACTTGAGTGCCAGCCGGGACCATCGACTTGTCGAAGGTAAACGTTGCGCTGGGCAGTGACTTGTGCCTGTAGTTGGTGATTTTGACAAAGTACACCGACTTGTCACTCATCTCATATCGTGCTGTGCGTAGCAGGGAAGTCTTTTCGTCAAAGTAGAGCCACAGCGTTTTGATGGCATCCTTTTTCTGCTTGGGAGTGAGTTTGATGACGTAGGTGCTTGCCGTCTTCGCTTTGGCTCGCTTCATGTTGAAGCCCTGCTTGAAGTGTTGAACGGCAGCAACAGGATTGGTCATCTGCAACTCATCGGCGGTGGGACTTGTGATGTTTACCTCGTTGGTCACTGGCGACCAGGACCATTGCGTCTTACCGTCATACCAGCACTTGGCCTCAGGCGCCACGATGCGGAACTTGTTGCCTTGCATGGCAATCGTGCCCTTGCTTTCGCCCTGGGGGGAGGTAAGGCTGTAGTTGGCGGTTACGCCACCACCGGCGTTGATGGCAGTGACACACTTGTCGAGCATGGCGCTCGGTGATTGGGCTAGGGCGATGAGTGCCATCAAGCAGGTGAGTGCTACGATGATGATTCTCTTAGCGGTCATATCCGTTTCTAGTTATATGTATTGTGGTGTTATCCCGACTATTCGGGTCTATATGGGATTATTTGCAAAAACAGTGCCAATCCGGATCCTGTGACGTTCCAGAGTGGCACTAGTCTTTACTTTTCGGTATCAGGAGAACAGTTGGTCGATGTCCATCGGACTCACAAGCACTTGACGGGGCTTGCTGCCCTGGGCGGGACCTACGATGCCGGCATGTTCCATCTGGTCCATCAAGCGGCCGGCGCGGTTATAACCGATCTCGTAGCGCCGCTGCAGCGATGATGTGCTTGCCGTGTTGCCCATGACGATGAAGCGGACGGCCTCCTCAAACAGCGGATCGCGGTCCTTCACATTGCCCACGTTGGCGTCGGCTCCACCGCCCTCATCCTTGCCCACATATTCGGGCAGCAGGTAGGGCTCCTCGTGATTGATGTCACGGTCGTTGTCTTCTTGCTCCTTGATGAAGTCGCAGATGCGCACGATGTCGGGAGTGTCTACAAACGGGCACTGCAACCTCGTCAACTCGCCATCGATCTGGAACAGCATATCGCCGCGGCCGATGAGTTGCTGGGCTCCTGTGCGGTCGATGATGATCTGGCTGTCGATGCGCTGAGCCACGGCAAATGCTATGCGGCCAGGGAAGTTACCCTTGATCAAGCCGGTAATCACCTTCGACGACGGGCGCTGGGTGGCGATAATCATGTGGATGCCCACGGCGCGCGCCTTCTGGGCGATGCGCACCAGCGGGGTCTCGACTTCCTTACCAGCCGTCATGATCATGTCGCTGAACTCGTCGATGATGCCCACGATATAGGGCATGAACTGATATTTCTTATTGCCATGTTCGTCGCGCACTTCACGCAGTTCGCGGCGCCACATCTCATTATAGTCGCTCACGTTGCGCACCCTCACTTCCTCAAACACCTTGTACCGGTTTTCCATCTCTTGTACCAGGCAGTTCAGCGTCTTGATCACGCGATCGGTGTCGGTAATGATGGCTTTCTCCTCGCCGGGAGCCTTGGCAAAGTAATACTTCTCGAGGTCGGCATATACGCTAAATTCCACGCGCTTGGGGTCAACGAGAACAAACTTCAGTTCCGAAGGACCCTTCTTGTATAGCAGCGATGTGATGATGGCGTTTAGACCTACAGACTTACCTTTACCGGTAGCACCGGCGACAAGCAGGTGTGGCATCTTGGTCAAGTCGGCGATAAACACCTCGTTGCTCACGGTACATCCCAAGCACATCGGCAACTTGGCATGGCTTTCCTGGAACGCTCTGGATCCCAGCACCTCGCGCATGGGCACTACCTGCGGGTCTCGGTTGGGTACCTCGATGCCGATGGTTCCCTTGCCAGGCATGGGCGCGATGATGCGGATTCCGAGCGCGGCGAGGCTCAGTGCGATATCATCTTCCAAACCACGGATCTTGTTGACGCGAACTCCATCCTGCGGCACGATCTCAAACAGTGTGACCGTGGGACCTACATGCACCATGATCTCTTTAATCTCGATGCCATACTTGCTCAGCGTGTCACGGATGCGCTCCTTGTTCTCGTCCTGCTCCTGCTTGTCCACGCTGTTGGGGTTCATGCGGATGTCTTGCAGCAGGTCCAGGGTGGGGAAGCGGTAGTGGCGGTACTCTCCGGTCGGATCATGGGGATTGCTGGCATCGGTGCCTGCGGCAATGGGCTTGAGTTGTGCCGCCTTTTCGTCGCTGTGTTCGCTGGCCTGTTTAGTACTACTAGCCTTGGCCTTGCTGGCGCGTTTCATGATCGTAGGCTTAGCCGCCTCTTCAGGCTCGTTGTGATGCGAGGCGTCGGTGACCTTCTGCTCGCTGCCCAGGAAGGTGGAATGTCCTTGCTGGTTGACAACCTTCTCGGCCTCCTCTTTGCTGCGGCTGCGCTTGCGATCCATCTCCTTCTTGATCTGGCCATACAGGGCAGAGAATGTCTGATAGGTAAGGAAACCCCAGAGCATGAGGATAGCCAGATTGACGGCTACCAGGCCGTATACGCCCACCAGCCCCAGTAACCACTTGCTTGTATAGAAACCGAAGTAGCCACCCAAGGGGAAGAAGGTGATGGGCTTCATGAAATAGGTGGCGGCACCCACTATCATCGACACGGTGAAGATGCTGAACAGGCACACAAACGTGTAGTGGAAGAAGTGGGCCTTCTTGTCTTTACGCACCAGGCGCATGCCCAGCGTAAGAAACCATATCACGATAATAAAGGCTGCCACGCCCACACCACTGGCGATAAAGAAATCGCTCAATGATGCGCCGACTGCGGCCCCTGCGTTGCGTATCTGGTCAGGCACTTGGGCATTCTCGATCATCGAGTAGTTAGCGATGCGGTTCTGGTCACTCATGCCTGCTGACAGGAAGAACGACAAGAACGAAATCAGCAGGTAGATACCTGTCATCAACATGATGATACCCGTCGCAAATTTTAGACGGCCGTTCTGGAAGAACGCCATGAATCGTTGTTTGCGGGTCAGTTTATCATTGTCGATGGCGCGTTCCACCTCTTGACGCTTGCGGTAGTCTTCTGACGTCTGCACTCCGCTGATGTCGGGACCGTAATATCCCTGATTTTCACTCATTTTCTTATTGTGGTTGCCTTGACTTTTGCTCATTTTGTTATCCGTATTATTTGGGGCTGTAAAATTACAAAATAAAATCGATTTACAATCGCAAATCGCTCACTTTTTTTCTTCTCACTAATATTTTTTTTGTTTATAGAATTGTATTGACGAATTTCATTAAAATGATGGCTTTCTATATCGGATTTTTTTGTACTTTTGTGACGAATATTGACTAACTGATAGAATCATGGGTGGTAAGAAATATTGGACTGTGCTGTTGTTTTTAGGGTGTATGTTATCGGTGTGGGCTCAATCACACCCTGTCGAGGCGGCTTTGTCCGACTATGAACATACGCTTAAGACCTTAGATGCCAACCGTTTCTTCACACTGCTCGATAAGGAGGAGTTTACCGAAAACAAAATTCAGTTCACGGTCCAAGTGCCTGCCGACTCTGTGCGCCAGCAAGTGCTCTATTGGGCATCGGAGTGGTTCTATGATAAGCAAGACTATAATAAAGCAAAAGACTATGGGCTGAAAGCCCTCTCCTTATATAAAGGAGAAAGCGAGGGCAAGGCCGATTGCTTGAACCTGCTTGGCTGTGTGTACGTCCGCTTGGGTGACTTCAAGAACGCGGCGATCTATGCCAAGCAATGCCTCCAGATAGATGTAGCCAGCGGTGATCATGACCGTATCTCGTCGAGCATGAACACCCTTGCGGGAATCTATATGGCTGGCCATCAGACCAAAGAAGCCGAGAAACTTATTCTGGAGGCCATTAATCATGCCGATCTGGCCAAAAATCTGCCTCGCAAAGCAGTGCTGCTGGGAACAGCATCCGAGATCTATCACTCGCTTACACAGGAAGAAAAGGCTTTGGACTACGCTAAGCAATCCTACGCTTTGGAGCAGAAACTGGGACGCCGTCTGCATGCCGCTTATCGTCTCGACCAGCAGGCTTCGGCCCTAATGGGCCTGAAGAGATACAAAGAGGCGGAGCAAGCATTGCGCCAGGCCATCGATGTGATGCGTGAAGAGGGGGACATGCACTCACTGGCCATCGCAAGCAATCACATGGGCACTTGCTTGATATGGCAAAAGCGTAACGATGAGGCTTTTCCCTATTACCGCGAGGCCGCCGACCTGTTTATCAAGATGGGGGACCCTGTCAACGAGATGTACTCTCGCCGCGGCTTGTGCTTGAGCCTGTGGGAGAGTAACCCTGACAGCGCCCGAAGCGAACTCAACCGATTTAATTTCCTCAAAGACTCACTCTATACCAGTGAATCGGCCGAGGCCCTCGCCCGCATCAACGCAGAGTTTGGCAACGACCAGTTAGCGATTGAGAATGCCCAGGAGCGCAGCGCACACATGCGCGACATCATCATTGCCTGTGCGATTATTTTGTTGCTTGCTGTTGCCGCTTGGTATGCGGTTAGGTGCCAGCGCCGTCTTAATCAGCAGCGTACGAGCAAACTCGTGCGGGAAATTGAACAACTGCGCGACAAGACTGCCGCTGCCCAAGCAGAATTGGTCGAGTTGCGTAACAGCACCGAAACGAACAACGAGCAAACAACGGTCACCGATGCAGTCAAGCCTGTGGCTGATATGTCCGAGAATGAGTTCCTGGAAGGCGTGATCGACTATGTGGATGAGCACCTCGAGAAGGGTGACTACAATATGGAAGACATGGCATCGTATTTCTCGTTGAGTGTGTCCACATTGCGCCGCCGCCTGCAGGATGCGACCGACGGAGAATCTCCCAAGGCCTTTATACGGGCTATCCAGATGCAGAAGGCTTGCAAACTCCTTGACAATGGTATGCAGATTTCGGATGTGTCATCGCGGTGCGGATTTGCCGAGCCGAGCAGTTTCACCCGCATGTTCAAGCGTGTGCTTGGCATTACCCCCTCCCAGTATCGCAGCACAGATCATTGATCGTGCATGCAGGCTTGATAGCCCCCTATACACAACATCAACCGCATTGAGTATAACGTCTCAATGCGGTGTCTTTTATGCCCCGATCTGGGTGGTACCGATTGCTGTACTTTGACCTAAATCAGGATGCTTTATGGATCAATTGGGGCGTGAATCGGGCATTTTTTGCCCGATTTAGGCTATTTTGACCGAAAATGTCAAGTGTTTTGGTAAAAAATGTCAAGTGCGATACCCATCAAAATCTGTAAATTTGCAGCGCGAGAAATGATTGAAAAGATAAAATGCTATAACTATCATCGAGAGTCAATACAAGATCATACTGTGATAGTATGGCTACAATGGCGATGAAACACAATAGTTGAACATGAAGTTGCTCATGGCTGTGGCAACTCAATAGACCCTCCATCCCATAAAAGCACCGAGGAGGCCCTTCAGATCAGAAGAGTCTCCTCGTTTTGTCGAGTGGTCCAATACCGATGGTTGTTATGCCGGTTGGCGGTTAGTCCTTTTTCCAGAACGAGCGCGTAAAGATGACAAGCACCGTGAACAGTTCCAGACGGCCCACCATCATTTCAAAGGCCAGCACCCACTTGGCGCCGGCATGCAGCGATACCCATGATCCTCCGGTTCCTGTCACTCCATGCCCGATTCCCACATTGCTGATGGCCGACATGGACGTGTACATCGCGTCAAACACGGGTAGGCCAAAGAAGGTCAGGTACAGCGCCACAACCATGATGATGAGGATATAGACGGTGAAGAATGTATTCACCTTGTTAACCACATGATTGGGCACAGGCTTGCCGTCGACATGGACAGCGCACACCGAGTTGGTGTGTAGCACACGGTAAAACTCATTGGCTGTGTTTTTAAGCAGCACAATCAAGCGGTCCATCTTGGCACCGCCCGATGTGGAGCCCGCCATGCCGCCAAAGAACATCATCACCATCAGCACGACGGTGACAAACTCGCCGCTATCCTCGTAGTCAAATGTGGAGAATCCCGTCGAGGTGATGGCCGACAGTGTGTCAAAGGCACTGTAGATCAGCCTTTCGCCCTGCGTGTCTAAAAAACCCTTATAGGCCATGTAGGCCATAATGGACACGGTGGTGATGAGCGTGGTCATGCAATACCAGCGCAAGGTGTTGTTCTTAGTCAACCGCCTGAAGTTGCCTCGGCCCACGGCGGCAATGAGTGAGAAACTGATACCTCCTATAAACATGAAGATGATCACCACAATAAACACATAACTCGATTGCCAGTAGTCCAAGCCTATGTTTTTTGTCGAGTAGCCTCCTGTCGACGTCGTGGTCATCGCATGGCACATCGCGTCAAACCAGTCCATTGGGCCGGCATAGAGCAGCACGGTCAGTAGTGCCGTCAGGCCGATATAAATGATCCAGAGGTCCTTGGCCGTCTGGCTCACTCGCGGACGCAGGCGCTCATGGGTGATGCCGGTCACCTCGGCATTAAACAGGGCAATGCCTCCCTTCTGATTGAGCATGGGGATAACGGCTAGGGTAAACAGGATGATTCCCATGCCGCCAATCCATTGTGTCATCGCGCGCCAGAAGAGCACACCGCGTGGGATTTCCTCCACATAGCGGATAACGCTCGATCCCGTGGTCGTAAAACCTGCCATGGTCTCGAAGAAGGCATCGGTCACATTGTCAAACGTGTCGCTGAACAAATAGGGTAACATGCCAAACAGCGAGAAGAATACCCAGATGATAGCCGTCAGCATCAAGCCCTCGCGCTTGTGCATAGAGGTGCTGTGAGGCCTGATGCCAAATGCCATGCCCGCTCCGGCTCCTGCAGTGATCAATGAACTGTAGATAAAGGCACGCAGTGCAGTCGGCTCGTCGAACCACCACGACACAATCAGTGGCAGCAGCATGAATGCCGCTTCGATGAGCAACAGCCAACCCTGCATGCGCAGCACGATGGCAAAATTGATATTCTGGTTCCTTAGCCTGGGCATATATCTTTCAAATTGTTGTTGTCTGGTATTCTCAGGATCATCAGTTATGAGAAATACCTGTCAAGTTTGTGTATCGCGCCTTGTAGGCAGAACACCACCACATGGTCACCCGCCTGGATACGCGTATTGCCGTCAACCAGTTGACCCTTGCCATTACGCACCAGGCCTGCGATGGTGAAGTCGCGGCTCAATTTCAGATCCTTCACATCGGTTCGGGTCACTCGGTCGCCCTCCTCGACAATGATTTCTGCCACCTCGGCATCGGCTAGGGCCAGGCAGCGGGCGTTGTCCTCGTCGGCATCAATCATGATCTGATAGATGCGGCTCGAGGCCAGCAATTTCTTGTTGACGATAGTGCCGATGTTAAGCGCCTCGGCCTCGTTGATGAATTGAATGTCCTCGACTTGGGCAATGGTCTTAGGCACGCCATTGGTCTTGGCAATCATACAAGCCATCATGTTGACCGCGCTGTTCTCGCCCAAGGCGATGAAGGCGTCATAGTAACTGACACTCTCCTCCTCGCTCAACTCAGAGTCGCGGAAGTCGCCTTGTACCAGTTTGCAGTTGGGGTAGCGCTGGGCCAACTCATCGCAGCGGGCCTCGTCATTCTCGATAATCTTGATATCGACGGTTTTGCCCAGTCTCTTGATCAGTTGCTCGGCGATATCGTTGCCACCCACTATGAGCACATTGTCAACGGGCGATTGTGTCTTGCCGCACACCTCTCGCACCTCATCGATGTGGTCAAGTGTGGTGGCCACGTAGATAATGTCATTCTCGAGTATACGGTCATCGCCGCGGGGAATGATGATCTCTCGGTTTCGCTTGATGGCCGACACGTGCAGGAAATGGCTGATGTTAGACACGTCCTTGAGCATCTGGTTGACGATGCGCGCATTGTTACGGATCTTTACGCCCACTACAATGAGTTCGCCATCAAACAGTTCAAACCAGTTCCTGGCCCAGGTGCGCTTCAGGGCACTGGCAATCTCCTTGGCTGCCAGCATCTCGGGGTAGATCAGATGATCAATGCCTAGATGAGCGATGTGCTCGCGCCACTTGGGACTGAAGAACTCGTCATTGTCGAGCCTAGCCACAGTCTTTTTGGCTCCCAAGCGCTTGGCCATAGAGCATGCCAGAATGTTGCGCGCCTCACTCTTGGTGACGGCGATAAACAGGTCGCATGCGCCTGTCTTGATGGCATTCAGGTCACTGAATGAGATGGCGCTTCCCTGATGGGTAAGCAGATTGTAGTTCTCCAGCGGCTCCAGTTTCTTGTTATCAACGTCCATGACGATGATATCCTGTTCCTCCACACTGAGCATCTTGGCCAGATGTGTGCCTACTTCGCCTGCGCCTGCAATAACGATTCTCATTGTTAGTTACACTAGTTGATCTATATTACTATTGGTAATCACTGCTTTAGGTCTATCATTTCAATGATGGCCTGTTCCAATGACTTGGCATCCATGCCACAACGTTCATACAACTCGGCTACCGTGCCTTGATGTACAAACTCGTCTTGGACGCCGAGCATCTTCAGATGGTTATGCCGGTCGTGAGTGGTCATCCACTCGCTGACGGCCGATCCCAATCCGCCTACCACGGTGCCGTCCTCGATTGTGATGAGGCTATGGTAACGGCTTGTGGCTTCGTCAAGTATCTGCTCGTCGATGGGCTTCAGGTAGATCATGTCGTAATGGCCCACCTCGATGCCGCGCTCCTTGAGCCGCTTGATGACCTCAATCACTTCGTTGCCGATGTGGCCGATGCTTAACACGGCCACTCCGTTGCCCTCGCTCATGCGACGGCCGCGCCCGATGGGCAACACCTCCATCTCGTTGTGCCAGTCGGTAAGGACGCCCTTGCCTCGGGGATACCGGATCGCAAACGGGCCCATGCCTGGCTGCTGGGCTGTGAACATGAGATTGCGCAAGTCGTGCTCGTTGATGGGCGAAGTAACCGTCATGCCGGGTATGCAGCGCAGGTAGGCCAGATCAAACAGGCCATGGTGCGTAACGCCGTCCTCACCGACGATTCCGCCACGGTCGATGCAGAATGTCACAGGCAAGCCTTGGATGGCAACGTCGTGGATGATGGAGTCATAGCCTCGCTGCAGGAATGTGCTGTAGATCGCACAATAGGGGTGCATGCCGTCCTTAGCCAAGCCTCCGGCAAAGGTTACCGCATGCCCC
Source organism: uncultured Prevotellaceae bacterium (assembly GCA_900320055.1). Taxonomy (GTDB): domain Bacteria; phylum Bacteroidota; class Bacteroidia; order Bacteroidales; family Muribaculaceae; genus Sodaliphilus. The sequence goes on from ONQS01000009.1 coordinate 62,899, forward strand.
TCGCTGATGCCGACATCAAAGGCACGCCGTGGCATGGCTTCCAGCATGAGCGACATCGAGGTGCCGCTTGGCATGGCGGCGGTGATGCCTACGATTTTGTCGTTCTGCTCAGCCAGTTCCACCAGGGTTTTGCCAAACACGTCCTGATACTTGATGGGACCGCCCTTGCTGCCCTTGGTGCGCTCGCCGGTCTGCTCATCAAACTTGCCGGGCGCATGCCATGTGGCGGGGTCGGCTTCGGCAGCGGCAAATCCCTTGCCCTTGACGGTGCGCACATGCACCAGTTTGGGTCCGGTCATGTCCTTGATTTCACGGAAGATCTTGACCAGGCGCTTCACATCGTGGCCGTCATAGAGGCCAAAGTAGCGGATGTTCAGACCCTCAAAGATGTTCTGCTGGCCAGAGAATAGCGACTTGAGCGCGTTGCTGAAGCGCATAATCAGGCCCTTGCGGTTATCATTGATGACGTTGTGCCGGCGCAGAAACTGGTAGGTCTTGTAGCGCAACTTGTTATAGCGATGCGACGTGTGCAGGTCGCTCATGTAGGAACTCAAGGCTCCCACGTTTGCGTCAATCGCCATGTCATTGTCGTTCAGCACGATGATCAGGTTGTTGGGATTGGTAGTGGCATTATTGATGCCCTCAAAGGCCAGTCCGCCACTGATGCTGGCGTCGCCGATGACAGCCACTACCTTGCGGTCCTTGTTGTCCTGCAATTCAGCGGCAATCGCCATACCCAAGGCGGCCGAGATGGAGTTGGACGCGTGGCCGGCGGTAAACGTGTCATATTTGCTCTCGGCAGGATTGGGAAATCCGCTCAGGCCGTCCAACTTGCGATTGTCGTCAAACTGGTCGCGGCGGCCCGTCAAGATCTTGTGCGCATAGGCCTGATGCCCAACATCCCACACCAACCGATCTTCGGGGGTGTTGAACACATAGTGCAGGGCCACCACAATCTCAACGGCTCCCATGCTTGAGGCAAAATGACCCGGGTTGCTCGATAATTCGTGTATCATGTACTGCCTGAGTTCATGGCACACCTGCGGCAATTGGTCAATGTCCAGTTTGCGCAGGTCGTCGGGAGTGTCGATCTGTGCCAGTAGTGGGCAGTGTTGTTGTAGATATGGTTTTGTTGTCATGGTTCAGTCTTTTTTTCTCACATACTTCTTGTAGAGGGGGACAAACACGATGATTCCCGATGCCACAATGGTGAAAATGACCATAAAGTCGATGCGAGCCGCTCTAGTGAGCAGCAGCCAGCACAATCCCACCCACAAGAGCAGGATGCAGGCAAAGCGTATGAGATTTCCTGTTGTCATGCCATCGGTCTGTTTATTGTCTAAACTGCAAAGATAATCAATTATTCTTTATTCAACGCCCTCTTGATCTTTTTTTATCTTCTGGCAATCGATATGGATGCAAAAAACGGCAGGCAGAAACTCGCATTGCAAGGTTCCTGCCTGCTGTATCAGTTGAGTGCGATAGTGGCTTAGTTGCCTCCTGTCAGCAGCATGTCGATCAGAGCGGTAACGTCACTGATCGTGAGGTTGCCGTCACCATCCACGTCTGCACCTGCGGTCATGCTTCCATCGGTGAGCAGCAGATCGATCAGAGCGGTAACGTCACTGATGTTGATGTTACCGTCACCATCCACGTCACCAATCTTGACTTGGGGTTGGGGATCGTCTCCAGGAATCACATAGTTCTCATAGGGATAGAGGTTGATGACCATCTCATTGGCACTGCCGTTGAAATTCCACTCCTCACCATTAGGATAGATGGTAAAGGCGCCAAACTCAAACCAGCCATCAAACCTCTCGTAGAAACCCCAGTTCATGTGGAATTTGCCATCGGCATCCACGCCGTCGATCACCCAAGCGTGGCCATCTATAAAGTCAACGTTGTGATAGGCGATGGGACGTCCAGCCTCCAACTCGGCCTGCATGAGTGCCTTCCACTCTTCTTCGGTATACTTGTTGCTGTTGTCGCAGTAGTATGAGGGATCGATACCGATCAACTGGACATTCTCGTTGAAGCCGAAGGTCTTGAAAGCGTCGCGCTGGTCATAAGAGTATGAGCCGGACGCGGTGCCTGAATTACCATAGCGCGTTTTGCAGGCTTGACCGCAGTAGCGAGCCAATTTGGCCACCTCGTTGGCTTGATCCTCGGTGTAGGTGCCGAGCGACACACCACCCGTGCTGGGGTTGTAAACGGTGTACTTGTCGAGCAGCAGGCTATAGTCAATCGTGGTGGCTTCCAGTGCCGGTGCATAATTACTCCAGGATATAGGATAACTTGGGAGTGCAGGAATATCGGTCGGATACTTCCAGTAATAGATGATTTGTGCCATGGCGAGGGGGCCACAACCCACAGAGGTGCGATCGCTGCCAGCCATCGGGCACAAGCGGTTCATGGGCTCTTGCTGTCCCCAGGTGCTCTTGGTCAGCGGTGCCACGGGATTGACGCGATTTGGTGCCTTGATGGGAACAACTTCGCCCTTATAACTCTGCATCTCCTCAATCTGATTTTTGTACAGAATCAGGTAATCCTTCATGTTGCCGGGCAGGTCGTTCATGCTGATATTGCCCTTGTCGCCATAGGCCAGCACTTGCTTGGCGCGGTCGTCACCGGCAATGATGATCCAGCCACCACCCTTGATGTTGAATACGTAGAAAGCATTACCCTCTAC
>ONQS01000025.1 GCA_900320055.1 uncultured Prevotellaceae bacterium
AAAGCGGAAGAATTGTTTCATTGCCTTAAGTATTAGCAGTTAATATCCGTTGATAGAAACATTGATTTCAATTGACCCACAAAGGTAATAAAGTATTTCTAATTTTCATCATCGGTTTGCTCAATTCCCTTATATCCGACAAAAAACGGCCGGCTGCGCGGGCAGTCGGTCGCTTCGTGTTTTTGATGTGGTACCTCCGGGGATCGAACCAGGGACACGCGGATTTTCAGTCCACTGCTCTACCACTGAGCTAAGGTACCTTTCAAAAGCGAGTGCAAAGATACGGCGACTTTTTGACGTGACCAAATTTTTCGGCAGATTTTTTTAAAAATCTTTTTTGACGGGCCTATCTTGAACACACAAAGTCATGCCCTGCGGATGGTATAGGGCGAACCATCGGTTCTGCCACACAAGGCGGTAGCCATGGGTCGCGATAAAGCGGTTCAGGGCATCCATCTTGTCGCGGGTCATGAATTTATCCTCATGGGGATACGCCTGCAGATAGTCGTCGCTAGGCTCGCTCCAGTAGGGGCCCAGGTTGTTGAACTTCTGCCGCACGATAGCCGGCAGATTCTCCCCTAGCGCATCCAAGCGCAATGCCAAAGCCTGCGCGCTGAGCAGTTCGGGCCACGAGCAGCCTATGGCAGGCAGTGTGCCCGTCATGTGGTTAATCATCGGTATGCTGCCGTAACACAACAGCGTATCACCCTCATCCACAAACTGCATCAATTGGGGCAACGTCTCGTTGATGATGCGGGCACGGCCTGGTGTGGTGTGTATGCCCTCGGCGCCACTTACCGCGTAGATACCCGCCGTCTTGTACCACAGGTGCCCACCATCAAAGTAGGCGCCCACCGACCAAGTCTGCAGCAGTCCCACCGCGATAAATGCCAGAGGCAGGATGAGGTTGTCCCGGCGTTGCCACAGTATTGCCGCCATGGGAGCCGCCATCCATGCGATAATGCCGCCATTGTTGGTCGCGCCATCGCTGCCCAACGGGAACACCAGCAGCATCAGCAGGCCCAGCCATGCCGCGATGGCCCGGTTACCGCCTTGCTTATAAATAATGTATATCGAGCCCGTCACACACATCACCCACAGCGGGTGCATGATGTGGGACTGATGCCACATGAAGTAGAGAGCCGCACAGGCCACGAGAAGCAAGCCGCAATAGCGCAGCAGCGTCTGGCGGACATAACGGCTAAGCAGCCACACCAGTGCCCATAGCAGGAACATCTTGGCACCCACCAGCAGGCACTGCCCATAGAATCGCAGCATTCCCATCACCATGCCACCGGCATTATGACTGGCCGCACCGCTGCTGCCAGTGGCTATCCCCACCAGGTCGGCCATATTCTGCCTGAAGATGTCCCAATGCCCTAGGGCCATCATCAGTCCGATGACGGCCACTATGCCAGCAACGATGCCAAGGGTCATCACGCCACTCTGCCGCCAACAAGCGCCCCATGTGCGGTCACGGTCATGCACACGGGCCAGTAACGGCATGGCCACAAGAGCCACTGCCAGCACATTGGGAATCCGCGTGAAGGCATTTATGCCTACCAGCAGACCCGCCAACAGCAAGTGATGCCAACGCGCGCGCGTCAGTCCCGTGAATGTCAGCACCAAGGCGGCAACCCAGAGCAGCACGCTCATCAGGTCGTTGTTGAACGTGTAGGGAAACGCCACCAGCGACGCCACCACCATCAGGAAGCCCCCGATTACGGCCGTAGCAGGCAGCACACGCCACAGGGCCCATGCCAGCAGTGCCATCACACCCACATTGCACATCACGCCAGCCAAGCGCATCACCAGCCACTTGCCGGTCTCGGGCAGGGCGGCATTGAGGGCGCCACCGGCCACACCGCTCAAGTAGTACATGAAGTTATACTCTACACTTGAGGGAGCCTTGAATATATTGTCATAGAAGGTGAGGTAATATCCAGTGTCGCACAAATCCACGCCAAACAGGGCTATCACCGCTTGCCATAGCGCCAGCAGCACCACGGCCACTGTCACCGAAGCGCCATAGTGGCCATCGAGCCACCGCCTGATATGTTGCAGACACTGTATCATGAAGTGACAAAGGTAGAAAAAAAACGCTGTATGGCAACCGTAGGATAGCATTTTTTGGCCCATTATTGCCGATGACACGGAAAAAAGCAGTAAATTCGCTCGTTGATTGACTGAGCGCGATATGGAAGCACTGCTGCAATACATCTGGCAACACAAGTTGTGGCTAAGCGAGGACATGGTGACCAACGACGGCCGCCGTGTGCGCGTGATTGATCCCGGACTACTCAATACCGACTCAGGGCCCGACTTCTTTAACGCCAAGGTCGAAATCGACGGACACACCTGGGTGGGCAACGTTGAGATACACGTGCGCGCCAGCGACTGGCGGCGCCATCACCACGACACCGACCCGGCCTATGACAGTGTGGTCCTGCACGTGGTCGAGAAGGACGATGCCCCCGTCTACCGCTCCAACGGCGAACTCATCCCGCAGGTAGCCCTGCAAATCTCACACCGCTTCAACGAAAGTTATGACCGGCTGGTCAATGCCACTGTGGAACTGCCATGCGCCGCACGGCTCAACGAGGTGCCCCGGCTCACCGTCACCGAGTGGATCGAGGCGCTCGCCTTTGAACGCCTCCACTCCAAGGTGGACCGCGTGCGCGACCTCTATGACCGCTACCATGGCAGCTGGGAAGACATCTGCTACGTGATGCTGGCCAGGACCTTGGGCTTTGGCATCAACAACGACGCGTTTGAGCGGTTGGCCCGCGCCACACCGCTGCGCCTGCTGCACAAGCACAGCGACTCCATCCTGCAGGTCGAGGCGCTGCTGTTTGGCCAAGCGGGGCTTCTCAACGGCGCGTATGACGACGATGCCTACTACCGCCAACTGACCCGCGAATACGCTTTTCTGGCCAATAAATTCTCGTTGCACCCCATTGAGGGCACGGCATGGCGCCTGTTCCGCAGCCGGCCGCAGAACTTCCCCTTCCGCCGCATCGCCCTGCTGGCCCAGTTTGTCCACGGCGGGTTCAATCTGATGAACGACATCGTTGAGGCCAGCGACACCAAGGCGCTGCGCAAGTTGTTTGACATCGAGTTGAGCGGCTACTGGACGACACACTACTCATTTGGCAAGCCATCGCCAAGCGCTGGGCGAGCATTGACGGGCAGCAGCGTCGACATCGTGCTCATCAACACCGTCGCCCCACTCTACTATGCCCGCGGCGAGATGACCGACGATTACTCGATGACCGACCGCGCCATCGCCCTGCTCGAGGATATCCGCCCCGAGCGCAACAGCATCGTCGCCATGTTTCAGAACGCCGGCATCAAGTGTGACGATGCACTCACGAGTCAAGCCCTAATACAACTGCGACGTAACTACTGCGAAGCCCGCAAGTGCATCTACTGCCGCTTGGGCCACCGATTGCTCGCCACCGACGCCCGACAGCAATAGGCAACAATCTGGCCAGCGTCATCACCCCATTACACACCAACGGGCAGCCACGGATCGCACTTTTAAGGATTCGTGGCTGCTCGTTGGTATGGATGAACTATGCTTGAGCGGTTAGATGCTGTCGGGCAGAGTTGCCGGTTCAGAGCCGAGTTTCTCGTTGGGATCGATGTCGTCGGTAAGCGGGATGGTTAAGTCGACACTATCTTCGGCCAGCAGTGTTGAGTCAAACTCCTCGACCTGACCCAGAGCAGAGCAGCCCGAGTAGAGTTCGGCATCGATAGGCTCCTTGGCTGGCTGGAACCGCTGATGGTAATGCTTGAACTGCGGATCACTTAACACCAGTTGCAGGAATCGGCCACAGATGGGCAATGCCGTGCGGCTGCCCTGTCCCAATGCACCCCAGCGGAAGTGAATCTGGCGATACTCGCCACCCACCCACGCGCCGCACACCAGGCCAGGCGAGACGGCGACAAACCAAGCGTCGGCATGGCGGTTGCTGGTGCCGGTCTTACCGCCCAGGTCCACATCATAGAGCGGCCGCGTGATATAGCCGTTAAGCGCCATACCCGTGCCACCGGCATCGGTGCGGCAAGCCAGCAGCATCTGCTGCATAAGCCAAGCCGAGCGGTAGGTCATGGCACGCTGCTGGTGTGACGGGGCCCGATAAATCTCCTTACCGTCACGGTCCACAATGCGGGTAACGATGACGGGGTCGTTGCGCACACCATCGTTGACCACCGTGCAATATGAGTTGACCAGTTCCATCAGGTCCACATCACTGGCACCTAGCGACAAAGCGGGCTTGGCATCGAGCGGGGACTTGATGCCCATGTCGCGCGCCAATTGGGCAATCTCGGCGAAACCGACCTCGGCACCCACCCTCACGGTCACGCTGTTGATACTCTGGGCGAACGCGGCACGCAGCGTCATGTCAGCGCCCGAGAAGGTGCCGTTGGCGTTAGTGGGGCGCCAGTGCTCCAATTCGTGCTTCTCCTCGTTATAGACCAGGGTGTCGATATACTCGTCGGGCCTGCGGTCGCATGGCACGAGTCCACGCTCCATAGCAGCGGCATAGACAAAGAGTTTGAACGTGGAGCCCGGCTGATGCTTAGCACGCACCTTATCATACTTCCAGGTATCGAAGTCCACATCGCCCACCCAAGCCTTGACATGGCCGTTGCTGGGTTCCATGGCGATGAAGCCGCAGTGCATAAAGTGCAGCATGTAGCGCACCGAGTCCATCGAACTCATCTCCATATAGAGCGAATCGTTGACATAATCAAACAGATGCACCATGTGGGGCTGGTTCATATAGTAGTTGACCGAGTCGAGGTCGTTGGGGTAGCGTGCCAGCAACTCATGATAGATGGGTGTGTTGCGGGCTTTATCCTCGACAAAGTTGGCAATGGGCTGGTTGTTCTCGTCGAGCCAGCAGTCCTTATCTCCCCAGTGATTTTTGAAATTCTGCTGCACGACCTTCATCTTCTCGCTCACTGCCTGTTCGGCATACTCCTGCATGCGCGAGTCGAGTGTAGTGTAAATTTTGAGTCCATCGCGGTCCAGATCCAGTTTCAGTCCCCGTGCCTGAGCGATATCCTCAATCTCACGAGCCACAGCCTCGCGGAAGTAGGGTGCCACGCCGTCGTAATTGGTTTCGAGCGTGTATTTCAGGTCGATGGGTAACGACGACACCGAGTCATATTGCTGCTTGGTGAGGTCGCCACGCTCCATCATGTTTTTGAGCACCTGGTTGCGACGTCTGAGGCTGTTCTTGGGATTGATGCGGGGGTTGTAGGTGCTGGTGGCCTTGAGCAGTCCCACAAGCACGGCACTCTCTTCGAGCCTAAGGTTACGCGGAGTGGTCTTGAAGTAGGTGTTGGCGGCCGTCTTGATGCCATAGGCATTGCTGCCAAAGTCCACCGTGTTGGCATACATCTCGAGGATTTCCTTCTTGCTATAGAAGATCTCGAGTTTGGTGGCGATAATCCACTCCTTGCTCTTCATGATGAGCATCTTCACGCCAGGGATGTAGCCCAGCAATCCCGTCGAGTAGTCGCTGCGGGTGCGGAACATATTTTTCACCAACTGCTGCGTAATGGTGCTGGCGCCGCGGGGCCGACCGCGCAGCACCATATCTTTGAAGGCCGCTCCCAGTCCTCCAAAGTCTATGCCATGATGCTGGTAGAAGCGCTCGTCCTCGGTATCAATGAGCACCTGGAAGAACTGAGGGTTGATCGAGTCATAAGGCACCGGCGTGCGGTTCTCGTCATAGTACTTACCGATGGTCTTGCCGTCGGCGCTATACAGATAACTGGCCTCGGGGTTGCGGGGGTGCATGATGCTGTGGGTGCTCGGTGACTTACCGAAGAGCCACAGGAAGTTGATATCCACCGCAATCAGGTAGATCAGAAACAGCACGATAAACGTGCCTAATCCCGCCAGGGTCTTAACCCACCAGGGCCGTCCCCTATACAATCCCTTGTACCACACCTTGAAGCGGTGCCAGTTGCGTGTGATGATATTTCCGGTTGTTTTATTGTTCATGTCTCGTAGTTTCGGGTTAGTGTCGATGAGTTAACTGCTGGTCAGATCATTGCCGGTTGGCGCTTCCCTTCCAGCGGCGCTTGAGGTAACGTGGGATGAAACTCAGGTGCATCACGATGGTGGTCCACACGCCATAGTGGTGACACATGATCCTGAAGCGTTCCCACAGCGAGGCCCGATGGTGACGGGTGGTCATGCCGTCGGCCAGATAACTGATGATGGGCTCACGCCCAGCATAGGCATTGGCCGGAGAATTTTTCAGCACCCTGATGCACCAATCATAATCCGAACTCAGCCGATATTTCAGGTCGTATTCAGGCACCAGGTCGCGGCGTGCCACGAAGGCCTGATGGCACACCACCATGCCTCGGGCCATGCTGGCTGCCGTCAGCCGCTTGGGGGCGGTCAGATGCCTCTTGCCCACCACTTGGCGGTTGCTGTCGACCAATTGGGTTTGGCCATAGATCACACCAGGGTCGTCTGCCGTGAGCAGAGCCAAGCGCGCCAGGACGGTATCGTCGGCAAAGGAGTCGCCAGCATTCAGAAAGATCAGGTAGCGGCCTCGGGCCCTGGCAATGCCCTTGTTCATCGCGTCATACAAGCCCTGATCAGGCTCGCTGAACACGCGCAACGATGCGATCGACGCCTGCTTGACGATGGCAAGCGTGTCGTCGGTCGAGGCGCCATCGATAATGAGCATCTCATAGTCACTGCTCGTCTGGCGGCGCACACTATCCAATGTTGCGCCCACCGTCTGGGCAGCATTCCAGGTGACGGTTATGATTGAAAATAGAGGGTTCATGCTTAGCAATAACGGTTTATTGGACGCAAAATTATAGTTTTTTGCCGAACTTTACAATCAAACGACCATTTTTTACGTTCATTATTTAAAATAATAAGTATTATGATGTCTTTTTTCAAGCATTCTACGATTGTGGCAGCCCTGATGCTGCTGTTGACTGCGGCTTCGGGCTGCGACCATATCGACAACAAGACGATACCGCGCTTCTCGGTACGCATCGACCTGGGCAGTTATGCCCTATGGAACACCTATGGCGTGAGCGGCATGGGGCAGTTCCGCATCTTCAACCGTGAGAAAAACGTGCCCAGCAATTTCCCCTTCAACGTCAACACTTACACCGGCTATGGCGGCGTGCTGCTCATCATGGGCATTGATAGCCCTCTCGCCTATGACATGGCATGCCCGGTCGAGATCAGTCCCGAAGTCACCCTCTCGATGGATGCGAGCAACTTCGAGGCTGTGTGCCCCAGATGCGGCTCCCGATTCAACCCTCTGACAGGCGACGGTGGTCCCGTGAGCGGGGTTGCCATCAATAACAAGGTGGGTATGAGACAGTATCATGTCTACCCCAGCAATGGGGGCTATGTAATTGCCAACTAACCTGACTCTTAATAACAAATACCTGTTTCCTGCTGTGCTTGCAGCAGGAAATTTGTTTTTTGGGGCAACAAAAAGTCACAAGACGTATTATTATTTAATATTTTTCGTTATCTTTGCAAATCGATTCAGGTTTTGCATCCTTTATCTGTATTGTTTGTACATTAATCTTTAAAAATTGCAATAACATTATGAAAAAAACTGTACTACTTCTTCTGTTGCTTGTAATGACAATAGCGGCACAGGCAGCAACCGATTACAACTTCTATGTGGGTGGCGTGAGGGTCACCAGTGACAACTGCAGCAACATCACGGGCAGCAACATCACCAGCGGCACCGCGGTGTTCACCCCGAGCGACAACACGTTGACGCTGACCAATGTCACCATTACACGCACGGGTACCGACAACCGCGCCATCCAGAGCGACCGTGAGGGCTTGATCATCAAATGTGTAGGCACCAACACCCTGAGCGCTTCGTCGTCATCGGTCATCCGCTTCAACAAGAAAGGCTCAATTGTCGTGGCCAGCGGTACGACCACCGTCACCGGTGGCACCGAAGGTGGCGTATACAGCAACAATGTGGGGGTTACCGTCATGGGACCCGGCAAGCTGATTGTGAAGTCCACAAACGACAAATACGGCTTTGAGGGCAAGGGCACAAGCAGCTCGAGCACGCTGATCTTTAAAAATGTCACGGTCGAGGCATCGGGCAAGAAGGGCGCCATCTATGACTGGGCCAGTGTCTATTTTTACCCCGACACCCACGTCACCCTCAAGGCCACCAACGACAGCAATTATCCTGTAGCATGGAACATTGAAGATTGGCCATGGGACGAAGAGGCTATTCTCGCACCATGGGGTGCCTATTACAGTATATCTGCCAAGTGCATCATGTATAACGGCAGCCCGCTCTATGACAAGGACGTTTTTATCTCCGATAACTATGGGTTATTGCTCAATTACCGTAATTTCCCCGATGAGAACTTCCGCAACTACCTGCTCTCACTTTATCCCAAGGGATACTTGACAAAAGAAGAGCTCCAGGCTCGCACCAGCCTTTACGTCAACGGAGAGAACATCAACCACCTTTCCGGAATTCAGCTTTTCACCGCACTACGGGTGCTGGACTGCTCCAACAACAATCTCACCTCGCTAAACTTGACAGGCCTCGACAACCTGATGTCGTTGCGTTGCCTGAACAACAAGTTCACAACCCTGACAGTATCAGGCTTGCCTAAGTTGACCACCATGGATGCATCGGACAACACATTACTCACGACGCTCAGGTGTAATAACAACATCTTGACAGATCTCTACGTCAACAGATGCACCCAACTGCAGGAGATCGATTGCAGCGGCAACGATTTGACCTCGCTCGATGTGACACAGTGCACACTGCTCAAGCAGTTGTATTGCAATAACAATCAGATTCAGAGGCTCAACCTTGATGGATGCACTCAACTCGAGACGCTGAATTGCCAGTATAATAACCTGATGACATACACCTTGACCGGCAAGACCAAGCTCAAGAACCTGTATATCGATCACAACGAGTTCTTGCAAACGCTCAATTGCTTTAACAATGCGTTGATAAATTTCACTTTCTCGGGCTGTAACAGCTTGCAGTACCTGGATTGCCATGGCAACGCGCTCACTGCAATACCGGCCGGCACCGGCGTGCCACAGCTGCGATACCTCTATTGCCAGAACAATGCCCTCACCTTCATCAGTGTTCCTGACGACTTGCAGACACTGGACTGCAGCAACAATCGGCTCACTGAACTCAACTTGATGAACCAGACCCTGTTGGCGTCGTTGAAGGTCGCTGGCAACACCTCATTGACAACCCTCAAATGCAATAACTGCGCACTGACTATGCTTGACGTCACGGGCTGTACCCAGCTACAGAGGCTCTATTGCCAGATGAACCGACTGACGTCGCTTGACATCTCGACATGCACGCAGCTCAAGGAGTTGAAGTGTTACCGCAACAACATCGGGCAGGCAGCCATGACCACACTCGTCAACGGACTGGTCAACCGCAACTCGACGACTACCGGAACACTCGACGTGCTGTATGACCGCGATGAGCAAAACGTGTTTGACAACGCTCATGTCACTGCTGCCCGCGCTAAAAACTGGAAGCCCTACAAGTACAGTGGCTCAAACTGGGTTGAAATCACGGCGACCCAGATTGGGGACGTGAACGGCGACGGCAGTGTCAACATCAGCGACGTGACCTTCCTGATCGACCTGCTGCTTAGCGGCACGGCTACCCCCGGTGCCGATGTCAACGGTGACGGCAGTGTCAACATCAGCGACGTGACCTTCCTGATCGACCTGCTGCTTAGCGGCCATTAACCACCTGGTTGCACCCTCGCAATTTTCACGATTGTTCCACGGCTAATCGCATCGATTTGCCCGCCCCAATGGGGGCAAAAATCACTTTTTTCATAAAAACGGCCTTGCCGATTGCATTTTGCAATTCGGCGAGGCTTTTTACTTCACTCGGAGACCAGTTTTTGTAGCAAAAATTCAAAAAATAAATCTTATAGGATGCCATTTAATGTTAAAAAGTGTAAACTTTTTCATTTTTTATTTCCAATATTTAAACAATGCGACACGCCGCGAGCCACTATTATAAGGGATTTTGCGTGGAACAATCAATCCAAAACGGCGATTTTGCAAAATGTTTACAAGTGTTTAAAGGGTTTGGTCGGTGGGGGCGGATGATGTAACTTTGCATCAGCAAACCAGGACGCACGGCCTTGAAATCGTTCTTAATGGCCCTTAACGAAGCGATCACCGCGAGTGTGAAACCTTCCAGTCCACAAAAACAGAAATTTATGAGTTTTATCTTTAGTAAAATACGTTTAGCAGCATTATTCATCCTCATTGTCACTACTTTGACGGGCTTTACCGCCCAGGCTCAGCAACTCTCTTCACGCAAGCATGGCACCGTGCTCGAGCAACTCGAGCAGAACAGCCGCAACAGCATCGTTGACCAAGTCATCAATTACGCATACCGCTTCCGTGGCACCCCCTATCGCTACGGTTCGTCTTCACCCAAGGGCTTTGACTGCTCGGGATTTACCAGTTACGTGTTCAAGCGCTTCGGCATCAATCTGGACCGCTCCTCAAGGGGCCAGATATTTGATGGTGTGCGCGTCAAGAAGAACGACCTGCAACCTGGTGACCTGGTGTTCTTCCAGGGCCGTTCAGGCCGTGGCGGCGTGGGCCACGTGGGCATCGTTACCCGTGTCAATGCCGACAACACCTTCCACTTCATCCACTCGGCCTGCAGCAGCGGTGTGACCGAGAGCAAGAACACCGAGGCCTATTACAGCCGCCGCTACGTGGGAGCCTGCAGGGTGCTGTAATTGCCCATCGACAAGCATCAGAAATCCATAAGCCATATCGCGAGCGCTTTCCTGCCAGACAGGAAGGCGCTCGTTGCATTTTAGTCCAACACTTTTTTTTTGCCATGTGGCGCATTATTAGTAAGTTTGCGCCAATCAAAACTACTGCCGACATGATTTTCATCCGATTCACCCTACTATGGCTATGTGCCGCCATCGCCCTGAATGTGGCAGCCGGCCACACGCTCATCGATGGCACGCTCGACAAGTCGGACTACTATGGGGGCACCACGCATGCCTTCCAGGTCTATGTACCCGACCAGTACGACGGTAAGCGCCCTGCAGCGCTGTATGTGGGCCTCGACGGCGTGCTATGCCATGCCCCCGAGGTCATGGACTCGCTCATCGCCGCCGGCAAGATGCCGGTGACCATCGGCGTATTCCTGCAGCCAGGCGTGGTCAAGGCCAACGACGGCACAGTGCTGCGCTATAACCGCTGCTACGAGTTTGACTCCACAAGCGGCACGTTTGCACGTTTTCTCGAGGAGGAGGTGCTGCCCGCCGTGGAGCAGATCAAGACCCCGCGCGGTAAGCCCATCCGCCTGTCGCGACGCCCTGGCGACAGGATGATCTTCGGCCTGAGCAGCGGCGGCATCGCGGCCTTTAACGCGGCATGGCACCGTCCTGACCTGTTTGGCAAGGTGTTTACCGGCGTGGGCACCTTTGTGGCCATGCGCGGCGGCAACGACCTGCACGCCCTGGTCAGGAAGACCGAGCCCCTAGCCCTGCGCGTGTACATCCAGGACGGCAGCAACGACGCGTGGAATCCGCTCTTCGGTCACTGGTATGAGGGCAACCAGATGCTGGCCAGCGCCCTGCAGTTTGCGGGCTATGATGTGCAATGCGACTGGAGCGACGGGGGCCACAACGTGACACGCTCCACCGAGATTTTCCCGCATGTGATGGAGTGGATGTGGCGAGACTGGCCCGCACAACCCGTACCGGGCAAGACACAGAACAACTTCCTGCAAGCCCTGCTGGCCGATGACGACAATGGCTGGACCCGCATCAGCGGCGGTGTGGACAAGCGGCCCGTGACGCGAGTCATCTATCCCGACCTGACCACTATGGCATGCACGCAGGGCGAAGACGAGAACTTTGTCTGGCAGTATATCCTGCAAGACAGCCACCTGACCTGCGGCGAGCCCTTCTACTGGCTGCACAACGACGACCCCTCCGAGCCGCTGAGGGTGAGAAGCATCACCTTTGACAGCAACGGCAACCTGTGGGCCGCTACCAGGATGGGCATCCAAATCTGTGACCAGAACGGCCGCGTGCGCGCCATCCTGCGCCTGCCACTGGGATGCTCGCCAGTCAACGAGATCATCATCGGCAACGGTACGGTCACCCTAAGCACCGAAGATGCCACATGGCAGCGGCGCTTCAACGTCACCGCACCCATGCCCGGAGTGCGCCCCCCCAGCCAGGGACAGGGATAGAGGCCAAAACGCCCAATCCCTGGCCGACGGCTCAAAAAATGGTGGTTGACGGCCCAGAACTGAAAACTTATTTCTACCTTTGTAATCTGAATCAAAACGCTGGATCACTCATGAAGCAGAACAACAATATGACACCCGAGATGGAAGACCAGATGATCGAGATGGCTTACCAGAACCTGTTGAACGGCTACCTGTCGAGCAACCACCGCAAGAAGGTGGAGATCATCGACAAGGCCTTTAAGTTTGCGCGCGACGCCCACAAGGGCATACGCCGGCGCTCTGGCGAGCCCTACATCATGCACCCGCTGGCCGTGGCCACTATCGTGAGCCAGGAGATCGGCCTGGGCTCGACCAGCATCAGCGCGGCCCTGCTGCACGATGTGGTCGAGGACACAGACTACACTGTCGAGGACATCGAGGCACAATTCGGCAAGAAGATCGCCCGCATCGTGGACGGACTGACCAAGATTTCAGGCGGCATCTTCGGCGACAAGGCGTCGCTGCAAGCCGAGAATTTCCGCAAACTGCTGCTGACCATGAGCGAGGACATCCGCGTCGTGCTCATCAAGATGGCCGACCGCCTGCACAACATGCGCACCCTGTCGTCGATGCCCGTGGGCAAGCAATACAAGATCGCCGGCGAGACGCTCTACATCTATGCGCCGCTGGCCCACCGCTTGGGACTGTATGCCATCAAGACCGAACTCGAGGACCTGAGTTTCAAATACAATCATCCGGCCGAGTACAAGCGCATCACCGACCAGATTGCCGCCAGCGAGGAGAGCCGCAACGAGTTGTTTGCCCGCTTCTCGGCCCCCATCCGCGAGCGTCTGGACAACATGGGCCTCAAGTATGAGTTCAACACCCGCGTCAAGTCGTGCTACTCGATTTGGAACAAGATGCAGAACAAGCACATCCCCTTTGAGGAAGTGTATGACCTGTATGCCGCCCGCATCGTGTTTGAGTGCGACGACGAGAGTGCCGAGAAACGCATCTGCTGGAACATCTATAACGAGATCACCGAGGTCTATGCCAAGCATCCCGACCGCGTGCGCGACTGGCTCACCACGCCCAAGGTCAACAAGTACCGCGCGCTGCACGTGACCGTGATGGGTCCCGACGGCAACTGGGTCGAGGTGCAGATACGCAGCCGCAAGATGGACGACATCGCCGAG
This sequence comes from uncultured Prevotellaceae bacterium, assembly GCA_900320055.1. Taxonomy (GTDB): domain Bacteria; phylum Bacteroidota; class Bacteroidia; order Bacteroidales; family Muribaculaceae; genus Sodaliphilus. The sequence goes on from ONQS01000025.1 coordinate 13,457, forward strand.
CGCGGATTTGCCGCTCACTGGAAATACAAGATCGGCGAGGGCGAGGAGGAGGATGAACTGGCCGCTTGGCTCAGCACCATCACCGACATCCTGAAGGATCCCGAGCCCAATGCCATCGACTTTCTGGACACCATCAAGTTAAACCTGTTTGCCAGCGAGATTGTCGTGTTCACCCCCAAGGGTGAAGCCATGACGCTGCCCAAGGGGGCGTCGGTCCTCGATGTGGCATTTATCCTGCACACCGACTTGGGTACCCACTGCATCGCCGGCAAGGTCAACCACAAACTCGTGCCGCTATCCTACAAACTGTCGAGCGGCGACCAGGTCGAGATTCTCACCAGCAACTCCAACACGCCCAAGCGTGAGTGGGAGAAATTCCTGATCACCGCCAAGGGCAAGACACGCCTCAGGGCCGCGCTGCGCCATGAGCGCCGCCAGATCATTGAGCAGGGCGAGAGGCGGTTTATGGACTTCCTGAGCGAGCACAACATCCAGTTCAGCAACGAGGTGCTCTCACAAGCCATCACCCGGCAGCGCATCGCCAACAAGGAGGAACTCTTCTTCCTGATCGGCAACGGCGAGATCGCGCTCAACGAGGATCTCGTCAGCCGCAAGCCCGAGGGCTCACGCGTCACCTGGTGGCGCCGCAACCCCTTCAGGGGCAAGGAGGTGCCCAAACCGACGACCCACGAGGCCACCACCGCCATCGACACCAAGGCCATCTACCGCCTTACCACCCGCGACGGCAAGAGCAACTACATCATTGCCGACTGCTGCCACCCCATCCCGGGCGACGACGCCGTAGGATTCCTTAACGATGCCGGCCAGGTCGTCGTCCACAAGATGGATTGCCCCACGCTGGCGCGCCTCAAGGCCAGTTACGGCTCACGGCTGCTGCAGACCCAGTGGGAAGACCACACCGACCGCTTCCAGGCCAGCATCCACATCGAGGGCATCGACCAGAAGGGCATCCTCCAGTCGATTGTCAACATCATCTCGACCAACATGTCCATCAACATGAAGCAGATGAATGTCACCGCCAACCAGGGCGTGTTTAACTGCGACCTGGACGTGCTCGTGGGCGACGCCTCGGTAGTCACCAGCCTGTGCCACGAGATCAAGAAGGTGAAGGGCGTCAACACCGCCAACCGCGTCAACTAGCAGCCACACATCAACACCATCAGCCCGCGGGGCCATTAGCAAGCATTATGAAAACAAAAAACAATACTGTCATTATCCTGGTGATGCTGTTGCTGTCGATCGTCCTGATTGCCACAGCACTGTTTTTCAGCCGCGAGAATTACCGCATCTACAGTTTTGAAGTGGGAAAACCCTGGCTGCACTCTAGGCTGGAGTCCAATTTCGAGTTTGACATCGAACTCGACGAGGCCACACGCAAGCACCTCACCGACAGCGTGAACCAGAACTTTGCCAAGATTTACACCCTCGACCGCAAGAAGGGCGACCAGCAACTGGCCCTGCTCACCCGGGCCCTACACGGACGCACCGGCAGCGATGCCCTGTTGCACGCCGTGACCACTCTCTACAACAACGGCATCGTCGACAACGACGCGGCCAACGACATCCGTTCCGGCAAGCAACTGAGGTTTATGGTGGGCAACAACGAGTTGCAGGTGGTGGATGCCAGCAACATGAAGACCATCCGCCAAGCCTATGCCTGGCTCACCGACTCGCTGAGCGACAACGTGGCCCTGCAAGAGGCCCTTAAGGGCATTGACATCAGCAACTACCTCGTGCCCAACATGATGATCGACACCGAGGAAAACGAGAAATGGATGGGCGAAGACCTGCGCCATGCTCTGCAATCACCCGGCACCATACAGCAGGGCGAAGTCATCATCACGCGCGGCGAAATCGTCACGCCCCGCAAGGCTGCAGCCATCGAGAGTTACCAGAACGAGTTGCAACGCCGCAACAAGCAGCGCAACGTCGACGAGGGCCTCAATCTGCTCGGGCAGATCATGATTGTGGCTATCATCATGCTGGCGTTCTACTTCTTTATGCGCCTGCTGCGCAACCATGTGTTCAGCAGCCTGCGCCGCATGGTGTTCCTGATCACGTTCATCACCATCTTTGTCATCGCTGTGCTGCTACTGGTCAAGTTCAAGTACAGCTTGCTCTACGTCATCCCATTCGGGCTGGTGCCCATCATCGTCTCGTCGTTCTTTGACGACCACACGTCGTTCTTTGTTCACATCGTCACGGTTCTCATCTGCTCGCTTGTCGCCAGCAGCCACCAGGCCGAGTTCATCATCATGCAGTTCTTGGCGGGCATCATCGCCATCGTGTCGGTCAAGGAGTTGACCAAGCGCACCCAACTCGTGCAGTGCGCCGCCTTCATCTTCCTGGCCTACTGCATCACCTATGTGGCCATGACGCTCATCAGCGAGGGCGACTTCGACAAGGTGGACAAGTTCTACTTCGCCTACTTCCTGATCAACTGCGTCATCCTCTCGTTTGCCTTCCTGATCATCCCCATTGTGGAGAAAGCCTTCGGCTTCACCTCGTCGATGACCCTGCTCGAACTGGCCGACATCAACAACCCGCTGCTGCGCCAACTGTCCACCAACTGCCCCGGCACCTTCCAGCACTCGCTGCAAGTGGCCAACCTGGCCGGTGAGGCCGCGCTCAAGATCGGCGCCAACATGCAGTTGGTGCGCGCCGGTGCCCTCTACCACGACATCGGCAAGACCAAGAATCCCGCCTTCTTTACCGAGAACCAGATCGGCGAAAATCCCCACGACCACCTGGTACGCCCCGAGGACAGTGCCAAGATCGTCATCGACCATGTCACCAACGGCCTCAAGATTGCCGAGGACGCCGACCTGCCCAAGGTCATCAAAGACCTCATCGCACAGCACCACGGCAAGGGCGTGACGCGCTACTTCTACTACAAGGCGCGTGAGGCACACCCCGACGAGGAGATCGACAAGACACCCTTCACCTATCCCGGTCCCAACCCGCAGACCAAGGAGGCCGCCATCCTTATGATGGCCGACGCCTGCGAAGCCGCCACCAAGAGCCTCAACGACCACAGCGAGGAAGCCATTGCGGCCATGGTGGGTCGCATCATCGACACGCAGGTCACCGAGGGGCTCCTGCGCGAGGCGCCCATCAGTTTCCGCGACGTGGAGACCATCAAGCGGCTGTTTGTGGAGCGGCTGCGCACGGCCTACCATGCCCGCGTGTCCTATCCCAGCGACGTCAAGCAAGACACCGCCGGCAGCGGCAGCGATGACGCATCATCAAGCGAAGCCGAGGCAAATTAATGCCCACCCCGATACAATAAAATGCGCGCCCCACGTGTTAGTATTATAGTGATTAGTGCTTAGTTGTTAGTCATTAGTGATTAGTTGTTAGTGATTAGTGATTAGTTGTTAGTCATTAGCGGTTGGTGATTAGTGATTAGCGAGCATCAGCATTCTTGCTGCAACTAAAAACTAACAACTAAAAACTATACAACTATACAACTAACAACTATACAACTATACAACTATACAACTATACAACTAAAAACTATACAACTAAAAACTATACAACTATACAACTAAAAACTATACAACTAAAAACTAACAACTAAAAACTAAAACGCGCATGATTATCCTGTACCGCATATTGTTCGGCATCGGCATCGCTTGCCTTGTGGCAGCAATCGCCCTTGTGCTACGGCCCCGTTGGGTCGCCGCCGTGCCCGCCTATGCCGGTCTGTGTCTCATGCACTGGAGTTACTATATCGACGTGCCGACGGTCACCTTCGCCTTCTGGGGCATTGCCACCCTCATCACCGTGGGACTCTTCTACCTCTCGCCCAGCGGCGAGCCCGACGGCCACCGCTCCAGCAACCTCTATGTGGGATTCACCGCCATGGCAGGCGGCATGCTTGGCATCCTGCTTGCACCGCGCATCATGGTGCTCGGCGTCATCCTTGGCGCCGCCATGGGTCAACTGGCCTATAGCCGCACGCCGGCAGGCCGCTGGATGCTGTCGCCATCGATCCTCTTCTGGCGATATTTTGCCGCCAAGTGCCTGCCCGCCATCGTCGCCATCGCCATTGTGTGCATCGCCATCATGGGCCTCGTCATCTAACAACTAAAAACTAAAAACTACACAACTAACAACTAACAACTACACAACTAACAACTACACAAGCATACATCCCAATGAAACATATCCTCATCACCATCCTTATCGCCATCACAGCAGTGGCATCGTGCTGGGCTCAGGCACAACAGGTGCCCGAGCGCAACCAGCCCAGCAAGTTTGCGATCAAGAAGGTGGACTTCGACCACGTTCGTCAAGTCATCTCCAATCCCAACAACGCCTACTACTATCCCAAGTTGATGCGCGCCTATAACAGCAACGACACCACCCTCTCGATCGAGGCCTGGCGCAACTTCTACTATGGTTACACCTTCCAGGAGGATTACAACCCTTTCCGCGAGAGCGTCTACAGCAACGTGGTCGAGCAACTCTACTACAAGCAGCCACACTCCCGCGCCGAGTGCGACAGCATCGAGAAGTATGCCGAACTGTCGCTCAACGACAACATGTTCGACCTCAACCAGATGAACTTCTACATCTACGTCCTCAAGGAGAAGAAGAAATATGCCCGCGCCGCCGTGCGGCAATACCGCCTCGACCGACTCATTGCCGCCATCATGTCGAGCGGCAAGGGCACCAAAGAGGAGCCCTGGGTCGTCATCGCTCCCGAGCACGAGTATAACATCATCAACTTTTTGGGCTTTGTCGCCACCGAGCACGAGACCCTCGACGGCGGCATCGACTACATCAGGGTTCAGCCCGTGGCGGGCAAGAGCGCCGAAGGATTCTACTTCGACATCTCCCGCATGATGCAAGTCGCCGCCCTCAAGTTCCCCGACATCTGATTCCATACCCAACTCCTCACTCTCCACCTCTCTCCACCATTAACACCACACAGCCCATGAGCAGGAAATACTCACACGAGCCTACATCTACAAGGGATCCGTCATGGAAGAACTCGGCCACCCCGACAGCGCCATGCAATGAGTCAAAATCCGTGTAATTCGCATTGGCCTCGCAGGGCTTGGGCGGGGCCGCTATATCATTACAAAATCCGTTGTACTAAATCGCTGATTGTCAGACAAGATTTCTTATTGCAAAACGCTCACGCGGAATACAGGATCTGCAGCGGCGCCACATCATCCAACTAGTCGACGACCATCACGAGAATGAACCGCCACAGGTCTGGCAGGCATCGGTCTGGCAGGAGGTTGTCAGAGTTGTTCAAGTTGTCTTTGATCATGGCATAGCAGGGCGTTTCGCTGCGGTAATTTGTCCTGCATATCACTATAAGGGTGGTCAATTATTGTTTTTTAATGGATGGGATTGGAATTATTTGATTACCTTTGCACTCATAATCCCGTAGCACTATGATGAAGGAAAACCTGATCAAGATTTATGAGCGCAGTTTCATCGACAACTGGGAACTGCCAGCACTGACTGATTACAATACAGGCGAGACACTGACCTATGGCGACTTTGCCCGCAATATCGCCAGGCTGCACATGCTGTTTGACGGCTGTGGCGTGAAGGCTGGTGACCGGATCGCCCTTATCGGTAAGAACATTCCCAACTGGCTGACGGCCTTTATGGCCACCATCACCTATGGCGCCGTGATCGTGCCCATCCTGCAGGAGTTTAATCCCGCCGACGCGCAGCACATCATCAACCATAGCGAGGCCACGATGCTGTTTATCAGCAAGAGCATCTGGGAGAACCTGGAGTTTGACAAGATGCCGCGCGTGCGCGCCGTGTTCCAGATCGAGGATATGTCGCTCGTGGCCGAGAAGGAGGGCGACAATGTTGCCACCCAAGCCATGGCCGGTCTGGATGCCGCCTTTGCCGCCAAATACAGTCAAGGCTTCTACCGCAACGACATCCACTATCCCGAGGTGCCTAACGACGCCCTAGTCGAGATCAACTACACGTCGGGCACGACGGGCTTCAGCAAGGGCGTGATGCTCACGGCCAACAATCTGGCCGGCAACGTCGTGTATGGCATCAACTCGGGCCTGCACTACCGCGGCTCGCGAGGTCTGGCCTTCCTGCCGCTGGCACATGCGTTTGGCTGCGCATTCGACATGCTCACGCCGCTGGCTGTGGGCTCGCACATCACCCTGCTGGGCCGTATTCCCTCACCCAAGATTCTGGTCAAGGCCATGGCCGAGGTCAAGCCCAATCTGGTGCTCACCGTGCCCCTGGTGCTTGAGAAGATCTATGCCAAGATGATTGTGCCCATGATCAGCAAGGGTGCTCTGCGCTGGGCGCTGGCTGTGCCCTATCTGGACAAGCGCATCTATAGCCAGATACGCAACAAACTCATCGAGGCCTTCGGTGGCGAGTTTGAGGAGGTGATCGTGGGCGGTGCCCCGTTCAACGCCGAGGTCGAGGACTTCCTGTACAAGATCAAGTTCCCCTATACCGTGGGCTATGGCATGACCGAGTGCGGCCCGCTCGTGAGCCACACGCCGTGGCGCGAGTTTGTGCCCCATAGTGCCGGGCGCATCCTGCCAGGCATCATGGAGTGCAAGATTCTGAGCGACGATCCCGAGAACGTGCCTGGCGAAATCTGCGTGCGCGGCGAGAACGTGATGCAGGGCTACTTCCACAACACCGAGGCCACCGACAAGGTGCTGCACGACGACGGCTGGCTGCACACGGGCGACATGGGCACCCTCAATGCCGATGGCACATTATTTATAAGGGGACGCCTCAAGACGATGCTCCTGAGTTCGAGCGGACAGAACATCTACCCCGAGGAGATCGAGGCCAAACTCAACAATATGCTCTACGTGAGCGAGAGCCTCGTGGTGATGCGCGAAGGCAAACTCGTGGCACTCGTCTATCCCGACTATGACGCCATGGACCAGTTGGGTGTGACCCGCGACAAACTGCCGGGCCTGATGGAGGACATCCGCACCGAACTCAACAAACTCGTGGCACCCTATGAGCGCATCGCCAAGATTCAACTCATCGCCACCGAGTTTGAGAAGACTCCCAAGCGCAGCATCAAGCGCTACCTCTACAGCAACTGACAGATGCGTCACAGTGATGACGGCTTTGGGTAGGAGCCGCATATGGTTAACAAATTTTAACGGATGCCGCTAATGCGGCGTCCGTTTCTTTTTATATTTGACTATCAGTTACTTACAACGTCACCCCGAAGCATCTTTCCCACAAAATCAAAAAAAGTTGATAAAAAAAAATCAAAAAAAGTTTGCAGGTGAGAAATTTGTTATAATTTTGCAGCGATTTTAACAACAGAAAATTATTGTTTTATTATTTAAAATTACAGAAGAAAATGAAGAAGTTAGTTTTAGCTCTTGCTGTTATCGCTAGCGTTAGCATGATTTCATGCACCAACAATGCCGAGCAGGCCACCGAGGCTGCTGAGGACACCACCGCCGTTGTTGAGGAGGTTGTAGATAGCGCCGCTGCTGTTGTTGACAGCGCTGCTGCCGTTGTTGATAGCGCTGCTGCTCCCGCTGAGGAGGCTGCTCCTGCTGAGGCTCCCGCTGCTGAGTAAGCACAAGAGTTTACAACAAGAACGTTTGAAGTTGTTCCCGCCGTTAGGCTCGAGCAACTTTTTTTTTGCATACATGCCGTCTCACCCGAGAATGACTGGGGCGGCATGAGAGAGGCCTGACATCAAGGGAGAGCCCGGAAACAAATCCAGGCTCTCCCTTGTTTTTCTAATCGACTCTAGTGCCCCGTGGCAGCGAGGGTCACAGCAGGCTATCGGGATCCAGGTTGGCGCTCTCGATATCCTTGAAGTAGCGATAGGTGCCCACCTTGAGTTCCTCGACGGCCGTCTCGTCGGCGATGATGACAGCATGAGGATGCATCTGCAGGGCGCTCAGGGTGCACATGTGGGACACCCCACCCTCGACAGCCTGCTGCAAGGCGCGGGCCTTGTTGTGGCCATTGACGATAATCATCACCTCGCGCGCATCCATCACAGTGCCGACGCCCACGGTGAGGGCCGTCTTGGGCACCTTGTTCAGGTCGCCGTCAAAGAAGCGGCTGTTGGCGATGATGGTGTCGCGCGTCAGGGTCTTCTGGCGCGTGCGCGAGGTCAGCGATGAGCCAGGTTCGTTGAAGGCGATATGCCCGTCAGGCCCTACTCCGCCCATAAACAGGTCGATGCCGCCAACGGCCTGAATGCGGGCCTCGTAGTCGGCACACTCCTGCGCCACATCGGCAGCGTTGCCGTTCAGGATGTTGACATGCTCGGGCTTGATGTCGATGTGCGAGAAAAAGTTGTTCCACATAAACGAGTGGTAACTCTCGGGATGCTCTTCGGGCAGGTTGCAGTACTCATCCATGTTGAAGGTGATCACATGCTCAAAGGACACTTTGCCAGCCTGGTTCATCGCGATGAGTTCGCGGTACATGCCCAGGGGCGAACTGCCCGTGGGACATCCCAGCACAAAGGGTTTGTCGGCCGTGGGACATGCTTCGTTGATACGCTTGGCCACATAGTGGGCGGCCCACTTCGATACATTCTCGTAATCCGGTTGGATGATCAGTCTCATAATAATGCAGATTTTGTTGAGTTTTGTCTTTGATAAAGCAAAGTTAGTCAATTTCTTCCAATTCTCGATAAAAAAGTTGTAACTTTGCGCCTAAAATCAGCAAAACAGACCCAGATGGACAACAATAGGCCACTCATACTCATCAGTAACGACGACGGTTATCACTACAACGGCATCAAGTCGCTCATCAAGGTGGCGCAGCGCTATGGCGACGTGTTTGTCGCCGCACCTGCCGAGCACCAGAGCGGCAAGTCGAGCGCCATCACACTGGACCGTCCCGTGAGGGCCCACCTGCAGGAACAACGCGAGGGCTTCACCGCCATGGAAATCTCGGGCACCCCGGCCGATTGCGTGAAACTGGCCATCAGCCAACTCATGCCTGACCGCCGCCCCGACCTGGTGCTGGCTGGCATCAACCACGGCTACAATATGGGTATCAGTTCGCTGTACAGCGGCACGATGGCCTGCGTGTATGAGGGCATCATGCATGGTGTCCCCTCGGTAGCGTTCTCCTATGGCTTGTACGGCCGCGACACCGACACCGACGTGTGCATCCCCATCGTGGAAAAGGTGCTGCAACGGGTGCTGCGCGACGGGCTGCCCCAGGACGTGTGCCTGAACGTGAATATCCCGCCCATGACCGACGGGCGGCAAGTCAAGGGCCTGAAGGCCACCATCAGCGACCTGGGCCGCTGGGTCAACGAGTGGGAAAAGCGCACCCACCCCATGGGCGGCGACTACTACTGGATGACGGGCGAGTATGAGATGCTCGACGAGCATGACGACCGCACCGACATGTACTGGCTGCGCCGCGGCTATGCCACCGTCACCCCATGCCACATCGACCAGACCGACCACGACTCGGTCGACAGGATCGCCCGCATGCTGGAGCAGTGACATCACAACAGGACAACAATTCAATAACAAAACAATACAATCAGTATAATAACATGGAACGAAGAGTAAGAGTTCGCTTTGCGCCTTCACCCACGGGCCCGCTGCACATCGGCGGCGTGCGCACAGCGCTGTATAACTACCTGTTTGCCCGCCAGCACGGCGGCGACATGATCCTGCGCATCGAGGACACCGACAGCACCCGCTTTGTGCCCGGTGCCGAAGCGTATATCAACGAGGCCCTGCAATGGCTGGGCATCGGTATCGACGAGGGCGTGAGGGAAGGCGGCAACTATGGCCCCTACAAGCAGAGCGAGCGCCGCGACCTGTACCGCAAGCACATGCAGCAACTCGTGGATGCTGGACGCGCCTACTATGCCTTTGACACCCCCGAGGAACTCGAGGCCAAGCGTCAGGAGATCAAGAATTTCCAGTACGATGCCCGCACACGCGGCATGATGCGCAACTCACTCTCACTGCCCGCCGACGAGGTCAAGGCCCTCATGGACAAGGGCGAGAAGTGGGTGGTGCGTTTCCTGATCGAACCCGACCAGGACGTCGTGGTCCACGACCTGCTGCGTGGCGACGTGACCATCAACTCGTCGATCCTCGACGACAAGGTGCTCTACAAGAGCGCCGACGACCTGCCCACCTATCACCTGGCCAACATCGTGGATGACCACCTGATGGAGGTCTCACACGTGATCCGCGGCGAGGAGTGGCTCCCCAGCGCCCCCCTGCACGTGCTGCTGTATCAGGCCTTCGGGTGGGAAGAAAGCATGCCCGCATTTGTCCACCTGCCGCTGCTGCTCAAGCCCGACGGCAAGGGCAAACTCAGCAAGCGTGACGGTGACCGTCTGGGCTTCCCCGTGTTCCCTCTCGACTGGATTGACCCCAAGAGTGGCGAGCGCTCCAGCGGCTATCGCGAGGCAGGCTATCTGCCCCAGGCCGTGGTCAACTTCCTGGCCCTGCTGGGATGGAACCCTGGCGACGACCGTGAGATCTTCTCAATGGACGAGTTGATCCAAGAGTTCTCGATCGACCATTGCTCACGCAAGGGCGCCAAGTTTGACTTCGAGAAGGGCAAATGGTTCAACCACGAGTACCTCATCAACATGGAGGACAGCCAACTGGCAGAGATGTTCAAGCCCGTGCTCGAGCAGCATGGCGTGAACACGGCCGGCTTCAGCGACGACTACATCACCCGCGCCGTGGCACTGGTCAAGAGCCGTGCCAACTTTGTGGGCGACTTGTGGGAACAGGCAGGCTTCTTCTTCGTGCGCCCGACCACCTACAGCGAGAAGGACATCCGCAAGCGCTGGAAGGCCGAGACACCCGAACTCATGCGCCAACTGGCCGCCCTGCTCGAAACCACCGACCTGAACGACGCCCAAGCCAGCGAAGCCGTGGTCATGGACTGGATCGACAAGAACGGCTACCACAAGGGCAACGTGATGAACGCCTTCCGCCTGACCGTTGTGGGCGAGTGCCGTGGCCCGCACATGTTTGACATCACCCGCCTGCTGGGACGCGACGAGACGCTCGCCCGCCTCAACGCCGGCATCGCCAGCATCCAGTTGCCCGCCGATGCGTAACTGGCTATTAGCCATATTGACCCTACTGACAGCCATTCCGCCTCTTGCCGCCCAGGAGGTGGAATGGAGTGTCGACGCCAGTGTGCTGGCCAACAACCGCGAGGGCGGAGAAGATCAGTTCACTCCCGACCAGACCTTTATCTTCACCCGTCTGGCGCCCGAGTTAGGCGTCTCGATGATGGACGGCCGCCACGTGCTCAAGGGGGGCATCGTGTGGTATCAGCCCATGATCGACGACATGAGCGGCTACAAGATTCTCCCCACCCTCTATTACCGCTACAATAGCGACAACGGTTGGCACCTGACGGCCGGCATGATGCCGCGCTCGCTCATGGTCAACCGCATGCCCCGCTACCTGTGGAGCGATTCGCTCAACTACTGCCAGCCCAACATCAGGGGCGTGATGGCACAGTATGTCGTGCCCGCCGGCTATGGCGAAATCGCCGTCGACTGGCGACAGATACAGACCGAGCATCAGCGCGAGGCCTTCACCATCATGGTCAACAACGACTGGCAGGTAGCAGGCCCCTTCAGGCTAGGCGGACACGTGCAATATAGTCATCTGGCTATGAGCCGCAACCATAACGACGACCAGCACGTCAACGACGACCTGGTCATCAACCCCATGGCATCGGTCGACCTGTCACACCGCACACTGCTCGACTCGCTGCGCTTCTCGGCAGGAGCCATCATCGCCATGGAGCGCGACCGCAGCGACGACCGTTGGCACAAGCCGGCAGGATTTGTCGCCACAGCCACCGCACGCTGGCGCTGGCTGCAACTCGACGAGACCTTCTACACCGGCCAGAGGCTTATGCCGCTGCTGCCCAAATTCGGCAGCCGGCTCAATCTGGGCGACCCCTACTTTGACAACAAGACATATAGCCGCACCGATCTGATCCTGCACGTCGTGAGCAACCGCTTTGTGGACCTGTCGGCCTCACTGACCCTCCACGCCAGCGAGCGCACCACGGGTTTCTGGCAGCAGATCGCATGCCGCTTCTATCTGGACAGCAACCTGTGGAATCGCCGCCACGATCATGACTACCTCAAGAGCGGCCGCCTGCAACAAACCTTCTAACCGACTAAACACCACCGCCCGATATGGACCCGATATACAACCTAGGCATAACCACCTACCGCAACGCAGTGAGAATTGCCGCTGTGCGTAATCCCAAGGCTAAACTGATGCTGCGCGGACAGCGCCGCTGTATCCGCACCCTGCAGCGCAAACTTGACCCCGCCGGCGGCTACATCTGGGTACACGCCTCATCGCTAGGCGAGTTTGAGCAGGGACGCCCGCTCATCGAGAAGATCAAGCGCGAGCAGCCCGGCGCACGCATCCTGTTGTCGTTTTTCTCGCCCTCGGGCTATGAGGTGCGCAAAAACTTCAGCATGGTCGAAACCGTGGTCTACCTGCCCTTTGACCTGCCCTCCAACGTCAAGAAATTCCTCGACATCGTCAAACCGTCGATGGCCATCTTTGTCAAGTACGAGTTTTGGGGTAACTATCTGGCAGCCCTCAAGCAACGCGGCATACCCACCTACATCATCTCGGCCATCTTCCGTCCCGGGCAGATCTTTTTCAGACCCTGGGGCGGCATGTTCCGCAAGATGCTCAAGTGCTTCGACACCCTGTTTGTGCAGAACGAGCAGTCGCGCGAACTGCTGGCCGGCATCAGCATCGACAACGTGGTGGTGGCAGGAGATACCCGATTTGACCGCGTGGCCGACGTGCGCTCTGCCGCACGCGAGTTCCCGCTGGTAGCCAAGTTTGTGGAGCGCTCACGCTTCACGCTGGTCATGGGCAGTTCGTGGCCTCCCGACGAGGATCTGGTGATTCCCTACTTCAACACTCACCGCGACATGAAACTCATCATCGCGCCCCACGAGTTTGACCGCCACCGGCTGCACGTGCTCATGTCCAAACTTTCTCGTCCCGCCCGCTTCTACAGTGAGGCTACCCCCCAAAACATCGAGAAGGCCGACTGCCTGATCATCGACAGTTTCGGCCTCCTGTCATCGCTCTACCGCTATGGACAGGCAGCCTATGTGGGTGGCGGATTCGGCGCCGGCATCCACAACATCAACGAGGCCGCCGTCTACGGCATTCCCGTCATCTTTGGTCCCAAGCACAACAAGTTTCAGGAGGCCAAGGACCTCATCGCCGTCGATGGCGCGATGAGCATCCACGATGCCGACAGTTTCTCGGCCGCCATGGACCCCCTGCTTGAGAATGAGCCCCTGCGGCTGCAATGCGGCAAGTCGGCCGGCGACTACATCGAGTCCCATCTGGGCGGCACCCAACTCATCTATGACGCGATCTTCGGCAAGTAGTCCCCAAACCGCACTCCACAAGCGCCACAGCCACGCGGCAACGAGGCCTGGCACACAAGCCAAAAGAAGAAAGCCTGAGCAAAAAAAAAACGCCAAAAACGTTGAATATTAGCGGGAAATGTTATACCTTTGTGGCGCTTTAACGAAAATTTCAGGAGATGGTAGATGCTTTGAAGTTGAAACTCAAGACGTTACCGTTTGGCACTCACACGGTTGAGTGTCATCTCGATGAGTCGTTTTTTAACCTCGATGAGCAATCCGAAGTGCGCCATGCCGACGTCGATGTCACCCTCAAAGTGACCCGCAAGAGCGAGAGCACATACCACCTGGAGATCGCGTGTGACGGCACAGTGACCATTCCCTGCGACCGCTGCTTGGACGATCTGGATTTGCCGGTGGAAGTCGACTATAGCCTGAACGTGGAGCAACTGGGCAACGAAGTGGACGACAGCAATGACGACCTCCTGATTGTGCCATCACACTGGCGAGAACTGGATGCCGCACCTCTGGTGCGCGACACCGTGCTGCTCGCCCTGCCGATGACGCGCACTCATGAGGATCAGCGTGATTGTAACGCCGCCATGCTCGATTTGCTCGACAGCCATCGCGTCGAGGCCGTCCCCGACGATGATGACGACCAGCAGAGTGAAACAACCGGCACCGACCCCAGGTGGGAGGCGCTTAAAAAACTGAAACAACAATAACTTTTAAATAACAACAAGACAATGGCACATCCTAAAAGAAGACAGTCTAAGACTCGTACCGCTAAGCGCCGCACCCACGATGTGGCTGTGGCTCCGACCATCGCTCAGTGCTCCAACTGTGGTGCATGGCACGTTTATCACACCGTATGCCCCGAGTGCGGTTACTACCGTGGCAAGAACGTGATGAACAAGGAGGAGGCCTAAATCGCAACACGGCGATGAGACACGCGACCGCAAGGTAACGGGTCACGACGCCCCGCGATTATAGCAAACGAGATATCCTGAATGGGCTGAATCATTATAACATCATTCAATCTCATTTGGGATATTGATTTTGAACAAACACCTCTTATTATATATTATAACAGGTTTTAATCTACACGTTATTATTATAACGCTTTCACGCTTATGCTGAACGCTAAGATTACTGGCATCGCGTCATACATCCCCGATGACATCCTGGACAACGAGATGCTTTCACGCATGGTGGACACCAACGACGAGTGGATCACCACGCGCGTCGGTGTCAAGGAGCGTCGCATCCTCAAGAAGCCTGTCGGCTCGTCCTATATGGGCATCCAGGCCGTGAACAAACTGCTCGAGGAGACCGGCACTGACCGCAACGACATCGACCTGCTCATCTGCCCCACGTCCAACCCCGACCACCGATTCCCCTCCACGGCATCTATTATCGCTCATGGCGTGGGCATCGAGAAGAAGTGCTACGCCTATGATATTCAGGCCGCATGCGCCGGATTCCTGGTTGGCCTGTACGAGGCCACAGCCTACATCCGCTCGGGCATATACAAGAAGGTAATCGTTGTATCGGCCGAGAAGATGTCCAGCATGGTCAACTACAAGGACCGCGCGACATGCCCCCTGTTTGGTGACGCTGCAGCAGCCATGCTGCTCGAGCCTACCGAGGAGAACATCGGCGTGATGGACGGCATATTCCATGTCGACGGCTCTGGACTGGAGCACCTGGTCTATAAGGCCGGTGGCTCGGCTCTGCCCGCCAGTCACGAGACGATCGACGCCGACTTCCACTACGTCTACCAAGAGGGACGCGCGGTATACCGCCACGCCGTCATCGACATGCTCACCTCCAGCCAGGATATCATGAAGCGCAACGGACTGACCAACGACAGCATCCAGTGGTTTGTGCCTCATCAGGCCAACCTGCGCATCATCGAGGCCGTCGGAGCACGCCTCAACATAGACGAGAAGAAAGTGCTGGTCAACATCCAGCAGCGCGGTAACACCAGCGCCGCCAGCATCCCCTTGTGTCTAGACGAGAACAAGCATCGCCTCCACAAGGGCGACAAGATGGTCCTCACCGCATTCGGCGCAGGATTCACCTGGGGCGCCCTCTACCTCATCTGGTCGCTGTAATGGCTCGTGACGCTGTGTCGCGGCCTTTGCCGCTGCGATGCCAGCACGACCAGGCGCCCGATTGAGTGTGAAGACAATCATCAACGAAGCATCACTACTCATCATTGCACCGGCAAGAGTAGCGATGCTTCTTGAATAACCGACCCGGCCCAATCAACCACGACTAACGACAAACGACAAAAAACCATACGCAACAATGCATCGAGCAGGATTTGTTAACATAGTGGGAAACCCCAATGTGGGAAAATCGACCCTGAGCAACCGCCTGGTGGGCGAGCGCCTGTCCATCATCACCAGCAAGGCACAGACCACGCGCCACCGCATCATGGGCATCGTCAATGGAGAGGACTATCAGATCGTCTTCAGCGACACCCCTGGCGTGCTCAAACCCAAGTTCCGCCTCCAGCAGAGCATGCTGGAATACTCGACCGGCGCCCTGGTCGATGCCGACGTGCTGCTCTATGTCACCGATGTGATCGAGAGCCCGACCAAGAATCAGGACTTCCTCGACAAGGTCGCCAAGGAGCAGATACCCATCCTGCTGATCATCAACAAGATCGACCTGCTGAAAGGCAACGACGACCTCATGCGCATCATCGACCAGTGGAAGCAACTCCTGCCCAACGCCGAGGTGTTCCCGACCAGCGCCCTGGAGAACTTCAACGTCGACAACATCATGAAGCGCATCGTCGAGTTACTGCCCGAGTGCCCGCCCTACTTCGGCAAGGACGCCCTCACCGACCGCAGCAGCCGCTTCTTTGTCACCGAAATCGTCCGCGAGAAGATCCTACTCACCTATGACAAGGAAGTACCCTATGCCACACAGGTCATCGTCGAGAAGTTTGACGAGAGCGACAAGGCCATACACATCATGGCCGTCATCTATGTCGAGCGCGATAGCCAGAAGGGCATCATCATCGGCCACCAGGGCAAGATGCTCAAGCGCGTAGGCACCCTCGCACGCAAGGACATCGAAACCTTCTTTGACAAGAAAGTCTTCCTCGAACTCTACGTCAAGGTCGAGAAAGACTGGCGCAACCAAGAGAACAAACTCCGCGCCTTCGGCTACATCGAGTAATAAAAGCCAAGGACAAAAGACTAACAACCAAGGACTAACAACTAAAAACTAACAATAATGGGACGACTAGTAGCAATCGTGGGAAGGCCCAATGTGGGCAAGTCAACGCTGTTTAACCGCCTGACTCAAACGCGTGCCGCCATTGTCAACGACACCAGCGGCACCACTCGCGACCGCCAGTATGGCAAGATGGAGTGGAACGGCATGGAAATGTCGGTTGTCGACACCGGCGGATGGGTGGTCAACAGCGAGGACATCTTTGAGGAAGAAATCAACAAGCAAGTGTCGCTGGCCATCGAGGAGGCCGACGTCATCCTGTTTGTCGTCGACATCAAGAACGGCATTACCGACCTCGACGACCATGTCGCCGACATCCTGCGCCGCACCTCCAAGCCCGTCATCGTTGTGGCCAACAAGGACGACAACAACCAATCGATGTATGCCGAGGCCGAGTTCTACGCACTGGGACTGGGGCAGCCCTTCTCCATCTCGGCAGCCAACGGCAACGGCACTGGCGACCTGCTCGACGAGGTGGTCAAGAACATGCCCGACAAGGCCGAGGAGGTCCTCGACGATGACTTGCCCCGATTTGCCATCGTGGGCAGGCCCAACGCCGGCAAGTCGTCGCTGGTCAACTCGCTCATGGACGAGCAGCGCAACATCGTCACCGACATCGCCGGCACCACGCGTGACAGCATCTACTCGCGCTATAACAAGTTCGGCTTCGACTTCTATCTGGTAGATACCGCCGGCATCCGCAAGAAGAACAAGGTCAACGAAGACATCGAGTACTACTCGGTGCTGCGCTCTATCCGCGCCATCGAGAACAGCGACATCTGCATCCTGCTCATCGACGCCACGCGCGGCATCGAGGCTCAGGATGTAAACATCTTCTCCATCATCCAGAAGAACCGCAAGGGACTCGTCGTGCTCGTCAACAAGTGGGACCTGGCCGAGAACAAGACGCAGCGCTCGATCGACCACTTCGAGGCCACCATCCGCGAGCGCTTCGCCCCCTTCACCGACTTCCCCATCATCTTTGGCTCGGCGCTCACCAAGCAACGCATCCACAAGGTGCTGCAGACCGCCATCGATGTGCACAACAACCGTCGCATCACCATCCCCACCTCACAACTCAACAACGTGCTGCAGGCCGATATCCAAGCCTACCCGCCACCCGCAGTCAAGGGCAAGTATGTCAAGATCAAGTACATCACCATGCTCAAGGGCGCACACGTGCCCACCTTCATCTTCTTCTGCAACCTGCCGCAATGGGTCAAGGACCCCTACAAGCGCTACCTCGAGAACAAGATACGCGACCACTGGAACCTGCATGGCACACCCATCAACCTGTTTTTCCGCGAGAAGTAACATATCTACTGACTACATCTTGGATAGTCGCCAGGAAATATTTCCTGGCGGCTAATCTTTTGACCCATAATGACTTATCGATTATTGCAAGTTGTTTATCTGGCATTTTTATTCAAAAAAATGCCCCAAAAGTTTGGCGGGTTTCAAAAGTTCTTATTACCTTTGCAACCAGAAACAACAATACAGAAAATAATCGTATCACTTTTCATAAGTTTGAATGTTATAATTAGGGCAACAAACAATAAGAACATATATACTTGAATTTTGGTTATGAAGATGGTGTGCTTTTGTGAAAAAGCGCACTTTCGCTTTATATATACCCGCACTTGCTACATCACGACACATCCCATATACAGAAAAACAAAACCGGACATTAATTTGGCGGCGCTTCAACAAGGCTCAAATAAAATAGGATAATTTTGGCATTGTGCTGAGGCTTGAACAAATTTTTACTATCTTTGCCCATCATTATTAACGACATTATCCTGGTAACACTATGAACAAGATCAAACTGCTGGTCATCGCCATGACCGTCATGCTCATCGCAGCAGCATCGCCAGCCGCCAGCGCACAGAGCGCCCAATCCGTACAACAACTCGAGAAAGACATCGAGCAGCACGAGAAGAACATCAAGGAAAAAGAAACGTCGATCAAGGACTTAGAGGAACGCATCGACAGCCTGAAGTCTCAACTCAAGGACCTCGAGAACCAGAAGAAGACTCTCGAGAAAGACCTCAAGGCCGAAATCAAGACCCGCAAAGAGAAATTCGTCACACGCGACGAACTCGTCTATGACCAGGAAATCGCCGATGTGCTCTACAGCCCCTACAACAAGAGCGACATCGACGAGGCTCTCGAGAGTTTCGAGGGCATGGAGACCAAAGACGTCATCAAGCACAAAGAACTCGTGCAGAAGTATGGCGAGTACACCAAGGACCTCAAGGAGTTTATGGAGAAGTTCAAAAAGCAACTTGCCGAGAACCGATGGAAATATGTCTCATCGTCGAGCGACCTGTACAAGAAGTTCGAGAAAGGGCTCAAAGGCACCAAGTACTGGAAAATTTATAACAAGAAGGAGAAAAACGAGAGCATCGACTATCTGGACCGCGTCATGGACAAGATCATGATGTTCAAGAACGACGGCCTCAAGAGCGAAGCCCAGTTCAACGAATGCCTCAACATGCTCTACGCCAACTGATAGCCACAGATCAATACTACCGCCCATAGCACCTGCCAATGCCGCCCTGTCGTCCACGCAATACGGCCACGACTACTACGGCATTGGCAGGTGGCTCATCACAATAGCGGGCCCTTTTTTATTTGTCTGTATCATAGTTCGTGGAATCGTATTCAAAAATTGTTGTATCTTTGTGGGACACATAAACCACAAGGACAATGATAACAGGAGAAATCAAGAATAGAATAGATAGTATTTGGGACACCTTTTGGACCGGTGGCATCACCAATTCAATCACCATTCTCGAGCAGATGACCTATCTGTTCTTTATGAAGATGCTCGACGATGCACAGCGCACCAAGGAAGCCAATGCCAACGCTATGGGTGTGGCAGTGTCTGAGCCGACTATCGGCTATGGGTCGTGGCACAATCCTGAGACTGACCGCAACGTCCCCTACGAAGACCTGCGATGGAGCACGTTCAAGAACTATGACCCCGAGACGATGTACCGCATCGTCAGCAAGGACGTGTTTGTGTTCATCAAGAACCTGAGCAGCGGCAAGGAGTCGGCCTACAGCCG
>ONQS01000027.1 GCA_900320055.1 uncultured Prevotellaceae bacterium
AAAACAGCACGGGACACGCCATTTTGCAAAATCCGATGCGCTAATTCCGTGAAGATCAGTCGCAATCTCTTATATCAAAATACTAGTGCGGAAAACAGGCCGTCTCATTCTATATTATTTGCACTGATGGCAGATTTTTTGTATCTTTGCAAACATGAACAAGGACTTACACCACAAGTCGTTGAAGCCCGTGCGCATCACTGCCATGCGCCAGACGGTCTACAGCGATCTCATGAGCCAATACGAGAATCCCATCGACCACGCATGCGATATCTCTATGGGCCAATCCTTTGTTGCCATCGATGCTCAGCGCCCCGATGGCCTGTGCCCGAGTGCCTGGGAGTCGATGCGCCCCTTTGTCGAGGCGCTTGCTCGTGGCGAGGGTAACTTCTATGACGGCTGGATGAAGAATCCTCATTCAGCGATGATTTCATGCAACGATGGCTTCCGTCCCGTCTCGTTCTATCTTGAAACCCTAACTAGCAACTAACAACTAGCAACTAGCAACTAACAACTAACAACTAACAACTAACAACTAACAACTAGCAACTAACAACTAGCAACTAACAACTAACAACTAACAACTAGCAACTAACAACTAACAACTAACAACTAGCAACTAACAACTAAATATGATCATCAAGTCTGCCGAATTCCAAATCAGCAATAGCGATTACCGCAAGTGCCCCGACACCACTTTGCCCGAATACGCCTTCATTGGCCGTAGCAATGTGGGCAAGTCTTCGCTTATCAATATGCTTACCGGACGCAAGGCCCTGGCCAAAACTAGTGCCACGCCCGGAAAGACGTTGCTCATCAATCACTTCTTGATCAATGGCGAGTGGTATATCGTCGATCTTCCAGGCTATGGCTTTGCCAAGCGGAGCAAGGACAGCCGCGACCAACTACGTCGCATGATTCAGGGCTATGTCCTCGGCCGTGAGCAGATGACCAACCTCTTTGTCTTGGTCGACAGCCGTCTCGAGCCACAGAAGATCGACCTCGAGTTTATGGAGTGGTTAGGCGAGAATGGCGTGCCCTTCTCGATTGTCTTTACCAAGATGGACAAACTGGGCAAGGTGGCGGGACCCGCGGCTGTCGAGTCCTATAAGCGCGTGCTGCTCAAGACCTGGGAGGAACTGCCCCCCATCTTCATGACCTCGAGCGAGGATGCCCGCGGCCGTGAAGAATTGTTGGACTACATCGATTCGATCAATCAACAATTGAAACAACGATAACATAACCAAAATGAAAGTCAAGTTATTACTTGTGGCCGCCTTGGTAGCGGTCACCGCAGTGGCACAAAGTCATCGCGAGGTATTCCTCAACGAGGGTTGGGAGTTCTCGCGTGACTCCATCACATGGCAACCCGTGACCGTGCCACATGACTGGGCCATCAGTGGCCCGTTTGACAAGCAGTGGGACTTGCAGGTCGTCGCCATCAAGGAGAATGGCGAGGATGTCGCTACCGAGAAGTCAGGCCGCTCGGGCGCGTTGCCCTGGATCGGCAAGGGCTATTATAAGACGACTTTCACGGTACCTGAGCAGTACAAGCATGCCGAATTGGTCTTTGACGGCGCCATGGCCGATGCTCATGTCTATGTCAACGGTCGCGAGGCGGGGCATTGGGCCTACGGCTACAACGCCTTTATCGTCAATGTGTCCAATTTAGAGAACGATGGTACTCCCAACACTTTGGAAGTAAGCCTGGAAAATAAAGAAGAAAGTAACCGCTGGTATCCTGGTGGCGGCATTTACCGCCCCGTCAAACTAGTGATGTCGCGTGGAGAGAATGCATTGCATACCTGGGGGCTTTTTGTGCAGACTCTTGAGACAATGGATGAGTATGGCTTTGCGCATCTCAAAGTTGAGCATGATTCATGGCCGTTAAAGGGGGCTGAGTGTAATTATGTATTGGAGGTTTCGCTCAAGGATGCCTCGGGCCGCGAGGTGGCAAGAAACTGGTCCAAGCCTGATGGTGTTTGTCATTATGCCATGACGTTGACTGTCGAGAATCCCCAGTTGTGGTCTCCCGAGCATCCCTATCTTTACAATATCACTGCCGTCCTGAAATGTGACGATGAGGAAATTGACCGCCAGACCCAGAAGGTAGGCATCCGCACCGTTTCCTTCAGCAAGGAGGGCGGATTCCAACTCAACGGCGAGCGTCGCAAGATCAAGGGGGTGTGCCTGCACCATGACTTGGGCCCGCTGGGTGCTGCCGTCAACAAGACGGCCCTCATTCGCCAGATCGAGATGATGAAGGCCATGGGTGCCGATGCCATACGCACCAGCCACAACATGCCCTCGACGATGCAGATGGAGGTCTGTGACAGTCTGGGCATGATGGTCATGGCCGAGAGTTTTGACGGCTGGAAGGAACCCAAGGTGCGCAACGGCTATGGCAGTTACTGGGACGAGTGGTGGCAGCAGGATATCCGCAACCTGGTGCTCAACCACCGCAACCATCCTAGCATCATCATGTGGAGTGTGGGCAACGAGATTCCCGAGCAGTGGAAGCCCGAGGGCGTCAAGCGCTACAAGGACTTGATTGCCCTATGTCACAAGTATGATCCCAGCCGCATGGTCACCTGTGGCATGGATCAACCCGACGGAACCATCTGGTGCGGCTTTGCCCAGGTGGCCGATGTGCCTGGCTACAACTACCGTGTGCACAAGTATCAGGAAATGATCGAGCGCTTGCCCCAAGGCTTCATTCTGGGCAGCGAGACGGCATCTACCGTCAGCACCCGTGGCCACTACTGCTTCCCCGACACCGTGGCCACCAACAAGGCTTGGCCCGACGGCCAGTGCTCGGGTTATGATGTGGAATATTGCTGGTGGAGCAATTTGCCCGACGACGACTGGAAGATGCAGGACGATTTTGACTGGACGGTGGGTGAGTTTGTCTGGACTGGTTATGACTATCTGGGCGAACCGACACCATACGATGAATACTGGCCTTCTCGCAGCAGTTACTTTGGCATCTGCGACCTTGCCGGACTGCCCAAGGACCGCTACTACCTGTACCGCAGTCACTGGAACAAGCAGGAACATACCATCCACCTGTTGCCGCACTGGACCTGGCCCGACCGTGTGGGTAAAGTAACTCCCGTCTATTGCTATACCGACTATCCAAGCGCCGAACTCTTCGTTAACGGCAAGAGCCAGGGCCGCATCATCAAGAACGATACCACTCGCCTGGACCGTTACCGCCTGCGCTGGCGCAACGTCATCTATCAGCCGGGTGAACTCAAAGTGGTGGTCTACGACGAAAACGGCAACAAGGCAGGGCAGCAGATTGTCCACACTGCTGGCAAGCCTAAAAAGTTGTTACTCGAGCCTGGGCGCAAGACCATCAAGGCCGATGGCAACGACCTGGCCTATGTCACCGTGAGCCTCGTGGACAAGAACGGTACCCTGTGCCCTGATGCCGCCAACCGTTTGCAATTCAGCGTGACAGGTGCTGGTACATACAAGGCCGCCTGCAACGGCGATGCCACCTCACTGGAGCCGTTCACCCAGCCACAGATGAGCCTTTTCCACGGTCAGTTAGTCGTTGTCTGCCAGGCTGGTAAAAATCCTGGCGTGATGACCCTCACCGTCACCGACCCCGCCACAGGCCTCAAATCCACCCTCAACATCCCCGTCGAGTAGATAGTGGACGTCTATCTTTTCAATCCGGAGCATGACTTGGCGCTGGCACATGGGGCGCACAACTACACGGCACCTCCCTTTGCACGCAAGTTTCGCCATGACCTGCGGTTGCTGCCTGCGTGGGTAGCGCCCGCAGGCTCCTATATCGCCATCCCCGACGATTGCTCGGTCGAAGGGGACCTCCAGTGGCTCCACGACCATCATCTTGACATCACCCCGGTCCCTATCAGCCAGATCCCGGATATCGGCGATTGCAGTATCCATCCTTGGGGATGGGATGCCACCCTGCGGCACCAGTTGTTGCAGGTGGGCGTTTCACCCGACTGTCTGCCCTCCGATGAACAACTTGATTGGATACGCCGCCTGTCACATCGCCGCATCAGCATTGCGATCCATCAAGCACTGGGAAACGCGTTTTCGACTTGTCCTGTGGAGTTGAGCACCGTCGACGAGGTAACCTCATTCATGCTCCATCATCCTGGTTGTTACCTGAAGATGCCCTGGTCGGGTAGTGGCAAGGGCATCTACCGTGTCATTGACCCTCAGGGCGATAACCATGTGCCTCGATGGATCGACGGCGCGCTGAAGCGTCAAGGCTCTTTGTTGTGTGAGGTGGGATTGGATAAGGTGCAGGATTTTGCTATCGAGTGCAACTGCCGTGATGGCCATACCATGTTGATAGGCTATTCGCTGTTTGACAGCGACTTCCATAGCCAGTTCGGGTCGGGTAGGGTAGCCCCTATGGATGAATTACACGTGATGCTGCTACGCCTATATCCCGGTCTTGACCCCGTGATCGCACAAGTCCTTATGACCATAGATGACCTGATTGCTCCGCACTATAATGGATACTTGGGTGTCGATATGATGCTTTATCGCGATAGTGATGGCAACATGGCCTTAAATCCCTGTGTCGAGGTCAACCTGCGCATGACCATGGGTATGGTTACTGCCGCCATGGGCAGCCGTCACGGCCTGCGTGGCAGGTTTACGATCACAGCCAGCGAGTCGGGCTATGATGTGAAACTGAAATAAAACCCTTCATGAATGTGGCTTAGCGACTTTGCGGCTTGGTGAGTGCACCCTTGTTGTCGATGTAGTAAGCGTAATATTCATCATAGGTGATATCCTCGTCGTGAACACGCTTGGCAACTTCTTTCCCGACATAGCGCAGATGCCATGGCTCGTAGGCGAAACCAAAGATGAGGGATTGCCTCTTGGGATAGCGCAGGATGAAGCCGTATTCATGGCAATGTTCACGCATCCACACGCCTTCCTCCGACTTATCAAATGGCCACCTCATGGGATGCTCCCTCGATGTGACGTCGATGGCTAAGCCTGCCTGGTGTTCGCTGCTTCCTGCACGGGCAGCATATCCCTTGGGATTGCGCTTGTAAGTCCCTATCTGCTGTTGATAGGAGCGGTAGGCCGAGTTGATCATCAGTTGGGCATCGGTCTGCTGCTTGCAAGCCTCCTGCAATGCCATGAACGCATTAACCACGGCAGGCTGAGCCTGTTGATGTCCATAACAGTAGTCCATGCTGAATGCCACCAGACTGTCTGGCTTATAGTTCTCTTCCAGGTAATGGCGGCCATTGACCAGCATCAGTTGCCCCTTGCTGGTGTCGCAGGGCGTGGCACTTGATTCCCTATCCCGGTCATATCCCACATTGACCAGGGCGACGATGACATCAAGCGGGGCGCCCGTTGTGTCTGCCTCGTGGAAATTGAGATATCTGACAAAATTGGCGGCGATGAAATAGCGGGCTTGAATCACGGGCATGGCTATCGTGTCGTATTCGCCACGGGCGATAAACGTGTCGGTCTCGGCTTTACTCAGCACCGATACGAGTGTCCGGGCGTCTTCGATAGGGTAACCCAATCGGTAGATCCGGCACTCGTCGCTATGGTAATAGGAGATGCCTTGGCAACTCTTGACCGTGACCAGTAGCACAAACAAGGCGGCAATAGCGACGGGCACCGTCATCCAGCGGTGGTCTCGGTCGCTATACTGGGCAATTAGCCGTTTGGCCTTTTCTGGACTCAGCATGGAGATTATCGGTTGGCGCGTTTGGCCATTTCAAATAACTCCAGGGGCAAGTGGCAGTAGCCGTCGGGATTCTTGTCGAGATAGTCTTGATGGTACTGCTCGGCTGTGTAAAAGTTTGTCAGTGGCAGCAGTTCCACGGCCAAGCGCAGGCGCACTTGGGCCTGCACGCGGGCATACACGGCCTTGAGCGTCGGCACATCGGCATCGTCGGTGTAGTAGATGCCCGTGCGGTACTGCGTGCCCTTGTCATGACCCTGCTGGTTCACACTGGTCGGGTCGATGGCCTTAAAGTACATCTCGGTGAGAAATTCCAGCGAGATCACCTCGGGGTCATAGGTGATATGCACCGTCTCGGCAAAGCCTGTTTTGTCGGTGCACACGTCCTGATAGGTCGGATTCTCGGTGTGACCGTTGGCATAGCCCACCTCGGTTGCGACAACTCCATTCACAAGTTTGAAGTAATGCTCTGTTCCCCAAAAGCATCCTCCTGCAAAATAGATCTCCTTCATAGATTTACTTCATTTTTCTTGACAAAGATACATCATTTTTCTCAACTCTCGGCCATTCGCCAGTCGGTAATGCCACTAATAGCGGAAATGCTTAAACTTTCTTGTCTATTTCGAGTCTTAACTGTAACTTTGCATGAAAAATGAAACGAGTGGTGATTATCGGATCGGGTAATGTGGCGACAAGCCTGGCGCATGGTTTGGCGGCACGTTGCCGTGTGGTGCAGATCTATAGCCGTCAGGCTGCTCACGCCAGGGCGCTTGCCGATGCTGTGGGCTGTGCTGCCGCTACGGACAATCTGAATGACCTGATTCCCGATGCCGATGTCTATATTATTGCCGTGAGTGACGATGCCATCTCACAGATCGTTGCCGCTGTCCCCGACAATGGCGCCCTGTGGGTGCACACGTCGGGCAGTAAGCCCATCGACTTGTTTGCTGGCCATCGACGTCGTTACGGCGTGTTATGGCCCATGCAGTCCTTCTCGCGAGAAATGGTGGTCCCACTCGATGATGTCCACTTCTTTGCCGAGGCTGGCGATCAGGATACGTGGCCCGACCTTTTGGCGCTAGGACAACTGCTGTCGGCACATGTCACTGCCGCTGGCAGTGAGCAGCGGCGATGGTTGCACATCGCTTCGGTGTTTGCCTGCAACTTTGCCAACCACATGTGGACCTTGGCCGATGAGGTGCTAACGGCACAGAATCTTCCCTTTGAGGCGATGTTGCCGCTCATCCGCACCACCATCGACAAACTCGACCGCCTCTCGCCGGCACAATCCCAGACGGGACCTGCAATTCGCCACGACACTCAGGTCATCGAGCGACACCTTCAGATGCTTGACGGTGACGCTCGGGAAATCTATCGCCAGATTTCCCAATCAATTATCAATCGTAATCCGCTTGACAATCATGCTCAATAATCTTGAAAAATATGATGTGGTGCTGGGCAGCAACTCCCCTCGGCGCCGCGAGTTGCTCAACGACATGGGGGTGAAGTTCCGTGTCGAGGACATCAAGGGCATTGACGAGTCCTATCCTGCCAGCCTGCCTGTCGAGGAAATACCAGTCTTTCTGGCTCGTGTCAAGGCGCAAGGGCACCCCTTGAGCGCCAACGAACTGCTCATCACGGCCGACACCGTTGTGGTGCTCGACGAGGCCGTATTGGGCAAGCCTTTGGGTAATGAGGATGCACACCGCATGCTCCGTGCCCTCTCGGGTCGTGCCCACAGGGTTATCAGCGGCGTGTGTGTCACCACAGCCAATCGCACCGAGTCGTTTTCCGACACGAGTGTCGTCCACTTTGCCGAACTCACCGACGAGGAGATCGACTACTATATCGAGCATTACCGGCCGCTAGACAAGGCTGGTGCCTATGGCATCCAAGAGTGGATCGGCAACATCGGCATTTCAGGCATCAATGGTGACTTCTACAACGTGATGGGCTTGCCTACCCGCAAGTTGTATCAGGTGTTGAAATCTTTTTAAACATCGATCATGACCACGAAGCATTACTTCAGATATATCGCATTGATGGTGCTCTGTGTGGCGTCCTTGCAATCTTGGGCGCAGACGGCTCAGCGCGACACAGTCTTCTTCTATAAGACGTGGCGGCAGATGCTTTATCAGACGCCCGAGGCCTTGATTCAAAACCCTATGGTCGATATGTTCTCGCCCTATGAGTATGACATTTACTCCAGCATCGATGACGTCGACAAGCGCATTGCCAACGACTTTGTCGCCGCTACGCTTGGGGACAGCATCTGGCTGGTCAACACCAACTATCTGAAGCAGTACTTCAAGGGTGATGCTAAGAAGTTGAGAGGTTATGTCCCGATATATTTCAACGAGAAGGTTGCCTTCATAACCTATGGCTGCGAGCGAGAGTGGTCGGTATCGGTAACGGACTATCTGTTTGGCCAAAAAGACTTTGATGGCTCAACCGAAGTCTATCCAAGCCTATATTATATCGATTTTAT
This sequence comes from uncultured Prevotellaceae bacterium, assembly GCA_900320055.1. GTDB lineage: Bacteria > Bacteroidota > Bacteroidia > Bacteroidales > Muribaculaceae > Sodaliphilus. The sequence goes on from ONQS01000027.1 coordinate 8,193, forward strand.
TAATCGCAAGGTCAGGAAGGTCGACCACATGGTACTCAGCGAGTTGCTTGAGGATTACCACGATCTGCAAGTGCGCTTCGAGGGCATGAAGGACTATAAGAAACCCTATATAATCACCGACTTCTTCTTCCAGTTCATCGATCGGGCGACAGAAGACTTTATGCGGCCTAATATTCTTGATTTAATTAATTGATTACCAATAATATCATAGAACTATGAATATAAAGAAAAGAATGCGACTTCTGACTCTATTGGCGGTGGCCATGTTTTCGATACAGGCCGCCAGCGCCATTGAGGTCCCACATGACACCATCTACTTCTACAAGACGTGGAATCAGATGATGAACCTCACGCCGGAAGCACTCATTATCGACCCTTACATCGAAGTGGTTACGCCATATCAGATCATGTTCCTCACCGAGGACGAGGATCTCAACGACGCTATGTTGAGTGACTATGTGGCAGCAACACTCGGCGATAGCATCTGGATGATCAGCAGCGACTACGTCAAGCGGAATTTTTCGGGCGATACCAAGAAACTGAATGGTTATGTCCCATTGTTTTTTAATGATAAAACCGCTTTTATGATCTATGCCAAATTTGACTATATCGACAGAGTGATTTTCGAGAACGGAAACCCTGTCGACAAAACGCCCGACTTCTATTACATGGACTTCACTCACAATAATGTGATCAAGGTGACGCCATCAGCGCTCAGCGCCTTGCTCGAGGATTACCATGACCTGCAGGTGCGTTACGAGGGCATGAAGGATTACAAGAAGCCCGAGATCATCGAGGATTACTTCTATAAGTACATCGATCGTGTGACTGGCGATTTCATGAAGCCATATATCTTGGACCTCGTGGCTGACGATGTCTCGATTGAGTGACTCGCTTATAACCTGATCTGTGAAGTGATATGGTGATGAAACATTGCCTGCGGATAGCGATACTTGCATTAGTCGCGATGGCATCGATTCAAGTGATGGCCAGAGAGACCGGCAAGACCAACTATAACGACACGGTCTATTTCTATGACTCCTGGGAGCGGATGTTGCTCGACAAGCCTGTAGCGGTATTTGTCAACCCATCGATCGAAGTCACTCCTCCCTATGGTTATGAGTATCGCTTTGAGATGAACAATGATAACCTCAACGACCAGATCAAGGGTCGCTTTATCGCCGCACGCTTGGGTGGCATGTGGCTTATGAGCAGTAATTACTTGAGGCGCGCTTTCAAGTGGAAAGCAAGTTCTCGTAATTGCTATGTGCATCTCTACTTCAACGACAAGGTGGCCTATGTCGACTACCTGCAGGTAGGATATAACGGGGAGGTGGATGACTTCTTCTATATCGACTTCCTCAAGCGCCGATTGCTGAAACTCTCGCCGGCTCTGTTGACCAAGTTGTTTGACCAGTGGTTGTACTCTGATTTGCAGATGCGCTATCAGGGGTTGAAGAATCGCAAGAGCCGAGATGTGGTGGTGGACTTCTTCTTTGATTTTATCGATCGGGCCACTGCCGACGAGAATTTCCCCTATATCACCGATACAGAGAAACAATTGTTGTTCAGAGCAACCCAGTAATATTTATTTGACTAACAAATGATGAGAATGAAGACTAGACCATATACTACGCTTTTGATCCTGATGGCAGGAATGTTGCTCTTTGGATCCTGTTTCAGGAGTGGTACGGCAGGCAGTATCGCATTAGGCTCTCAGGATTCGGTGATCCAATCCGCTAGCCTGCTCTCGATGCAGCGCGCTCCAGGTTACACGCTGGTTACCGTGGGCGATCCCTGGAAGGGTGGGGTCCTGCACCGCTACGTGCTGGTACCGCGTGACTCTGTGTTGCCCGATGACTTGCCTCAGGGAACCGTTGTGCGAACACCTGTTGCCAGAGCGTTGGTATATTCCTCGGTACACACGAGCCTGATGAACGAACTGGGAGCCATCGCTGCGGTGAGGGGAGTGGTCGATAAGCAGTACTTCAACGACTCGACCATTGCGGCTGGTCTTGCCGACGGCTCGATTGCCGATTGCGGCAACTCGATGAACCCCACCGTGGAGAAGGTAATCGACATGCAGCCCGATGCCATCCTGCTATCACCCTATCAGGATGCCAGTTACGGCCAGATTGCCACGTTAGATATACCCATCATCGAGTGTGCCGACTATTTGGAATATGACCCGCTGGGCAGGGCCGAGTGGATGAAGTTCTATGGCGAGTTGGTCGGGGAGCGCGAGCGTGCCGACAGCCTGTATGATGCTGTGGTCGAGGCTTACAACCGGATCAAGCAGCAAGCCGCCGACGCTGCGACGCATCCCACTGTCGTGACCGAGATGGTCATCAACGGCATCTGGAATGTGCCTGGTGGCAAAAGTTATATGGCGCGTATCCTGAGTGATGCGGGCGCTCAATACCTGTGGGCTGACGACGACAATACGGGTTCATTGGCTCTGGATTTCAATCAGGTGCTTGCCGTTGCCCAGAATGCTGACTTCTGGTTCATCAAGTGGACCAACATCAATTCCCTTAACGACCTGCAAGGCGCTTATGATCTGAACAGGGAGATGCTCGCTTTCAAGAACAAGCGCGTCTATGTGTGCGACACCGACCGCACTCGGTTCTTTGACCGCATACCGTTCCATCCCGAGGTGCTGCTCCAGGAGTTTGCGGCCATTATGCATCCTGAACTCTTCCCCGATTTCACCACCCAGATGTACCATCACATTGACTGACACTCCGATGACATATCGCCGTTATGCCGTTACGATTGTGGCGTTGACCATGTTGCTGCTGCTTTTGGCGCTGGCTTGCCTCGTGTTTGGATCGGTAGAGATTCCGGTGGACAAGATCGTGGACATCTTGTCAGGCAAGGGTAGCGGCAATCGCGCTTGGGACATCATCATCCTGCAATCGCGCGTTCCCATGATCGCTACCGCTGCGCTGGCGGGTGCTGCACTATCTATTTCGGGTCTGCTCTTGCAGACCACTTTCAACAATCCCCTTGCGGGACCGTCGATACTGGGCGTGTCGTCGGGTGCCGGATTGGGTGTTGCCATCGTCATCTTGGCTTTGGGAGGATCGCTCGGTGGTATGCTGGGCGAGGGTGTTGGCAGCCACATGGCCATTTTGGTAGGGGCCTTGCTAGGCGCGGGCGTGGTGCTGGTGGTACTGATCGCTTTCTCCGCAATCGTGCGCAGCAACACCATGCTGCTCATCATCGGCATCCTGGTCAGTTACCTCACCTCAAGCGTTGTGCAACTGCTCAACTCGGTGGCTACCGAGGAGGGCGTCCACAACTATGTCTCTTGGGGATTTGGCAATTTCTCGGGAGTGAGTGTGGCGCAGATGCCTGTCTATGCGGGCATCATCTTACTGGCGCTTATCGCCTCAGCGCTCATGGTCAAGCCCTTGAACGCCATGTTGCTCGGAACGCGATATGCGCGTAATCTGGGCATCAATGTGGCGATGACGCGCAACATACTGCTGCTCATCACGGGAACGCTTACTGCGGTGGTGACCGCCTATTGCGGACCCATCGGCTTCATCGGACTCGTAGTGCCGCATATCGCTCGCATGTCGTTGGGCACAAGCAACCATAGCCGTCTTGTTCCCGCCACGATCTTGGCTGGTGCCGACATCGCGCTACTGTGTGCGGTAGCCAGTGTGAGCAGTCCCCACGGCATCATTCCCATCAATGCCATCACGCCCATCATAGGTGTACCCATCATTCTGTATATTATACTTAATCGACGTCGCATCCAATATTTCAACTGATGAACAACGATAACACCATATTTTCGACACATGACCTCGCGGTAGGCTACCGCAATGGAAAGGCTACCGTGACCTTGCTTCAAGGTCTGAATCTCAAACTCGAGCAAGGCAAACTCGTCGCACTGCTTGGACAGAACGGTGCTGGCAAATCCACTCTGCTCAGAGCGCTCACGTGTGACGAACGACCGTTGCAGGGCTCTATCGAGGTGCAGGGCAAGGACCTGCTGACCATGAGCCAGAAAGAGCGATCACGCACCATCGGCTTGGTATCGACCGAGCGTATCCAGGCGGGCGCCCTCACGGTGACCGAACTGGTGGGACTGGGACGCCAGCCCCACACCGGGTTTCTGGGCCGCATCGACGATGAGGACCGTCAGATCATACATCAGGCTATGGTCGATGCCGGTATCGCTGCCAAGGCGGGCGAGTATATCGCCTCTCTCAGTGATGGTGAACGCCAAAAGGCCATGATCGCCAAAGCCCTTGCACAGCAGACTCCCATCATTATCCTCGATGAGCCGACGGCTTTTCTGGATGTGGCCAGCCGCATCGAGACGATGCGACTGCTGCAGACGCTTGCCCACGAGCGTGGCAAGGCTGTGCTGCTCTCCAGCCACGACATTTCTCAGTCGCTGATGCTGGCCGACGAACTATGGCTCATTACCACCGACCGTCAGGTTTTGACTGGAAAAACCTCCGATTTGGTGGCTGCAGGTGCCATGGAGCGCCTCTTTAACAACAAGTCGATACACTTTAATAATCAGATACTTGACTATTCGTTCTGATTACAAATTGGTCTAAAAATTTGGTCGTTTCAATTATTTAACCTACCTTTGCCAAATACAAACCAATTACTAACAACTTATGCTAAGACGATTTTTTTTAGCGCTTGCTGTTGTGATTGCTGTGTCTGCCGTGGGGCAGGATTATAAATTGCATGCGACCAAATATCACCCAGGACAAGGTGGTGCTGGTTGGGTTACAGCAAGCGGAGACCGAATCAATTATGATAAGTTGAAAAACTATCAGATTCGATGGGTCGCTCTTTCGCATGACATGTTTAACCAACATGGATTCAAAATGGGCGACGTGATTATTGTGGAGAGTGTGACCAATCCCTCTATCAACGGCGAGTGGGTCGTTAAGGATAAGATGGGTAAGCGCTTGCGCAAGCGCATCGATTTTCTCACTCCGCGGGGTGACAAGTACAATTTCCGCAACGGTGCAGTCACCATTCGCAAAAAGAAGTAAACACATCACAGGGATCATTCCCAGTGAGATATCTAGCAGAAAATGTTAAGGACGAGGCTGTATCAGCAGTCTCGTCCTTAACTAATATAAAAATACCACAGTTAAAAAATCGTTCTTATTCGGTGATGGGGAATGCGGCCTTGTGCTTGTTCAGCGCTTTCAAGGCTGCTTGTACCGTCTTGTCGTTGCGGTTCACAATCGGATAATACGCTTGGTTGCCAAACGCGTTGCGGGCAATCAAGGCCTTGATCACGGTCACGAGCATGTCGCGTGACAGATTGATGTAGTACCACCTGGGTGCTACGCCGTTGCGCGATGCATAGTCGGCAAAGTCCTTGAGCAGTGCGTCGTCGCTGGGGGCCGTGCGCAGAAATTGGTTGTAATCGCTCATCTTGTTCAGCGACGCGCGGTTGCTGTTGCAGTAGGCAAATGCATAGCGCTGGGGCAGGCCTGCATTCATCACTTCGATATAGTAGTTGGTGATGCCGCTTGTGTCGCGTGACACAAAGATGTCCGGAACGATGCCTCCTCCGCCATACACGGTGCGACCGTGCAGGGTGGTGAACGTTTGGCTCTTGTCCACCTTCATGCTATCACGGCTATACATCTCACCGTTCAGGTAGCGGTCATACACCTCTTTCTCATAGTCGAGCAGGCCGCCCTTCTTATAGTCCTTCTGGATGCATCGCCCGCTCGGTGTGTAGTATCTTGCCGTGGTCAAGCGGATAGCACTGCTGTCGGGCAGGATGAATTCCTTCTGCACCAAGCCCTTGCCAAACGAGCGGTTGCCCACAATCAAGCCTCGGTCGTTATCCTGTAAGGCGCCGGCAAAAATCTCGCTCGCACTGGCGCTATACTCATCGATGAGCACAACCACCTCTGCATCCTGGAATGAGCCGTTGCCGTCGCTCCACACCTCGCTATCGTCGCGTTTGTAGCGGCCCTTGGTATAGACGATGGGCTGGTCGGCTGGCAGAAACTCATTCACCATCAGCACGGCCATCTCCATAAAACCACCGCCGTTGTTGCGCAGGTCAATCATGTATCGCTTGGCTCCTTCGTCTTTCAGGGACGACATGGCCGTGATGAACTCGTCATAAGTGTGACGGCCAAATTGGTTCACCTTGACATAGCCGGTGTTCTTGTCGATCATATAGTAGGTGTCGACAGTGTTGACGGGGATGTCGCCTCGAGTGATGGTAAACGTCAGCACCTTGCTGCTGTTTTGGCGCAGGATGCCGAGTTTCACCTTCGAACCCTTCGCGCCACGCAGGCGTTTCATCACGTCTCCGTTGGTGATCTTCTTGCCGGCGACAGTCGAGTCGTTGATGCTCACGATGCGGTCGCCGGTCATGATGCCAACCTTCTCGCTCGGGCCGCCAGGGATGACCTCGATGACGTCGATGGTATCATTCATCAGCATAAACGAAATTCCGATGCCGCTGAACGAGCCGTTCAATTCATCGGTAGCAGCCTGCAGGTCCTCGGCGCTGAAGTAGGTCGTGTGAGGATCCAGATTGCTCAAAATCTCGGGTATACTCATCTCGATGAGGTCCTTGAGGTTGGTCGTGTCCACATAGTCCTGGGCAATCAAGTTCAGAATCGCATTCAGTTTCCGGTCATTGTCGGCCACGGGCTTGCCCGACTGGAAGCGGGAACCTATGATGATGCCCACCACCACGGCCGCGGCAATGGCGAGGGGTAACCAGATGGGTTGACGTGCAGACTTCTGTTTCATGTCAATGGGAAATCGCTGACTGATCAATTATTGACTCTGGGTTGCTAAATACTTTTCCACTGTCTGATAATGGCGCTCGCTGTTCTCGCTGGTGAGTGTGATGGAGCGGTACTCGCCATCGCGATGCCACAGGTGGACGACCTCGATGCCAGCCCGGCACAGCAGGTCTACACCATCGTGCATGCGGTAATACTCGCCAAACACCACGCGCGCGATGCCAGCCTGGATGATGAGTTTACTGCATTCCATACACGGCGACGTGGTGATGTAGAGCGTCGCTCCGTCGCTGCTGTTGTTGCTCCGGGCCACCTTGGTAATGGCATTGGCTTCGGCATGCAGAACATAGGGCTTGGTATGGTCGTCTTCCTCACACACGTTCTCAAAACCTGCAGGTGTGCCATTATAGCCGTCGCTGATAATCATTTTGTCCTTGACTAGAAGCGCTCCCACCTGCCGGCGACGGCAATAGGAATTTTCGGCCCAGATCTGCGTCATGCGCAGGTATCTGGAGTCCAGTAGCATCTGTTTTTGTTCGCGAGTGTCCATTAATCTGTGTTTAATCTGCAAAATTAATGTTTTTTTTTCCTGCATAATCATTTACACTACTTTTTCTCATATAAAAAGTGAATTTTTTCGCATTTCGTTCTTGTCGACCGCCTGTATCGGCTAGTGGATTGTAAAAAATAGATAATATGGGCACCGTTTTTGTTAAATCTTTTAAACGTATGCAACAATACGCCCTTTTCTGCGTCTAATTAACATCGTAGCAAAACTGAGTTTATATCATACAATAATATAGTAGTGTACACTTAAATTGATTTGAAGTTAATATATGAGAAGAAATCTGTTTATGATGACCGCGCTGGCTGGTCTGATGCTCGTGAGCAGTTGTGCCAGCAAGAAGGATCTGGAAGATTGCCGTCAAAACAACCTCAAGTTGCTCGAGAGCGGCAAGGAGATGATGATCAACTATCAGCAGACCAAGGAGCAGTTGGCCGCTGCCAATGCTCGTGTGTCGTCGCTTGAGGAACAACTCGCACAAGCCAAGGACGATTACAAGTCGCTGCAGCAATCGCTCGACAAGAGTCTGGTGAACTCTACCCAGAGCAACGTCTCGATCGAGAAACTGGTCGACCAGATCAACGAGAGCAACCAGTATATCCGCCACTTGACCGACTTGAAGTCCAAGAGCGACTCTCTCAATATGGCACTGACCAACAAGTTGACCCGTTCGCTCTCCAAGGAGGAACTCAAGGATGTCGATGTGCAGGTGCTCAAGGGTGTGGTTTACATCTCGCTGGCCGACAACATGCTCTACAAGAGCGGTTCCTATGAGATCAACGACCGTGCTGCCGAGACGCTCTCCAAGATTGCCAAAATTATCAACGACTACGAGGACTACGACGTGCTCATCGAGGGCAATACCGACAATGTGCCCATCAGCCGAGAGAACATCCGCAACAACTGGGACCTCTCCTGCCTGCGCGCTTCGTCAGTCGTCCAAGCCCTGCAGAACAACTACGGCGTGAATCCCAAGCGTCTGACTGCGGGCGGACGCGGCGAGTACAATCCTCTGGCAACTAACGACACCGCTGTGGGTAAGCAGCGCAACCGACGCACCCAGATTATCATCACACCCAAACTCGAAGAGTTCCTCGAACTCATCGACGACGCCCCCGAGGATTAATATCACATAAGATTCAGTATTATTATAGTTGGCATCTGCATCCCTTTGGTTAGAAGGCACGTAGATGCCAACATCGTCTCCACCCCCAAAAAAAGCAAGCCCTTGACTCGGCGTCAAGGACTTGTTTTAACTAATTAACCTTCTAATACCATTAACATAAACCTTAATCTGTTGAAAACTGCCCAGTCTCACGACTCTCATGTTTTCTACATCTTAAAAACTAATACCATGAAAACCATTGCAAATATAAAGCCAATAGTTTTTTGCTACCTAATTTTTAAACAAAAAAATGTGCCCAGTTAACACAATTTAGCAGAAAATGCCGAAAAATCATCGAAATAACATAAAAATACATTCAAATATTACTAAATGAAAGCATAAATTGTTCTCTATAATCGCTTGCTGACAAACTCCTGCTACTATGGCAAAACAACTGAACTATCAGAACAATCAGATAATTCAGTTGTTTTATAACAGTCAGAGCCGTGCTAGGCCGACTTGTATCGTGATCAAATTACTTGGCGTCGGCGGGTGTGTCGGTGGGTGTGAAGGCATTCCACCCTTGGGCGCGGATTTCCAGTTCCTGGTCATCGCGTGTCACCATATAGGCTCCCAGTTCAGGCTTGGTGATGCGACCGATCAGGCGGGCCGTCTTCATGCGAGCCACCTTGTCATGATCAGCCAGGGGAACGGTGAACAGCAGTTCGTAGTCTTCACCGCCATTCATGGCTGCGGTGACGAGATTCATGTTCAGTTCCTCTGCCATCAGAGCCGTCTGGTAGTCGATGGGAATCCTGTCCTCATACACGCGGCAACCCACGCCCGAGTCTTTGCAGATATGCAGCAGTTCGCTCGACAAGCCGTCGCTGACATCCATCATGGCTGTGGGGCGGATGCCCAGTTCTCGCATCTCGGCAATGACGTCGCGGCGCGCTTCGGGCTTGAGTTGACGCTCGATGATGTATTCCTTGCCCGAGAAGTCGGGTTCAAAGTCTTTGTCCTTGATGCCGGCACTCACGCGGCGCTCACGCTCCAGCAGTTGCAGGCCCATGTAGGCCGCACCCAGATTACCGCTCACGCAGATCAGGTCAGTATCCTTGGCTCCGCTGCGATACACGATGTCGTCCTTGGCCGCGTCGCCCAGGCAGGTCACGCTGATGATCAGTCCCGTGACTGATGCGCTGGTATCACCGCCCACCAGGTCCACGCCATACCGCTCGCAGGCGATGCGCATGCCTTCATACAATTGCTCGATATGCTCGACGGTGAAGCGTTTGCTGATGCCCAGCGATACTGTCACTTGGCGAGGCGTGCCGTTCATGGCATACACGTCGCTCAGGTTGACCACAATCGCCTTGTAACCCAAGTGCATGAGTGGGACATAGGTCAGGTCGAAGTGAATGCCTTCAAGCAGCAGGTCGGTGGTGACAAGCGTCTCGCGGTCGCTGCCATAGTTGATTACAGCGCAGTCGTCGCCCACGCCGCGGCGGGTGGACTCGTTGCGCACGGCAAATGTGTGGGTCAGGTGCTCAATCAACCCAAACTCGCCTAAAGTCGAAATCTCGGTTTCCTTCATGATTCCAGTATTCAGTCTGTTGTCGTCTGTCGTCGGTGTTGATCTATGCCGCGACTGTGTCGTGGCCTCAAATTAGTTGTTACAGTTCCTCAAATCGGTTGATCATCTCCTGCACGAGCATCGCCATGATGGGCTGTGCGGCGGCGGCAGCCTTCTGGACTTCCTCGTGTGAGGCGCGCTCGACGATGCCCTCTACGCCCAGGTCGGTGATGACCGAGATGCCAAACACCTCCATGTCGCCATGGCGGGCAACGATCACCTCAGGCACGGTGCTCATGCCCACGGCATCGCCTCCGATGCGCCAGAAGTAGCGGTACTCGGCTGGGGTCTCAAAGGTGGGACCTTGAGTGCCCACATACACTCCCTCCATCAGCCGGATGCCTTTTTCCTTAGCGATGTCGCGGGCCATCTGGATCAGACGGGGACTATAGGCATCGACCATGGCTGGGAAGCGCGGCCCCAGTTCGTTGATGTTCTTGCCGTGCAGCGGATGCTCGGGGAAGACGTTGATGTGGTCGGTGATGATCATCAGGTCACCTACCTTGAAGTCGGGATTCATGCCGCCAGAGGCGTTGGACACAAACAGCGTCTTGATGCCGATGGCTTTCATCACGCGCACTGGGAAGGTTACCTCCTGCATCGTGTAGCCCTCATAGTAGTGGAAACGACCCTGCATGGCCATGATGTACTTGCTGCCTAGAGTGCCAAAGATCAGACGACCCTTGTGACCCTCTACGGTCGACACAGGGAAATTAGGTACCTCGCCATAGGGGATTTCTACCTCGATATCAATGTGGTCGACCACTGATCCCAGACCGGTGCCTAGGATGATGGCGGTCTTGGGTAACCTGTTGTTTAAGCGTTGTTTGATAAATTGACTGGTCTCTTCAATCTTCTCCAGCCAGTTGATGTCTTGTGCCATATAGCAGTCCTTTCTTTAGGGTTATTGTTGTGATTGTAAGTTCGATGGGCCGTCACTCGGCATGCTGCTCGTCTATCTTTTCTACCAGACTCTCGATAAAGTTGGGACCTTCCATTTCCAGGAATCCGACCCGCATTGGGATATAGTAGATGGCAGAGCGCATGGTAGGCGGATAGTAAGGATTGTTCAGGATGCGAACGGCATCCTTCTCAGTGGTTATGATAAACTTGCGACGGCCTTCCAGTTGATTGTAGACCTTGAAGATGTCGCCAAAGTCTCGACGGGTAAAAAAGTGGTGGTCGTCGTAGTGCATCACCTTGACGCGTGTCGAGAACTGGCGCAGGTAGCGCACCAGCGGCTTGGGGGTCGCTATGCCGGTCAGACACAGCACGGCATCGTCGTCGCGCAGCCATTGCAGCGATGTGAGTTGTGGAGATTGGATAGGGAAGACCGGAACGGGATCGGCATAGCGGATGTTGCTGAAGTAGAGTTGCTGCGACGGGAACAGATCCAGATTCTTCTTCATCATCCTGATGTCCATTGCTGTCAGGTCGGTGGGGCATTTGGTCACAACCACCATGTCACAGCGCAGCAGGCGCTCCGAGGGCTCGCGCAGCGTGCCCAGTGGCATCAACCTGTCCTCATAGGGCGGGCGGTTATAGTCCACCAGCACGATGTTCACCTTAGGGATCACATAGCGGTGCTGGAAACCGTCGTCGAGCAGGATGAGGTTGATGTTGGGGTCGATGCGCAGCAGTTCGCGGATGCCCTTGCGGCGCTTCTCGCACACGGCCAGCGTGATCAGTCCGCTGTATTTGCGGTAGATCTGATAGGGCTCGTCGCCGATGTCGCGAGGCGTCATGTTGTTGCTGGCTAGGATGAATCCTTTGGTCTTGCGCTTGTATCCTCGGCTCAGCACCGCCACATGGTAGCGGCGGTACAGCGCCTCGATGATGTATTCCACATGAGGGGTCTTGCCGGTGCCTCCAACGGTGATGTTTCCCACCGATACGACTGGCACGTCAAACTCCTCCTGCGGCAGAAGACCGATGTTGAACGCTGTGTTACGCAACCACACACCGGCGCCATATACCCATGAGAATGGCGTCAGCAGAGCGTCCATAATCGACTTGCGTTGGTCTTTGTTCAGTATCTTGGAAAGGTCCATTATTGCGGAATTAGACTTAAGACCTTAACGGGTTTGGATGGATGATACAATGTGGATTATAAACGGATTTCGCCTTCGGGCATCAGACACAGTACTTGGTCGCGACCCATGATGCGCTGCAACTGTTTGTGCCAGTCATAGAGCAGGCCCATCTCGCCTCGCAGGCGGGCCTCATAGCGGCTCACCATGTACTTGTCGAGCATCTCCATCAGTTTATCCGATTGCGTGGGATAGTTCTGGGTCTTGTAGTCCTTGCCCATCTTGGCCTTGTTGGCTACCCATGCCACGGCTTCACGGATGCCGCCGAAGTCATCCACCAGACCGATTTGCTTAGCAGTCATTCCGTCCCACACGCGACCCTCGGCAATCTTCTTGATAGAGTCTTGGGTCACGTGGCGGCCGTCGGCGCAACGCTTGGTAAACAGTTCATAACCCTGGTTGACCATGTTCTGCAGGCCAGCGCGTTGGGCAGGTGTCAACTTCAGACCCATGGCGCCGAGGTCGGCATTCTCGTTGGTCTTGACAGATGCCATGTGTACACCCAGTTTGTTCTCAATCAGGTCATGAGGGCAGGGAATGACACCAAATATGCCTATCGAACCTGTGATGGTGGTGCGCTCGGCAAAGATGCGGTCGGCGCAGCACGAGATATAGTAACCGCCCGATGCGGCATAGTCGCCCATCGACACGGCAACAGGCTTGCCAGAGGCCTTGAAGTCCATCACGGCCTTCCAGATTTGTTCGCTGCCGAAGGCGCTGCCGCCAGGTGAATTTACCCTGAATACCATGCCCTTGACGTTGTCATCCTCCATCAGATCGTGGATGGTTTTGCTCAACTTCTCGCTGTCGATGCCTTCTTCGCCAGCGCTCATCATACCGCCAGCGCCATCAATCTCGCCCACGGCATATACCACTGCGATGTGGTCGCCAGCCACGGCATCCTCAAGCGACGAAGCCATGTCGTTGGGACTCACGAAATTCAAGTCCTTGCCTTTTTCCACTTGGGTGCGGGCGCGCAGGATATCGTCCATCTCGGTGCGATATGCCAACTTGTCGATGAGTTTGTATTGGATAACGCGCTGAGGCTCCATCGTTATGATCATGCTGTCGCACAGTGTGTTCAGCGCGGCGCTCTGCAACTTGCGGTCGGCAGCGATGCTGTCGATCATCTCTTTCCAGATAGCACCCAGATAATGCTCCTGTTGCAGACGGTTGGCATCGCTGATGTCCTCAAGCATATAGGGCTCAACGGCACTCTTGAAGGTTCCCACGCGCACCACTTGCATCTCTACACCCACTTTGTCAAGCAGTTTTTTCATGTAGGGGGTCACCGAGGCCAAGCCATGCAGGTCCAATGCACCCACTGGGTTCAGGTAGATGCTGTCGGCAACACTGGCCAGATAGTAGTCCGCCTGGTTGATACCCTCATGGCCATAGGCGGCTATCCACTTGCCGCTCTTCTTGAACTCCTTGAGGGCGCGGCGCATGGTCTTCAGGGTCGCGGGGGCGGCGCTCACGCCATTGCACTCAATATAGATGCCGTCGATATTCTTATCCGTGGCTGCATTTTCGATAGCCGATACCACCGTGTTCAGTCCCAAGTCTTGAGGCATTCCTTCGCCCTGGAGCAGCGACATCATGTCGATGGGGGCTTGTCCGCCTCGCTCGCTGATGGTCGTCCCTAGGTCAAGTTTCAGGATTGAGTGTTTGCTGACACTGACGGTTTTCTTCTTGCTATTCATGCCCATTGAGCCCATGATTGCAAAACTCATGATCATGGATGCAACCATAAAGAACAGGAACGCCAAAAATGCGCCCACAAATGAGCCACAAACGATAAGGATAAATTTCTTCATCATAGCAGTATAATATTATTTGATTTTGCCTATAACTTGCTTATTTTTAAACCATTGCAAACCCCGTGCCAACTCGTCGACAACCGGATATTTTACTCTAACCTACAAAATTAGCGGTTTTTCCCCGACAAACAAGCATTTTTATCCCAAAAATTATCATTCATCGCAAAATATAATCAATGACCTGTTGAGGCATTGGTGTTTTGCATGGCTGCCCGAATGGGTGTCATGTCAAGAAGATGAATCGATGACCAGCGATCGCACCTCACTTCGTCATCCCTTGAGTCGGTAGGATCAGCGAGAGAGGTGCCTTTGGCTTCAGTCGGCAGGCAGGACGTCTTTACAGAAGTGACAATGTGCCCATACGGCAAGACCGATACTGGCGGCAAGGCTTAGCAGTGCCAGCCAGGGTAGGGAACCATCAGCCGGCAGCCCCAAGTTATCACCGTAATCTTCTCCGACAATGCCCTTATTGGCCAGATAACTGAAGATGACAACGGTGCTGTTGTTGAGTGTGTGGGCTATGATGGGGACCCAGAGGCTGCGCGTCCACACCAGCAGATAGCCTAACCACACGCCCAGCAGCATGCGTGGCACAAACCCGTAGAATTGCAGATGGAAAGCACTGAACACGATGGCAACGATCCAAACCACGGCATGTGTGTTCAGGCGACTGTCCTCACAGGTGCGTTGTATGGCTCCGCGAAACAGGATTTCCTCACTCAAGCCCGCCATGAAGCCTACCACAAACACGGTCATCAGCAATGATGGCACAGTATGGATGTTGAGGATGCTCTGTGTGGTTTCGGCTGCACTGTCCTCGGTGGCCTTCATCCACTGCTCCATGCCGCTCATCCACGATGGCAACGTCATGGCTTGATTGACCGAGACTAGCCAATTCATGGCTGGCAGGGAAATCAAGTAGAACAATATGATGATGATCAACGCACTCCACGATGGGGCCCTGTCCAGTCCCATGACATGTAACGGCCTGTAGTAGAATATCAACATCGCCACTAGGCCGGGAACGATAAAGGCCATCACATCCTGCAACGTCAGCATCGTGAGCAGTCCCCCTTTGAACATGAACAGCAATTTGCTGATGACATAAGCGGTAATCAAACCCACTCCCATCAGAAACAAAATCACCAGCAGACGGGTGCCTAATTGAATATTGGTACGTCTTTTCATCAATTTATCTGTTTTTTTTGTTTGCAAAATTAAACAAAAATTAAAAAATCAGGTCTAATAGACAGAAAACAATAATCATAAAACCTACAAAAATCATGAACAAGACGATTTTAATATTCGGAGCGCTTGTCGCTATGGCTTTTGGGGCGGCAGCCCAGGAGGCTAACGAGGTTGAAATAGTGACCGACGAGAATGTCCGGCTCGAGATTATCACTCCAGCACAGCCTGTTCAGGAAACAGAGCAGGATGTAAAGGCGCGCGAAAAGAAGATGCGTGAGTTGAAGGATGACGTGGCCTATGCCAAGGCTTCCAATTCCATGAGGCGCGGATATTTTGTGCTCGTTGCCGACAATATCCAGATTGGTGCCACGGGTTACAGGCATTGGGACATCAGCCGCAACTCTAATTTCCTTCTCTATCAGGGCGAGGATGCCATCATACAGTTTGCACTCAACACGGGTTACCCTGGCACTAACGGATTGGGTGGATGGACGGCCAAGGGCAAGATCCGCAATTCTCGCATCAAGTATGACGATAATGGTGATGTGCACATGCATTACCAGGTAGTCAGCGGCTCTGTCAATGCCAATGTGGATATCACCCTGTACCACAATAGCAAGCGTGCGATGGCGGTCATCAGCGGAGGCGCCCTGATTACCATCTATGGCGAGGTGCTTCCTTACCGGGATACCGAGCACCGCTATCCTGCTAAAGAATGACGACAAAATGCATTGAATTTTATAAACGGTAATAGATGATCGCTCCCATCGGGGGAGCAATGGCCGCGCGCCCCGCACAAGTCATCTGATGACGGCGGGGCGCATTTTTTTGTCCATGGTACAGCAGGCGCTTGCAAGAGATTTTACAGCCCCAAGCGCTCAAACAGGTCGCGTCTGACGATGCGATAGTGTGGGGTGTAGGCGGCACGATATGCTGCCGAGTGGCTGACGGCATAGTTGCCTTGCGAGAGCACCTGCTCGATATACTCCTTGTCTTGTTCATACCGTGGCAGATCCAGGCTCATCGAGTCAATCCGCGCCAGAATTTGGTGCCATTGTGTGGCCCAGCACTCCACATCGCGACGGTTATTCTTGTCGTTGGCACTGCCGATGAAGGCGTCCAGTAGACTCTCCTTGCTGATGATACCTTCCTTGACGGCTCTGAGGCTCACCCTCACATAATGACCCTCGATGCCGCATGGCTCGTAATACGAGGGCTGCAGGTCATCGAGGGTGACCTCGGCTAGTTCACGGTCCAGATAGGCACTCACAGTCGCCGTATCGCTCACCAGATGTTCGGCGCCCATGTAGTCTTGAAAACACGATTTATAGATGTCGAGTAACCGTGCTTGCGGATATTGTTCAAGCAGCCTGTTGACAAATTGTTCCACTCCTTGGTCTTGGGCCATGGCACAGCACGCCGTGGCTGCAGTCACGATGATGCTCATTGCTATTTTCGCGAGGGTAGACATGACTGTAGTGTTATTGTCCGATCATTTCCAGAAACTCTTCCTCATCGATGATGTCGATGCCCAGTTTGCGGGCTTTCTCCAATTTGGCAGGTCCCATGTTCTCACCGGCAAGGACAAAACTCGTGGCACTGGAGATGCTGCTCACGTTCTTGCCGCCGTTCTGCTCGATCAGGGCCTTGTACTCCTCGCGCGAGTGCTTGGCAAACACGCCGCTGATTACCACCTTTTTGCCCTCCAGTTTGTCAGATTGTCCAGCGGTTTCTTCCTCACTTAGTGCCATTTGCAGCCCAGCGGCTCGCAATCGCTCAACGATGACGCGGTTACGCTCCTCGGCAAAGAAATCGACTATCGATTGCGCAATCTTGGGGCCGATCTCGGGAATGCCAGCCAGTTGCTCGGCTGGCAGCGACATGAGAGTGTCGATGTCATGGGTGTGACGGGCCAGCACCTTCCCGGTGGTCTCGCCCACAAAGGGAATCGATAAGGCGAAGATGACGCGGGCAAATGGTACCTGACGGCTTGCCTCGATGCCGCGCAAGATGCGCTGGGCACTGCGCTGCTGGAATCGGTCCAGTGCCACCAGTTTCTCTTGCGTGAGGTCATACAGGTCGGCAACATCGTTGACAAGACCGCTCTTGTTCAGTAACACGGCCACCTCCTCGCCAATGCCGTCGATGTCCATCGCATGACGGCCCACAAAGTGCTCGATGCGACCGCAGATCTGAGGGCCGCAGCCCCACTTGTTGGGGCATACCCAAGCGGCTTCACCTTCGATGCGCTTGAGCGGGGTGCCGCACGACGGGCACTCGGTGACGAAGGTTATGGGCTTGCTGCCGTCCAGGCGGCGTTTCTCGTCGACTCCGACGATTTTAGGTATGATTTCGCCACCCTTCTCCACATATAGCATATCTCCCTCGTGGATACCGAGTTGCTCGATGATGTCGGCATTGTGCAGCGACGCACGCTTGACAATGGTGCCGCTTAGCAACACGGGATCAAGATTGGCAACCGGGGTAATCACACCGGTGCGGCCCACCTCAAACGACACATATTGCAGTTGGGTGCACTCGCGCTCAGGGGCAAACTTGTAGGCGATAGCCCAACGCGGCGACTTGGCGGTGGCCCCCAGATTCAGTTGTTGTCGCAGCGAGTTGATCTTAAACACTAACCCGTCAGTGGCAACGGGCAACTTTTTGCGTTCCACATCCCAGTGGCTGATAAAGTCCTTGACCGCGTCGATACTCGGCAGGATGGACAATTCGCCGGTCTTGAAGCCCCACCGCTTTAGCGCCATGATGCTATCATAGTGTGTCTCGAAGGGTAGGTTATCTCCTAGCAAGAAGTAGAACACAGCGTCCAGGCCACGGCGTGACACTTCTGCGCTGTTCTGCAATTTGAGCGTGCCCGCCGCAGCGTTTCGCGGGTTGGCGAACAAGGGCTCCTCGTTGAACTGGCGTTCCTCGTTCAGTTTCTCGAAATTCTTCCAGGGCAACAGGATCTCGCCCCTCACTTCAAACTTTTCGGGCAAGTCTTCCATCCCCGTGATCTCCAGGGGCACTGTCTTGATGGTGATTACGTTGGCTGTCACATCATCGCCTTGCACTCCGTCGCCTCGTGTCACGGCTCGCACCAGGCGGCCCTGCTCATAAGTGATCGAAATGGATGTGCCGTCATACTTCATTTCTCCCACAATCTCGCTCGACTCGCCGCCCAAGCCCTCCTGGGCGCGGCGCAGAAAGTCTTGCACCTCATCGATGTTGTAACTGTTCGATAGTGACATCATCGGACGCTCGTGGCGCACTTGGGTAAAGCCCTTGCTGATGTCGCTGCCCACGCGCTGCGTGGGAGACAGGGGGTCTTGATACTGGGGGTAATCGCGCTCCAAGTCCTGCAACTCGCGCAGCAGGGCGTCAAACTCCTGGTCGCTCACCGTGGGCGCGTTCAGTACATAGTAGTTATGGTTATGGCGGTTGATAATCTCGCGTAATTCCTTAATTCGCTGCTCAAATAGGTCCATGCTCTTACTGCTTTTTTGTGATTTTGATGCGCTAAAGTAATGTTTTTTTTCCAAAGGTAAGCAACCCTGTTCCTTTTTTCTTATATTTGCACCTGATATTCACGTAGCAAATTTTAAGTGTTTCTATGAGAAAGATTGTAAGATACTTCTTGTTGATTGTTGTGGCAGCAGTGTTGGCATGCACCACGGCTGGATGTTTCAGGACTGACCTGATGTTTGAGGATGGTGACTTCGACGGGGTGGAATTTTCTGACTATGACCTCATGCACAATGCTGAACTTGAGATGGATGACGTCGACCGGGAATGATAATTTGCCCTTTAAAAATTATTAATGGAGCAATTTCCGATGATAGTTAACGCGTTAACAATCATTATTTGGTCGATTTGACGTGTTTTGACGAATTTTTAACATTTTGTTAAAGATTATTTTTATATATTTGCAGCCAATTATAAAGTCACGTCTCTTGATTCTATTGTGACCAAGGGGCAATTCAAGAAATTAGATATTATAATATGAATTTATTACAGAGCAAGTTAGCGCGATATGATGAACCGCAGAAGGCTAAGGCTGCCGGCATCTATCCATACTTTCGCGCCATCTCTAGCGAACAGGACACCGAGGTCATCATGAATGGCAAGAAGGTGCTCATGTTTGGTTCTAACTGCTACTCCGGACTGGTCAATGACGAGCGAATCAAGCAAGCCGCTATCGAGGCCACACAAAAATATGGAACCGGATGCGCCGGTTCGCCTTTTCTCAATGGAACGCTCGACCTTCACAAGGAACTTGAGCGCAAACTCGCTGAATACGAGGGTAAGGAAGATGCGATGATCTATAGCACGGGATTCGGTGTCAACCTCGGTGTGATTTCTACACTCACCGGGCGAGAAGACTACATCCTGTGGGATGAACAGGACCATGCTTCCATTATCGAGGGTAGGAGATTGTCTTTCTCCAACTCTCTCAAATACAAGCATAACGACATGGCATCGCTCGAGGCTCAACTCAAGAAGTGTGAGCCCGACCGAGTGAAACTCATCGTAACCGATGGCGTCTTCTCGATGGAGGGCGACGTGTGCAAGTTGCCAGATATCGTTGACCTGGCGCACAAATACAATGCCAGCATCATGGTCGACGAGGCTCACGGTATCGGCGTCTTTGGCGAGGGCGGCCGCGGCGTCTGTGACCACTTCGGACTGCGAGACGAGGTAGACCTCATCATGGGCACCTTCTCCAAGTCGTTCGCTTCGCTGGGCGGTTTCATCGCCACCGACAAGATCATCACCAACTACCTCCGGCACCATTCGCGCAGTTACATCTTCACCGCCAGCATCACACCGGCATCGACCGCCGCTGCCATGAAGGCAATCGACATCCTCATCGCCGAGCCTGAGCGACAGGAGCATCTCTGGAACATCACCCATGAGGCACTGCAGGGATTCCGCGAGATGGGATTTGAAATCGGTCATACCGAGACACCGATCATTCCCCTCTTTATCCGCGATAACAACAAGACCTTTGCGATTACACGCGATTTGTTAAACGAGGGCATCTTTGTCAATCCCGTGGTTTCGCCCGCTGTCGCTCCCAACGACACCCTCATCCGATTCAGCCTCATGGCAACGCACACCCACGAGCAGGTAGCGTTTGCCCTCAACAAGATTCAGAAAGTCTTCCGCTCCTACGGGCTGGTACCCTGATCTAATTCAGTAGACCGATTACTTTATTATATTTATATTATAATGTGTAGCCAAGGCAGCATCTGCCCTGGCTACATCTGTATTTAGTCATCGCTCACTAGGCGTGATATCTGCCCTCCCTCCTTATTTTTCGCGCCTTAATTGAAAAAAAAGCCCAAAAACATTTGTGTGATGAAAATGTATTAGTAATTTCGCAACATCAAATAGATAGCAAAACACGATTAAAGATGATTTACAAATTTGTCATAGTTTCTGACGAAGCCGATAACTTCAAGTTACAGATTGCCATCGATTCGACGGCAACCTTTATGCAACTGCGCAATGTCATTCTCGATTCCGCCGGCTACAGCAAGGAGCAGATGGACTCGTTCTACATTTGCGACGACGAGTGGAACAAGGAGAGGGAAGTGACTTGCATGGATATGGGTAGCGACAGCGATGAGGATATCTGGATTATGGATGATACCCAACTCGACGAGTTGCTCGAGGATGAAGGACAGCGCATGAAGTTCGTCTTTGACTATATGACCGAGAGATTCTTCAAGGTCAAACTCAAAGAGGTCGTCCCCGGCAAGAGTCTGCATGACCCCCTCTGTGAGCGCAAGGTTGGCAATCCCCCTGCCGAGAATGTCGACATCACCGACTTCATCACCATCCCCAAGATTCCTGATGCCAGCAACATCGAGGCCATCGACAAGAGCGAGTTCTATGGCGACGAGGAGTATAACGAGGACGAGATTTCCGACTTCGAGGAGATGGACGACATCGATAGCGATAACTACAAGTTCTAAAGGGTCTGCCCTTCATAATTGCAAGCAGAATTTTGTCTTCTCGGCAAAATCAACTACCTTTGCAAGTCCGAAACGACAATATTGATAATTGATTTGCGTCTGTTATTATGAAGAAATTAGTTCTAGCAATCAGCGCCTGCATGGCCTTGTCAATGTTCTCATGCGTTGGCAACGACAACAAGGTCGACCAGCAAGAGGAAGTGCCTGCCGATACCATTCAGCAGCCCGTCGATAGCATTATCGAGGTGACGGGCGTGGCTGTCGATGGTGCCATGAACAGCGTTTACCTCAAGGTCGGCGAGGACACTATCGAGTTCAGTTATCCCGATCTTGACAGTGATCATCGTGCGTCATGGGCCATCAACGATACCCTGACCGTGCGCTATTACGAGACAGTAAACGGCGACAGCGTTACCGACGTCATTAACCACGCCGACGCTTAAACCTGTGTGACATAAGTGGCTGCGTTGCAGCCGTTTGCGGTAGTGGCTCAGTTGGTAGAGCATTGGCTTCCCAAGCCGAGGGCCGCGGGTTCGAGTCCCGTCTACCGCTCAATCAGTAAAAGGCTTGATACACATTGTGTTGATAGCCTTTTTTTTGTCACTATTGAACATGCCATCTTTTGTGCTCAGCCGAAAATGAGTGGAGGCAAATATGGGCTCACCCGATAAAAGGTGTGGGCGTTGAGGTCGAAGACCACAGCAAGGCCAGCGGCCTTGACTTGAGGTAACCCCACGGCGCACAGGCCGTAGGCCTCGTGTGGCGTGAGGTACAAGACAAACCGCAGACGGGCCTCGTAGAGGGCCACTCATGTTAGGCAAAAACACCTTTAGTCATTGTGATGGTTTTGTCGTGCGCGATGTCAAGTTGTCATCGTGACTTGAACTAGAAAAAGTTGACAGATTCGAGAGGCAAAAAGAGATTGCCAAATGCAAGAGTTTGTACAACGATCCACTGTAACGGAGGTGGACCC
>ONQS01000032.1:0-6134 GCA_900320055.1 uncultured Prevotellaceae bacterium
CTTGTTGAGGATAAGGCTGTTGGTATAAGGAGCAAGGGTGCTGCCGCCAGGTTCCTCGACGCGGTACACCTTGTAGGGATAGCCCCAGCAGCAGTTGGTCGTGGCGAAATAGTTGGCCACGGCCTCATAGTTCTGGTAGCGGCTGTCGGTCTTCGGCAGTTTAGCAATCAAGATTTTATCGGGCGCCAGGTACTTTCCCCAGCAATCGACATGGGCAATGTAGTCGTTCTGCGGGTCGATGGTGATGTGGTAGTTGTCGATACCGAGGTAGGCAAGCATCTGCGAGCGCACGTATTGCTCGTCATTGTTGTTCTCTGTAACGACCAAGTTGTCGCTGACGGCGTGTCCGCGTCCGTCCTGCATCATGTTGCCTCCAGTGTGTACCAGGTTCATGCTATAGAGGGGTATACCCATGAAGGTCGCAAAAGCCGAGGGTATCGTGTCGTCGTTCAGCCGCGGACGATTATACACGTTGTCCACAATGGCGGGTTTCTTGCCGTCAAAGATATACCAGGGACCGTAGTCGCGCACCCAGTAGGAATCTGATCTCGCGTTCACAAAGGTGACCCGATCCATATTCACACCTGCACTGCTGAAACTCGACCGAGCCGAGGCCTGTTGAGTCTGCTGCACGATGCAGTACACCTGGCAGTTCTCGGCCAACGATTTTACCAACGATACCGGTATGCCCAGCGGATAGCGGATTGTCACGCCCTGCATGGGCTCAAACTCTGCCACGAAGCGGGGTGCTTCGGGCGCGGATGTGGCCTTGAAACTGCGGTTGAGACTCCTCACGGGGGTCTTCATTTCTTCTTCGGACAGGTAATGGAGTTTTCTCCAGTCGGGCGCTTCACGTGTCTGTCTTTTCATAGTAACAATAAAATTAATTGATGCAAAGGTATACCTATTTTTCTGAATATCAATATTTGCTAGCAAAAATTTGTTCATTAGCCCCATCACTGATTATGATTACCAAAGGCATTCCGCTCGGCTTGCACTACGCTGCCTTGCTGCGAAGTTAGGCGGCGCCTCGGGTATGGCCAGAAAAATGACTTTTTCTTGCCATTCCGCTCGGCTTGCACTAACTTTGCAGCGATGAATCTGCCAGAAGCGTTTATAGAACAACTACGGGACCTGCTGCCCGACGAGTGGGAGCAGTTGGCCACAGCCATCACGATGACTGAGCCCAGTGTGGCCGTGCGTGTCAATGCGGCGCGTGGTGTGGCTGTGCCCTCCGCAGCCCACCCTGTGCCATGGTGTGAACAGGGATTCTATACCGAGGACCGACCGGCTTTTACCTTCGACCCAGACTGGCATGCGGGGCGCTACTACGTGCAGGACGCCTCGTCGATGTTCATTGCCCATGTGATCAAACATCTGGTGAATGAGCCTGTGCGCTATCTGGACCTGTGCGCCGCTCCGGGCGGCAAGACTACGGCTGCCTTGCAGTCCCTGCCGCAAGGGTCGCTGGTGGTGGCCAACGAGATTGTGCCGCCGCGTGCCCGTGTGCTGGCCGACAACGTCATCCGCTGGGGCAATCCCCGCTGTGTGGTGACGAGCAATGCGCCTGCCCATCTAGGCAACCGGTTGCCCCACTTCTTTGACGTCATTGCCACCGATGTGCCATGCAGTGGCGAGGGAATGATGCGCAAAGACGACGAGGCCATTGCCCAATGGACACCCGCCCTGGTCGAGCAATGCGCCCAGCGCCAGCGCGAAATTCTCTCCGACGTGTGGCCTGCCCTGCGCCCCGGGGGCCTGCTCATCTACAGCACCTGCACCTATAACCGCAAGGAAAACGAGGACATCGCCGACTTCATTGCCAATGAATTGGGTGCCATCCCCATAGAGGTGCCTGTGGAACCGTCATGGAACATCCATCCCGCCATCGGCAGCACCATACCTGCCTACCGCTTTATGCCTCATCGCGTGGATGGCGAGGGCCTGTTTATGACGGTGCTGCGCAAGGATGGTGATGGCCCGCTGCAGATTCCAAAAATCAAGACGAAAAATCCCCAAAAGACCGATGAAATCGGCAAAAATTGGCTCTCTCGCCCCGACGATTATGCCATCGACCAGCAAGGTGACCTCTGCATTGCCGTGCCAGTGGAGATCCGCGACGAGGTGGCTGCCCTGCGTGCCTCGATCAACGTGCTGCATGGCGGTGTGGAACTGGCGACCGTGATGGGCCGCAAGACGGTGCCCCACCATGCCCTAGCCCTGTCAACGG
This sequence comes from uncultured Prevotellaceae bacterium, assembly GCA_900320055.1. Taxonomy (GTDB): domain Bacteria; phylum Bacteroidota; class Bacteroidia; order Bacteroidales; family Muribaculaceae; genus Sodaliphilus. The sequence continues at coordinate 2,231 of ONQS01000032.1, forward strand.
CAAGGGCCGGCGACGCCTTCCCCGTCTGCGAGGTCGATTACCTGACCGCCGTGCGCTACCTGCGAGGCGAGTCGATCACCGTGGATGCTCCCCGCGGCTATGTCCTCATCGCCCACGAGGGCGCTGTCCTGGGCCTGGCCAACAACCTGGGTAACCGTGCCAACAACCTCTATCCCAAGCCCCTGCGCATCCTCAGCACCCACACTCCCGAGGTCAAGCCGGTCGTGCTATAAGAAGCGCCCACCCGCTAGGGATGAGCGCTTCCATCACTTTTTGAATCGGCTATTTTATAGATTTAAGTAACTCTTCAATGCCTCGACGTACTGCACGAAGGCCGTGCGGCCTTGCTCGGTGACCTGGCAGGTGGTGCGCGTCTTCTTGCCGACAAACCCCTTAGTCACGGTGATGTAACCGGCATTGGAGAGTTTGTCGAGTTGCACGCTCAGGTTGCCCGACGTGGACTCGGTCTTCTCCTTGAGATAGACAAAGTCGGCCTCGTCCACGTTCATCAGGATAGACATCACCGCCAGCCGCAACTGGGAGTGAAGGATGGGATCCAACTCTTTCATCGCTGCTGACGTGCTTTACGGTTAATGATGTGCCCCGGGATGATCATCATGCAGGCGAAGGCAATCATGAACAGCGGCAGGAACCAGTTGATGAGCAGGCGCACGTTGCCAACGATGCAGCAGAACGTGAATAGCCCAACGCACAAGCCGATGGCTCCGCCTACAATGAGAGACTTCTCTTTTACGATAATGCCCTGTGCCATCTCGGCCATCGGTACAATCATGAGAGGGATAGCAAACATCATCCCCCAGGCATTAAAGCCCTTGAGGCCAAACCCTACACAGAAAAGCGTTGCAACCACGGATGCCAAGCCTACGGTAGTCCATATCTGAGACGTGATTTTGTCGGAGTAACTCTTGACTCCGCTTTTCAGGTCGCTCTTCTTTGACATAATAGGAGTGGCGATACCACCAACGATTCCTATTGCAAACCATAGCCAGTTCCATGCCGGGTTGTGCGTTGCGACAAGCATGATCCACACCAGTGCGGTCACAATCACCGTGAGGTAACCCCACATGAGCAAAATGTTGCCGTCGCCGATGTAACGCTCACGGGTGCGATTGATCATCGCGGTAATCAATTCGAGGCTCTCGCGCTCGGTCATTTTCTTCTCTTCCATAACTTGAATTGTTTTTATTTGGCTATAAAGCGGTTTAAAATATAAACTAAAACTCTCCGAAAAAAGAACAGCACTCGCGATTACCGTTCTTATTTCACGCTGCAAAGATAAAGCGGTTTATAATATAAACCAAATAATATCCAATTATTTAACATATTTTAATATCATTGACCTCATCAAGTAACATTGGACAATTAATTAGAATAATAAAAAAGACAAGAAAGTTATTTCTCGCCATGAGAATTGTCTTTCTTGTCTTTCTTGTCTTCTAACACCACGCAAAATTCAAAAATCGTTAGCGCGGATGCCAAAGAAAAGTTGTTTTGTTGTTTAAAAAGGTTTTGGTCGTGTCACCCTACCTGGCAGCCGGGCTTGACGGGACCTGTCGGGCCGATGACCACAAGGCGGCCTCCGGCATCCTCGGCACTCAGAATCATGCCCTGGCTCTCGATGCCCTTGAGTTTGCGGGGCGGGAAGTTGGCGATGAAGCACACCTGCTTGCCCACCAGTTCCTCGGGCTGATACCACTTGGCGATGCCGCTGATGATGGTGCGGCCGGCCATGCCATCGTCGATGGTGAACTTCAGCAGTTTGTCGGCCTTCTTCACCTTCTCGCATGCCAGTACGGTGCCCACGCGGATGTCGAGTTTGGCAAAGTCGTCGATGGTGCACGAGGTGGTGACGGGCTTAGGCTTGAAGTTGTTGATGATGTTCTCCTGCTTGATGCGCTCCAGGCGCTGAATCTGAGCGTCGATAACGTCGTCCTCGATCTTCTCGAACAAGAGCACGGGCTGCTCCAGCGTGCGGCCTGCAGGCAGGATGTCGATGTCGCCCAGACGGCCCCAGTCGGCCTGCTCCATACCGATCATGTCGCGCAACTTCTTAGCGCTGAAGGGCAGGAACGGCTCAAAGGCGATGGCCAGGTTAGCGGTGATCTGCAGAGCCAAATTCATAATGGTCTGCACGCGGGCCATATCGGTTTTAGCCAACTTCCAGGGCTCGGTGTCGGCCAGGTACTTGTTGCCGATGCGGGCCAGGTTCATGGCATCCTTCTGAGCCTCTCGGAAGTGGAAGTGCTCGATGTTGTCGCTCAGCGTGGCCTTCACGTTCTTGAACTCATCGATGGCCTCACGGTCGATGTCGGTCAACTCACCGGCCTCGGGCACAATGCCACCGCAAAACTTGTGGGTGAGCACCAAGGCTCGGTTCACAAAGTTGCCCAGGATGGCCACCAACTCGCTGTTGTTGCGGGCCTGGAAGTCCTTCCAGGTGAAGTCGTTATCCTTGGTCTCGGGAGCGTTGGCGGTGAGCACATAGCGCAGCACGTCCTGCTTGCCGGGGAAGTCCTTGAGATACTCATGCAGCCATACGGCCCAGTTGCGGCTCGTCGAGATCTTGTCACCCTCGAGGTTGAGGAACTCGTTGGCCGGCACGTTGTCGGGCATGATGTAATCGCCGTGAGCCTTCATCATGGTGGGGAAGATGATGCAGTGGAACACGATGTTATCCTTGCCGATGAAGTGGATGAGGCGTGTGTCCTCCTGCTGCCACCACTGCTGCCAGGTGCCCCAGCGCTCGGGCTGAGCCTCGCACAGTTCCTTAGTGTTGCTGATGTAGCCGATGGGCGCGTCAAACCACACATAGAGCACCTTGCCGTCGGCACCCTCGACGGGAACGGGGATGCCCCAGTCCAGATCGCGCGTCATCGCACGGGGCTGCAGACCATTGTCGAGCCACGATTTGCACTGGCCATAGACGTTGCTGCGCCACTCCTTGTGACCCTCCAGAATCCACTCTTTGAGCCAGCCCTCATACTCGTTCAGGGGCAGGAACCAGTTGGTGGTGTCCTTGAGCACGAGCGGAGCGTCACTGTCCTTGGCGTGAGGGTTGATCAGTTCGGTCGGATCCAGGTCGCGGCCACAACCGTCCTCACACTGGTTACCCTTGGCTGCCGGATGGTGGCAGTAGGGGCACTCGCCCTCCACGTCACGGTCGGTCAGGAACTTGCCCGACGCCTCGTCATAGAACTGCTTGGTGGTCTTCTCGATGAGTTTGCCGTCATCATAGAGTTTGCGGAAAAATTCAGCAGCAAACTGGTGATGCGTCTTGCTGGTCGTGCGGCTGTAGATGTCGTATGAGATACCTAACTCCTCAAACGATGCCTTGATCAACTCATGATAGCGGTCAACGACCTGCTGCGGAGTGATGCCCTCCTTGCGGGCACGCTGGGTTACGGGCACACCGTGCTCGTCGCTACCACCCACAAACATCACATCCACGCCCTGCAGGCGCAGGTAGCGCACATAGATGTCGGCAGGCACATACACTCCTGCCAGGTGACCGATGTGGACAGGGCCGTTGGCATAGGGCAATGCCGTGGTCACTAGGGTGCGTGCATATTTCTTCTCTTTCTCCATTGTTGTATCTTTTTTTATTATTGTTACCTATTTGAGGTGCAAAGGTACGAAAAATTTCCTTACACACTGATTTGAAGATAAGAAAGACAAAAAAGACAATGATTTTTCAGATAATTGAGACTACTTGATTGGCGAATATAAAAAGGAAAACAATAAATACAACTAATACAAATAATCGGGCCTCAATACATTGCACTTATTCCTGTTTTCCGCACTAGTATTTTGATATAAGAGATTGCGACTGATCTTCACGGAATTAGCGCATCGGATTTTGCAAAATGGCGTGTCCCGTGCTGTT
>ONQS01000032.1:6154-31856 GCA_900320055.1 uncultured Prevotellaceae bacterium
CCGTGGTGTTACCTCAAGTCAAGGCCGCTGGCCTTGTGCAGGCCTTCGACCTGCTTCTCTAGAGCAACACAACGGCGTGTCCCAATGCGGAAAACAGGATACAAATAATCGGGCCTCAATACATTGCACTTATTTTGTATTTATTGTTTTCCCTTTATCGTTGTTTTATAGATTCTATAAAAACGGAAGGAACAACCCAAACGACTTGATAAATAGTTGTTTGAGTTGTTCCAGTTGTCGTTAAAATACAAACTACAAACCAGATGGCGTTGTATTTATTGTACTTGTTGTTTTCCCCTTAGGTTGTTTTCCTATGGAGTTGGGTTGTCATGAGGGGGGTTACTTCACAAGGATCTTCTTGCCGTTGTGGATGTAGATGCCAGCGGCATGGGGAGTCTGCATGGGCATACCCTGCAGGTTGTAGTAGAGGCCATCGGCCTGCTGTGCTGCCTCGATTTCCTCAATGCCGCTGCCGGGGCTCTTGGCGGGCATGAAGATGACCAGACCCTTGGTGGGATCATCAACCTGGTGGTAGATGACCTCCTCGATGCTGGCCTCGTCCTGAACGGCTACGTTCCAGGTGTTGCCCTGTGCCCAGATGGTGCCGGTGCCGTTGTTGAACAGGTCGTAGAGCACGCCGCCATTGCCGTTGTCCACAAAGGTGTTGTTGCCGGGGTTGAAGTCTTCGGCCGTGGGATCCTCGACCTTACCCATGTTGATGTTGGGAGCGCCCGTGGGCACGGTGATGCCCCACAGTCCACCTTCCATCCAGTTACCCTCGATGTAGATGTTGCTGCTACTGCTGCTGTCATAGATGCTGATGCAACTGCCGCCGTTGTTGGCATTGGTCTCGTAGCAGTTGTCGACCATGACGTTGTTTTTGATGACTGCATCTACCGATCCGATGGTGGTGATACCATAGCGGTTCTCGGTGATGTAGTTGTTCTCGATGTAGAGTTTGCCAGTGTGTGCCAGGCCCATCATGTTGCTCACGCCGATGCCGCCCGAGAGGGTGAACTGGCCGCCGATAACCTGGTTGTCGACAATGTGCATGTCGTAGTCACCGGCGCAGGTCATATTGATCTGGGGCTTATTGCGGTTGTCGGTGGTGTTGTGCCAGAACACGTTGTTGCGGATGATGATGCCCACGGGATTGGTGGCACCGCAACCGATAGCGTTGAGCGTGTTCTCGATAAAGTAGCAGTTCTCGATAACGTTGTTGTCGCACGAAGCGTTGAACGAGATAGCACCCGAACTCGACGACTTGCCATTGTGCAGGGTGAAGGTGCAGTTGTCGGCAGTGAGGCTGCTGCCCACACCGCCAAATACGATGCCCACGTACTCAAAAGTGACGTTCTTGAGGTTGGCATTGCCGTTCTCGCCCAGCATCCAGAAGCCCTTGGGGTTGGAATCCTCGGCGTCGCGGGTGACGACGGCAGTGTCGGCAGGAGCGAAGTCGGCATCACCATTGATGGTGATCTGCACGCTGTTGCCCATCTTGATGACGTCGTTGTTGGCCAGTTGCAGCACATCGCCCTCAGCGATGGTGAAGTTCTGGCTTACCAGATAGGAGCCATCCTCTTGCAGGGTCACGCCTGTGCCCTCGATCTGGCTCAGGCTGTTGAAGGTGTACACGTTGCCCGAGCCATCGCTGATAAACTCGTCGGCCATTGCTCCGACAGCCACGGCTGCAATGAGCAGGAATGAGTAGAATTTCTTCATCATTTTTTTGTATTAATTGGTTAGTAAACTGTTGATTCTGTTGCAAATCAATGTATTCTCGATTTGAGGGGGACAAAGTTACTCAATATTTTTGTAATAGGTGAAATGCTTGTCGTAGTTATTTGACAAAACCACCGAAATCTTTGGGCCGAAGGCACGATTTTTTAGGCAGTTGGGTGCTCAATGGGATTAAAATGCGGCGTCAGGGCACAAAATCATGACTCAGATGCTCTGCTATGTCCAATTTTTGTCTTAATTTTGTCACCAAATTTTAATCATCACATTTTACACAACTTCTATCCAATGGATTACTCCTTAGTTGATTTTCTGGCCTTGCTGGGCGCAGTGTGTCTCTTCCTGTATGGTATGAAGATCATGAGCGAAGGTTTGCAGAAGACCGCAGGTAGCCGTTTGCGCTCTATCCTGGCATGGATGACCAAGAACCGCTTCCTTGCCATTATCACTGGTATTGTCATCACTGCACTGATTCAGAGTTCATCGGCATCGGTATCGATGGTGGTGAGTTTTGTCAACGCCGGTCTGATGCCGCTGGAGCAGTCGTTGGCAGTCAGTTTCGGCGCAGCGCTGGGTACCACTTTCACCGAGTGGATCATCGCCATCTTTGGCTTCAAGGTCAAGATGTCGGCCTTCTTGCTGCCCTTGCTGGCGTTTGCCGTGCCCATGCTGTTTATCAAGAAGAATAACTACAAGAACATCGGTGAATTGCTCATTGGTTTCGCTTTCCTGTTCATGGGACTCGATGCCATCAGCGCCAATGTGCCCGACCTGTCCAAGTCGCCCGAGATATTCGCCTCGTTGCAGCAATACACGTCGATGGGTTTCCTGTCAATCCTGTTCTTCACGCTGGTGGGTTGGGTTGTGACCATGGTCATCCAGTCGAGTGCCGCCACCTTTGCCGTCGTGCTGATTATGGCGTCTAAGGGGTGGATCTCGTTTGACATCGCCTGTGCCATGGTGCTGGGTGCCAGCATCGGTACCAGCATCACGCCGCTGCTGGCTTCGCTCGGCGGCAATGCCGAGGCCAAGAAGGCGGCCCTGGGCCACGCTCTGTTCAACCTGTTTGGCGCCGTGTGGGTGCTGGCTGTGTTCCAGCCCTTTGTATCGATGGTCACCTGGGTGGTCAGGGACCTGTTCAACCTGGGCGACCCTCTGGCATTATATAACAGTGTGAAAAGCGGTGCCAGCGTGGATGGTAACGCCCTGATGAGAGAGCAGGTGGCCATGTCGATCGGCATGACCATGTTCCACACCATCTTCAAGTTCTGCAACCTGCTGATCATGATCTGGTTCACCAAGTTGTACGTGAAGTTGCTCAACTTCATCATCAAGAGCAAGAAGAAGGAGGACGAGGAATTCCAGTTGAAGTACATCCAGGGCGGTCTGATGAGTGCCAGCGAGTTGAACATCGACCAGGCCCAGCGCGAGATCGTCGTGTTTGCAGGCCGTGTCGAGCGCATGCTGGGCATGGTTAAGGAACTCGTGCACACCAAGACGGGAACGCCCGAATTCAACAAACTGCTGTCGCGAGTCGAGAAATATGAGGACATCACCGACCGCATGGAGTTTGAGATCGGCAGTTATCTGAACAAGGTGCTTGACGGCCGTCTGAGTAGCATGGCCAAGGCGCGTGTGGCAAGCCTGTTGAGCATCATCAGCGAGTTGGAGAGCATCGGCGACAGTTGCAACAACATTGCCAAGGCGCTCGTGCGCAAAGAGGAGGCCGACGCCCACTTCAACGAGCACAACTATGCTAACATCGACGAGATGCTGCGACTGGTGAGCGAGGCCATGACCAATATGCTCATGGTGCTGAGCGACATGGACAACGTCACCCCCGAGGACCTTATGCGCAGTTACAACAAGGAGCGCGAAATCAACAACTTCCGCAACGCTTGCCGTACCGAGAATATCGAGAACGTCAACCAGAAGAAGTATCCCTACAAGGCTGGTATTTTCTACATGGACATCGTCTGCGAGGCTGAGAAACTGGGCGACTTCATCGTCAACGTCATCGACAGCATGGAGGAAATCATGCGCCGCAGTTCGTCGCTCAACAATGGCAAGGCTATCGGCGAGTTGAACCCCGAGAAGGTCTCCATGGGCTAACAACCGCTACCGAAACACCGGCTGGCAGTTTTTTTTAGGAAAAACAATAGACTTGTCCGGATATATCTGAAGGCATCTGCGATCACGTCAATAACGCACGCAGATGCCTTCAGATGCTTCAGTTGTCTGTTAAATCAATTGAGGTGTTGTTGCTTAGTGGCTGGCCTTGAAGTCGCTGAGCGTGAAACCGCCAGCGTCGTTCAGGGTGACGGTAGCGCTGATGGTGGGCATGTCGTCGTAGTGCAATACCTTGCCCACAACAAAGTTCAGACCTGGGGTGACACTAACCGTTATAGGACTCGCTGCCGGACCTTCGATGCCATAGGCGATCTGTTCGCCGATGTAGATGGCATCGTCCATGATGTCGCCCATATCAGTGATGTGATTGGTAGCCTTGGCCAGTTCTTTACCCTCGGCGTAGAAAGTGATATCCTGGCCGTTGACGCTATAAGTGAGCGCTTGGCATAAGGCCTGCTGCATGTCATAGGGAGCGATCGAGGTGATCACCGAGGCATAGCCATCGCCATCAAAGCGCAGCAGATAGGGACGCTCAACATTCACGCCAGTGCCTTCCAGATCGCTACCCACGATCCACAAGTCTCCCGTAGCCGCATCGTAGCGGGCGCGCGGCATGCGGCCGTGGCGCAACTTAGGCAGTGCCGTCTTGATGTCACCCTTGCCGACAACCATGCCATAGCCCTCGCTCGACACCGTGTCGCCACAATTGAGCAGGCTATATACACTCACTCCTGTCGTCTTGTCGTCCATCACCACCTCATAGCGGTCATCAATGTTGACCCGAGCCATGGCGTCATGCACGGCCTGTGGCGCGTCGCCCACTTCCTCGGCGCTCTCCATCGTTCCGTTGACCGGAAGTTGGTTGGCACCAGGCTTACAACCAGTTACCGATCCACACACTGCTACCACGGCAGCCGTCATCAACCATTGTTTCATCTGTTTCATCGTCTTTATTCAGTTTATTGATTTCAGTTAACGGTTATGCTCTTGCAAGGACTGTGCCAGCCAGCCCCATTATCTGTGGCAAAATTAGTGCAAAAATCCGATACAGCGAGAACAGTGACGGGTTCTTTTCACTTCACTGTCGCGCGCGAGGAATTTATCCAACCCGAGCGGAATGGCTCCTCGCCTCGATGTGAATGACGGTCAAGCCAAGCAGCCTCATTCGACTTGGCGAAAAGCCGATTTCGCACCCGCCTTTTTGCAGTGTTTTGGGACATCCTTTGAAGGGAGAAACAGAGTTGCCGGAATTATGGTTTTTTAAGGATTAAAATCATTGGTAAATGGTCGATTTTTTGTAATTTTGTACGTTTTTAGACACACCCTATTTTGATGGGTATAAATGTGAAAAAAACTACATTTTTATGACAGAAGAAGAAAAATATATCGAAGAACAAGAAGAAAAGAATTATTCTGCGTCAAACATCCAGGTGCTTGAGGGTCTTGAGGCCGTTCGTAAGCGCCCAGCGATGTACATCGGTGACACCCACGTCAAGGGTCTGCACCACTTGGTGAGCGAGGTCGTGGACAACTCTATCGATGAGGCTCTGGCAGGATTCTGTAACCGCATCGACGTCTACATCGGCGAGGACAACAGCATCACCGTGCGCGACAATGGCCGCGGTATTCCCGTCGACGAGCACGAGAAACTGCACAAGTCGGCCCTCGAGGTCGTGATGACCGTGCTGCATGCCGGCGGCAAGTTTGACAAGGGCTCCTACAAGGTGTCCGGCGGCTTGCACGGCGTGGGCGTGAGTTGCGTGAACGCGCTGAGCGACTATCTGCGCGCCGAGGTGCGCCGTGGTGGCAAGGTGTACATGCAGGAGTACAGCCTGGGTAAGCCGACAAGCGAAGTGAAGATTATCGGTGACTGCACGGAAGAGGAGCATGGCACGACCATCATCTTCCACCCCGACGCCGGCATCTTCTCAACCACGGTCTATGAGTTTGACATCCTGTCCAACCGCCTGCGCGACTTGGCCTACCTGAACGCCGGAGTGACCCTGTCGATTACCGACCTGCGCACCCGCGACGAGAACGGCAATCCCCGCAGCGAGACCTACTACAGCGAGACCGGTCTTGACGAGTTTGTGCGCTACATCGATGGCAACAAGGAGGCCCTGATCCAGGACGTCATCCACATCAAGAGCAAGAAGGGCGACATCCCCGTCGAGGTCGCTATGACCTATAACACGTCGTTCAACGAGAACATCTACTCGTTTGTCAACAACATCAACACCATCGAGGGTGGTACCCACTTGACGGGCTTCCGCCGCGGTCTGGGCTCGACCCTGAAGAAGTATGCCGAGGACAACAAGATGCTCGAGAAGGCCAAGGTTGAGATTAAGCCTGAGGACTTCCGCGAGGGTCTGACAGCCATCATTTCGGTCAAAGTGCTGGAGCCCCAGTTCGAGGGCCAGACCAAGACCAAACTCGGAAACACCGAGGTCATCGGTGCCGTCGAGACCGCCGTGCGTGATGCCCTGAACACCTATCTGGAGGAGCATCCCACACAGGCCAAGACCGTCATCGAGAAGGTCATCCTGGCCGCACAGGCACGCCACGCCGCCCAGAATGCCCGCCTGAAGGTGCAGCGCAAGTCGCCGCTCGCCGGCGGTGGCCTGCCCGGCAAACTGGCCGACTGCTCGTCGAAGGATCCCGCCGAGAGCGAACTCTTCCTCGTCGAGGGTGACTCGGCAGGTGGTAGCGCCAAGCAGGGCCGTGACCGCAAGTTCCAGGCCATCCTGCCCCTGCGCGGTAAGATTCTGAACGTCGAGAAGGCGATGGACCACAAGGTGTTTGAGAGCGAATCGGTAGTCATCATCTTCCGTGCCCTGGGTGTGACCATCGGCACTGAGGAGGATCCCAAGGAGGCCAACCTGAGCAAACTGCGCTATCACCGCATCATCATCATGACCGATGCCGACGTCGATGGCGCACACATCGACACCCTGCTGATGACCTTCTTCTTCCGCCGCATGCGACCCATCATCGAGAACGGCTACCTCTACATCGCTACCCCACCCCTGTACCGTGCCCGCACCAAGAAGGGCGGCAAGGAAGAGTATTGCTGGAACGAGGTGCAGTTGCGCAAGTTCATCGACGAGTATGCCGGTGGCAACGAGGACGGCGTGACCGTGCAGCGATTCAAAGGTCTGGGTGAGATGAACCCCGAGCAGTTGTGGGAGACCACCATGGATCCCGAGCACCGTCTGCTCAAGCGCGTCAACATCAGTGACGCTGCCGAGGCCGACCGCATCTTCTCGATGCTCATGGGCGAGGACGTTGAACCGCGCCGCAAGTTCATCGAGGAGAACGCCACCTACGCCACGATTGATACTTAATTGCGTGCTTGTGCAGGCAATTAAGAGGTCTAGGGTCTAGGGTTTAGAGCTTAGAGGTTTAGGGAGCCTTTGGCTACGTGGGGCGTAATCCCCACGACGATATATAATTTTCTTCTACACCCCCAGTATTGCCTACAGCAACGCTGGGGTCATTTTTTAAAACAACAAAGTTTGATACCCAAAATATGAGCCATAATTTGCCACGAGATGGTAAAAATGACGTTTCGTGGCAAATTATAAGATAGTTTTTGGATGTTTATGGTGGTGTTTGTTCTCATGATGAGACGATAAAGGCGCAGCGATGGGGCAGATTGTCCCGATGCTGTATTGTTGTATTCACTCTTACACTACCACCTGACTTCGGGTGATAGGGTGATCTGACGGGACTCGCCGTTGGCAGTGATTATATCCAGTGTGATTTGAGGCACTTCATCGATGCGGTATTCTTCTTCCCAGGAGTAGTCCTCCACGGGCCTGCTGTTGACTGCAGTGATGCGGTCGTTTAATTGCAGCCCTGCTTGGGCAGCGTCTCCATTGCGCGTGAGCGATGAAACAATCCAGCCCTTGCCGATGTCGGTGCGGTTTCTGAAATCGAAGTCATAGGTAGCCTTGACGGGTTGGTCTGCCTTGAAACGCTTGAGGTAGAGAACACTGTGCGGAATGTCAATAATCAGATTGAACTTGGATAACACCTTATTGCCGATGATGCCGACATAATCCTTCTGGCCAAAGGCGCCTGTTCCGTCGGGCAAATAGGAAATCACCTCGTTGCTGGTGGTGTCAGAGCCGATGACGATGCGCTGTGACTGCATCTCGATAATTGACTCTTGTGACTTGTCTCCAATGCCAAACTGCGTCATCTCCTTAACATATCTCTTGCCTGACAGCGATTCAAGTCCGTACTGCTTAACGGTACTTGCCGTGAAGTCGACTGCGGCACCTGAGCCCGTGTCCACAAGAAACCAACCCTGGATGCTCTTGCCGCCAACGAGGACCTCGGCCTGAACCTGGATTCGGTGGTCATGGCAACGGATCGGCAATTTCTCATAATCCTCGACCAGTGGATTTCCATCCTTGTAATACTTCAAGAAACTGTGCTCAAAGTTGATTTCCAACGGATGCTGCTCAATGTCCTTGATGCCCCAGATGCCATCGACATGGCAATCCACCACATCCCTCAACTTGAAAATCGGCACAATCTGGTAAGTGCTCTTTAACGACCCGATGCTCAACGGTGTAAGGTCCATGATGACGCGCACGCTGGTGCCGCCGGCGGCGCCCCCTGTCCTTGCCCGGCCGAGGCTCTGCGGATGCCATTCCGAGGCCGAGAGATAGACACTGTCGATGCCGAACAGGTCAGAGCCTCCCGTGTCAAAGATAACGTTGGCCTGATGTTCATTATTGATACAAGCAGGGAGATAGAGATGCCCACGGTACAGGAACGGGATGCTATCATTGCCCCAAGCCACTGCAACCCATGACCAAAGTACGGCCAGGACGATGATAAGCAATCGCTGATTATTTTTTAAAAACATCATCTATGATAATTGAGTATATAATTCAAGCACACCTAGCGTGAGTCCAATGACATCTAAACATCGAACTCACGCTACTGTAATCACATAGGATCATCAACTTTATATTAACAAATTAAAAGGCTTGATGCTGGACCTACTGCTCCTGGGATTTATCGTCCTTTCCCTGGAGTTTGGCGGTGCCATGCACGGCTGGCGTGTTTTGTGTCTCAGCGGGATTTCCCTGGAGTTTAAAATTGATGGGCAGGGTATACCACACTGATACGGCTTCACCGTCCTGGCGACCAGGCTCAAACTTAGGCATGGATTTAACCACACGGACAGCCTCGGCATCCAGTTCCTCACTGACGGGACGTGCGACCTGGATATCTCCCACTTGACCCGTCTCGTCAATTACAAACTGGAGAACGACACGGCCTTCAATATTGTTCTTTGCGGCCTCGGGCGGATATTTGATGTTTTCGGACAGGTATCTCATCATCGCGGCTATGCCACCAGGAAACTCGGGCATCTGCTCGACAGATTCATAGACCTTTTTGGACTGAGGCTTCGTCTCTTCATCAGCCTGGGGAGAGGCCTCAACCTCGGCAATATTGTCGGGACGCATGCCTACTATGACGAGTTCAGGCTTATCCTCTGTTGATTGCGTCATGCGGTCCTGCTGAACATCTGCCGTCACTACTACTGCTGCTACACTCTTGGGGTTGGCAAAGGCCAACAGCGCCAATGCTATCACGGGCACCACAGCCAGCGCGCGCAACGTCTTCCATTGGCTGCTCTTTTTCATCGTCATCATACGGATTCGCTTTTTTAAAGATTGATAATTGAAGTTATTTGCCATCGAGAACAACTTGTCCCCGACGGACTTGCGTATGAGCAGCAACTGGTACTGCTTCACGTCGACGCCTTGGTTAAGGACGGCCTCGTCGGCCTCGTATTCATGCACTTGCCCCAGTTCACGCCCCAGGAGCCAGGCAGCAGGGTTCCACCACTGGAACAGCATCACCAAGTTCCAGAACATCACGTCCAGGGAATGGTGCAGGTCGATGTGTGCCTGCTCGTGAATCAAGATCTCACGCGGGTTGTCACGGTAGTCCTGCTCGCTGATCACGATGTGACTGAAGTAACTGAAGGGTGATATGTCGCCAGGGAGCACATGCAAGGTGATGCCGCCAGCGAGCGGCTCGCGACGGCCTTTCTTCATTAGGCGGTACAGGCTCCAACGGCTGTGCAAGAACCACATGAGCACCAGAGCCATACCTGTGGCATAGACGGCTGCCATCACGCCCGTCACCGTCCACGATGAAGCAATCTCGTGAGGCTTGGCAGCACCAGCCGTACCGACAATGACCTCGTCCAGCACAACCATGCGGCTGACCACCGATGCCGGAGCGTCTAGCGAGAGCCTGATCCACGGCAACACCAGGGCGAGGACCATGACCGTGAGCAGCGCCACGCGGTTGAAGCGGTGGAAGGTCTCACGGCTGAGGAGCAACTTCCACAGCAGGTAGAAGGCGATAAGGCACAGGCCCACTTTGATTTGATAGATGAGTAACATGGCGATGCATAGTTTACTGCTGGTTGTTCTCTTCCACTTCACGAATGAGTTCCTTCAGGTCATCGATGCTAACCTTTTCACTCTTGACAAGCGCCGAGACGGCACTCAGGTAGGACTGGCCGAAGAACTTGTTGATCACGCCCTCCAACGAGCCACCACGATACTCCTCGCGACTGATGCGGGCAAAATATTGGAAGCAGCGGGCCGTGATGGCCTTATGTCCCAGAAAACCTTTCTCCTCCAGTATCTTCATCAATGTAGCCAGGGTATTCACATGGGGCCGAGGCTCGTCATAATAAGCCTGCAACTCACGCACCAGCAGGGGACCGTGATCCCACATCCGCTCCATGATTTCCTCTTCTTTTTGCGTTAACTGTTTCATTTTTCGAGCCTTTATTAAGTTTGACACCGCAAATTAACTAAATCATTTAGTTATAAAACAAATTATTTTAGTTAATAAAACTAAAAACATTAGTTTTTCGGTGATATTACTACCAACAATGGAGCGACTGACAAATTGGCATGATGTTTGCACATATCATTGACGTAATGAAATGAATGAGTTAATAAAAAAAGAAAGGAGTGAACAATGAGTGTTTTCAGAGTGATATTATCGATTATCTTCCCGCCACTGGCTGTGCTGGACAAGGGATGCGGCTCGGTGCTGATCGTGCTGATTCTCACCTGCGCCGGATGGATTCCAGGGGTAATCGGGGCTCTGGTGATCCTCAACAAGGATAGCAACGTTACGCGTAACACCTATCCTACCTACCCCACCAACCTGACCAATCCCACCAATCCCACTAACCCCAGCCGCACACGCTGCGAGTACTAGCCAAGCAGCCATTGCTAGGTAAAAAACAGTTCACCCCATCAGGGACTCGATGGGCCTGCGGGCCTCTCGGGTCCCTTTCCCTTTATAGACAACTTATCTCGAACCTTTTTTATAAGACAACCAGGACAACGATTACAACTGTGACGACTCCACTTGAGATGGAAGACAACAGACCATAAGCACCATTACTGCATCCGGCGTTGAAGCGCTTGGTAGGAATGATGGAAAACTGTTAAAAAAAATCAATGGGGCAAAAAAAATCGCTAAGATTTTGCCAGTTCGCCAAGTTGCCGTAACTTTGCATAAAAATTGAATATAATTACTTTTTGGACCGTTCGATTTTTGGCTTAAAAGAGACTATAACGTTTAACCTAAATATTTGTTTATCAATGGAATTACCATTTGCTGAATCTTGGAAGATCAAGATGATCGAGCCTCTGCGCAAGAGCACTCGTGCCGAGCGCGAGCAGTGGCTGAAGGAAGCCCACAACAACGTGTTTATGCTCAAGGCTGAACAGGTCTACATCGACTGCCTGACCGACTCTGGTACGGGTGCGATGAGCGACCGCCAGTGGAGCGAGATGATGCTGGGTGACGAGAGTTACGCCGGTGCCAGTTCGTTCTACAAGTTTGAGAGCGTAGTACAACGCATCTTCGGTTTCAAGTATGTGATCCCCACCCATCAGGGCCGTGCAGCCGAGAACGTGCTGTTCTCCTATCTGGTGAAGGAAGGCAACGTCGTTCCCGGCAATGCCCACTTCGACACCACCAAGGGTCACATCGAGAGCCGTCACGCCAAGGCTATCGACGTCACCATCGACGAGGCCAAGGACACCCAGTTAGAAATCCCCTTCAAGGGCAACGTATCGCTCGAGAAACTGGAGAAGGTGCTGAGCGAGAACAAGGGCAACGTCCCCTTCATGGTACTGACCGTGACCAACAACACCGTTGGTGGCCAGCCCGTGTCGATGCAGAACATCAAGGACACCTGCGAACTCTGCCACAAGTATGGCGTGCCCGTGGTGATGGACAGCGCCCGCTTTGCCGAGAACTCCTACTTCATCAAGACCCGTGAGGAAGGCTATGCCGACAAGACCATCAAGGAGATTGCCCGCGAGATGTACTCCTACGTTGACGCCATGACCATGTCGGCCAAGAAGGACGGCCTGGTGAACATGGGTGGCTTTATCGCTACCAACCGCGAGGACTGGTACGAGGGAGCCAAGTTGTTCTGCATCCCCTTCGAGGGCTTCTTGACCTATGGTGGCTTGAACGGCCGCGACCTGAACGCTCTGGCAGTAGGTCTGGACGAGAACACCGAGTTTGAGATGCTCGAGACCCGCATCCACCAGGTTCAGTATCTGGCTAAGAAACTTGACGAGTATGGCATTCCTTATCAGCGCCCCGTGGGTGGCCACGCCCTGTTTATCGACGCCGACAAGGTGCTGTGCAACGTTCCCAAAGAGGAGTTCCCCGCTCAGACCCTGACCTGCGAACTCTATCTGGAGGCTGGCATCCGCGGTTGCGAGATCGGCTACATCCTGGCCGACCGTGACCCCGTGACCCGCGAGAACCGCTTCGGCGGCCTCGACCTGCTGCGCCTGTGCATCGCTCGCCGCGTTTACACCGACAACCACATGAACGTGATTGCCGCTGCCCTGAAGAACGTATATGACCGCCGCAACGAGATCACCCGCGGTGTTGCCATCGAGTGGGAAGCCCCGCTGATGCGCCACTTCACCGTGAAGTTGAAACGTCTCGGCTAAGACCATATAACCCACATACCATTAACTGACCATGTGACAACGGCGGGCATCAACCCGCCGTTGTTTGTTTGCAGGCTCTAAAAACAAAAAGTGCGGCCATAATCGCTGTTGAATGCCGCGACTATGGCCGCTTCGAAGCAGGTTTGCTGTGTTGGCGTGGAGAGGGCTTTCGCCTACATTCGTCAGTTGGCTTAATTGTCTTTCTTCTTGGCGTCGAGGTGGTAGGTGAACGAGATGCCGATGTAGTGGTGCAGGGTGTCTTGCCACTCGCTGGTCTGCTGATAGGCGGTCTGGCTGCTCCAGCGCCAGTCATCCTGGTTGAGGATGTCGTCGGCAAAGAGCCTGACTTTGCCCTTGTTCTTCAGGATTTTCCATGTGATGGAAGCATCCCATAGCAGGCGGTTGCGGTTCATGCCGCTGGAGGCATAGCCCTGGCGCACGGCCTCGGTGAGGGAGGTTTCAAACACAAAGTTGCGGTAGTTGGCCTCAAACTCCATGCCGTAGTTGTTGTTCCACAAGGTGGTGTTCTGGATGGGCGACTGTGAGAATCGCAACCGGTCGGCGTTGAGTTCGGCAAAGACCGAGGCCTTGATCCAGTTGTGGTCAAACGACACGGTCAGTTTGTCCTTGGGATGAACGCTGGTCTGGCGGTTGAGAATCGGCTCCTCGTCGGTGGGCAGCATGGTCAAGTAGCCGTAGTAGCGTCCGCCAATGACCTTGAGGTCGTTCTGCAGGCGGAAGTAGTTGCCCAGGCCGTGGTCATAGTTGAGGTTCACCTCCCACGTGCGACTGCCGGTCACCGTCTCGGGGCGGCTGGTATAGATGTTGGTAGCAGGGTCATAGCGGAGCGCTGTGATGTTGTTGTGGTCGGTTGTGCTGTAGCGGGCATTGAAGCCGATCGACAGTTGCCTGCTGACCACCACGGCCTTATAGGACACCTGGTACTGGTGAGTGTGGCTGTCCTTCAAGAAGGGATTGCCCTCGGTAATGAACAGCGGGTCGCTCAGGTCGCGGTAGCCGATGGTCTGGAGCAGTTCGGGACGAGTGGTCTTGTAACTGTAATTCAACTCCAGGTTCATGCCGCTGTTCATCTTCCACGAGGCCTTGAACGAGGGCTCGACCTTGAAGCGGTTCCTCACGGCTGCCGTGTCGAGCAGGGCACGGCGGTAGTCCTGATGCTCACGGCTCCATGTCATGGCCGCCTTGGGCTGCAGTTGCACTTGGCCGATGTTGACTGTCGAGCCGGCTGTGAGGGTGTGGCTGGTGTTGCGGTAGCGGTTGTTGAACGAATTGGCGGCATCGGCCATGCCGTCGGTGGTGAAGTCGCAGTCCATGTGGCGGTTGTCATATCCTAATTTATACTCCGTATCGAGCATCCACTGCTTGGTGAGCCAGTGCTGATAGTTCATCGTTGACACAAGGTGAAGTGCCGTAGATGGCTCAATGGCCTGCTGGCTCAGGGTGGAGGAGAGGCCGCTCTGATAGTCGATGATGGTGCGGTCGGCCCACCGCTTGTTTTTGCTGTCGGTATAGTTCACACTCCCTCCAATCTTGAAGGAGCCATCCTTGAAGAAGTGTGTCCAAATGCCAGTTGTGTACAGTTCGGTCTGGTGTCCGCGGTTCAGTGTATTCACCTGTTGGTTGATCGTGGGAGTGTATCCGTAGCCTGAATCGACCGACTGCTCGGTCTCCCGTCGGTTGGTGGAGCGGTTGTTCTTGTAATCGACCTGTGCCCACAGGAAGAACATGTTGGTCGAGTCGGGTCTCCAGCGCATCATGCCCAGGATCGTCGGGTTCAACTCGTGACTGCGGTCAAAGCCCTCCACCTTGTTGCGGCTCTGCGCCTCACCTGGGAAGTAATTCTCGGTTTCGCTGCCCGAACTTTTCCATCGGTCGTCATGCGCCAGTCCTCCGCTGATGCTGTAGTAACTCTTCAGCGTCTTGTCGCCCTGCTCGCGGCCCCAGTTGTGCTGATACCCGCCCGAAATGCCCTGCTCCTGACCCAGACCGTTGCCGGAACTCAGCGTGTATTGGCCCTGGTACTTACGATGCCGCTTGGCCATATTGTTGGCGTCACCAAACACCATGACGGGGTCCGATTTGGAGAGGCGGTTCATCAGCACCTCGGCCTCATAGTGGTCGCGGGTCCTATAGCCCGCAGTGGCATCGCCATACCAGCGGTCGAGGAATCCCGGCTTGATGGTCAGGTCCAGCACCATGTCCTCGCTACCGTCGTCTTTGCCGGTGTGCTCCTTGAGTTCCGACGCCTTGTTATAGGCTTTGATGTTCTGCACCGCCTCGGCGGGCAGTTGGCTCACCAGGTCATTGCCGCCAAAGAGGCTCTCGCCGCCCATCGTCAGGCGGATGGGTTTACCGTTCCACCACAGTTTACCCTCGGCATCGGTCTCGACACCAGGCAGTTGCTTGATAAGTTCATCCAGGCGGGCACCCTGTTGCAGCCTGAAGGCCGACGGGTTGAATACGATGGTGTCGCCGTGCATGGTGAACCGTTTTGCATGGCCCGTGACCTCGACCATCTGCAGCATCTGGGAGGACATCTTGAGTTCGATGGCACCGATGTCGAGCGTGTCGCGGCGGCTGTCGGACAGCGCCATGACGTTTTTCTTCTTGTTGTAATAGCCCAGCATGGACACCGTCAACTCAGCCCGTCCATTGATATAGAACGTGAAGCGGCCCAGCGAGTCGGCTATCACGGTGCTGCCCGTATAACTGGTTTCACTGTATAGACTTTGTTGCAGGTACTGGACCGTTGCACCAGGCAAGGTCTCGCGGGTGTCGGTGTCGATGACACGCCCGCTGATGATGTCGGCCCGAGCAAACAAGGTGCAGAAAATCAGCAAAATAGATATAATAAAGTATTTCATAATCGGGTATAGTGGTGGCCGTCTCATGCGATGTTTCACATGAAACAATAGGTTAAACTTGGATATGATCAGTGGCTTTTACTTCTTGATTTTGCTCTGGAGCAGATCGCCCATGCTCTCTAGGAATTGGAGTTCGTTTTCCTTGAGTTCGTTCTTGGCCTTGAGTTTCTTATAGATTGAGGCCAGTTGCTGCATACCGATTTTCAAGTCCGTTTGGTCGAGGCCTTCGGTGTCCTTGCACAATTCATAGAGTTTGGATAGATAGAGGTAGTGTGCGCTGCCGTTGTCTTGCAGTTTCTCGACATAGAAGAGCAGTTTCTGCATCCAACTGTTAGCATCTTTCTTGCCCGAGGAGGAAAAAGAGTGTGAATGGCTATTACCGTCCGATAGTCTAGAGAGCGCACCCTGGGCCTTCTCCAACGATCCTTGGGCTTTTTCCATAGCGCTACGGTACTTCTCCATGCCCTTCTGGTATTTCTCCATGCCGGCTTGGAATTGCTCCATATACTTGTCGTAGTCATCAGGACTCATCACCACCGAACTGATTCTCATGCCATCGGTCGCTTTGGGCTTGATAGGAGCATAGGTGGTGACGATTCGACCATCGATGCTGTCGCCTGATGTTGCATCGTCCCACTCGATGGTGTAGGTCGTGCGGTGCTGCTTGTCATCGGGGGTAAGAAAGCCCACGGTGTAGCAGTGGTCACAGCCGATGCCCACAGTGATGGCATTCTCGGGGCTGTAATACAGGCGGTAGCCCTGGAAGGTGCCGTCATCGTTGTCATTCCACCACAGGGTGTAGATGTCTGCAGTGCTGTTGCCATTGACTTGCTCATAGACCCGCTTGGCGTTGCTGATCAGACCCATGTTCTCGCTGCCGATGGTGAACTTGTACACGTCGAGTTGTCCTTCCTTGATGCCAGTCTCGGGGTCGGTGTAGGTGGTGTGCATCTGGCTGAGGTCCTCAAGCGGCACGGCGTTGGTGATGTTGTCGAATGCCTCCTTCAGGCGGTCCTCATAGACGTTGGCGCTGGCCGTGAAAGATGTGAGCAGGGCCATGATGGCTACCATGATGATGGTCGTGGTGACAATAATGATATTATTTAGCGTTTTCATAATGCTGGAATATTTGCTGTGGGTTGATTATTCAGATGATTGTTCAATTCGTTCTCTAACTCTTGCTCGAGGTCGATGAGCACGATGCTGCCGTCCTCGTCCTGCACGGCACGGAATCCGTTGGCCTCCAGGTCGATGATGAAGGCGCGGCGCTTCAAGTCGGCCAGTTCACGTTGCAGCCGCTCGTTTTCACGGGCGAGTTTGGCATTCTCGGCTTGCAGGCGACGGGTGCGGGAGGCCGGATTAACTGGACGGGTTGCCGAGGCAGAGCCTCGACCCACTGGACTGGCTGGCGTGGCCGAGGCCAGTTGCCGGGGCTCGGTTTCCACTGTGGGCGGGATGGAAACGGTGTCTATGTCCACCTTAGCGGTAACAGCGGGTTGCTCGGGCAGTGTGGAGGACGGCATGAGCCGCAGGGTGGCGGTGACCACGACAGCGGCAGTAATCACGGCTGCTGCGGCGATGCCCCACCAGCGACGGCCCATCTGCTGGATGAGGGAGACGCGCTGGGGCTCCTGGGCGGACAGGTTGCTGTCCTCCATGCCGCTGTCCAGGTAGGTGAACATCACCTTGTAGTCCTGCCACTCGTCGGGGATGTCGTCGTGGGTGCTGAAGTACCGACGCAGCGCGGCTTCCTCCTCCAGGGTGGTGAGGCCGTCCATGTATCTGTCGAGCAGTGCGCTCGCTTGTTGTTGTGATAACTGTTTCATCGGTTTCAGTTCTTTCTTGATTGTTGAATCTCGTTGAGTAACTGTCGTCGTGCCCTCGCCAGCAGGGTATTCACGCTCGATGGCTGGATGCCCAGGATGATGGCGATCTCGCTGTTGGAGCGGTGTTCCACCTCGCGCAGCCTGAGGATGGCGTGCTGGGTGTAGGGCAGATTCCTGATGCGTTGCCTGAGCCATCTCTCGTCCTCGCGTTGCAACATCAGGTCCAGCGGGGAGGGAACTGTCGCGTCGGCGGCTAGGCGCTCATCGAGCGGAAGCGATGGCTTGCGGCGCAACTGGTTCTGGGTCAAGTGCCGTGCAATCACCGTGGCATAGCCCTCGGGATTGTAGAGCCGGGGATCGTCACGCATCTGCCACAAGCGCAGGAGCGTCTCCTGGGCAACGTCCTCGGCGGTGTCGGCGTCGGCACCCGCTGCAGCGGCCGCCTGCAGCGCCAGTCCTCTGAACTGTGTCGCTTGTCGGTTGAATGCGTCTATCGTCATTTATGCGCTTAATTTTTTGCTAATATACCATAATAACACACACGGCCCCGTTTTTTAAACAGGAAAATGAAAAAAAAGTGATTTAAAAAGAAAAAACATGACATCTGTCCTGGAGAAGTGATTGTTGCATTTTGCTTTTGGACACGATATAGCAGTTGGCCTTGGGCTGGGCTTCTATATCCTTGCCTTGGTTTTTTTGCATTTTGCCTGCGCTGACCCGACTTTATCACCCTTGATTTTCGGTTGTTGTGAAAAATTACTATTTTTGTGGATTAATTCAATAGTTGATGTATAGCGTGTTACGAACCATAGCAAGTGTTCTTGTCCTGTTGACGTTGTTGCCGGGATATGCCATCACGCCATCGCGCGAACACAGCAAGTGGCTGAACCTGCCCATGGAGCGGTTGCTCGACATGGCCGACAGGGACTTCAGCGACGGGGGCAACAAGGACACGGCTCTGATGTGTTACACCATCGTCACCAACCGCTACGAGGCGTCGATGTCGCGTGAGCAGAAACTCATGTGCAAGGACGCTGCCATGAGACTGTGGTCGATCTACTTCTACGACTTCTATGACTATCCCAAGTGCTTTGACTGCCTGACGCATGCCCTTGAAATCGCAGGCGAGGGAGATATCGAGGATGCCAACATCTATCTGGGCTTCGGCTGCATGTATCAGACCATCTCGGAGGAATGCAACAACACCGAGTTGGGAACCAAGGCGCTGGACTATTACACGCAGGCACTGATGGTAGGCATGAAGACCCATGACGACAAGCACAGCGATATGGCCAGCACCGACGTCCTCGCCATGTCACACAACCTGGGCATGCTGTCGCAGGCCGAAGGCATCTGGCAGCAATACCTGAAACTGCCCGAGGACAACGAGACCTGGATCCTGCGCCGCTATAACAAGATGCTCTATCATGCGTTTCACAGCGTGGAGCAAGGCCACCTCGACGATGCCATCGACCTGTATAACAGCCAGTTACAACTTATCGACACCACCCAATATTCGCGCCTGATCTACTTCACCCTGATCGAGAAGGGCAAGGTCAATGCCTTGAAGGGCGACTACCGCAATGCCATCGCCGACATCCACCGTGCCGAGAAGATTGCCGTGGACCTAGGGATGAAGGACTGCAAACTGGAGTCCTATGGCCTGCTGGCACGCTACTACCGCCAACTGGGCGACCATGACTCGCGCGAACATTATTATAACCAGTACACCCTGCTCAAGGACACGCTCACCAACTATCAGCAACTGGCCAGCGTCAACGAGATGGAATTCCGCAACGAACTCAAGAGCATGGAGCAAGAGATGACCGACATGAAGCATCACCGCGAGGTGATGACACTGGTCACACTGGTCTCGCTCGGATTCCTGCTGGTGCTGCTGGCACTGCTCTATATGGTCTATCGCAAAAATGTGGAACTGACGCGATCTAACCAATCGTTGTATCAGAAAAACGTGGAGATGCTGCGGGCCGAGGAGGAGGAACGACGCATGCGCCGCCAGTTGCATGACAAGGAAGCGCCCGCTGCCACTACTGCCCTGGCCAGCACGCCGGAGCAGAAGGAGCCTTCATCCCCTGCCGATGACGAGCCTAAGTACAAGAGCAGCCACCTCAACGATGAGGACAAGGCGCAACTGCTGAGCCGCATCCAGGAGGTGATGGATAGCAGTGACGAGATCTTCACACCCGACTTCTCGCTCGAGCGGTTGGCGATGCTGGCAGGCTCCCGTTACAAATATGTGTCGCAGGTCATCAACGAGCATTATCACCAGAACTTCAACAACTACCTCAACTCCTACCGCATCAAGGAGGCCTGCAAGCGCATGGGCGACCTGGAGAATTACGGCAACTACACCATCGAGGCCATCAGCGAGAGTGTGGGATTCAAGTCCAGGTCCACATTCGTCACCTCATTTAAGCGCATCACGGGCCTGACGCCGTCGCAATACCAGCGCATGGCCCGCATGCAGCAGGAGCAAAATCATTAGCGGCATGGCCGGGCAAAGCCGACTCATGAGGCAAAATTGCTCAAAATGAGTACCGATTTTGTGTAAATTGCCGAAATTTGTACATCTTGAAACCCCTATTTAGGACCATCAGCGCGCCAAAATCACTATTTTTGCAATGTGTAACAAGTCATGCCGCCATGGGCTAGTCCCGTGCGTGGCAGTAATTAACAACCTCTAAAAAACACTTTGATCAATGAGAAGACCTAGAACCTTACTCTTACTGCTCTCGCTGGTGGGCCTGCTGGCTCTGGCCGGTGAACAGTCCACGACCTACACGGCAGCCCCCAAGGCCGTCAAGCAGGTTGTGAAGAGCCCGGCAAGGGCCAAGATGCTCTCCTCGGGCAAGATTGCCACCAGCAAGCATGCCCCGAGCGCCGACGCATTCCAAGGACTGACCCTGTATGTGAACCTGACCAACTCCGACACGTGGGCAGGTTATGGCATCGGCTCGGTGCCCTATGGCATCTATTCCTACACCATCGGTAGCGGAGCCGACTTCCAGGCTCACGCCACCGACCTGCGCTACAACTTCATGGCCAGCGCTATGGGCCGCGACCAACTGGTAGGCGCCCGTCCGATGGAAATCTTCGGCAACCTGAACGGCGTGGAGTACAACGGCTTGAGCCGTGACGGCTTCAGTGAGTTATGGGCCCAGATCTATGACCAGGTGGATTACAGTTTCATTCCCTCGGTGATGGCCTATGACGTGACCAGCGATGTGATCTACTCCATCCAGTATAACAGCGACCTGAGTGGCCTGAACCTGGCCAAGTGGAATCCTGAGTCACGCCTGTTTGAAACCATCGCTCCGTGGCCCAACCACTTCCAGCCACTGACCCTGGGCTTCTCGCCCATTGGCGACATGTACTGTGTGGGTAGCGACGGCGAGTTCTACTCGCTGGACAAGACCACCGGCGATGCCCGCGACCTGTTTACCCTCGATGTGACCCCCACCATGTATGTGCAGGGTATGGGCTATGAGGGCCACAGCGGCTGCTTTGTGTGGATGGCCGTCACCCAGCAGGGCTCGGGCATCTATGCCATCGACCCCTATATGGGCGACATGACCCTGATCGAGCCGCTGAACAACAACGAGCAGGCTCCCACGGTCTTCTTCCTGGACAACAAGGCTCCCGACATGGCTCCCGCCGCTACCACCGACCTGGCATTCACCTTTGACGGCGCGTCGACCAGCGGCACGATCACCTTTACCGTTCCCACCACCACCTACAGCGGCAGCAACCTGAGCGGCAACGTGACGGCTACCGTGTGGCTCGATGGCGAGGTCATCCTCGACAATGCCAGTGTGGTTCCCGGCAGCAAGCAGAGCCTCAGCCAGAATGTGAGCAACGACAACCACTATGTGTATGTCCTGTTTGAGAACGCTGCGGGCTACTCGCCCACCAACAGCCTCTACGTCTATGCTGGCTATGACACGCCGCAACCCGTCGAGAACCTCACCCTGACCGTCGACGGCGGTGTGAGCCACCTGACGTGGGACGCTCCCTCTGCCGGCGTCAATGGCGGCTACCTGGAGAACCTCACCTACAATGTCGTGCGCATGCCCGGCAATGTGCTCGTCGCCGACCACCAGAGCGCCTGTGAGTTCAGCGAGACGCTGCCCACCAAGATGGAGCGCTACTACTACATCGTGACCCCCTTCAATGCCGATGGCAAGCAGGGCGATGACGCCGTGTCCAACAGCATCCTGACCGGATCGGCCTTTGAGGCACCCTACTTCGACGACTTCAGCGACGCGTCGACCCGCAGCCTGTGGACCATTGTCAATGCCAACAACGACGCTAGCAACTGGGGCAGCGAGTACACCTGGCAATTCAACGACTACAACAGTTGCTGGGGTATCTACACCGGTCCCTACAACATGGGTGAAGACCAGAACGGCGCCGACGACTACCTGATTTCGCCGGGTATCAACATCGAGCAGGGCATCTCCTATGCGCTGATCGTGAACATGCGCAACACCTTTGCCAACTACAAGGAGCGCGCCAGCCTGCTCATCGGCACCGATCCGACCGACGTGTCGACCTTCAAGGTGCTGGACTATAACGACGCCTATGACGTGAATGGCACCCTCGCCGACTGGGAGGTTGACTTCCAGGTCGAGGAGGCAGGCACCTACTACTTTGCCGTGCGCGTCTATACCCAGAAGGAGGACAACGCCTCGGGTGTCTTCGTTTACTCGATGGCTGTGAACAAGTTGGGCAAGAATAATGCTCCCGCCGAGGTCACCAACCTCACCATCGTCCCCGACGAGGATGGCGAGATGCTGGCCGACGTCAACTTCACCGTTCCCACCACCAGCCTTGACGGCAATCCCCTGACCGACGCACTCACCGCCAACATCTACCGCGACGGCACTGAGGCCACTGTAGCCCAGTTCCCTGTCGAGGCCGGTAACAACGCCTCTTGGACCGACAACACCGTTGAGGGCGTGGGCGTACACACCTACACCGTTTCGATCAGCAACGAGGGTGGCGAGGGCAAACGCGTGAGCGCCGAAGCCTTTATCGGCGTCTACACCGCACCGTATACCAACGCGTTTGACACCGAAGCCGACACCCGCGACTTCATCACCGTCAACGACTCGTCGATCTATAGCAACAACGAGTACCGCTGGATTTGGGGCAGTTACAACCAGAATCTCGCTCTGGGTGGCTATGGTTACTATGTGCAGCATCCCGTCGAGAACATCTGGCTCTATATGCCCGCTATCAAACTCGAGAAGGACATGGTCTACAACTATGCCTTTAACTGGACCTACAGTTCCTACAATCAGGTATGCCCCGGTTATGCCGGTATCGGCATGGCCACCGATCCTGACGCCCAGACCCTCTATCCCGACCAGTTGCCCTTCACCAACTATGGCGAGAAGGTGCTCGTCGAGAATGATGTGATTGCTACCGAGACGGGCAAGTACTATCCGTCAGTCCTCGTGGTTGCCGACGTGGCCAGCAGTTATATCTCGCCCAGCATCGATGACATCTCGATCACGCTCGTGGGTTCGGCATTTGCTCCCTATAGTGTCGAGAACCTCGTGGCCGAGCATGACATGGCTGGCTTGCTGAAGGTCAACTTCGCCTTCGACGCTCCCAGCGTGGACTATGCCCAGCGTCCGCTGGAGGGCCCGCTCACGGTCTACATCTACCGCAGCGGCTCGGCCATCCCCTTGAAGACGTTTGAGAACGTAACGCCTGGCCAGTCACTGGAGTGGATCGACGAGCAGCCCCTGAACGGCAACAACTCCTACATCATCGTGGCCGAGAACGAGCATGGCCGCGGCAAGGCAACCGAGGTTACCGTGTTTGCCGGTGTGGACGTTCCCATGGCAGTCGAGAACTTCTGGATCACAGGTAATGAAGACAACCAGAAGGCCGTCCTCACCTGGGACGCTCCCTCCGAGGTAGGCGTCAACGGCGGTGTCATCGACGGTTCGCTCGAGTACACCATCGTCGAGTACTTCCCCGAGGGTACTACCCCCGAGCAGCAGATGGTCATCATCGGCACCACCACCGAGACCACCTATATCGTTGACCGTGAACCCACCGACGAGATGGAGATCCACTACTATGCCGTGATTCCGTCGACCTCGGCTGGCATTGGCCAAGCCGTGCTCGACGACGTGATCCTGGGCAAGTTGAAGGATGTGCCCTTCACCGAGTCGTTTGCCGATGGTTACGTCTATAGCAGCGGCTGGCTCGCCGAGGGCGATGTGGCCAACTATGGCGCATCGTGGATGATCCTCACCGACGGCGAGGAGATGACGTCACAAGACGGCGACAACGGTTTTGCACTGTGCTACAATGGCAACTACTATGAGAGTTACCACTGGTCAGACATGGTTACCCCGAAGATGAAGGTTGATCCCGACCAGCAATACACACTGTCGTTCTACGTCTACATGGGCTACGGCTCGACCGCTTCGGTAATGCCTACCCTGGTGGTATCGCAAAGCATCGACGATGCTCCCTACGAGGAGTTGACCACCATCGACGTCACCCAAGGCGACGGCGAGTGGGTAGAAGTCCAGTTGCCTCTGACGGGTGCCGAACTCGGCCACTTTGTCAAGATCAGTTTCCGTGGCTACCTGAGCATGATGAGCGAGCGCATCTGGCTGGACAACATCCGCATCACCAGCGCAGATAAGCCCAGCGGCATCGACGAGGTCAAGACCCAGCAGCAGGTTACTGGCGTCAAGGGTGGCATCAGCATCGAGGGCTTTGAGGGACAGACGGTGCGCGTGTTCACCGTGGATGGCCGCCAACTCGAGCACTTTGTCGCCGATGGCAACCGCACCCTGCAGATGGCTCCTGGCATCTACATCGTCACAGTAGGCAAGCATGGCTACAAGATCAGCGTCAAGTAATCAACGGCGCCACATCTTATCTAAAAACCAGGAGCGAGGGAACAATACCCTTCGCTCCTGGTTTTTCACGTTGATGCGGCAGCTTTGATCAGACCCGCCTTGCTGCTGCAGGGGGGGCTTGCCGTCTTTTACTTGTTGCCCTTGGAACGGTTGTGGTAGCGGCACAGCATGCGGCAGTTGGCCTCGTCGGTCTTGCCGCCCTTGCTCCAGGCGGTGACGTGGTCGGCATCCATCTCGTTGATTTTATAGATGCGTGTGCTGTTGCTGCCGTCCTGCAGGGCGCAGTCGGGGCAGTTGCTCACGCCCTTGTCCCTGGCCGCCTGGGTCTGCTTGGCATAGACGCGGTTGATGGTCGCCCGGTCAAACACGCGGATGTTGAGCAAGCTCTTGTCCTGCTCGCCCCCCAGGATGTACTCAAACACGCCCTTGTGGTTGGTCACATAGTCGTCGGCCATCAATTCATGCACCCGCTGTGACACGGCATCCACGTTATAGGGCTTGTTGTGATACTGCTCGTAGAGGCGTCCCCATTCCAGGCCGCGCATCTGGGGCAGCACGTCCTTGAATATGCCCGATGCCCAGTCGAGCACGGTGTTGAAGTAGGCCTTGACGGATGTGATGTCGGTGTCCTGGCGGTGCAGGCTCATGTAGGCCTCGACATTGCCCTTGCTCACCCATTGCAGGGCACGCTCCAGGATGTCCTGGCGGTTGACGTTGCCGGTGATGTAGTGCCTCCACTTCTGCACGTTGGCATTCAGTGAATTGCTGAACTCCTCCTTGAGGGCCGAGACAAAAGGTCCCGAATAGATGGCGTTGAGTTTCTCCTGATTGTTAAGTTCCACGCCCACGATGTTGATGGTCTGGAACCAGTCCTTGATTTCGCTCTCGGTACCGTTGCAGATGTAGATGAGCAGGCTGGTGTTAAGCACCCTGTCGCGGTCTTCCTGATTAAGGCCGTCGATATATTGCTGCATGCCGTTCTTGTCCTTGATGGCGAGTTTGTGGGTCACAAAGCGTCCCAGGCTGGTGATGCGCTGCTGCCCGTCGAGCACCTCGTAGTGGTCACCCACCTGGTTGAAGTAGATGATGCCCAGCGGATAGCCTTTCAGCACCGAGTCGATGACGGCGACATCGCGCTTGCCGTCGGCGTAGATGTAATTGCGCTGGTACTCGGG
>ONQS01000049.1 GCA_900320055.1 uncultured Prevotellaceae bacterium
ACTTCTCTATTTTAAATCGTAGCGCCTCAAAATTACTTATAATACAAAGAATATCAGATACTTATAAAAGAATTTGCGATTTTTTAGTGGACACTAATGTGTTTATACCATAAAAGAATAATTGAAAAATAATCAAGCAGCCGGAACAACTGACAACAACTCAAACAACCCTTTTCTATGTTGTCCAAGTTGTTTGAAAAAATTGAAACAAAATGACAACCGATAAAGAAAATAAATCCCGCCTGCTGGTGACCCGTGAGGGTGTGAGTTATGTGCTGCCCTTCATTGTGGTGACCTGCTGCTTTGCCCTGTGGGGCTTTGCCAATGATGTCACCAATCCGATGGTGAAGGCGTTTTCCAAAATCTTCCGCATGAGCGTCACCCAGGGCACACTGGTGCAGGTGGCCTTCTATGGCGGTTACTTCTGCATGGCGCTGCCTGCCGCGTTGTTTATTCGGCGCCACTCCTTCAAGAGCGGCATCGTTATGGGGCTGGCGCTATATGCGGTGGGTGTGCTGCTGTTCATTCCAGCCCGAGCCATTGGTAGTTTCGCCCCGTTTCTGATCGCTTATTTCATCCTCACCTGCGGCCTTTCCTTCCTGGAGACCACGGCCAACCCCTATATCCTGCTCATGGGCGACCGCGAGACGGCCACACGGCGCCTAAACCTGGCTCAGTCGTTCAACCCCATCGGGTCGCTGGCAGGCATGTTTGTGGCGATGAATTTTATCCAAGCCCGTCTGTCCCCGTTAGATACCGCACAGCGGGCGCTGCTCGATGATGCCGAGTTCGAGACCTTAAAGCAGAGCGACCTGGGCGTGCTGGTGCAGCCCTATGCGCTGCTTGCTGTTGTCATCGTGACGCTGCTGGTTGTCATGCTGCTGGTGCGTGTGCCTGTGGTGCGCCAGCAGGGCAGATCCAATGGCGGACCTGTGCTGGCATCGGTCAAGAGGCTGCTGGCAGGCAGATCCTATCGCGAGGGTGTGGTGGCACAGTTCTTCTATGTGGGCGCCCAGATCACTTGCTGGACGTTTATTATCCAATACGGCACGCGCGTGTTCATGGCCGAGGGCATGCCAGAGCAGGCCGCCGAGGTGCTCTCCCAGCGCTACAACATCGTGGCGATGGTGATCTTCTGCCTGATGCGCTTTGTTAATATCTATCTGATGAAGTACTTCAAGCCTGGGCGCTTGCTGGCCTTTTTTGCCGCTGTGGCAGCCCTGTTGTTGCTTGTGGGCGTCATCTCTGTGGGTGGCCGCACGGGAGTGTGTTGCCTGGTCGCTGTATCGGCTTGCATGAGCCTGATGTTCCCCACCATCTATGGCATAGCCTTGGCCCGCGTTGGGGATGATGCCGAATTGGGATCGGCTGGCTTGATCATGGCCATCTTGGGCGGCAGTGTGTTGCCTGCTGTCCAGGCGATGATTATAGACAGCGACATCACCTTTATGCCAGCCGTCAACCTATCCTTCGTTGTTCCTGTCATCTGCTTTGCCGTGGTCATCTGGTATGGCTTGAGAAACAGCCGTTAGAGGTCTAAGAGGTAGCGGTCAACAGCAAATCGATGAGCGCTGTCACGTCGCTGATCGTGAGATTGCTGTCCTGATCCACGTCGGCCGATGTGGGAAACGCATCTCCATGGTTTGTCAGCAACAGGTCGATGATTGCCGTGACGTCGCTGATGGTGCGCTGTCCGTCACCATCCACGTCCCCAGCGAGGGGCATATCTCCCGACGTGATGGCGGTGAAGGTGGCCTTCTTGACGGCACCGCAACTGTTCACGTCGGCTGTCCACGAGACGAGCCGCAGGCGTGCAGTGCCCAGTCCGCATGGCACGGGCAACGACAGCGACAGCGTGTGGTTGGCTGTGCCTGCCACAGAGGGAACGGCGGTAATCGAATCAAGGGGATGACCGTCGGCATCGTCAATGGCTAGGGTAAGGGTGGATTTGGTAAGGTCGAAATCGCTGCTGAAGGCGTTTCTGGTGTACCACTTGACACTGGCGGCGATGGTGTCGATACCCTCACAGTGCAGCAGGGGCGACATCAAGATATGGACAAGCCCGTCCTTGTTGACGTAGAGAGTGATCTTGCCGTCGGCAATGTTCGTAGCGTTGAGTTCCACCCCAGGGTTGTTATAGGTCCATCCGTCGTAGTCGGTGCTGGAGAATTGTGGCAGTTGCTGAGCCGCTGCCGTGAGCATGGCCAGCGTGAGCACCATCGAGGAAATCAGATTCTTGATCATGTAAGCATTATGTTAGGTAAGCAAAGCCCAAAGATACTATTTTTTTGACATATGGGTGTGCATCAGGCGCTGTTTTCTTGCAGGTACAATAACATGAGCCGCGCTCGGAAGCGCTCGGTAGACCCATAGAAGAATAATTGTTGGAAATATTGCTTGCTGCAAGAGAAAAAATACCTACCTTTGCCCAGAGAACTAAAAACCATTCATTAACCTTGAGGTCGACTGCCCGCAATCGGGGCCAGGCTTTGCTTTACAATCCGGTGCGCGCTGCCGACTTCACTAAATATCTTAAGAAAAATTGGAAAACGAAATTCTGGCGTTGAATGCCAATCAGGTAGTGGCCTACCTGCAGAAGGAGCCTCGTGAGTTTACCAAGGCCGACATCATCCGCTACATTGAGGAGAATGACATCCGCATGGTCAACTTTATGTATCCCGGCGGAGACGGCAAGTTGAAGACCCTCAACTTCGTCATCAGCAGCAAGGAGTATCTGCGCACCATTCTCTCCTGTGGTGAGCGCGTCGACGGCTCGAGCCTGTTCAGTTTCATCCAGGCCAGCAGCAGCGACTTGTATGTGCTGCCCAGATTCAGCACCGCCTTCCTCGACCCCTTTGCCGAGATTCCGACGCTGTGCCTGCTGTGCTCGTTCTTTGACAAGGACGGCAAGCCCCTCGAGAGTTCTCCCGAAAACACCCTGCGCAAGGCCGCTCAGGCTTTCCGCGAGGTGACCGGTATGGAATATGAGGCCATGGGCGAACTGGAGTACTACGTTATCCGTCCCTCGGTTGACTTCTATCCCGCCCGGGACCAGCACGGCTATCATGAGTCGATGCCTTATGCCAAGACCAACGACTTCCGCCAGCGTTGCATGGATTATATCGCCAAGGCCGGTGGCCAGATCAAGTATGGTCACAGCGAGGTGGGTAACTTTGAGCAGGACGGTGTGGTCTATGAGCAGAACGAGATCGAGTTCCTGCCCGTGCCCGTGCTCGATGCTGCCGACCAGTTGATGGTCGCCAAGTGGGTGATCCGCAACTTGGCTTTCCGTGCTAACCTGAACGTTACCTTCGCTCCCAAGATCACGACTGGCAAGGCCGGTTCGGGTCTGCACATCCACATGCGCATGATGAAGGACGGCCGCAACATGATGCTCAACGACAAGGGCGTCCTCAGCGACGAGGCTCGCAAGGCTATCGCAGGCATGATGGAGTTGGCTCCCGCCATCACCGCCTTCGGCAACAAGAACCCGATGTCATACTTCCGTCTGGTTCCCCATCAGGAGGCTCCTACCAACGTATGCTGGGGCGACCGCAACCGCTCTGTGCTCGTGCGCGTGCCTCTGGGCTGGACCGCTGGCGCCGACATGTGCCGCATCGCCAACCCGCTGGAGCCCGCCAGCAACTTCGACACGACCCAGAAGCAGACTGTAGAGATGCGCTCGCCGGATGGTTCGGCCGACATCTACCAGTTGCTCGCCGGCCTGTGTGTCGCTTGCCGTCATGGCTTTGAGATGGAAGGCGCTCTGGAGTTGGCTGCCAAGACCTATGTCGACGTCAACATCCACGATGCTGCCAATGCCGACCGCCTCAACGAACTTGATTGCCTGCCAGACAGTTGCGTGGCCAGTGCCGACTGCCTTGAGAAACTGCGTGGCGCATTTGAGGAGAAGGGTGTCTTCAGCGCTCACATGATCGATGGCATCATCGCCCAGTTGCGTTCGTTCAACGACCGCACCCTGCGCCACGACATCGAGCACGATCCCAAGCGTACCTCACAACTCGTCAACGAGTACTTCCAGTGCGGCTAATCCTGTCGCTTTTCAGGCAACAAGGGACAACCCAATAGAGACAATAAGGGACAACGCATTTTTTCGGCGTT
Organism: uncultured Prevotellaceae bacterium; assembly: GCA_900320055.1. Taxonomy (GTDB): domain Bacteria; phylum Bacteroidota; class Bacteroidia; order Bacteroidales; family Muribaculaceae; genus Sodaliphilus. Next base: position 4,123 of record ONQS01000049.1, read on the forward strand.
GTCCCTTGCTTTATTCCCCACCCGCCGCAAACAATGAATTGGCTCAGTGGTTTATTATCATTTAAGTATCATTTAAGGTAAGATTGAGGTGATGGAGACGCACGCGCTAAAATGCAACAAGATTGCGTCACACCATGGGGATGCAACACAATCTTGTGTGAGATGTGATGGAGAATACTCTTACTTCTCCTCCTGCTGGTCGTCCATCAGCCCAGCGCGGTAGCCGCCTGCCTGTGCTACGGCCACGCCATACTGGTAACCCAGTTGATAGGCCTGCTGCACGAGTTGCTGCATCTGCTGCATGATGGCTTGGTACTGCTGCTGATACTGCTGCTGGTTGGGCATTTGCGGCTGTTGCGGCTGCTGGTAGCCGGGAGGATAGTTAGGCACTTGTTGCTGTTGCGGCTGTTGCGGTGTCTGATCCCAAGGGTTGGGAATCTCATTGCCACCGGTTGCCTGACCGCCACCGCCCTGCTGTGCTTGTCGGGCGGCTTCTTCCAATTTCTTCTGAAGTTCGTCAAGTAATCCCATAAGACAAATAATTAATGATTGGTTATTGTAAAAATTTGATATCCGATAATAGTTGTGCCTATAATTGTTCCGCAAAAGTAACCAATTGTTTGCTAAAAAGCAAGAAATGTAACAAAGTTTTATTCTTTTTTTAGATGAAAGACAGCAAGATAAGTGTGGAATTCGGTTTCGCTAAACGCAACATAGCAGGGCCGGAGCACGCGTGCTCCAGCCCTGCTACTGATAGGTGTGTCGTTGATTACGACTCGATGGGACGGTTGGTTATGCCTCGGGATCAACACCCCACTGCTGGCGAGCCAGACGGCGGTAGTTGTTGTAGCGCCACTGGGCATTCTCCTTGGCGGCGGCAAACAGTTCGGCTGCCTCCTCGGGATACTGCTTCAGAACAGATGCGTAGCGCACCTCTCCCTTGAGGAAGTTCTCGAAGTTGTCCCAATTGGGCTCCTTGCTGTCGAGGGTGAAGGGGTTCTTGCCTTCGGCCTCGAGTTGGGGATTGTAGCGCCAGAGGTGCCAGTAGCCGCAAGCCACAGCAGCCTGCTCCTCGGCTTGAGCCTTGCCCATACCGGCCTTGATGCCGTGGTTGATACAGGGAGCATAGGCGATGATGATCGAGGGACCGTCATAGGCCTCGGCCTCGCGGATGGCCTTCAGGCACTGAGCGTTGTCGGCTCCCATAGCGATCTGGGCGGCATAAACGTAACCGTAGGTGCTGGCAATCAGACCGAGGTCCTTCTTGCGGACGCGCTTACCTGCGGCGGCAAACTTGGCGATAGCGCCGATGGGGGTAGCCTTGGATGCCTGACCACCGGTGTTGGAGTAAACCTCGGTGTCGAGCACGAGGATGTTGACGTTCTTGCCGCTGGCAATCACGTGGTCGAGACCGCCGAAGCCGATGTCGTAACTTGCGCCGTCACCACCGATGATCCACTGCGAGCGCTTAACCAGGTACTGACCGAGTTGGCGCACCTTGATGTCGATGGGATTGTCGCTGTGCTCGATGGCTTCGAGAATCTTGTCGCTCAACTCGCGGCTCTTGTCGCCGTCGTTGAAGTTGTCGAGCCACTCCTGATAGAGGGCCTTGACGTCGGCAGCAACGGTGGCGTCGTCGATGGCTTCCTTGACAAAGCCGGCTACGCGAGCGCGCATCTTCTCATCGGCGATGGTCATACCCAGGCCAAACTCACAGAAGTCCTCGAACAGGGAGTTGGCCCAAGCGGGACCGTGACCCTTGGCGTTGACGGTGTAGGGGCTGGAGGGAACCGATGCGCTGTAGATTGATGAGCAACCGGTAGCGTTAGCGACGATCTGACGGTCGCCGAAGAGTTGGCTGATCAGTTTCACGTAGGGGGTCTCACCGCAACCCGAGCATGCGCCCGAGAACTCAAACAGCGGCTGAGCGAACTGCGAGTTCTTGATGGTGGCCTTGGTGTCTACCAGGTGCTGCTTGCTCTTGACGTTGTTGATGGCGTAGTCCCAGAGTTTCTGATCCTGCTCGTGGCCCATCAGGGGAACCATCTCGAGGGCCTTCTCGCCCTTCTTGCCCGGGCAGACGTCGGCGCAGTTGCCGCAACCCAAGCAGTCCATTACGTCAACGACCTGAACGAAGGACATGCCCTCGAAGCCCTTGCCGATGGCCTTGAGTTTGTCGGCCTCCTGGAAGGGTGATGCGGCAGCCTCGGCCTCGTCCATGACGAAGGGGCGGATGGCGGCGTGCGGGCAGACGAGCGCGCACTTGTTGCACTGGATACAATTCTCGCTCTTCCAGACGGGGACGAAGGCGGCAACACCACGCTTCTCATAGGCGGCGGTACCGGGATCCCAAGTGCCATCCTCGCGGCCCTTGAAGGCGCTCACGGGCAGCAAGTCACCGTTCTGAGCGTTGATGGGACGTACCACGTTGTGGACAAATGCGGGAGCATTGTCGGCAGCAGGAGCCTCAACGGTCAGGTTGCTCCAAGCGGGATCTACGGTCAACTCGGTGTACTCACCACCACGGTCAACGGCCTGATAGTTCTTGTTGACAACGTCCTCACCCTTGCGGCCATAGGACTTGACGATAAACTTCTTCATCTGCTCGATGGCCAGATCGACGGGAATTACCTCGGTGATGCGGAAGAATGCGCTCTGCAGGATGGTGTTGGTGCGGTTGCCCAGACCTATCTCTTGAGCGATCTTGGTGGCGTTGATGTAATAAACCTTGATATTATTGTCAGCGAAGTACTTCTTGACGTTGTTGGGCAGGTTCTCGGCCAGTTTGTCGGCATCCCAGACGGTGTTGAGCAGGAAGGTACCCCCCTTCTGCAGACCGCGGGTCACGTCATACATGTGCAGATAGGCCTGAACGTGGCAAGCCACAAAGTTGGGCGTGGTCACCAGGTAGGTCGAGCGGATGGGCTCGTCGCCAAAGCGCAGGTGAGAGCAGGTGAAGCCACCGGACTTCTTGCTGTCGTAGGAGAAGTAGGCCTGGCAGTGCTTGTCGGTGTTGTCACCGATAATCTTGACACTGTTTTTGTTGGCACCCACGGTACCGTCGGCACCCAGACCGTAGAACTTGGCCTGGAACATGCCGGCACCACCCATAGCGACTTCTTCCTTCATGGGCAGGGAGGCAAACGTCACGTCGTCCTCGATGCCGATGGTGAACTGGTTCTTGGGCATCGGCAGTGCCAGGTTCTCATAGACGGCGAGAATCTGGGCCGGCGTGGTGTCCTTGCTGCCGAGACCATAGCGGCCACCGACGATGATGGGAGCATTCTCGGTGCCATAGAAGCAGTCCTTCACGTCGAGATACAGCGGCTCGCCGTTGGCGCCGGGCTCCTTGGTGCGGTCGAGCACGGCAATGCGCTTGGCAGTGCTGGGAACGGCTGCGAGGAAGTGCTTGGCGCTGAAGGGGCGATACAGATGCACGGCAACGAGGCCGACCTTCTCACCCTTCTCGGTCAGATAGTCGATGGTCTCGCGGATAGCCTCGGTCACACTGCCCATGGCGATGATGACGCGGTCGGCATCCTTGGCGCCGTAGTAGTCAAACAGACCATACTTGCGGCCGGTGATCTCGCTGATCTTGTTCATGTAGTCCTCGACGATGGCGGGAACTGCGGTATAGTATTCGTTGCACGACTCGCGGTGCTGGAAGAACACATCGGGATTCTCGGCAGTGCCACGGGTGACGGGCTTATCGGGATTCATAGCGTTGCGGCGGAACTTGGCCAACTCTTCCATGTCGATGAGGGGACGCAGGTCTTCCTGGTCCATGGCCTCAACCTTCTGGATCTCGTGAGAGGTGCGGAAACCGTCAAAGAAGTTGACAAAGGGGATGTGAGCCTTGATGGCGCTCAGGTGAGCAACACCAGCGAGGTCCATCACCTCCTGTACGCTACCCTCGGCGAGCATCGCGAAACCGGTCTGGCGGGTTGCCATCACGTCCTGGTGGTCACCAAAGATACACAGGGTGTGCGAAGCCAGCGTGCGTGCCGAAACGTGGAACACGCCCGGGAGCATTTCACCGGCGATCTTGTACATGTTGGGAATCATCAGCAGCAAGCCCTGCGATGCGGTGTAGGTGGTGGTCAAGGCACCGGCCTGCAGTGAGCCGTGAACGGCACCAGCGGCGCCACCCTCGCTCTGCATCTCCTGTACCGTAACGGTCTCGCCAAAGATGTTTTTGCGGCCAGCGGCAGCCCACTCGTCCACGTGCTCGGCCATCGTTGATGACGGAGTGATGGGGTAGATTGCGGCTACCTCAGTGAACATGTAACTGATGTGAGCAGCAGCCTGGTTGCCGTCACACGTCATGAATTTCTTTTCCTTACTCATAAATTTTTGTTGAAAACTGATATAGTTAGTTATTAGTTAGTTCTAATCGGTTCACAGGCTGCAAAGGTACGCAATATTTTTTTAATAATGTAACGATTATCCAAAAAATAGGTTTCTCCCTCGGGGTGTGACGATAGATTTTGTGACTTATAGTAGATCGAAGTCGCTGAATTTGGTGGCTTGCAGAAAACAAAGGCAATGATATGGAAGCCCTGCCCAAACCCTGCGGGGCTAATGCGAATTACGCAATCAAATTCATTGAATGAGAGGCATTTAATCGTTTTTGTGTGATTCGCTTGATTGGTGTATTTAGCATTAAAGAATCTGACAGGGTCAACTGCTATATTGTTTCCGAAACTAAACCAACCGCAGGGGATTGTTGTGTCCCCTGCGGTGAATGCTCATAAAAAATGGAGATTAGTGTTTTTTACTTCTTGACGGGAGCCTCCTCGAGGGCCTTGACGAGCAGTTTCCAGAAGGGCTCTGCTGCGGGGATGTAGGCGCGCTCGATGGTGGTGTGTGGGCTGCGCAGCGTGGGACCGAAACTTACCACATCCATGTGCGGGTACTTGCCCAGGATGATGGAGCACTCCAGACCGGCGTGGTCAACTTGCACGATGCCCTCTTCGTTAAAGAGTTGCTTGTACAGGTCGAGCAGCATGTGCAGTGCCTCGCTGTCGGGGTTGGGATCCCAGCCGATGTAGTCGCCACCCGTCTCTACCTTGAAGTCGGCCAGGTGGAAGCAGGTCTGCAGCATCTTCACGATGTACTCCTTCATGTCCTCACGTGCCGAGCGGGCGAGGATTTTAACGGCTGCCTTGCCGTCCTCGATGTCGATGATGGCCAGGTTGCTCGAGGTCTCTACCACGTTGGGATAGGCGGGGATGAAGCGAACCACGCCGTCGTGGCAGGCATACAGGGCGCGCAGGATGGTCGTCTGGTCGTCGAGGGCCATCTTCATCTTGGGACGGTCGATGGCCTTAACGGTCAGGTCCACGTTGTCCTCGATGAATTTGAACTCGCTCTCGAACTGGGCCTTCATTGTCTTGACCAATTTCTTCAAGCCCTTGAGGTTGTCCTCGGGCAGCACCATGACGGTCTCGGCCTTGAAGGGGATGGCGTTGCGCATGTTGCCGCCATGCCAACTTACCAGGCGGGCCTTGTGGTCCACGATGGCCAGTTGCACGAGACGTGCCATCAACTTGTTGGCGTTGGCGCGTCCCTCGTGGATTTCGAGGCCGCTGTGGCCGCCCTTCAGGCCCTTGAGGGTGATGCGCACGGCGGTGTCGCCGCTGGCGGTCTTTACCTCATTGTATTTGCGCGTGCAGGTAACGTCGATACCACCGGCGCTACCGATGACAAACTTGCCCCACGTCTCGCTGTCGAGGTTGAACAGGATGTCGCCCTTCATCTGTCCCTTGGGCAGATCGTTGGCGCCATACATACCGGTCTCCTCGTCCTTGGTGATCAGGCCCTCGATGGGACCGTGCTTGAGGGTGTTGTCCTCCATGACTGCCATGATGGCTGCCACGCCCAGACCGTCGTCAGCACCCAGCGTGGTGCCGCGTGCCTTGATCCACTCGCCGTCGATGTAGGGCTCGATGGGATCGGTCTCGAAGTTGTGCTTGGACTCGGGCGTCTTTTGGGGCACCATGTCCATATGGGCCTGCATGGTGATGCACTTGCGGTTCTCCATACCGGGAGTGGCGGGCTTGCGCATCACGATGTTGCCGGCGGGATCCTGGAAGGCCTCAACGCCGATCTTCTTGGCAAAGTCGAGCAGGAACTGCTGGATTTTCTCAACATGTCCCGAGGGACGGGGAACCTGCGTCAGCGCATAGAAGTTGCGCCAGATGCACGTGGGTTGCAATTTTTCGATTTCGTTCATTTTTTTGATTCTGTTAATGTCTTATTACAGGTTATAAAATTGATGTCTTTTTTCTATGTGGCAAAGATAAATCATTTATCTCACACTTTCCAAAGAAATGCCGTTAAAATGTATTGACATACGATTCTTTAGTTGTGCCATCGTTATCATTGATGCTAATGGTGTTGTATCAACGTCGATGCATTTAGAAGTAGGTGTTGACAGCAAAGCGGAACTGGTCTATAAAAATCTGCTTAAATGACGATATATTATTTTGCTCATAAAACAGCAGCATCGCTTTTTTATAATCGATACTGTCAACAGTGCGGAAAGAGATGGGGCAATACCCATTTGCTATAAGAATGGCATTGCTCGTAATGCGTGCAATGCGCTTGTTACCGTCGTTGAATGCTTGGATGTAAGAAAGCAACACAAGTGCAAATAAAGCCTTTTCGAACACGTTGCTGCGGGAGTTGATTAAATCGCAGGTTTGCTGCAGGGCTTCGCGAATCTGGAACTCATTATCTAATGGTCTGTAATTTGTTCCTGTAATACCCACACGCCGTGTGCGGATATTCCTATCGACATTCATGTCCTTGATCAGTAGGCTATGAATATCCTCAATGTGTGAGATAGTCAAACGTTCAAGATAATCTGGATTGGCAAGAATGAAATCAAGGGCATCTTTGTGGTTGAGTAGCATAATAGCCTCTTCTTTACTCTTTCCTGCCGCCGTTTGTCGTTCTCTTAACAGTCGTTCGGTTTCAAGAAGTGAATAGGTGTTCCCCTCGATCTGTGAAGATTTCCAACTGAGGTCGATGCCCAAGCGTTCCATTTCTCGCCGCTTCTGTTCTTCACTTAATGATGACAGATTCTTGGAGAATTGTACCTGAAGCCCGTTCAACTCATCAGTTTCAATTGGTGTGAATAAGTCTACTTTACTTAACACATTGGGAATCAAATCAAAGTTGTATCTGGTTTGTACTTCACGCTCATCGACTTCTTTACTGAAGTACTCATCAAGGTTGATTGGCATGAACAAGGGCGAAACGGTATAGCGAGTCGCTCTTGCCTTGCCCTCGACTGTTACATAGTATTGGGTAACAAATTCATTAATTATCCGTTTCACTGTAGCAAGACTTGCCTGCTCAGAGACAGCATCGCTGATTTGTTTGGAAGAGCACCCTGGGTGTTCCTTGATGTAGTTTAAAATGATGTTCTTATCCATATCTTTTTGATAATTGGCTCACAAATGTAGTGGAATCGGCTCAAATACACAAATAATTGAGCCGATTTTCACTTTTCTATGAGCCGATTCTCTTCTCCAAGTGGTAAAACTATGTCCGATGTGTTTTTTGCTGTGGTGTCAATAAAAAGTTTCTTGTCCTTTGTTTTTTCTTCTTTTCAGACAACTTCCACAACACATCATCAGACAACCGGCACAACTTTTTTACTTCGGCATCCGCGTTGTGCTCGATGTGCGGGCTAATACGGATTTCGTTCATTGTACGAATTGTCACGAGCAGGATAATCAGTGGCGTTTTGGTCGTCATGCTGGTGCCTGTTGCCGTCAAAAAGCAAAATCGGGCTTTAATTGGTCAAAATGGACAAACTGCTGATTACCAAACGATAGCGAAATCCACCAACACGCAATAGGGTGGGGCGGAACTGTTAACGAAAGGTTAAAAGCATTTCC
>ONQS01000031.1 GCA_900320055.1 uncultured Prevotellaceae bacterium
TCCAGAACAGCAGTGCCGCACCGCATATCCTGAAGGCGACCAACTGTGGGCCCGTGATGCCGCCGTGGGACAAGACATCCTTGGAAAACGTTGCCATGAGCCCAAACAGCACCATTGCCAGCAGCATGGCGCCATGAGCCCTATAATCCTTATTGTCGCGCTGTGTACTCGATGAGGTCATCAATGTGTCAGTAGGTATGTGTGATGGGGTCGGTGAGGTGGTAGATGCGGTCGCGGCTGACGTGGAGGACGCCGTCTGTGGCGCTCAGGCTGCGGATGGCATCGTGGATGTCTTGGCTGTCGGGGAGGCGGATGGCTATGGCATGGGTCATCTTGTAGCGATAGATGACGGTCGCGCCGAGGGCGCTGACGGCGCTGTCGAGGGCGGCAGTGCCCACTTCTGGGTCATAGGAGATGATGAGCGTGTGTGGCGCGTACTCCTCGCCGCTCGAGTTGCCGTCGTCGACGACGGAGTCGGTGGCGGGTCGGTTATCGGGCCGTTCGGTGACATGGGCTTGGCCTCGTCCGGCGCGTAACAAATTGCAACTGCTGGCGAGCATGAGGCCAGCCAGCAGTGCAATGGTTAAAAAGGTGTTTCCCTTCATTTTGAGGTCATGAGCGGGAAAGTGGGATTACTTCATGAACTTGGCGAAGTCGACCTTGCGCATGTCGCCGTCGTGCATCAGAGCGCTGTGGAATGAGAGCGCGATGTCGGGGTTCATCATCACGTGGCCCTTCTTGGCGAGGTTGAGGTACTCGCGCAGCAGGGGACGATAGACGGGGTGAGCGGCGTGCTCGATAATCTCGTTGGCACACTGCAGGGGATCCTTGCCGCGCAGGTCGGCGATACCCTGGTCGGTGATGATGATGTCTACCGAGTGGGGGTTATGGTCGGGATAGGATACCATGGGCACGATGGTGCTGATGCAGTCGTCCTTCTTGATCGAGGGGCACAGGAAGATGCTGATGTAGGCATTGCGGGTGAAGTCGCCCGAGCCGCCGACACCGTTCATCAGGCGTGTGCCGCTGACGTGGGTCGAGTTGATGTGGCCATAGATGTCGGCCTCGATGGCGGTGTTCATGGTGATGACACCCAGACGGCGAACCACCTCAGGGTTGTTGCTGATCTCGCTGGGGCGCATGAGCACTTTGCCATGCAGGGCCTCGCCCTTCTCAAAGAACTCGTTCATGGCCTGGCTGGAGAAGGTCATCGAGCAGGTGCTGGCAAACTTGCACTTGCCGCTCTCGAGCAACTCGAGCACGCTGTCTTGGATGACCTCGGTGTACATCTCAAACGGGGGAATGTCGTCGCTCTTGTCCAGTGCGTCGAGCACGGCGTTGGCGATGTTGCCCACACCACTCTGCAGGGGCAGGAACTCCTTGGGGATGCGTCCGGCCTTAAGTTCTGCTACCAGAAATGCGCACACGTTATGGCCGATGGCAGCGGTCACGTCGTCGACGGGAGTGAATGCGCCCTCCTTGCTGATGGGCAATGAGGTGCGGACAACGCCCAGAACCTTCTTGGGATCGACGTGGGCGGTGGGAGTGCCTACGCGGTCGTGGGGCGTGTAGATGGGGATTTCGCGACGGTAAGGCGGGTCGTTGGGGGTGTAGACGTCGTGCATGCCGAGGATGGTCTCGGGAATCTGGTCGTTGACCTCGACGATCACTTTGTCGGCCATCTTGAGCCATGTGGCGGTGTTGCCCATGGAGGTGCCCAGCACGATGTCACCGTCGTCGGTGATGCTCTGTGCCTCGACGATGGCGATGTCCATCTTGCCATAGAAACCATAGCGGAACTCCTGTGCCAGTTCGCTTAGGTGGCGGTCGTTATAGTGGATAGCGTTGGCGTTGATGGCCTTGCGCATATCGGGGTGTGACTGGTAAGGGGTGCGGAAGTTGAGTGCATCGGCGCGGGTGAGTTCGCCGTCGATGTGGTCGCTGGTCGAAGCGCCCGAGAACAGGTTGATCTTGAACTCGCGTCCTGCTGCATGCTCACGCTTTGCGCGCTCGGCGATAGCCACGGGCACAGCCTGAGGACAACCGGGCGAGGTGAAGCCCGAAACACCCACTGTGAAGCCATTTTGTACAAATTCGGCGGCTTCTTCGGCCGAAAGAATCGGATAAATCATTGTCTTAGTTTTTAATGTCTAGTCTTTGGATTCTAGAATACTTTTTTTGATGATGATATATATATATGAGTTGTATTTAACCTTTGAGTCTTGTCTGGATGGCAGCGCTCTGCTCCTCATAGCCAGGCTTGTTGAGCAAGGCAAACATGTTGCGCTTGTAGGCCTCTACGCCAGGCTGGTCAAACGGGTTGACGCCCAGCATGTAACCGCTGATGCCGCAGGCTTTCTCAAAGAAGTAGATGAGTTGACCCACATAGCGCTCGGTGAGTGCCGGGATGGTGATGATCAGATTGGGCACGCCGCCGTCGACGTGAGCCAGGCGTGTGCCGAGTTCGGCCATCTTGTTGACATAGTCCACATTTTTGCCGGCTATGTAGTTGAGCCCGTCGAGGTCCTCGCCGTCGCTGGGTATGATGACTTCGTGCTGCTGGTCTCCCACACTGAGCACGGTCTCAAAGATGGTGCGCTCGCCGTCCTGTATCATCTGTCCCATGCTGTGGAGGTCGGTAGTAAAGTCGACGCTGGCGGGGAAGATGCCCTTGTGACCCTTGCCCTCGCTCTCGCCGTAGAGTTGTTTCCACCACTCGGCAAGGAAGTGGAGTCTGGGAGCAAAGTTGGCCAGCACCTCGATCTTCTTGCCGCTCTGGTAGAGCGCGTTGCGGGTGATGGCATAATTCATGATCTGGTCGTCGCCTTCCTGTTCCATCTCGACAGCGCCCTGGATGAGGGCACGGATGTCGAATCCGGCCACAGCGATGGGCAGCAGGCCGACGGGGGTGAGCACCGAGAATCGTCCGCCCACGTTGTCGGGGATGACATAGGTGGCATAGCCCTCTTGTGTAGCCAGATTGCGCAGGGCGCCGCGGCGCTCATCGGTCACGGCGATGATGTTGCGCTGGGCAAACGGCTTGCCCTCTTGCTTTTCGAGCATCTCCTTGAACAGGCGGAAGGCGATGGCGGGCTCGGTGGTGGTGCCGGACTTGGAGATGACGATGATGCCGAACTTGTGTCCGCGCACCAGGTCCATCAGGTCGTAGAGGTAGTCCTCACCGATGTTGTTGCCGGCAAAGAGCACCTTGGGGCCTGCAGTGGTCTTGTAGGCTGCGAAGTGGTCGCTCAGGGCCTCGATGACGGCTTTGGCGCCCAGATAACTGCCGCCGATGCCGATGGCGATGACGTATTCACACTCGCTACGCAGCAGTGCGGCACTCTTCTCAATGGCTTGAATCTGCTGCTCGTCGATGCTGCTGGGCAGGTGCAGCCAGCCCAGGAAATCATTGCCCAGTCCGCTCCCGCTCTCAAGCGTGTGCTTGGCGGCCAGAGCGCTGGCGCGCAAGGCCTGGGCACGGTCGGCGGTCAGGGTGTCGATGGCATACTTGTTGATGACTTGGATAGAGTTGTTCATATACTGTGAGTGGAGTTATTTAATGATGATGTTGTTGTCACTGGCGTTAAGCGATCATCAGATCGGCTTGGTGAAGGCGCGGCGGCGCTTGTGCTGATCGCGCTCGAAGTATTCCCACTGCTTGAGCACCTTGGAGTTGAGTTCCAGTTCACGGTTGCTCTCGGCATACTTGTAGCCATACTCGTTGAAGCAGGGAATCAAGTCGGTGAACAGCAGTGAGTTGACACCCTTGTTCTGGAACTCGGGCTTGACGGCAATCAGCATCAGGTCGACCACGTCGTTGTGCTTGAAGGCGCGCAGCAGCGGTTTCCAGCCCATGGGCAGCAGGCGGCCTCGGTTCTGGATGAGCGCCTTGGCCATCGAGGGGATGGAGATGCCCACGGCAATCAGTTCGCGTGTGTCTTTGTCCACGGCCAGGGCCAGGTCTTTCAGCGGCAGGAACGGCAGATACATCTTGATGTAGTGCTTAATCTGCTTGTCGGACAGGGGCGAGTAGCCGAAGATATCGTCATAGGCCACATTGATCAACTTGAAGATGGCGTCGCCATAGTCGGCCACGAGTTGCTTGCGGTTGGTATACTTGATGGTCGTCAGGTTGTAGCGCTGGGCTACCAGGTTAGAGATGCGTACCATCTTCTCGGGAATATCCTTAGGGATGGTAATCAGCATCTCGATCCAGTCGGCGTCCTTGACAAATCCCAGTCGCTCCATGTGCTTGGGGTAATAGGGATAGTTGTAGATGCCGCCGCTTGTGCCCACACGGTCATAGCCCTCGATGAGCATGCCCTCGGGATCCATGTCGGTAAAACTCAGAGGACCGGTCAAGTGCTCCATGCCCTTGCTCTTGCCCCAACGGGTCACGGCATCGATCAGGGCATCAACCACCTCGGCATCGTCGATAAAGTCGATGTAACTGAAGCGCGCCTCTTTCTTATTGCTGCGCTCGTTCACCACATGATTGATGATGCCGGCAACGCGGCCCACGATCTTGCCGTCGCGGTAGGCCAGATAGTACACCGCCTCACAGAAGTCAAATGCGGGGTTCTTGTCAGGCCGCAGGGTGTTTAACTCGTCGGTGACAAGGGGCGGTACAAAGTACTTGCTGTCGCGATACAGCGTGTCGATGGGGAAGTGCACAAACTTGAGCAGATTGCGCTTAGTGGGTTGGATTTCTCTTATTTCTACAGCCATGATATTGTGCAGAGTTGTTGGTTTCTAGTTGTTAGTTGTTCGTTAGCCGGCAAACACGACGTTGTTGAGCCACCAGAGCAGGGCCAGCAGGCCGATGAGCAGGAGGTCCAACTTGAGGAAAAACCACGCGTAGTATCGTCGTTGAGGCGTCATCTTTGGGTGAGGGGAGAGCGATGATTAGTTGGCGTTCTTGGCGCGGTCATGCACCAGGTCATAGGTGATGTTGCCGCCGGAGGTCTTGATGAGCACGCTGTTGTCGCCGTTGAAACTGATGCCCGTGGCAGGGCCGTTCTTGCCGGCATAGATGACAAAGTACTTGCGGCTGCTCTTGTTGAAGCCGACTACCGAGCCCTTCTTGTCCGAGAAGACAAGGTAACGGTCATTTTCGAGTTTGTCCTTGATCTCCTTCATGTTGATGATGGGCTTGTCATACTGGGTGGGCTTCATGTGCACTTCCTCGCCCTCTTTGAGTTTGTCCATGTTGTCGGCATTGTCGTGGTCCCACTTGGCGTCGGCGTTCTCTTCACCGGCGAGGGCCTTTTCCTCTTCCTCCTTGGCCTTGGCTTCCTCCTCGGCATCGATTTCCTCCTGGGTGGCTACCTTGATGGCGCCGATGCTGGCGGCCTCCTGGCGCAGGAAGGTGCGCTCACTGCTGCTGGTGTTCTCCAGCGGGCCGCGGCAGTAGACATACTGGCGGCCGTCGGTGCGGGCGCGGATCTGGCCATCGTAGGTGAGGGTGGTGAGTCGCTTGGCGTCGATGTCATACAGGCACAGGGTCACACGGCCGTTGTTGCCCTCGCCGGCACCCTTCAGGTGGTTGAGGAAGGCAAAATACAGGCACTGCTTGCCGTCGACGGTGACGGCGCGGGGCACGTTCATGGCGTCGGCGATGAGCGAACTGTTGTCCATGATGATGGTGCGGCCGTCGAAGTACTTGGTCTGTCCGAGTTCGGTCTTCCACTGCGCGCCATCGTGAGTGAGGGTATAAATCTTGACAAAGGGACGGTCGGTGTCCTCCTTGTAGGTGACGCCCACGATGCGCTCGGGGGTGTCGGGATCGGTGCTGGCAAACCTGATGGCGCATCCCACATAGGCCTTGTCGTCGGTGAGATTGTTGCGGCTCAACTCGGCGTTGAAGATGGCCATGGGATCTTGGCTGCTGTCGGCAACCAGGGCAGCACTGTCGGCACGAGCCTCGAGACGATCGTTCTCGCGGCTGTTGCAGTGCCTCATGAGGCTCAGCAGAGCGATGAGGATGACCGCTGCCACAATGCCGATGATGAGGTTGCGGTCGAAGTTGGACTTGCCGCCATCGTCGTTGCCGTCCTGATCGTCGTCGTCCTCTTCGGGCTGGGACTTCCAGGCATTCTCGGCACGCCGTTGCTGCTGCTGGGCAGCCAGTCTCTGTTGCTGCTGCCGCTGTTGGTTGTAGGTCACGGCCTTGGGCTGCTCGGCAGCGGTGTGGGCACTGGCTATGCTCATGGCATTGCTGGCGGCCTTGCCACAATGGGGACAAAATACAGAGCCCGCAGGCATGGGCTGGTGGCAATATTCACACGTGATCTCAGTGTTTAAGCGATAGCCACATCGGTTGCAGAACACTGAACCTTCGGGCACCTCGTGTCCGCAATGTTGACATCTCATCATCATACTGTTTAAGATATATTTTTGGTCAAAGATTAAACTTCGTTTAATTTCAAACCGCAAAGGTACCTATTTTGGATAAAACCACAGGCCATTTTCCTCAAAAAAATACAATCGGGGCAGTAAAGTGATGCCTTTATTGCCCTGATTGGATAGGAAATCATCGTCTTGATAGGTGTCGGCGTGGCCGTTATCGGCCGCTGGTGAGCCGTGAGAGTGCTGTGGCCGTGCGGGCAGCCAGACGGGCGTTGTTGAGCACGAGTTGGATGTTGCTTTCCAGGCTGTCGCCTCCGGTGAGGTCCTTGACCTTGGCGAGCAGGAAGGGGGTCGTCTGCTTGCCGCGGATGCCCAAGCGGTTAGCCTCGTCGATAGCCTGGTCGATGGCCCGGTTGATGACGTCGGCAGGCATGGAGTACTGCTCGGGGATGGGGTTGGTGACGAGCATGCCACCCTGTAGGCCCATGTCGAGTTTAGCCTTGAATGCGCTAGCCAATTCCTCGGGGGTGTCGATGCGGTAATCCACCTTGAAGCCGCTGTGGCGGGTGTAGAAGGCGGGCAACTCCTCGGTGCCGTAGCCGATGACGGGCACTCCCTTGGTCTCGAGATATTCCAGCGTGAGTCCCAGGTCGAGAATCGACTTGGCGCCGGCGCAAATCACCATCACGGGGGTCATCGCGAGTTCCTCGAGGTCGGCACTGATGTCCATGGTGGTTTCTGCTCCGCGATGCACACCGCCGATGCCTCCCGTGGCAAACACACGTATGCCGGCCATGGCGGCAATCATCATGGTGGTGGTGACGGTGGTGGCACCATCCTCGCCGCGTGCGACGAGCACGGGCAGGTCACGGCGCGAGGCTTTGGTCACGGCCTGGCCTTTGCGGCCCAGATACTCGATTTCGTCGGGGGTGCAGCCTGCCTTCAGTTGTCCGCCGATGATGGCGATGGTGGCAGGCACGGCACCGCCGTCGCGTATGGTCTGTTCGACACGCAGCGCGGTCTCAACATTCTGGGGATAAGGCATGCCGTGAGAGATGATGGTGGACTCGAGGGCTACCACAGGGCGCCCCTCGTCGAGTGCTTGTTGCACTTCGGGTGAAATGGATAGGTAGGTGTTCATATTTAGTTTTTAGTTTTTAGTTGATGTAGGCGTTGAGGTCGGGGTTGACGGTCTGTAGGGAGAGCAGGGTGGCGTGCGCAGCCTGGATACCGGTGAGGACCCTCTGCGGGAAGGGAATCTGCCGCAGGGTGGCATGCACAATGCCGGCCATGAAGGCGTCGCCCGCTCCGGTGGTGTTGATGACACGGGTGGGGATGGCACGCTGGTGGTCGTCTGTGACGCCGTCGCTGCAATAGGCACCGTCACCGCCCAGTGTGATGTAAACCTCGTGTACGCCCATGCCGGTCAAGCACTTGGCGGCATCGCTAGCGGTATGGCAGTGGGTGATGGATTGCGCCTCGAGCAGGTTGAGTTTCAGGGCGTGCAGGTGATGTGTTTGGCTGTGCTGCAGCGCTTTGATGACGCGGGGCGCCTTGGCGGTGCTCACCGCGTCGACAAACAGCGGGGCCGCTGTGCAACGGTCGATGAGATACTGCAGGGTGGCGATGGGCAGGTTGGTATCGGCGACAACGGCAGTCGAGGCGTTGATGTCGCCGAGGCGGTCCTCGAGAAATGAGGGGGTGATGTGGTTAACGATGTCGGTGTCGGCCACGGCGGCAATCATGTCGCCAGTCTGGTCATTGACACACAGGTACAAGCCGCCCTGCATGTCGTGGCGCCGCTCGCTCAGGGTCAAGTCCAACCCGATGTCCTGACACTCCTGCCAGCACAGGCGGCCGAAGGTGTCGCCGCCAAAGATGCTCACAAATCTCACCTCGTTGCCCATCAGGCGCAGGTTGTGGGCGATGTTGCGCGCCACGCCGCCGCAGCCCAGGGTCACGTGTCCGGGCACGGAGTCGGCAGGGACAAACGGCGCGGTCAATGCGGCCGAGATGTCCATGTTCACGCCACCGATAACTGTAATATATCCTTGATTCATCGTATCGAGAACGTATGCTTCATCAATTGCTATGGCAAAGTTACACTAACCTCGCCACATGACCAAACGTTGGGTCTAAATCTCCTGCAAGAGCGCTAACGGCTGGTCGGGATGTGCGGCTCAACCCGGTGGTTTTTATGAGGAACTTCAGGACCGTAATTGCATGCGGGATTTGCGTGTTGCCAAGAGGTTGATCACGTGTCCCAATGCCATGGTGATTGCAGCGGCAATAACGAGAAACGCCACTATAATGAATCGATAGATCTCCTTATCTTCCGCAGCGACTTGAAAACTGCCGAGAAGGCTCGTGTCAAAACCGAAGATTGCGATAATGAACGCATATTGTATATACAAAACGGCAAACATGATGAATATTTCTCGCCAAAGGGTGCCCCAGAAGCCATAGCCAAAGAGTTGGATATATGTGACGATGTAGTAGAACACCATGATGATGGTAACGCCAGCGCTATAAACTGTGGGGTGAATCAGCCCTAGAAATATCCAGAAGAATGTCATGGTCACTTCAAGTGTCGAGAGGAAGACCTGAATGAAGAACCCCTCGGGCAGACTGTGGCGTGTATTGCGTGGTGAGTACCGAAACATGATCCACGTGGGGATGATTGCGAGTACAGACATCCCTAACATGGCCCAACTGGGATTCTTTATAGCCCAATTATAATAGTCACTTAATATCCTGCGGGTGTCTTGGTCGGTGTAGTCCAGGCTAATGCCCAAGATATCGGGAAACAACCAATAAGCAACAAGCGAATAGATGACCGAAACGATGAAGAGCATCTTGACGGGCGGGAAACTTACCTGGCGCTTACCACCGATGTAGTCACTGATAAAGTACCCAGGACGCAGCAATAACTGATAAATACTGTATAGCAGTGACCTGGACCCCAAGCCCCAAAGGTCCATGATGCCGTACTTGACACTCTTCCAACTGATGCGGCCTATGTCGGCCTTTTGTGAGCAACGGGGACAAAAGTTGCCGGCGAACATGAGCCCGCAGTTGTTACAGAAGTGCACATCGTCACAATTGGCGTACTTCAGCGGTTCATGTTGCCATTGCTTGAATCGGGTATAATTATATTTGATTTGTCGTTTGTCTATCATTAAGATAATGATGATAATGCAGATGTTAAACTGCAAAAATACAACAAATCTGCCATATCATAGTCCCTATTGCCCAAAAACCGGTTTTTCGCTGTGATTGGTGCGCAAAAAGTTGCGTGACTCCAAAAAGTTTTGCTTAACTTTGCAGGTTGAAAAGAAATGAACCAAAACTTAGAACTATATGATGACCGATAATGACAAACTGATGGCTGAGCAAGTGAAGCCGTTGTATATTGTCACAGGCTCAACCGACAGCATGGGTAGCGTGATCACCCGCAAACTCGCTGAGCAAGGCAAGGCTGTGCTGCTGGCCAGCCGCGATATCCAGAAGGCAGAGAACTATGCCGCGCAACTGCGTTCCGTGACGCGAAACAAGGACATCACCTGCCTGCAATTGGACTTAAACTCGTTTGCTCTGGTCAACGACTTTGTACAACGCCTGAAGGCGCTTAACCGCCCCGTTGCCGCTCTGGTCAACAATGCAGGCTTGCTGCCCCGTCGCAGCGAGATTTCTGAGGATGGCTTTGAGCACTCGGTCCAGGTCAATTACCTGAGCACGGTGCTGCTGTCGATGCAGGTCTATCCTCTGATTGAGGAGGGCGGCCACATCATCCTGTCGACCAGCGTGTCGAGGCGCTTTGTGTCCCTGCCCTATGAGTTCCCCGCTGTGTCCCATTTCACGCCATGGGGCGCTTATGCCCAAAGTAAGTTGGCGCTGACGCTGTTCTCGATCTACATGTCGAGTGTGATGAAGACGCGCCGCGTGTCGGTCAACTGCGTGAATCCCGGCCTGCTCAAGAGCGGCGCCCTGGCCATGTCGCGCTGGATGGACCGTGTGCCCGACTACCTGAGCCGTAACATCCCCAGCCCCGAGGCTGGCGTTGTGCCCACGATGCGTGCGCTGGAGAGTAAGGATACGGGCTATCTGTTCTCGGGCAGCGACAAGCAGGTCAAGACATCAACCATGCTCAAGAATCGTGAGATGTTTATCCGCGTGTGCAACGACACCATGCGCATCCTGAAGGAGCACTTGGATCATTGATGGGTGCCATCCCTACTGGCAACTGACTACTGTTAATGAAGAAATTAGGCGAAACGGACCGCCTGGCCGCAGGCACGACTGTGGCGACGATAGGCATGTTTGACGGAGTGCACCGCGGGCATGCTCTGCTGGTTGATTTCCTCAAGCAGGAGGCTTCGGCGCAGGGCAAGCAATCCCTGGTCATCACCTTTTTGCATCATCCACGTCAGGTCTTGCACCACGACGACCGCTTCAGGCTCATCATGCCGCTTGAGGACCGGTTGCGGCACCTCGAGTCGATGCATCCCGACCTGTTGCTGCCACTGGATTTCACACCCGAGTTGGCTCAACTCGATTCCTATCATTTTATCGAACTGCTGCGCGACCGCTATGGTGTTGCCGAACTGGTGGCAGGTTATAACCACCGCTTCGGCCACAACAGGGGGGAGACCTTTGAGGACTATTGCCGCCATGGCGAGCGCCTGGGTGTGAAGGTGGTCAAGGCCCCCGAATATCTGGGGCCGTACGCACCAGTGAGTTCGACCATCGTTCGCGGCCTTGTCGCTGCCGGGCGTGTCGTCGACGCCATGCATTGCATGGGGCGCCCCTATATGCTCAAGGGCAAGGTGGTGCATGGCTTCCACAATGGCCGCGGTATCGGTTTCCCGACAGCCAATGTGGGTGAGACCGACCCGCAAGTGCTCTTGCCACACAACGGCGCTTATGCCGTGCTGGCGCATGTGGGCGACCAGGTGCTGCCCGGCATGGCCAACGTGGGCTACCGTCCCACCATGGACAATGGCCATCAGTTGAGCATCGAGGTGAATCTGTTTGACTTTGACGAGGATATCTATGGAGCCGATATCGCATTGGAGTTCATCAGTTTCTTGAGACTCGAGTTTAAGATGTGTGGCGTGGAGGAGTTGCGCCAGCAACTGACCCGTGACCGCATCAATGCCCAGCGTTTAATCCAAGAGTATTTATCAACCAAACAATCATAGTAGAGAGAGATATAATTATGGATATTATTAATCTGTGTGAGCACAATTCGCTTGTTGGCCAGTTCATGAGCGAGATCAGAGACAAGCAGTTACAGCAGGAACGCTTGCGTTTCCGCTCCAACATCCAGCGCTTGGGCCAAATCATGGCTTATGAGATTTCCAAGAGATTGAAGTACAAGACTGTGGGTGTGGAGACTCCGCTTGGCGTGAAGCAGTGCAACGTGTTGGACGACCGTGTAGTGCTTGCAACCATCCTGCGCGCGGGTCTGCCGTTCCATGAGGGCTTCTTGAGTTACTTTGACGGTGCCGACAACGCCTTTGTGTCGGCCTATAGGAAGTATTTCCCCAAGACGGATGATTTTGTCGTTCACATCGAGTATATCGCCAGCCCGCGACTCGACGGCAAGACCCTGGTGATTGTTGATCCGATGCTCGCCACCGGCTCGTCGATGGAACTGGCTTATCAGGCATTGGCCACTAAGGGCCATCCTGCCCACATCCATGTGGCCAGCGTGGTTTCGACACCACAGGCTATCGAAGTTGTGCGCAAGCGCCTGCCCGAGGAGAGAACCACGCTCTGGACCTGTGACATCGATGAGGTACTCAACGAGCACAGTTACATCGTTCCCGGTCTGGGCGACTGTGGCGACTTGCTCTATGGCGAGAAAGAATAAAAACAGATGCTCTAGTGCATCTGATAAACTGAAATATCAATAACGTATGGTACGCAGATATGATTACCTCATCATCGGCTCGGGTGTAGCCGGTATGAGTTTTGCCCTGAAGGTGGCAAAGACGGGAACCGTAGCCCTGGTGTGCAAGTCCAAGATGGAAGAGGCCAACACCGACCTGGCTCAGGGTGGTGTGGCCACAGTGACCAATCTGGAAGTGGACAACTTTGACAAGCATATCCACGACACGATGGTCGCCGGCGATTGGCTCAGCGACCCCGAGGCCGTGAAGAAGGTCGTTACCGAGGCTCCCTCCCAGATTCAGGAATTGCTGGGCTGGGGTGTGGACTTTGATAAGAACGAGAAGGGCGAGTTCGACCTGCACCGCGAGGGCGGCCACAGCGAGTTCCGTATCCTGCATCATGCCGACAACACGGGCCATGAAATCCAGGTGTCGCTCATCGAGACCGTCAGGAACAACCCCAATATCGACGTGTATGAGGACCACTTTGCCGTGGAAATCCTCACCCAGCACCATCTGGGCAAAATCGTTACCCGTCGCACCCAGGGCATCGAGTGCTATGGCGCCTATGTTCTGAATCAGGAGACAGGCGAGGTGGATACCTTCTTGTCGCGTGTGACACTCATGGCCACGGGAGGTATCGGCTCGGTGTACCGCACTACGACCAACCCGCTGGTGGCTACCGGCGACGGCATCGCCATGG
Source organism: uncultured Prevotellaceae bacterium (assembly GCA_900320055.1). Taxonomy (GTDB): domain Bacteria; phylum Bacteroidota; class Bacteroidia; order Bacteroidales; family Muribaculaceae; genus Sodaliphilus. The sequence goes on from ONQS01000031.1 coordinate 12,946, forward strand.
TCTATCGCGCCAAGGGCACCGTACAGGATATGGAGTTTGTGCAGTTCCATCCCACCGCATTGTATCATCCCGGCGACCGCCCCGCCTTCCTCATTACAGAGGCTATGCGTGGCTACGGCGGCGTGTTACGCAACCTGGGTGGCGAGGAGTTCATGCAGAAGTATGACCCGCGTCTGTCGCTGGCACCGCGCGACGTCGTGGCCCGCGCCATCGACAGCGAGATGAAGCAGCGCGGCGAGGACCACGTCTATCTCGACGTGACTCACAAGGATGCCGAGGAGACCAAGCATCACTTCCCCAACATCTACAAGCACTGCTTGGAGTTGGGCATCGATATCACCAAGAACTACATCCCCGTGGCGCCTGCTGCCCACTACCTGTGTGGCGGTATCAAGGTGGACCTGAATGCTTGCTCGAGCATCAAGCGCCTGTATGCCGTGGGTGAGTGCTCCTGCACGGGTCTGCATGGCGGCAACCGCTTGGCCAGCAACTCGCTGATCGAGGCCGTCGTCTATGCCGACGCTGCCGCCCGTCATGCCATCGAGCACCTGGGCGAGTACTCCTATCGCGAGGATATCCCCGCCTGGGACGATGCCGGTACCATCCATCCCGAGGAGATGGTGCTCATCAGCCAGAGCGAAAAAGAGGTGGGCGAGATCATGGCTAACTATGTGGGCATCGTGCGCAGCAACCTGCGTCTGGACCGTGCGTGGAACCGCCTGGACATCCTCTATGAGGAGACCGAGAAACTGTTCAAGACCAGCAAGGTGTCGCGCCGCATCTGCGAGTTGCGCAACATCATCAACGTGGCCTACCTCATCACCCGCCAGGCCAAGGACCGCAAGGAATCCCGTGGCTTGCACTACACCATCGACTATCCGCCTCAACCCAAGAGCGAGGACGATCTGAAACTGTAAGCCATCTGCGATTGGTATAAAACAAACTGAACACTCTGTGTAAAGTCTGATATTATCAGACACCTCAGAGTGTTCAGTTGTTATTTGTCTATGGTTAAGGGATTTCCTCGTACTCGGCGTCGATGATCTGTTCCTCGACGACGGTGCGGGTGTCGTCGGACGGAGTGGTATCCTCGACGATGGTGCCGCTCATTTCCTCAAAGTCGGCATACTCGCCCTCGCCACTGGTAAAGATTTTGCGCTCGCCGGTCTCGGTGTACTCCTCGTCTTGCTCGTAGCGGTCGCCGTTGCCACGGTTCTGACGGCCGCCCCCGAAGGTCTCATTGACGCGGCGCCTCACGTTCTGCATATAGAGCCAGCCTCGCAGCAGGGGAATGCCTATCATGAGGATCAGGATGAACAGTATGAATAATAGGAAACTCATTGAGTGGTGTAGTGTTTTTAGTTATTTCTCTCGTTTGATGACGGACAGCAGCACGTAGAGTGCGATAGCCACGGTCAGGCCGGGCAGACCCAGCGCGATGACCGCCGCCACCGTGGCTACTATCTGCAAATATTGTGCCCAATTCTGCTTGATGGACGACAGGTTGTGCATCTTCAGCGAGAACATGCGCAGCGGGCACACCATCAGCAGCGACAGGACAACGATGAGCGTCAGCACAATCCACATGGGGCACGTGTGTGGGTCATACCAGTCGGTAAAACCAATCCAGAAGATGGCATTGGCAGGAATGGGCAGGCCCGTAAAGGTGGTGGCCTGGTTGGTGTCCACATTGAAACGGGCCAGGCGCAGTGCGCCGAACACGGGCAGCAACAGGGCAAACACGGCCAATAGATCATCTTCGCGGTTCATCATGCTATACAAGATCAGTGCCGGCGCAAGTCCGAAACTCACCAGGTCGGCCAGCGAATCCAGTTCCTTGCCAATGGCGCTGACGGCATGCAGCAAGCGCGCCACCAGGCCATCAAGAAAATCGGCGACAGCCGACAGGGCGATGAACAGAAAAGCCAAGCGGTAGGTGGCTACAAAGCATGAGGGTGTCAGTGCCATGATGCATGCCCAGCAGCCGAAAAACAGGTTCAGCGAGGTGATGGCGTTGGGGATATTGTTGCGTATTGCGTTCATGACTGCTCTTCTTTTTTGTGGTTATTGAGGCGTGCAACCAGGGTTTCTCCGCCCCAAGTGCGGTCGCCCAACTTGACCATGATCTTGGTATCGAGGGGCAGGAAGATGTCCACCCTGGAACCAAACTTGATGAAACCGATGAAGTCGTTGACATCGACAGTCTCGCCCTGCTCGACGTAGGTGACGATGCGGCGCGCTATGGCCCCGGCAATCTGGCGGACAAGGATTTCCTCGCCTGTGACGGTGCGGATGACAATCGATGAGCGTTCGTTGTCGCTGCTCGACTTGGGCAGGTTGGCGGCTAGAAACCGTCCGGAGTGGTGCTTGACATAGGTGATCAGACCCTTGACGGGCACCCAGTTGGCATGCACGTTAAAGACGGTCATGAACACTGACAATTGGATGACATTGCGATGCAGGTACTCGTCCTCATAGACCTCCTCGAGTGCCACCACAGTACCGTCGACACTCGACAGGACGGCAGTACCGTCGCTGTTGTCGCCGCCGAAGTGCCGCCTGGGGAGCCTGAAGAAGTTAAGTACCAGCAAGAACAGAATGGCCATAAGGACGATGAGGCCCCAAGCCACTGGCTTGTAGTCAAAGAACTTGTAGGCCAGCGCACCTGTCGCCAGTATGATCAAGAAGAGCATCAGCAGGATGTTCTCGCCCTCGTGATGGATTTTGACTTTCATCTTGCGGTTTCAAATCGATTAACTTGCAAAGATACTAAAATTTTGCGCAAGCCGCGCACAATATCACACAAAATCTGTAATTGTTAAGCCAATCAGTCGTGTAATCAGTTGTGGAGCCGATACTGTACAAATGCCTCGATGGCCTCGTAGGTGGCCAATCCTAACTGCTGGTAGTGGTTGGCCAGGTCGCGGTTGCGGTCGATGGAGCGCTGCCATGAGAGTTTGCCATCGGCGCTGGAGCGGAAGGGCGCGTCGTGGATCTGTGAGTGAAACTTGAGGATGGCGTCGCGCTTGTCGCCAAACTCCTCCGGACTCATGGGTACGGCCATCTCCACCAGGTCCACATCCCACTGCCCCCACTGTCCGCGATACATCCACACACGGCAGTCACGCATAAACGGTTCGTCCTTGAGATTGTCCAGCGCGTGCATGACAGCCCCGGTAGCCCGCACGTGTGTGCCATTGGGGTCTACCAGGTCGTTGTCAAAGAAGATCTGGTGGGGCTTGACCTGGGTGATCAGTTCTTGAATGACGGCAACGTCCTGCTCGCTGATTTTACCTTGTCCGCGCGGGTCATTGACGTAGAAGGGCATGCGCAGGTCGGTAAGGTTTTTTCGGGGTACTCCCATCTGTCGGCATGCCATCATCGCCTCGCTCAGCAGGATGGATCCCTTGAAGTACCGCAGGCCGTCGGTGATGCCGGCACTATCGCTGTCACCGGTCAGGCGCGTCAGTGTGTCGTCGATAAACTTGAATGAATGCCCCTCGTAGTGCTTGGTGAGTCGCTCGGCCAGCAGCACGCTGCGCATCAGGTCGTCGTCGCTCACAGCCACATCACCGTCGGTCTGGAACACAATGCGCACATCGTGTCCCTGCTCAATGAGCCGTCGCACGGTGCCGCCCATCGACACGACTGCGTCGTCGGGATGCGGGCTGAAGATGAGCACCCGCTTGGGAAAGGGATTGGCACGCTCGGGGCGGTGGGTGTCGTCGGCATCGGGTTTGCCTCCAGGCCACCCTGTGATGGTGTGCTGCAAGTCGTTGAATATCTTAATGTTGACGTTGTATGCCGAGTCAAATAGGGCGAGCAGTTCGCTCAAGCCATAGTCGTTATAATCCTTGTTAGTGAGTTTCAGAATCGGTTTGCCCGTCTGAGCGCAGAGCCACACGATGGCGCGGCGGATGAGGTGATCGTTCCACTCGCAGGATGTGACCTTCCAGGGGTGGCTGATGCGGGTGAGGTGTGATGACGCGTCCAGGTCGGCAATGATGCAGGCATCGCCATGCACCTGCAGGAACGAGGCAGGAACGAGGTCGGTCATCGCTCCCTCGACTGTGTCAAAGAGCGCCTGGGCCGAGTCTTCTTCCCAAGTGACGCAGATGATCTTGTTGGCGCTCAGGATGTTGCCGATGCCGAGGGTGACAGCGGTCTTGGGCACCGTTTCGCTCTGGAAGTACTCGGCGATGCGTGAGCGGGCGTCGCTGCCCAGCATGATCAGGCGGCATGTGCTGTTCAGTGCCGAGCCGGGCTCGTTATAGGCCAGAGAGCCGTCGGGCATGAGATCGCACAGGACGAGGTCGAGTCCACCGGCTTCGATGATCTCGCGCTCGTAGACCTTGCACAGGCTGTGGACGTTCTCGATGGCATCGATGTGGCTGAAGGTGTGTATGTTGTCGGGCTCGATGTCCACCTTGGCGTAGAGGCGCTCCTGGATGACTTGATTGAGGTTGAGGATGTCGCCGTCGCCTAGGCCAAGTTCACTCAGGTTGAAGGCTACCACGTCGTTGAAGTTGACCTTGTCGGCAAAATAGAGTTTGACCAACTCGTCATAGACCTTGAGCACATACCTGCCGGAACCGAAACCGATGACGCACCTGCCGCGCTTGGCGATGCAGTCGTTGATGATGCGTGCCGCGTCGAGTGCTGCCTTACGGGCGCCGTCGCCGGCGTTCTCCATGATGATGGCGGGTACTTTCTCGAATCGGGTGAGCGAGGCGAGTTCTATCTCATTTTCAGGGAGATAATATCGCTTGGACACCTGTTGAAACTTCATGTTGGTCTTTAAGTCAGTCTTCATCTTCATTGCCATTGGTTGAGTTAAAGAGTAGCAAAATTAATGATAATTTCATTAGCAGACAACGCAAAACGGGAAAATGGCGTGTTTTTTGACCAATACGGGCTGCCTGTGAGTCGCATTTGCCCCAATCGGCAATCGCAAATAGGTAAAGGGAGGTAAAAAGATGAGACATACGGCGGAAAATTCGTATCTTTGCAGCCTTGAAACAAGGAATTAGATAATCACATGGTAATGAAACTGAAATATGACAGTCAGGGCGATGCTGCCAAGCGGCTCTTGCTGGAGACCTATGGCTGCCAGATGAATGTGGCCGACAGCGAGGTCGTTGCCACGGTGATGAAGATGGCAGGCTATGAGACGTGTGAAACGCTCGATGAGGCCGATGCCATCTTTATCAACACGTGCTCGGTGCGCGACAATGCAGAGCAGAAGATCTTCTCGCGATTGAACCAATTGAACGCGTATCGCCACAAGCGGCAGCGCCGTCTGATCATCGGCATTATCGGCTGTATGGCCGAGCGCATGCAGGATGTGCTCATCAGCGAGCACGATGTTGATGTGGTGGCTGGCCCCGACGCTTACCTGGAATTGCCCGCACTCATCGGTATGGCCGAGCAGGGCGAGAAGGCCATCAACACCGCCTTGTCGACCACCGAGACCTATCGCGATATCATCCCGTCGCGTGTGGGCGGCAGCAAGGTGAGCGGTTTTATCAGCATCATGCGAGGCTGCAACAACTTCTGCACCTACTGCATCGTGCCCTATACCCGCGGCCGTGAACGCAGCCGTGAGCCGCAAAGCATCCTCAACGAGTTGCGCGACCTGCAACAGCGCGGATTCAAGGAGGTGACCCTGCTGGGACAGAACGTCAATTCCTACCTGTATAAGCCCGAGGATGGCGGCAATCACGTGGACCTTGCTGGTCTGCTGGCGATGGTTGCCGAAGCCGCTCCCGAGATGCGTGTGCGCTTCACCACGAGCAATCCCGAGGACCTGAGCGATGCCATCATCGAGACGATGGCCAGTCATGCCAACATCTGCAACCACATCCACCTGCCTGTGCAAAGCGGCAGCAACAAGGTGCTGAAACTCATGAATCGCAAGTACACCCGCGAGTGGTATCTGGACCGCATAGCCCGCATCCGTGCCGCCATGCCCGACTGCGGTATCTCTACCGACATGTTCACCGGTTTCCACGACGAGACCGAAGAGGACTTCCAGGAAACTCTGTCGCTGATGCGTGAGGTGGGCTTTGACTCGGCCTTCATGTTCAAGTATAGCGAGCGCCCCGGCACCTTTGCCGCCAAAAATCTGCCCGACAATGTGCCAGAGGATGTGAAAATCGATCGTCTGAACCGTATGATTGCCCTGCAGAACGAACTCTCGCTGTGCAGCAACAGGGCCGATGTGGGCAAGACCTTTGAGGTGCTGGTCGAGGGCTATAGTAAGCGCAGCCGCGACGACATGTTCGGCCGAACCCAGCAGAACAAGGTCATCGTCTTCCCCGCTAGTGGCGAGAAACCGGGCGACAAGGTGCTATGCCGTGTGCTGAGCGCGTCGAGCGCGACACTCAAGGGTGAGCGCGTGACCGATCGGCCGTGACTACCGACGGCTCTTGGATGCTCTATCTGTAATAACCTGAACATTAACCGAATAAATCTATCATAGCGTATGACTTTTGCTAACAAGTGCAACCAGATATTTGATCAGATCGTAAGGTTGTATCATGACAGTGACGATGTGGATGCCGTGTTTGTCAATCCCTATGAAGACGGCACCATCGAGTGCAGCCTGGCTCGTAAAAACTGGATTGATGCCGTGCAATGGCATCTCGAAGACATCATCCGTGACGAGCAGATCGACCCCGTCGAGGCTCTGGCGCTGAAGCGCCGCATCGACCGCAGCAATCAGGACCGCACCGACCTGGTCGAGGAGGTGGATACCTACTTCCGCCAGCAATATGCCGGCGTGGCAGTGCTGCCAGATGCAACCATCAATACTGAGAGCCCGGCTTGGGCTATCGACCGCCTGTCGATCCTGGCTCTGAAAATCTGGCACATGCGTGAGCAGACCGAGCGCGCCGACGCCGATGCCGCTCATATCGCTAAATGCCGCGCTAAATTAGATGTGCTGTTGGAGCAGCGTGAGGATCTCACGGCTGCCATTGATCAGTTGCTCGACGACATCGCCGCTGGCCGCAAGTTCATGAAGGTCTATCGTCAGATGAAGATGTATAACGATCCCGAGACCAATCCCGTGCTGTATGGCAAGAAGTGACAGTCCGTTACGCAACGTGCTGGTCATGCGGTTGTCGGCACTGGGCGATGTGGCAATGACCATCCCGGTGCTGTACCCTGTGTGCAAGGCTAATCCCGACACGCGGTTTGTGATGCTGACCAAGCAATGGCCTGCCTCGATGTTTCATGACCGCCCCGATAACCTGATGGTTGTAGGAGCCGACGTCAAGAGTGAGTACAAGGGATTGGCAGGACTGATGAGGCTGTCCAAGGAATTGCGCCGACAATATGGGATTGATGCCGTGGTGGACCTGCACAACGTGTTGCGTACCAGGGTTATAGGCTTGTGTATGAAATGGCATGGCATCCCGGTGGCTCATCTCGACAAGCAGCGCTCGCGCCGTAAGGCACTGGTACGTCATGCCGGTGGTAAACCGGTTACGCCCACCCACGAGCGATATGCCGAGGTTTTCGGCCGAATGGGCCTTAAGGCGCCAGGCGGTTTTACGCGCCTGTATGACGGCAAGCCTTTACCCGCAAGTCCCGTGGTGCTCGACAAGGAGCCGGGCCAACGCTGGATAGCCGTGTCGCCGTTTTCGGCCCACCAGGGCAAAGTGTACCCACTGGAGCAGATGGCGCAGGTGGTTGCCCAATTGGCCAAGCGGGACAATTACTGGATATTTCTGATGGGTGGGGGCAAAGCCGAGAAACAGGCCTTGCGTGGCATTGCCCGCGACAATCAGCATGTGATATCGATGGCCGAAATCAAGCATGGCTTTATCGATGAGTATGCCCTGCTGGGCAAGTGTGACCTGATGCTCACGATGGACTCGGCCAACATGCATCTGGCATCGCTGATGGGACTCAAGGCCGTGACCATCTGGGGCGCCACGGCACCTGCCTGCGGGTTCCAGGGTTATGGGCAAACCACTGCCGACGACATCCAGCGCACAGATCTGGACTGCCGGCCGTGCTCCATCTATGGCGAGCGCGATTGTCGCTATGGCGACTACCGTTGCATGAGCGGCATCAGCCCCGACGAGGTGGTCCGTCGCGTCGTTGAGACGGTAGAGGCCAAGCACTGACCATAACACCCGACTAGGTGCCGTGAAAGTCGGCAAGGGCATGACGAATTCCCTGAAACAATAAGTTGTAGGGAATTATTAGTGATGAATTATTGGATATTTCATCAATAATCTATAACTTTGCCAATGAATAATGTAAACAAAATCTTGTGCTATGGCAAAGGACAATAAACCTTATCGCAATGTGCTCGTCGTCCGCTTGTCGGCGCTTGGCAATGTCGCCATGACGATTCCCGTATTATATCCTGTGTGCAGAGCCAATCCTGACACTCGCTTCATCATGCTTACCAAGACGTGGCCCGCGACGATGTTTCAGCAGTGTCCCGACAACCTTGTGGTTGAGGGCTATGATGAGAAGGAGACTCATAAGGGACTATTTGGATTGTTGAAACTGACGGACAAATTGCGCCGGCAGTATGGCATCGATGTCGTGATCGACCTGCATAACGTGAGCGGAACGTGGCTCATCGATGCTTACATGCGCGCTTGTGGTGTGAAAGTGGTCCGCCTGGACAGGGAGAATGCCAAGCGGCGCGCGCTGGTGTCGCGCAAGAGTGACGAGCCAGTGTCGCCCATCCACGATCGGTATCGTGCCGTGTTCAAGCGCTTAGGGTTTGCCGCTCCCGACGACTTCACCAGCCTGTATGATGGCCAGGAACTGCCGGTGAGCCCGATTGTGCTCAAGAAGGAAATGGGCCAGCGCTGGATTGCCATCTCTCCGTTCTCGTCTCATCGACAGAAGGCGTACCCGCTGGAGCAAATGGAACAGGTGATAGCCGAGTTGACCAAGCACGAGAATTACTGGATATTCCTGATGGGGGGTGGCAAAGCCGAGAAGATTGCCCTGCGGCCAATAGCCCGCAAGTTCAAGAATGTGATCTCGATGGCCGAGGTCAAGCACAAATTTGTCGATGAGTATGCCCTGCTGAGCAAGTGTGACCTGATGCTCACCATGGAGTCGGCCAACATGCACTTGGCATCGCTCATGGGCCTGCAGGCCATGACCGTGTGGGGACCCACGACGGCCTCGTGCGGCTATCTGGGATATAACCAGGTGATTGAAGACGACATACAACTCGATATGCCCTGCCGCCCATGCTCCATCACGGGCGACAGACCCTGCAAGTTTGGCGATTTCCGCTGTCTGAAGAACATACCCCCCGAATATATTGCCCAGCATGTGATTGAGGCGGTCGAGGCAAAGCCCCTGACGGGTGATGCATAAAAAATAATATCAAGACACAAAATGAGTAGGAAAAGTATTCTCATTACCGGAGCCGGTGGATTCATCGGCGGATTTCTTGTTGAAGAGGCGCTCAAGCGTGGTTATGACACGTGGGCCGCGGTGAGGTCGACAACGATCCGCGAGTTCTTGACGGATGAGCGCATCCACTTCATCGAACTGGACTATAACGACCAGGACGTGCTCGAGCAGACGTTGCGTGACCACCTCGGTGAGTGGGGCCGATGGGACTATATCGTTCACAACCTGGGCGTGACCAAGAGTACCAATTATCTGGACTTTGAACGGGTCAACTACGGCTACTTGCGCTCGCTGGTGGACGCGCTACGGCAGACCGAGATGGCACCCGACGTGTTCCTGCTGATGAGCAGCCTGAGTGTCATGGGACCGGGCGACGAGGCCAACTATCGTCCCATCATGCCGAGCGATATCCCGTTGCCCAACACCTACTATGGCGTGTCCAAACTCAAGGCCGAGACCTATCTGCAGACGGTGGAGGACTTCCCTTATACCATATTCCGCTGCACGGGTGTGTATGGCCCTCATGAGCGGGATTATTACTTGATGATCAAGAGCATCAAGCGTGGGTTTGACTTCAGTGTAGGCTTCAAGAAGCAGATGCTCACCTTTATCTACGTCAAGGACTTGGCAGCAGGGGTGATGGACGCGCTGGAACGCGGCCCGCTGCGCAAGGCCTACTTCATCAGCGAGGACAAGGCCTATACCCAGCAGGAGTTCCGCAAGATCGTGTGTGAGGAGTTGGGCAAGAAGCACGTGATTCCCGTGACGTGCCCGCTGTGGCTGGTCAAGGTGGTGTGCCACGTCGCCGAGTGGATCGGCAAGGTGACCCTCAAAGCCAGCACTCTGAACCGCGACAAGTTCAGGATATTGAAACAGCGCAACTGGCAATGCGACACCAGTGAGGCGCAGCGCGATTTCGATTTCAAGGCCAAGTATTCACTGCGCGAGGGCTTGCGCGAGGCCATCGCGTGGTACCGTCAAGCAGGCTGGCTGTGATGAAGCCGATCTTCCTCATCGGATATATGGGTTGTGGCAAGACTACGCTGGGCGAGGCTCTCGCCCGGCAGATGGGGTTGCGCTATATCGACTTGGATGATTACATCGAGTCGTGGTGCGGCAGACCCATAGTAGAGATATTTGCCAGTGACGGCGAGCAGCACTTCCGCCAACTGGAGACCGCAGCCCTGGCCCAGGTGTCGGCGATGGCCGATGTGGTGGTAGGATGCGGTGGCGGCACACCATGCCATAGCGATAACATGTCGCTGATGAACCAGGCAGGTACTACGGTATGGCTCACGACCAGCGCCGAACGCATCACCGCCCGCCTGTTGCTGCCCGAGCAGAAGTCCAAGCGGCCCAAGATCAAGCATCTGCCCGATGAGGCTGTGCTACCGCTCGTGAGGGACGACCTGGAGCGCCGCTCTCCCTATTACAGCCAGGCCACTTTGCAATTTGACTCGACCGACATCGAGACGGGACCTGCCACGGTCCGAACCGCCCGCCGCCTTGCCGCCATGCTGGGCCGTGATCGGGTGGGGGTAAATAAAACGGAGCGTTAGCGGCAGCAACTGAAAAGTTTTTATTACCTTTGCCAGCCAATAGGGACATAATCAATCAATAACGATATAAAACAGAAACGATGAATTTTGTAGAAGAACTGAAATGGCGTGGCATGATCAATGACATCATGCCGGGCACCGAGGAGCAACTGAACAAGGAAATGACTAGCGGTTACGTGGGCATCGACCCCACCGCCGACTCCCTGCATATCGGTCACCTGGTGGGCATCATGATGCTCAAGCACCTGCAGCGTGCCGGCCATCGTCCGATTGCCCTGATCGGTGGTGCAACGGGTATGATTGGCGACCCGTCGATGAAGTCGCAGGAGCGCAAACTCATCGACGAGGAGACCTTGCGTCACAACCAGGAGTGTATCCGTCAGCAACTGGCCAAATTCCTGGACTTTGACAGTGACTCGCCTAACCACGCCATCGTGGTGAACAACTATGACTGGATGAAGGATTTCTCGTTCCTGAGTTTTATCCGCGACATCGGCAAGCACATCACGGTCAACTACATGATGGCCAAGGACAGTGTGAAGAAGCGCTTGGCTGCCAATGCCGACCACGGTATGTCATTCACCGAATTCTCCTACCAGTTGCTGCAGGGCTACGACTTTCTGCACCTGTATGAGCATGAGGGCTGCAAGTTGCAGATGGGTGGCAGCGACCAGTGGGGCAATATCACCACGGGTACCGAACTGATACGCCGCATGAACGGCGGTGAGGCCTTCGCCATCACCTGCCCGCTGATCACCAAGGCCGACGGTGGCAAGTTCGGCAAGACCGAGAGCGGCAACGTGTGGCTCGATCCCAAGCGCACCTCGCCTTACAAGTTCTATCAGTTCTGGATCAACGTGAGCGACGCCGATGCCGAGAAGTATATCAAGATATTCACCGACCTGAGTCAGGAAGAGATTGCCGGTCTCGTTGCCGAGCAGGAGCAGGATCCCGGCCTGCGTCCGTTGCAGAAACGCCTTGCCAAGGAGATCACCACCATGGTTCACTCGGCCGAGGAATATGAGATGGCTGTCGAGGCTTCGCAGATTCTGTTCTCAAACAAGGCCAAGGACATCCTGCACAAGATTGACGAGGAGACGCTGCTGAGCGTCTTTGACGGCGTGCCCACCTTTGAGGTGCCTCGCAGCGCCATCGATGAGGGCACTCCGCTGATCTCGTTGCTGACCGATGTCGCTGCCGTCTTCCCCAGCAAGGGCGAGATGCGCAAGTTGACCCAGGGTGGCGGCGTGAGCATCAACAAGGAGAAACTGGCCGACCCCAACATGGCTGCCAGCACCGACCTGCTGCTCAACGGCAAGTACATCCTGGCACAGAAGGGCAAGAAGAACTATTTTTTGCTCATCGTTAAGTGAACTGAGGCTATCGCTCAGAAAAAAATGTGGGAAAAAGAGTTGCAAATCAAAAAAAAGCAGTAATTTTGCACCGCATTTGCACGATTTGGGCCATGAGCGGGCGCGCAGAGGCAACTCTGTAGGAACGTGAAAGGGCCGGAATCATAGGCGGTTAAGCCGTCCAAATGACATAGGATTGCCTTGTAGTGTAATGGTAACACAACGGTTTTTGGTGCCGCATTTCCTGGTTCGAGTCCGGGCAAGGCAACCACAAGAGAAAGAGGTGAACGCAATCGAGCGTTCACCTCTTTTGTATCTTATGTGTTTCTTGCCAAGACCTTCGACCGGCTCACCCGATAAAAGGTGTGGGCGGTGAGGTCGAAGACCACAGCAAGGCCAGCGGCCTTGAATTGAGGTAACCCCGCGGCGCACAGGCCGTAGGCCTCGTGAACTGCGCCCCAAAAGTTGGACACAAAAAAACGAGAAAATGCTTTACAGTCCAACAAAGATTCAAGAGGTATGTGCTTCCATTGTCATAGGG
>ONQS01000033.1 GCA_900320055.1 uncultured Prevotellaceae bacterium
CCGCAAAACTGTCAACCCAGTTTAGGCGAACGATAAAATTAGTGTAAACCAACTTAGTTAATCGCTCTCAAATCTGTCAAGTATTCTTAGGGAAAGACACCGACGGATGCGTGGTTTAACATTGATTAAATTACCAGAGCCAGAAAATTGCACTCAGTCATAGTTCCTTTGCATCGTCAAGCGGTTACCAGTCGCCCCACAGGCCATCAGTAACCGCCAACTAAGAACTAACGACTAAGAACTAACAACTAAGAACTAACAACTAAAAACTGAATACGACTATGACTGAACAGATTTTGAAACAGGAAGTGATGATCGACGGGCAACAAGTGCTGAGCATTGCCACGCCCGACATTGTGAACAATCACGTGAGCCAAACCGCACCACACACGGCACATGCGGTAGAGGTCGACCCAATGAAACTGCAAGTGATGCAGAATGCCGTCGCCAAAATCGAGAAAGCCTTTGGCACTTGCGCCATCATGCGCATGAACGATGAAAGCATCGAGGATGTCGATGTCATCCCCACCGGCTCGATTGCCCTGGATCAGGCGCTGGGCGTGGGAGGCTACCCCCGTGGCCGCATCATCGAGATCTATGGTCCGGAGGCATCCGGCAAGACCACACTGGCACTTCACGCCATCGCCCAAGCACAGCAGATGGGCGGCATCGCCGCCTATATCGATGCCGAGCACGCGTTTGACCGCACATATGCCGAAGCCGTCGGCGTGAACACGCGCAACTTGTGGATTTCACAACCCGACAACGGCGAGCAAGCACTGGAAATCGCCGACCAACTCATCCGCTCGGCCGCCATCGACGTCATTGTCATCGATAGCGTCGCCGCCCTGACCCCCAAAGCCGAGATCGAGGGCGAAATGGGCGAGAGCAAGATGGGCCTACAAGCCAGGCTGATGAGTCAAGCGCTCAGAAAACTCACCTCGACCATTGCCAAGACGCGCACCTGCTGCATCTTCATCAACCAGTTACGCGAAAAACTCGGAGTGCTGTTCGGCAACCCCGAGACAACGACAGGCGGCAACGCACTGAAGTTCTACAGCAGCGTGCGCCTCGACATTCGCCGACTGGCGCACATCAAGGACGGAGACCGAGTGCTCGGGGCACAGACTCGCGTCAAGGTGGTCAAGAACAAGGTGGCCCCACCCTTCCGCAAGGCTGAGTTCGACATCATCTATGGCCACGGCATCAGCCGCGAGAGCGAACTCATCGACATGGGTGTCGAGGCCGGCATCGTTAAGAAGAGCGGAGCATGGTTCAGTTGGCAAGACATGCGCCTGGGTCAGGGACGAGAAGCGGCCAAACAATACCTCGCCGACAATCCCGAAACGGCCGATGCCATCGCCGACGCCCTCCACAGTGCCTGAAATCCCTCACCAATACCATGAAAAACACACCTTATTATTATAATAATATTCCCCTTCCCGACAGTTCGGTCAGCGCTGGCGACCCAGACAACTAACCGCGACGGCGGGTGATGCGAGCCAGGTAGTCGTAGTGGTCGCCCACGAGTACGATTTCCAGATCAAAGCCACATGCGGCTGCCTGCTCGCGCAGGGTGTCGGCATCGACAAACAGCCACGGGAAAGTGCTACCCTTCACGCCACGATACTGCATCTGATAGGTCATCTCGCCATAGTACCCCTCAACGCCGGTCAGGTCTATAAAGCCGTCCTCATCCTCATAGATGTAGCAGATGTCGCTCGAGTCACACAGCAATTGCCCCCCATCGGCCAGCAAGCGGTCGACCTGCATAAAGAAGGCCGGCAAACGGCTGACCGTGCCCACGATGCCGATGCCATTCATCAGCATCAGGATTGTGTCGAAGCGCGGTCCGTCGTATGTGAAGAAATCCTGTTCCAGCACGTCCACGACGCCCCGCTCACGCATTGTCGCCACCGCCACGGGCGAGATATCGATAGCCGTCACTGGCTTGCCCTGACCCTGCAGGGCCAGCGAGTGGCAACCGGCTCCGGCACCCACGTCCAGGATGTGTCCCCGTGCCTGCTCGAGAGCCACCCGCTCGATGGCGGGCATCTCTTGCAAGGAGCGGAACAGCGTCTTGACGGGAATCTCATCATCCTCGAGCACAGGCGATAACACACGCAGTTGAGCAGCCTTGCCGTGCTTGTGATAGTCGGCAATGGCCTGTCCCATAGGGTCGTTCTCGATCGTCATCTCTGCTAACGGATAAAGTGGGTTGACTGCCAAGGCTCAGGCTCGGGAGCAGCAGCATTGCCCGACTGGAACTGCTTGATCATCCATGCCATGTTACGGGCCATGGTGCGCATCGTCTGCATGCCCTCGGCATCCTGGGTGGCCTCGCCCGGTTCGCGGCCATAGGCGATGTTCCAGTACTGGGAGGTGGCCAGCGGCATGTTCACCATCTGGAATGGCATCTGCAACGTCTGGAAGGCGGCACTGGCCCCACCACGACGGCATATCGCCACGGCGGCAGCAGGTTTGCCGGCCACCTGGGCGCCAGCAAAGAGCATGCGGTGCACCAGGTTAAGAACATTGCCCGTGGGCGTTCCGTAATAGACTGGTGAGCCCACGATGAGCCCTTGGGCAGTGTTCATCTTGTCGATCACACTATTGCACAGGTCATCGTTAAAGACACAATGGCCGAGCCCCTTCTGGGCACACATGCCACAGGCGATGCAGCCACGCACGGGCTTGGTTCCAATCCACACGATCTCGGTATCTATTCCCTCGGCATTGAGCACCTGGGCGGCCTCGTTAAGGGCTAGGTAGGTATTGCCCTGCTCATGAGGTGACCCGTTGATTAATAACACTTTACTCATCTTCCTATTCTTCTTTTTCGGAGGGGACGCATTGCGATGCCCGCCCCCCGTGGTTAAACACTTAACTCTTGACCATGTGATAACCCATCGACTTGAGTTGCATGGCCATGCCCATCTGATACATACATTGCAGGCCGGCGACATAGGCCTTAAAGGCCTCGACCGTGCCCGGTTCGATATCGAGGGCGAAGATGGCACGCTTGGTGCGCTCGGCACAGTCACCCACCAAGTTCTGGAGCGACTCGGCGGCATCGCCGTGCACGTCGAGCACCTCGTCCATGATATACTCGTCGAGATTGTCAAAACCGCGCTTGTCACGCATGGGTGTGTACAAGTCGTCGGTTGCGGCATATCGGGTCCAATCCACATCCCAGTATTTGGCAACTGCCATACCGACAAACATCATCCATCCCAGCGAGGCGACAGGATAGTCGGCAAACTCCCGCACGCCATCGGGCAGATAAGCCTCGGCGATCGGGGGCCACTTGGCTTCGACATCAGGGCACTCAGGCAGGCGTTCATCGACGGCACCGCGCTTAATCAGGTATCGATGCAGGTCGGTCAGCATCGTAGTAGCAAAATCTTCCATCACATTACATATTAGAATTATAGAGCAAAAGTACAGAAAATTTCCTTAATCGGCAAGCGCCTGGCGCCTCTAACGCTACTTAACGATGAGACATCATCAAACGATGACCCGTAGCGCATCACCCGCACGCTTCGGTACAGGAGGCAAAATACGCTTTTATTTTGCGGTTAGTGCTTTTTGACATGGCGCAGGGTGGACACCGCATTGTAATTTTGCACCGTCGATCAGCGACAAGCACACATTTTAATCACTCAACAAAACATTCGATACCATACCATGAGAACACCGACAACCAATGAGCAGCATGCCAACGTGCTACACGCCGCCTACAAGGCATGGATGGCAGCCTCGGGCCTCAGGCAAGCCCGACTCAGAAACAAGCGCTTCACCTATGGCGACCAGTGGGGAGACCTCGTCAAGGACCATCTGGGCCGCGTGATGACTGAAGGTGAGCACTTGGCTAGCCAAGGGTGTAACAGCATCACCAACAACCTGATACGCCAAGTGGTAAAGACCATCATCGGACGATTCCGCAGCCAGTACATCAATCAAGACAATGCCCCCAAGGCACAACGTACCGTCAGACAGGACAACGAACTCGACGAACTCGACAGCCGTGCCCTGGAAGAGTTCCTCATCTCGGGCTGTTGCATACAGCGCGTCGACACCACCCATCGCCCCGGCGAGGGCGAGCGTGTGAGGGTGGACAACGTCAACATCAACAAGATGTTTGTCAACAGCCTGAACGATAGCCGCTCGTGGGACTGCGAACTGATTGGCCAACTGCATGACCTGAGTATCGCCGGGCTGCTCCGACGTGTGGCCGGCGGCAACCAGCGCAAAGCCGCATGGGTAAGGCGACTCTACACCGACCGCGCCGACCAGCGCCTGATTGACTTCACGACCCGCCTGGGTGCCGACACACAACTCGGCAGTGACTTCTGGCATGCGAGCGACGGCAAGTGCCGCGCCATCGAGGTGTGGACGCTCGAGAGTCACGAGGTGATCGTGTGCCACAACCGCCGCGAGGGCACACTCAGTGTCGAACCAGCAACGGCACTACACCGCATGCGCAACCGCCCTGATATGGATTGCCGATGGGACATCGCCACCATCTGGCATTGCCGCTGGTTCAGCCCCATGGGCGACCTGCTGGCGGAATACGACTCGCCCTGGCAGCACGGCTGCCACCCCTTTGTGATCAAACTCTACCCGCTCACCGATGGCGAGGTACACGCAGTCGTCGAGGACATCATCGACACCCAGAAACACGTCAACCGCCTCATATCACTGCTCGATCAGGTCATGCGCACCAGCGCCAAGGGCGTGCTGCTGTTTCCAGAAACCGCATTGCCCGACGGTTGGACCTGGGAGGACGCGCGCCGCTGCTGGTCGAGCGCCAACGGCCTGCTCCCCTATAACCCGCGGTACAGCGATGCCAAGCCCGAGCAGATCAATGGCAACACCAGCGGTCTGGGTGCTTACCAGATGATCGAATTGCAGATGAAACTGTTTGAGGAAATCAGTGGCGTGAGCAGTGCCTTGCAAGGCAAAGATCCGCGCGTAGAGAGCGCCAACGTGTACCAACTGCAAAGCGACAATGCCAACATCGCCCTGAGCGACGTGTATGACACCTTTGAAGCGTTTCGCCGCCAACGCGACAAGAAAATGGCGGCAACCAACATAATAACAACTGATACTAACCCGTAAAGAGAACTTGACCATGAACAACGAATCCATTCAAGAAGAACCGCAAGCCGAGGCCACCGCCTCCCCCACCCTTGCCGAGCAGATCTCAGCGCTTCAGGTCGACGACAACACGGCTCGTCGCCTGCAAGAGATAGCCGCCGAACTCGGCCTTGACACTTTGCCGACCGAGGTGTTGTCGACCCTTGCCCGTGGCATCACCCACGACGATGACATGCACAATGCCGACGCCGCCGGCTACCTGCGCGGCCGCAACGAGAACATCGAGGCCGTCATGCACCGTCAACCTCATGACCAGGTCGAGGCACAAGCCACCCCTATCTTTCCCCGCTACAATCGCCGCAGCATCTGGGACTGATATTCTGATTAATACGTATTCATTCACATCGTTTTACAATTTTAAAAACCATTATTTTACCATGAATTTTCACAGTATTTCAAACGCCTTGCGCTGGATGCGCAACCACAAGAAGTTGATCCTGTTTGTGATCACAATGATCTTTATCGCAATTCTCGCCTCGTGTGCGGGCGACGCCAGTGGAGCCACCCTGGCTGCGGGCATCCTGGTCACTGGTGCCGAGGGCGGCAAGCATGTGGTGCAGGGACCGCTCACTACCGACCTCAGCGAAGTAGGCTCGCCCGACCTGTTGCTCAACGAGATTGACCAACAGATTGTCAAGATCCGCCCCATGTCCACACCCATCGACCAGATTTCACGATATGCCGGCAGCAAGCACTCGGGCAGCATGGTAGTGGACTACTATAGCGTGGACACCAAGCCCACCAAGACCATACTCTTGCAGAGCGTTGACGAGTCTGACGTCAAGCCGGGCGACGAGACCCCCATCACGGTAATCAACGCCCAGAACAACGACATCTTTGATCCCACCGATACCATCCTGGTGCAGAACACCCCTGGCTACACGAGCGACGGTCTCACCGAGAGCCAGCAAGATCTGATGCTCTACGTGATTGGCCGCGACAGTAACGGCGTGAGCGTCGTTGCCGTGAATGGTCCCACGATCAACAACGTGCCCAACTGCATCCCCGAGATCCCCGCCAGGACTACGCTGGTCAGGATGGGACGTGCGGCCAGCGAACTCGATGTGCAGTCACCTCAGTTCGAGGCACTGCCCAAAAAGAGCCGCAACCTCTGCCAGATCTTCAAGATGCAAGTGGAGCAATCCACCCTGCAACGCTTGTCCAACAAGGAAGTGGGTTGGACCATGAGCGATCAGGAAGAAGCAGCCGTCTATGACATGCGCCTAGGTATGGAGAAGTCCTTCCTGTTTGGTGTCGCCAAGCGACTGTGGGACAACAGCAAGAAGGAGTATGTCTACTTCACCGGCGGCATCTGGAATCAGGCCGGCAAGACCCACAACATCGAATCGTCGCGCGAACTCACGAGCAATGACATGGTCGACCTGATGCGCGACGCCTTCACAGGCAATGCCGGCAGCAAACGCAAGATATTGATTGGCGGCAGCGGTCTCATCGGCCGCATCAGCAAGTTGGACTACACCCGTGTCATCACGGCAGGCCAGCACGTGAGCAAATGGGGCATCGACTTCACCGAGTTGCGTAGCAAGTTTGGCTGTCTGTACCTGCTGCTGAGCGAAGTCTTCGACGAGGTGGGCATGAAGGACGCGGGCATCGTTATCGATCCCGAGTATATCCAGAAGTATACCCACATCCCCTTCAGCACCGAGCAACTCAACCTCAAGAAGAGTGGTGTGCGCAACGTCGATGCGCTGGTCATGACCGAAGCCTCGTGCCTGGTGCTGCGCTATCCCAAGGCTCACATGCGCATCATCACCACATGAGACACTTCAGCATCCAGGAGTTGACTCACTCCACCGTTGCCGCCAGGCTGGGCATAGACAACACGCCGCCCGCCAGCGCTATTGCAGCGCTCCACGCGCTGGTCGACCATGTGCTCGAGCCGCTACGCCAAGCCTGGGGCAGACCCATCCATGTTAACAGCGGCTACCGCTGCCCCGAGTTGAACGCGATGGTGGGAGGCGCTCCAGGCAGTCAGCACCTGCGAGGTGAAGCCGCCGACATCACGGCTGGGAGCCAAAGCGACAACCGCCGGTTACTGGCACTGATCAAGCGGCTCGACCTGCCAGTGGACCAGTGTATCGACGAGAAAGGGTGCCGATGGATCCACGTGAGTCACCATAGCGGACACAACCGCCGCCTGTATATGAAATTCTGAACGCCTATCCGACAGTCAGACTACTGATCAGCAAGGAGGGTGTTGCAAAACTCAGACGCCAATGATCAAGAGACGTCATGGGTCTTGCAACACCCTCCTTTTTTTCTTTTATTCCAATATCCGAAGCGGCTTGCTAGAGGAAGATGAGCAGAAGCATCTGGGCAATGATCACACGCAGAAACATGCTCATAGGATATACAGCGGCATAAGCCACCGAGGGACGATCGCTATGCAAGGTGTCGTTGGCATAGTTCATCGCCATGGGATTGGCCATAGCCCCGCTAAGCATACCACTCACCGAGGCATAATCCATGTGACTCATGCGCAGGGCGAGCCAACCGATCAGTAACACAGGTATGACGGTCAGAAAGAATCCTGTGCCCACCCACAGCAAGCCCTCTGGCCGCACCACGGTGGCAAAGAAATCCGGACCTGATGCCAAGCCCAGGCAAGCCAGATATAGGGCTAAGCCGATTGAGCGCAACATGCGGTTAGCGCTCGATGTCGTGTAGGCATTGACATGAATGCGCGGTCCGAAGGCGCCGATGAGGATACCCGCTATGATAGGACCGCCAGCGAGTCCCAGTTTCACAGGCGATGAGATGCCAGGCAAGGCGATGGGAATGGAGCCGAGTATCAAGCCGATCGTCATACCGATAAAAACGGTGATCAGATTGGGTTCATCGAGCATCTTGACGGCATTGCCCACTTCCTTCTCAACATTTTTGAGCGCCTCGCGATGGCCCACCGCGATGATGCGGTCGCCCAGCAGCAGGCGCAGGTCGGGAGTGGCCAGCAGTTGCAGACCGCCACGGTTCACACGACTGATGTTCACCCCATAGTGCTTGCGGAAACGCAACGAGCCCAGTTTGCGGCCATTGATTTCAGGCTTGGTGACAAGGATGGCCTGCGAGACGAGATCGCTGTCGATGGTGTTCCAGTCGATGTCACCTGTATTCCAGTCGGTCGTCTCCTGCTTGCCGAAGAGGACCTCCATGGCCTCGGCGGCATCATGATCACGCATAATGACCAACAGGCGGTCGTCGCGCATGAGTATCGTGTGAGCCTCGGGGATGGTAACCTTGCCATCACGCCACAGGCGGGAAATCACAAACTGACGAGGGCTGATGCGCGCCAGGTCACCAACGGTCTTGCCGATAACTCCCTCGTTGCGCACTTGATAGGTCGCAATAAACGTATGGTCGGCTTCTTCCTCACTATCATCCACAAGATGGTCACTCGGGCGCACAAGCACCTTACGCATCAGGGCAAGGGCCAAAATCACGCCCACCACACCCAGGGGATAAGTCACCGCACAACCCAGGGCCGCACCACTCTCGGGTTGGTGCAACTGGGCGAGCGTCTGCTGTGCTGCCGCCAGTGCGGGTGTGTTGGTCGTCGAGCCACACATAATGCCCACGGCATCGCTCAAGTCGATGCCCATCAAGGGCAGCAACAGGGTCAGCAATGTGCCCACCATCACTACAGCGAGCGCCCACAGATTGAGCCTCAAGCCCGACTTGTGAAATGATCCAAAGAAGCCGGGGCCCACCTGCAGACCCAGTGCATAGACAAAGAGCACCAGACCGAAATTCTGGGCATATTGCAACATGTCGGCGTCGATCGACAAACCCAAATATCCCGCTAAGATGCCCAGGAAGAACACAAAGGCCACGCCGAGCGACACGCCCAGCACCCGTATCTTGCCCAGGGCCAGTCCACAAGCGCACAATAGCGACAACACCACGACCGCCTGAACGGCCGAGTGCGTCATGAATATGTCGGTCAACCACTGCATAATAATACTTACATTGATGATGATTTGATCACTGATGTCACTATCCGATTAACGGCCACAGCCACACGCTCAAGGGTGGAGGCTGTGTCCATCGCCAAGTCCAGCGGCATGCCCTCGCTCACCGCTTGGGCGCACACAAGCCCAGCCCGGACAGTGTCAAACCCTGGGCTGATCGTGCCGCACACAGCGGCGACAGGGATACCCCGCTCTCGCGCCATGCCGATCACACAGCCAGGTCCCTTGCCCATGAGCGTCTGCTGGTCGAGCCGTCCCTCTCCTGTAATCACCAGGTCGGCCCCATCCAGTGCCTGTTCCATCCCGTTGTGTGCGAGCACATAGGACGCACCGGGCAAGAGTTCACAATCCAGCAGATGCATCATCAGCGATGGGATGCCACCAGCCGCTCCGCAACCGGGCGTTGTGGCAATTTCCTCTCCTACGATGGCAGCCACATGCTGCAGTCCGGCTTCCAATTGCTCGGTTTGCTCGGGCGAAGCGCCCTTCTGCGGAGCAAACACCCTTGCCGCGCCACGGTCTCCGCACAGGGGACAATCCACATCGGTCAAGAGTGTGATCTTACAATCCCTCACTGCCTGAGGAATGCCTAAGGCCTCGATGCGGTCGATCAGGGCCATCGACTCACCACTGGGATAGAGAAAACGGCCATTGGCATCCACAAACTCGGCACCCAAAGCACACAGTATTCCCATCGCGGCATCGCAAGTTGCCGACCCACCCAGTCCCAGCACCAGATGCCGGCTGCCTCGTTCCATAGCATCGCGCATGAGCAAGCCCGTTCCCAGTGTGGTAGCCCGCATCACGTCACGATCATCGTGTTGCAGCAGGGCAAGTCCACTGGCACTAGCCGTCTCGATATACGCCGTACCGTCGTCGCACAGATAATAGCGCGCACTGACTGGCGCCATCTGTAGCAAAGGCCCCATCGTGGGACATGTGACCCATTGGCCCTCCATGGCAGTTGCCAGCACCTCTGTCGTGCCGTCACCGCCATCGGCCACAGGAACACACTCCACGCTGGTGTTATAAAGGCCGCACAAAGATTGTTGCGCGGCCTTGATGAGTTGCAGAGCCGTTGCCGAGCCTTTGAATTTATCAAACGCCAGGACGACTTTCATGTCAGTCTATCTTGATCACCAAGAAATTGGATTTCTCCCAGAAGCGGGCTGCATTCAGAATGCGCAGCACCTTGCCATTGCCATGATCCACAATCTCGTAGGAGTCGCTCGGGTGGTTGGTCATCAGTTGAGCCTTGTTGCTGTGCAGGGGAATCTCGCTCAGGGTGCGACGGTCGGCCTTAGTGAAATAGGACATCTCGAAGTCGCCCTGCAGAATCTTGGTCTTGCGCAGGAAGCCGCTCTCGATAATCTTATGGGCCTTCAGTTCCTTCTTGGAGCCTATCACATAGTAGCAGGTGTTGAGGATGTTCACCTCGTTGGTAAGTTGCTTAGACTCTTCCTGTGCTGCCTCTTTCTCCTTGACAACAGCCTTGTTGACCGTGCTGAGCGAGTCGACACTCTGATTCAGGTTCTTGATCTGAATATGTGCTGCTGCCAGTTGCTCGGTCAGACTATTGATATTCTTCTGCTGCT
The DNA here is from genome assembly GCA_900320055.1 of uncultured Prevotellaceae bacterium. Taxonomy (GTDB): domain Bacteria; phylum Bacteroidota; class Bacteroidia; order Bacteroidales; family Muribaculaceae; genus Sodaliphilus. The sequence continues at coordinate 10,745 of ONQS01000033.1, forward strand.
CTTCGAGTTGAGCCTTCAGGTTAGCGATCGACTTCTCCATGGTGGAGTTGTAGTTAGTGGATTGCTTCAACCGTTTCTCCAACTCGTTGAGACGCTGTTTGTGCTTGTTGATCGATTGCTGAATCAAGACGATATCGTCACGCAACTGCTTCTTGCGGTCGGGGGTCTCACCACTCAGGTTTTTGACCGACACGATATCCTCCAGTTCCTTGATCTGCTGCATGCCATCGGCGATGTCACCCATCAGTTGCATCAGGCTGTCCTTTTCGGCATTAGCCGTGTTGATTGAATCCTGCAGGGCGGCATTGATGGAGTCCTGTCGTATGGCCTCCTCGTTGGCCTTGTTGCTGCGCTGGCATGCCGGCAAAACTGCCAGACCGATTACTAACCAGACTAAATAAAAAATCTTTTTCATACCTCTCGGTTTTTTTAAGAATAACTGTCGATGTTGATATATTGCTGGCCATCAACACCAGGGTGCTAACGGCTCAGACTCTTGCGCTCTTTTGTTTAAACTCGGCATACTTGTCGACCTTGACCGTCGCCACAGCGGGACATCCGGCAACGACGATAACGATCTCGCCCCTTGGGGCATTAGCCGTAAAATAGTCCACCAGTTGGCCCAAGTTACCGTTGTGAGTGGTGTTGTGCATCTTACTGATTTCCCGCACCACACTGGCCTCGCGGTCGGCGCCAAAGGTCTCGGCCAGTTGCTGCAGGGTCTTGAGCAACCTCACGGGAGACTCATAGAAGACCATCGTCAGCGGCTGGGACTTCAACTCCTCGAGGCGGGTGGCACGCCCCTTCTTGGGCGGCAGGAAACCCTCAAAGACAAAGCGGTCGCAGGGAAGCCCCGAATTGACCAGTGCCGGCACAAAGGCCGTGGCACCAGGCAGTGTTTCCACCTCGACGCCTTGCCGACGACATTCCCTTGAGAGCAGAAAGCCCGGGTCACTGATGCCTGGCGTGCCGGCATCGCTGATCAGGGCCAAGACGGCACCGCCCCGCAGTTGCTCTACAACGGCGGCGACGGCTTCGTGCTCGTTAAACATATGATGGCTGCGCATGGGCGTGGAGATACCGAAGTGCTTGAGCAGCACGCCACTGGTGCGTGTATCCTCGGCCAGCACAGTGTCCACACTCTTGAGCACCTCGATGGCTCGAGGCGTCATGTCACCCAGGTTGCCCACAGGCGTCGGTACTATATATAATTTACCAGCCATCGTGGTCACACGTTCTACTGTTTACTGCTGGAAATGGTTGCGGACAATTGCCATGAAGTCTTTGACCTCATCCTTCTCACGGTCCCAGTTCAACTGGCTGTAGAAGTACAACTCGGCATTGCCGTAACTGTTCATCATCTCGATATGCTCGATGGCCGTGTTCATAGCGCTGGCACTGCCCGCAAACAGTTCGCGCTGGAAACGGAAGCGGTCGTTGATCGAAAACGCCTTACGGATGTCGCGCGAGAGATGGCGCTGTAATTTCTCGTCAACACGCAGGGGCGCGCCAGCAACCGGCTCATCGTCGATAGGAAACTCGGTGGGAACCGGGGGCACCGGCATCTCATCTTCGGGCTCAGGCACTGCGTTATCGTCGGCCTCGATAAACTCGACGGTGATGTCGGGCTCCTCGTCGGCTTCGGGTAATACGTTAGGATCAGGATCGGGAACGGGCTCGTCGCTCGTGTCGGCAGGCATGCGGAACACTGGCGGACGCACTGCGGCGGGCTGTTCTTGCATGGGCTCGTCAGGCACAGCGGCAGTTACAGCAGGCTCACCATCGGCAGGCTCATCGGTGGCAGGCTCATCATCGTCGGCCTCGATAAACTCAACAGTGATGTCATCGTCGGGCTCTCGGTCGGCCACAGGCACCTCGGCCGGAACTATCGCCTCATGCTCAGGCTCCTGGTAGTCCAGAGTGAATACCTCCTTGAACTCTTCACCATTATCATGCTGCCAGGTCTCGTCGGCGTCATAATCCTCTTCGGGCAGATGCTCGCTGGCGGCAGACTGCTCGGCTGGAGCAACGGGCTGCTCGGCTGTGACGGCAGCAGGCTGCGGTGTTTCCTGGACAGGACCTTGAGCATCGTGCTTGTCCTCAATGGCCACGCCACACATGTCGGCCAGTTCACGCACCTTGCGTTTGATCTTGTTGGTAATGACATCAGGCGTGTTCTCCTCACCCAGACGACGGGTAACGAGCATCAACCCTTCTATCTCATAGACATGAGACAGCATCTTCTCGATCGACATATTCATAATTAATGTTCTGTTTTATTGTTGCTTAGCGACACGTCGCCAAGGATTTGCTTTACATTTAACCTGCAATTTTACGAACTTTTTTTGAATCACCAACTATTTTCCATCAAAAAATTAAACCCAGGCCAAAGGGATTCTCGCCCTTAAGCCCAGGTAAAAGTCTATGCGACATCGCATTATGCTTGTCTACAAATCCTCGAACAGATCTACCAGGAAGCAGCCTATCTGCTCGCGGATTCCAGCCTGTGAACAAGTGAAGTTGTTGACCAGCACGGCAAAGGCATAGCGAGGCTCGCTGGCGGGATAATACCCCACAAAGCACTGCACATGGCGCATGCTTCCTGACTTGAGCACAATCTGGTCGCTCAAGGGATTGTCCTTCAGCGTCTTGCCAGCACGCCCAGCAGCCTTAGGCATGAGATCACACAGTCTGACGCCATCAAAGCGGCGATGAGCCATCATCGAGAGCATGTTGCCGAAGAAACTCACGGGAGCCTTGTTGGCCCTGGCCAGTCCACTGCCGTCGCGCATAAACAGCGACTCGGTGTCGATGCCCTGGTTCTGGAGCCATTGCTTGACAGCAGCCACTCCCACGTGGTCCAGATCGGCCGGCATGTGATTCATGCCACGGGTCTCCCAATCACGGGCGCCGATGGCACGCAATAGCGCGTGTGCAAACATGTTGTCGCTGCGATCCAGCAGCGAGGTGATGATTTCGGTCAACTCCGGCGACTTGTGCAGCACCAGCAACGAGCGATTTACGGCCACCTCTCCAGCCACGTCAGCATCATGGTCATAACGGATCTCTGACGCCAACAATGCCCGCTCCACACTATCGACGAGCATAGGCGCAGGCGTGGGGTTGGCATAGGTGTTGCGATAGGTGCGGGCTGTGGTTTCACCCGTGAGCATCAGGGCAGGAACACTATAGTCAAGATAAGGGGTGACAGCATTGCGCTTGCTGCCGCGGCAACGGCTCAGCACCTTCACGCCAGGCACCGGCGGGGTGATGGTCGAGCGTGACACACGGCCACGGCCATCGAGGGTGAACGAGACATTCATCAGATTGTCATGGAAACTCAGGGCATGCACGGCAGCACCATAGTCATAGGCCAGATCGCCGACATCCCAATCCTCATCAAAGTAGGGGAAGCCGTAGTAACTGTCATCTCCCACGACAGCGCCCTCGACCCGCTTGATGCCCTGGGCACGCAGGGCACTGAGGATTTCTTCAACGATATTGGCTTGACAGGGCAGGAACACCGATCCCAGTGTGGGATCGCCCATGCCGTGTATCACGATGTTGCCCTTGAAGCATCCCTGATCGGTCACCTCACCATCCAGATAGACGGGAGTTTCGAAGCGGAAGTGCGGTCCCAGCAGGCCCAAGGCTGCCGACGACACCACCGTCTTCATGGTCGAGGCGGTGATGTTGGCCTGTTCGGGGCGGTAACTGGCGATAGAGCGGGCCGAGTCCAAGTCGATGACTTGCACGCCCACCGATGCATATCGTAGCGAACTGTTGGATACAAACTTGTCGACGGCCTCTTGGGCGCTCTGGGCCGATAAGCCGAATGTGGCGGCGAGCGCCATGATTGTTGTGAGCAGGGTTAAAGTCTTGTTCATCGTTTTGTTTATCGTTTGTGGGTTGGGCGCTTCATATAGCGGCGCCATGCATAATGCGGACGCGATTGCAGGTAGTCCAGATTGCGCTGGTTAGCATAAGCCTCCCGCTCAAACGAGATGTTGCGATAAGCATTGCCCCGCATGGGCAGCCTTACCAGCCATTCCATGAAGTAGGCCAAATAGAAGAACACAAACAGCATCTCGCGCTGCTGTGCAGTGTGGATGCGCTCGTGGTTCATCATTTCATGGCTCAAGTACACGCCCGGATGCACAAACAGTACTCCGAGCAGATTCACTGCCGAGAAACCATGAAAAGGCAAAAAAGATGTCCGCACAATTTTCACGGCGACAAAGTTACAACAATTTTTCCAATGTTCGCCACGCGATGCCATTTCCATCCAACGGCATCACAACGGCGCTGCGCCTGGCGACCATGCGGCTCTCCTCATTTTTCCACTAAAATGAGCCCTAAAATGAAAATTTATCGCTAATAAACCTTGCAAAACCATCAAAATGAATTATATTTGCCGTTTAAAACAGTAACCCTTATCACGTTTAACTCTGTGTTATGAACAAAGCAATCATAGTCATCGGCCTTGCACTGCTCTATGTAGTAGCGGTTTGTGCCGTTGAGTTAATGGGATTTTATCACCCGTTTTTCTGGACTTATTGTGCCGTGTTTGCCTCCATCACCGCCGCTTGGCCCTACTTCAAGTTGTGCCAGCGCTATCCCGTGCCCGGCATCGCCATCCTGTGCGCCATCCTGTTGCTGATCGTTAACTTCCTGCTTGGCCAGGGCCATGAATACTATGCCGCCGGATGCCTCTTATGCGGCACCGTGGCCGAGATATTACGCAAGCAGTTCGGCAACTATCGCGACGCCAAGGGTGTGATTGCCAGTTATGCGGTAATGTCGCTCATCCCGTTTTCCAAGAGTATCGCCTTGTGGATTGACTACGAAACGGCCATGAACCTGATCATCAGTGACATGGGAGACATCTATGCTGCCGTGATGGGACGCATGCTCTCCAGGTATATGTTCATGTCGATGTTTGCGCTCACGATTGTGCTGGCCGTAGCCATCATGTGGCTGCTGACACGCCATTGGTATCCGCGCGACAGATACGAGATCGACGTGGATTGACAGTTGCTGTTTTTAGAGATGCAGAGCCGGGCTTAGTCCGGCATTGCTCCAAGACCCACAAGTTGCTGTGTCATGATCCGAGTTATCGGACATGATGCAGCAACTTCTTTTAGTCGCATGATGTAACTGGGTAGTTGCAAGAGTAGCCCTCACCAGAGAAAAGATGGCTCAGCGGGAAATGATTGGGGGTCAAGCACAAGGTGATGGGCCAACTGCTATATCACAACCTTCGGAAGGGGGGATTATTCGGCATTGGGCTGGCGGGGCACCAATGAGCCACCAGACTGCCCCTCTTGCTCGATCTCCTTGTCGATAGACTCAAACTTGCTGTGCTGGCTCTTGTATTCGGGCACAAACTCCTTCATGGCATAGATCATGCCATGGATATCGCCGTTTGCAGCCATCTCAATGATATGGTCGATGCCAGCGCACACATCCTTATAATTATAGGTACGCACTTTGGCGATCATGATCTTCTTGTTGATGGTCGCGGTGGTCTTCTCCTTGTCGTTGAGCAATTCCTCGTAAAGTTTCTCGCCCGGACGCAAGCCGATTTCCTCGATCTTGATATCCACATCGGGCTTGAGGCCTGCCAGCGAAATCATGCGGCGTGCCAGGTCATAGATCTTGACGGGCTCGCCCATATCGAAGATGTAGATTTCGCCACCGCTGCCCATGCAACCGGCCTCAAGCACGAGCGAGCAGGCCTCGGGAATGGTCATGAAGTAGCGTATAATCTCCTTGTGTGTGACCGTAACAGGGCCACCTGAGGCGATCTGCTTGCGGAACAGGGGTATTACCGAGCCGTTGCTGCCCAGCACATTGCCAAATCTGGTGGTGATGAACTGCGTCTTTTTGCCCCGCTGCTGCGCGTCAAAGAACAACGACTGGCAATAGATTTCGGCCAAACGCTTGCTACAGCCCATCACGTTGGTGGGATTGACGGCCTTGTCAGTCGAAATCATCACAAACTTGTACACGTCATATTTCAAGGCCATGTCAGCGACATTGCGGGTGCCCAACACGTTAGCCAGGATGGCCTCGGTGGGATTAATTTCCATCATCGGCACATGCTTGTAGGCCGCAGCATGGAAGACATAGCGCGGGCGGAACTTGGCAAAAGCCTGCTCCAATCGGCTGCGATTGCGCACGTCGCCCATAATCAACTCGACGTTGGCATGCGGGTGGGTCTTCTTCATCTCCAGCGAGATGTCGTGCATAGGCGTTTCGGCCTGATCATACAGGACAATTTTGCTGGCACCATAGTTGGCCACCTGACGCACAATCTCGCTACCGATAGAGCCACAGGCTCCAGTGATCAACACGCAGGAGCCGTTGATGTGCTCCCTGACGAGCGGATTGTTGAGCACGATGGGGTCGCGGCCAAGCAGGTCCTCGATCTGCACCTCCTTGATAAACGTGGAGATACCCTTGTCACTCACCTTGTCCTGCTCAAACTCAGCCACCTTGTTCATGGCCATCAGGGGAATATCATTTTTGATAAAGAAGTCGGCAAAGCCGCTGTTCATCAGATAATTGCTCTTGGAGTCAAAAATCAGGGCATCGATGTTGTTCTCCTTGAACTGCTCGGTCATCGTCGTGGGATCGAAGCGATACACCTTGAAGCCATTGATCTCGGGGCTGTCGGGGCCGCCCTTGATGCTGAGCAGTCCCACGGGCAGATACTTGCCGCCGATTTCGCCCTTAAGCGCGTTGGCCAAAAACACCGAGCCAAACGATGTGCCCAGCACGAGCACACGCTTGCGTCCCGTGGTGGTGCTGTTCATGCGCATATACAGATACTTGATGCACAAGCGCTCAATCATCATCATCGAGAACGACAGGGCCCCAATGACGAGAATGTTCCAAAACTTGATGAAGGAGTGTCCCGTAAAGGCCAGCCAGATGCCATCGGTCAGCACAAGCATTACCGTAGAGATGGCCACGACCATGAAGATGCGATACAGGTCCTCGATGACCGACAGACGGATAACACAAGTGTAACTCTTTGAAATATAGGTTACTATAAAATAATAGAGCAACACCAGCAGACCAACCAGCAGCGTCGTGCCCGATTGGCCAGGAGTGCCGGTGGAATAGATATCGGCAACAACAGTGGATGCATAACTTACCAGAACGATAAGCATGTCGAGCAGCAAGATAATCCATCGTGGGGTGGTCTTAACCTTGAACGACCGCAATAGTCTCAATTCCAGTAATTTATTTATAAGTCTTTCCATTCTGATTTTCTAGTTTCAGGTCGATGGCAACAGGCACAGCGAGCACCATAGTCATCAAGCGCACAAATTTAGGGCATTTTTTTTAATAATCAATAACATTACCTTCAAAAAAATGACACGCAGCGCGCAAATCCCTTGAGCGCAGCACGAGATCAGAAGGCTGCAAAAACTTGTTGCATCGCGAGCAAATGTGCCTGAAGACCGCCCTAAATCACCCCTTATTACATTAAAAAAGCAAAAAAGAGGCCTATTATTAAGCGCGATTAAATGATTTTGAGTAATTTTGTAAGTTTTAAAGCGATTAATATAGGCAATGGTTAATGTAAGGCATCAGTTAGTCCCCACATGCATCGTTTTGGGGCTGACCACATTATTAATGATATTGAACACATCATGTTTTGGTGACGAGCCCGAAGGTTGCGAGGCCGACATCGAGACGGTGACACTGCATGTCGCACATCCCGAAGACTATTTCTTCCAGATGACCGACTCGATGCAGACCATCTATTCGACCGACAGCATCATCACCATCGCCGTGCGCGGCAATGCCGACGTGAGCGCGCTCGCCCCAGTGTTCACCCTCTCGCCCGGAGCCTCGGTGACCCCTGCTAGCGGCAGCACCCAGGACTTCTCGCAGGGCCCGGTGGTGTACAGCGTCACCTCACAGGACGGCAAGTGGCACCGCCGCTACCGCGTGAGCATCGTTCCCACCGTCATTACCGTCACCGACACGCTGCGCTTCGACTTTGAGCAATACGAACTCGAGCCTGTGGGTCAGCGCTTCTACATGTGGCCCATGCTACTCGACAACGGCTCAACCATCAAGTACTGGGCCACGGCCAACGACGGTTTCCGCATCTCGATGGGTAGTGCCAAAGCCATGGACTACCCCACTACCCCACTCGACAAAGCCTACGATGGCGCGGGCGTGTGCCTGACCACGCGCAGCACGGGTCCCTTTGGCGCCATGGCCAACAAGCGCCTGGCCGCTGGCAATATGTATCTGGGCACCTTCGACATCAAGATCGCGATGAGCGACCACCTGCACGCCACGCGCTTCGGCATCCCCTTTGCCGACCGTCCCAACACGTTCAAGGGCTATTACACCTATCAGCCCGGACCTACCGTGCAGGACTTCTATGGCAATCCCATCGCCGGCCGGACCGACTCGGCCGACGTGTATGCCGTATTCTACCGCAACCACGACGCCCAGGGCAACGAGGTGTGCCTCTATGGCGATGACGTGCTTTCCAGCCCATATATCGTGGCAGTGGCCGACATCGGCTACGTCAAGCCCACTGCCGAGTGGACGCCTTGGGAGGTGAAATTTGAGTACCGAGCCGACGTCGACGAGGAGCAACTGGCCAACTGGGGCTACAGCCTCACCATCGTGTTCTCGTCGAGCGCTGGCGGCGGCGACTTCATCGGAGCCATCGGCAGCCGCCTGTGTGTGGACAAGGTGAGTCTGATATGCACCCACGACGATTGAGCGCTCAATCAAGTTTTTATGACAACCCGACGATTATGAAGTCAACAATGAACAAAAGAATATCGACCCTGGTACTGACCATCCTCTTGACTATAGGAGGCATCAGTGCCAACAACGTACTCGACAGCCTGCACCTGAACGCACGGCTGGGATATGCCGTGGGCGGAACGCTTCCCACCCACATGGGCAATGAGATACGCGGCATCAACAGTTTTGACCCCGGGCTCAACTTCCTGATCGCGGCCGAGGCAACCCTGCCGCTGGATGAGCACTGGTCGCTACACTCTGGGGTGCGCTTTGAACTGGGCGGCATGGATGTCGACAGCCGTGTCAAGAATTACGACATCGAAGTTGTCAGGGGCGAGGAGTCGCTCGACGGCATCTTCAACGGCAATGTGCGCATCAAGTCGTCACAGCGCCGCATCACCCTGCCCATCCAAGCCGCATACCGCTTCAACCGGAACTGGCAACTGCGCGGAGGCGCATTTATGGGATGGCTCACCGACCGCAAGTTCTGGGGATGGGCCTACGACGGATATCTGCGCGAGGGTTCACCCGTCGGTCCCAAGATCCTGATGGGCACTGAGCCTGGCGACCGCGGCGACTTTGACTTCGGCAGCAACATGCGCCACATGCAGTGGGGCATCGACGTGGGTGCCGACTGGATGTTCCACAACCGCTGGGGCATGTATGCAGAGTTGACCTATGGCTTGAGCGGACTGTTCAAGAGCGATTTTCACTCGGTGCAGACGCTACGTCCCATGTACGGCTCGCTGGGCATCATCTATCACATCCGATAATAATAACCAATCAATTATAACCATTTCATCAACAATGAAGAAATCATTATCAACCCTTTTCATGACATTGACGGCCGTGTTGGCCCTCAATGCATCTAATGTTGTATTATTTCACGGTACAACGACCGTTACCTCATCAGGCAACTCCAGTGCTTCGGACGAAGGCGGTGTTACCCTGAAGATCAATGACAATGGCCTTGACACACTGGCATTTCAAGTAATTCCCTTTGGCGTAGGTTCCATCGGATTTAACGGGGTTCATGCGGCCACGTCGGGCGATGTCACGGTTTATAGTGCCGAACGCGATATTCAAGTCGGTTTTACCACCGAGCACGCTACCTTATTTGCCCGCATCAAGGGTGAATACATGACTGCCGTCATCTATCTTAGCAATCAAGATGTTGTCATCGAGTTTGATAACGTGGGCGACCACTTCCAGTTGCCCAACAGCGATATGGAGTCATGGACCAACTCCAACGGCGAGCCCAACCGTTGGCACGGTTTCAAGAGCGCTGGCGGCACGTTTGCCAGCACTTCTGCCAGATATGTCAAACTGGAGAAGAGCGACGACGTGCGCAATGGAGCAACCGGCTCTAGCGCCGTGATGACAGCCAACTCAATTTTTGGCATTGTTGCCAACGGCACCATGACCAATGGCAAACTCATGGCGGGCTCGATGTCTGCAACCGACACCAAGAACCATGCCGAGATGGACAAGGCCAATGGCACTGACGACTTCTACATGCCCCTGTATGCCAAGCCCGACAAGTTCAACGTGTGGCTCAAGTACACCCAGGGCACCACTAACGCCAACAACAAGGCCAACGTGAGCGTGAAGACCTTTGACGGCACCTACTACCAGGAACCCACCGACAAAACCTACACCAACCTCTCGGGCAGCATCGTGGGTGGCCAGATTCCCGCTGGGGACTGGACTCAGTACTCGTTCCCCTTCGACTACGATAGTTATGCTGCTAACAATGCCGCAAGCGAGGCCATCTTTGTCACCTTCTCAACCAACGGCAACCCCGGCCAGGGCAGCAAGAATGATGCCCTCTACGTCGATGATATGGAACTCGTGTACCTGGGCAACATGACCGACCTGCGTTACAAGGGCCAGACCATCAGCGGCTGGAACCCCGCCGTGACGGCCTATGAGATGGAGATCGACGGCGAGCCCAACCTGGACGACTTCACTGCCACCATCGAGGGCGTGAGTGCCGTGCTCACCAAGTCGATGGAGAAGAACCAGGACGGCAGTTACCGCATCGCCATCAGCGTTGTCGCAGCCGACCTGCAGACCGCTGCCTGCTACATCATCACCACTAAGGCTCCCGCGCCCCAATTCCTGCCGGGCGACGTCAACAACGACGGCAGCGTCAACATCAGCGACGTGACGGCCCTGATCGACATCCTGTTGGCCAGCAACAGTGACATCAGCAATCCTGCAGCCGACGTCAACAACGACAGCAGTGTCAACATCAGCGACGTGACCGCCCTGATCGACATGCTGCTCACGTCCAATTGATCGTCACGCACAAGAACTAAACATAACATACTAATAATTAAAAAATATAAGTGTAACAACTATGAAGAAGGTATTTGTTTTTTTCGCTGCCATGTGTTGCGCGATGGTCCTCAGTGCCACCACCTATACCTGCCACCTCAAGGTCACCGTCAATGGCACATCCTCTGAGCAGGACGAGGTAATGGTAGAGGTTACCGGCAACAATGGCGTCTATGACCTGAGTCTGAAGAACTTCTGCCTCGTCGCCGAGGGCATTACCATGCCTGTGGGCAACATCGAGGTGAACGGTGTGGAAGGTGTCGACGAGTATGGCTACACCACCATCCGCTACAACAATCCCGTGGCCATCACCCCCGGTGATGATGGCGTGCACCTGCAAGACGAGTGGATCGGTCCCATGCTGGGCGAAGTGCCCATCGACCTGACCGCCCGCTTTACCGAGACCGCCCTGGATGCCAATATCGACATCACACTCGACGTCATGGGTCAAGTAATCGGTGTGCAACTGTTTGGTATCGCTCCCGCCACGGCTGGCGTGCAGGGCGACGTCAACAAGGATGGCGAGGTCAACATCTCCGATGTGAACAGCGTCATCGACATCATTCTCAAGAACTAATCAAAGGCATCAGATTTTAATCGTTATGAAGAAATTCCTCTATCTGGCAGCAGTTATGATCGTGGCTGCCTGCACACTGAGCGGCTGCGGCGGCGATGATGAGCCCAAGGAGAAAACCACAGCCACCGCAACCTACAGCCTGTCGTTTTCTCAAGATCTGCTCGACGCTTGCAACGTGTTCATCACCTACAAGGCCGAGAACGGACGCAACGTCATGGAGGCTATCAACAGCACCTGGTGGACCAAGACCGTCATCAGCGACAAGTTTCCTGCCGACTTCGGTGTGATGTACCAATTCAGCACCAAGTCGGATGCCGAACTGGTCAAGGAGAAGTATGATCTCGCCTGCGAGTTCTCCTTCAACCTTGTTACCAGCAAGGGCGCAAGTTATTCCAACAAGGTGACCATCCTGAATCATACTGGACTGGCTCGCGACAAGGTCGTGAGCACGCTCAACAAGTATAGCGGCAACTCCACAGGTTTCAGGGTAACTGAGAACGGCATCGTATCACAGGCCAACAACCTGAAGTATGACTGATGACCCCACCGCTCACCCGCCACTCGGCAGGTGACACATGCGACTCAACGAATCAGAGAGAGGAATAGACCTTATCCGCGGTCTATTCCTCTCTCTATTATCCGTGTTTTCCGAAACAAGCGATTCACATCAATCCAAAGGTTCATCCGAAGGGGGGGCGAGACCGTTAACAATCAACGATAGTTGAGTACCACTCAAATCCAGGATTGATCACAGACGGATCATAGGGAGTCTCACTGATGGCCAACACGGCGGGCGGACGGTTGTCATGGCATCAAAGAGAGGGCCAGGCGTCATTTGACAGGCTCCATATGAATGGAGATGTGGGTCTGCTTGCCGAAGCGCTGCCTGATGCGCTGCTCGATGGCTGTGGCGCGATTGTGGGCGGCTGTGAGAGTAGTGTTGCCGTCCATGCGCACATGCACCTCGATGGCAAAACGGTTGCCGATGCGGCGTGTGCGCAGGTTGTGGGGATCGCTCACGTCGGGATAGGAGCAGATGATGTCTTCAATCTCTTTCTCCACCTCACTCGAGAGGGAATGCTCGGTGAGTTCGCCCACGCTCGAGCGCAGCAGGCCGATAGCCACCTTGAGCAGCATCAGGCCCACGACCACCGACGCCAATGGGTCGAGCACCGTCCATCGGTTGCCCAACAGGATGGCTCCGCCGATGCCCACGGCTGCACCTATCGACGACAATGCATCACTGCGATGATGCCATGCGTTGGCTACCAGCGCCGGAGAGTCCAATGCCTTGCCACGACGGACCGTGTACCGATACATCACCTCCTTAACGACGATCGACAGCAACGCAGCAGCCAGCGCCAGCCAACCTGGGGCCGCCAGTTGCCTGCCTCCAACCCAGTCGACGAGTTTATCCACGCCCGAGATGATAATGCCTGTGGCTGCTGCCATGATGGCCAAGCCGATTATCAACGTCGCAAACGTCTCATACTTGCCGTGGCCATAATCATGGTCCTCGTCCTGCGGCTTGGCACTCATGTGAACAAAAGCCAGCAAAACCACGTCGGTGATAAAATCCGAGAGCGAGTGGATGGCGTCGGCAATCATAGCCGAACTGTGCCCCAGCACGCCCGCGGCAAACTTGAAGGCCAGCAGCGCTACATTGCCTGCGCTACCCACCAACGTCACCTTATATATATCCCATTCGCGGCTCATAATAATACCGCCACAAAGGTATAGCATTTTTCAGCAACAACAAAATCACGAGACCTCTTATACGCCCTCAACCCGATAAAAAAAGAGGGTGTGTCAAAATTCTGGCACATCCTCATTTTGTAATATGCTGTAAAACATATAACAAAGCCTCTACTTTCCCAAGCGGAGGCTTTGTCATGTCAA
>ONQS01000045.1 GCA_900320055.1 uncultured Prevotellaceae bacterium
AAAAGAAGATTTTTCATGAAAACACATTATTTGAAAAATAATTTATATCTTTGTATGATCATCATTAAAATCTAAACATCATGGCTAAGGCCGTAGAGATGGGGACATCAATGCCATCTGCTGGCCCCGATTCCTGTGCCTCATGGTTGTGGTCGTTTCAATCTTGGGCTTGACAATGTGGATAGTAAGGAAAGTAATCAAATCCCGCAGGAAAAGAAAAGTAAATCTTTAAAACAAGGCACGACCGTCATGCCCCGTTAGCTAGGTTGCGGTCGTCGTGTCCTGTGGGCCAGGGCTCTGCCCTGGTGATTGTTGCGGTCGTCGTGTCCTGTGGGCCAGGGCTCTGCCCTGGTGATTGTTGCGGTCGTCGTGTCCTGTGGGCCAGGGCTCTGCCCTGGTTGGTAATAGCGGTCACATTGTGCAGATGAGGGCAGCCAGGTCGTTGAGTCGGAGGCACTGGTCGCGGGTGATGGTGCGGTGGTCGCTGTGGTAGGGCCATGGAGCAACGAGTAGCACCTGGCCGCTGGCGCAGGCATTGAACATCTCCCCGCCTGGTTTCCAAAATGGGGAAAAGCCGTTCTCGAGCAATTGGATGAAGGGGAAGCCAGCCTCTTGTATCATATCCATCACATCCTTCTCGCCCTGGCTGATGCGGGGCGACACGAGCACAGCGCCACGTTGAGCCATCATCAAGAAACGGGCGATTGTGCGTTCTTTCTCTTCCTCGGTCATGTCGCGATGGCACTTCACCGCCACTTTGTTTGGGCTGTCGAGCAGGAAGCGATTACCCATAACGGTAACCTTCTGGTCGCCAATCGTCACCTCTTGTTGTGTTCTGAACAGTTCCGGGTGGTTGCGTTTGGTCCACAGACGGCGCGGATTGTCTTGCAGATACTTGAACATGGCGTTGAGTTGTCCACGGCCTTGCAGGATGCGGTCGTTGTAACCCTCTTCCCAGAGAGGCGATAACGACAATTCCCTGGCCACCCGATTGCACCCCACCTTGAAGCCGCTGATCACATGACCCAAGTGCCGTGGCAGCCGTTCAGTGACGTGGACGATGCCATGCAGGTGATCGGGCATGAGTTGCAGGGCGAGTAACCTGACCTGGGGGTAGAATTGGGGTATCTCGCGCCAGCAGGCGGCGATACGTTCCCCAAGGGCAGAGGGATTGAACCAGGGCTGGGGATGGCCCTCATCAGGCGGGCAGACGGAGCCCAGTAGGGGCCGTCGCCCCTTGATGGCGAGCGTAATCATGTAGATGCAGGGCGACTGGTAGTCGTGACGGTCATGGCGCCGTTTCATCGACTGGTGCCGCCCCAGTTCAGGATGGACTGCCAGCCAGCGCTTCTTGTTCTCGCTCAATGCCATTGCTGTTCTAGATGATAACCGGGGCAGAGCCCCGGCCCACGGGACAGGCGCACGGTGCCTTGCGGGCAGGCGTGCGGTCGTCGTGTCACGTGGGCCAGGGCTCTGTCCTGGTGTTTATTTTTCAATGCGGATGCGGGCGTCAACGGCGGTGACGTGGTCGGGACCGGCCAGCAGCGGGTTGATGTCCATCTCCTTGATCTCGGGAGCGTAGTGAAGCATGGTCGAGAGGCGGCAGATGATCTTCACATAGGTGGCCTCGTCAAGACCTTGCTTGCCGCGGGTGCCCTGGATGATCTTGTAACCCTTGAGGGAGCGCACCATGTGCTCGGCCTCGGGCTGCGACAGCGGTGCGAGACCGAACTGCACGTCCTTCAATACCTCGACAAAGATACCTCCCAGACCACACAGCACGTTGTGGCCGAAGGTCTTCTCGTACTTGGCGCCGATAAACAACTCGGTGCCGCTGATCATCTTCTGGATCATCACTGCGGTGGCGTCGGAAATCTGCATCATGCGGTCAAACTCAGCCTCGAGTTGGGCATCGTCCTTGACGTTGAGTGTCACACCGCCCACGTCGCTCTTGTGCACGGGGCCAACGACCTTGACTACGATGGGATAACCCATCTCGCGGGCTGCAGCAACGAGTTCGTCACGGTCGGCTGATACCTTCTCGGGCACAACTGGGATGGCGGCAGCCTGCAGCAGGGCGCGTACGTCGTCGGGCGCAATGTAACCGTCCTCCTTGATGCCGTCGATGATGGCACGAACAGCCTTGACATCCACCTCGGGACAGAGACTGTCGGCAGGCGCGGGCTTAGGCGTGTCGGCGACACGTACCAAGGCCTCTGCCAGAGCCACCTCGTCGGCAAAGTTCACATGACCCTTGTCGATGAACTCCTTCACCTCACGGCCAGCGATGTTGAGGCAGGGCAGCACGGGGAATATGGGCTTCTTGCAGGTGAGCATCTTCTCGTGCAGTACGGCGTAGGCGTCGTCGCAGGGCACCAGACCCGGCGTGCCGAAGATGACCACGATGGCGTCCACATTGTCGTAACGCTTCTCGCAGAAGTCGATGCAGATGCCTAGGTGCTCGGGAGTACCTGTTGCCAGGAAGTCGATGGGGTTGGCTACCGACGAGCCGGGATAGAGTTGTTCCTTCAGTTCCTCGCCAATCTTTTGGTTGAGCATGGGCACGTTCATGCCGCCCTTGCTCAGGGCGTCGGTCAGCATCACACCAGGACCGCCGGCATGGGTGACGATGGCAACGTTCTTGCCGGTCATCTCGGGCAGGGTGAGCACGCAGCCGATGGTGGTTAACTGGTCGCGCGAGTAGCAGCGCACGATGCCAGCCTTGCGGAACAAGGCATCAACGGCGGTGTCACTCGAAGCGATGGCGCCAGTGTGGCTTGATGCGGCGCGGCTACCGCTCTCGCTCGAACCCGACTTGACGGCGGCGATGCGGCAACCCTTGTTGATAAGCGAGCGGGCATGCTTGAGCAGGCGTTCGGGGTGAGAAATATTCTCGATATAGAGCAGTTTGACCTTGGAGTCGCGCTCGGGGTCAAAGTTCTCGTCCATGTATTCCAGCACGTCTTCGATGCCAATCTGCTTGCCGTTACCGATCGACCACACGCTGTTGAACTGCAGACCCTTGCTCACTCCCGAGTCGATGATGAACACGGCGGTAG
Organism: uncultured Prevotellaceae bacterium; assembly: GCA_900320055.1. GTDB lineage: Bacteria > Bacteroidota > Bacteroidia > Bacteroidales > Muribaculaceae > Sodaliphilus. The sequence continues at coordinate 3,060 of ONQS01000045.1, forward strand.
CGCCCGAGCCGCTGATAAAGTCGGCTCCTTTAGGGTTCAAGGCGGGGATGGGCAGTGTGAACACGCTGTGGTGGTTGGTGGTCAGCAGGCCGATGCAGTTGGGACCAATCAGGGCTGCGCCATATTTCTCGCAGGTGTCCAGGATGTGCTGCTCCAAGATGGCACCCTCGTGGGTCTCCTCGCCAAAGCCGGCGCTGATGATGATGAATGCGCGCACGCCCTTGTGCTCTGTCAGGTAGTCCACATAGTCGGGGCAATACTTCGCTGCCACCACCAGGATGGCCAGATCGGCGTTAGGCAGGTCCTTCATGTCGTGATGGGCCTTGATGCCTTGCACGACATCCTCCTTGGGGTTGAGGACGTAAAGGTCGCCCTTGAAACCGCCCTGCTTCAGGTTGCGCACGATAGCGCCACCAGGCTTCTGCTCGTTGTTGCTGCCGCCAATGACGACAATACTCTTAGGATTCAGTAATTGCTGGTTAATCATTTTTATAGTTGTTAGTTTTAAGTTGTTAGTCCTTGGTTTATGGTCGTTTTCCTCAATTCAGGTGCAAAGGTAATTAAAATAATCGACAAACTGTTGGCCCTTGGACGATAATTCGGTTATTTGGTCAAAAATGCTTAAAAATTTTGTGGGGTGAGGATTAATGTGTAACTTTGTCAGTCCAAAATACTTCTAATACGACCGACGAATTAAGACAATAATAGTTAAACCTTATAATAATGAGAAAATTACTGTTAGGTGACGAGGCTATCGCCCAGGGTGCGCTTGACGCAGGTCTGAGCGGTGTTTATGCCTATCCGGGTACTCCCTCGACCGAGATTACGGAGTACATTCAGAATTCTAAGTTAGCGGTGGAACGCAACGTTCATCGCCGCTGGAGTAGTAACGAAAAGACGGCTATGGAAGCCGCTCTGGGCATGTCCTTCATGGGCAAGCGTGCGATGGTCTGCATGAAGCATGTGGGCCTCAACGTGTGCGCTGACCCCTTTGTCAACTCGGGCATGACCGGCGTCAATGGCGGTCTGGTGGTCCTCGTGGCCGACGACCCCTCGATGCACTCGTCACAGGACGAGCAGGACAGCCGCTTCTATGGCAAGTTTGCCATGATTCCCACTTTTGAGCCCAGCACTCAGCAGGAGGCCTACAACATGATGGAAAAGGCCTTTGCTCTGAGCGAGGAGGTCTGCCTCCCTGTGCTCATGCGTGTGACCACCCGTATGGCCCACAGCCGCGCTGTGGTCGAGGTCAAGGAGACCCCGCGTGCCGAGAACGAGTTGAACTATGACGCTAAGGCCAGCCACTGGGTGCTGCTACCAGGTAACGCCATCAAGCGCAACATCACGGTAACAGGCCAGCAGGCCGAACTCGAGCAGCGTGCTGTCGAGAGCGAGTACAACAAGTATGTCGACGCTGCCGACCACTCGCTGGGTATCATCGCCACGGGTATTGCCTACAACTATCTGATGGAATGCTATCCCAATGGTTGCCCCTATCCCGTGCTCAAGATCAGCCAGTATCCCATGCCCAAGGAACTCATCCGCCGCATGACCGCCGAGTGTGAGTCTGTACTCATCGCCGAAGAGGGTCAGCCCTTTGTCGAGGATCTTGTCCGTGGCGTGATGCCGGGCAATGCTGTCATCAAGGGCCGTCTCACTGGCGAACTGCCCCGCACTGGCGAACTCAGCCCCGATGCGCTCAAGCGCGCACTGGGCGTCGAGGTGCGTGAGGGCTATGCCAGTTGCGAGGATGTCGCCCCCCGTCCCCCCGCATTGTGCCAGGGCTGCGGCCACCGCGACGTTTACACCGCCCTCAACGAGGTGTTGAAGGATTATCCCAATGCCCGCGTGTTTGGCGACATCGGTTGCTACACTCTAGGCTTCATGCCTCCCTTCAAGGCCATCCACTCCTGTGTTGACATGGGTGCCAGCATCACCATGGCCAAGGGTGCCAGCGATGCCGGCCAGTGGCCCGCCGTTGCCATCATCGGCGACTCTACCTTTACCCACTCGGGTATGACAGGTCTGCTCGATGCCATCAACGAGAATGCCAACATCACCGTCATCATCAGCGATAACCTCACCACCGGTATGACCGGCGGTCAGGATTCGGCAGGAACCGGCAAGTTCGAGGACATCTGCCGTGGCTTGGGTCTGCCCGATGAGCACCTCAAGGTGGTCGTTCCCCTGCCCAAGAACATGCCCGAAATCACGCAAGTCCTGCGTGACGAGATTGAGTACCGCGGCACCAGCGTGATTATCCCACGCCGCGAGTGTATGCAAACATTACAACGTCATCTCAAACAAAAGAAAGCACAGGAGGCAAAGCAATGAAAACTGATATCATTTTGTGCGGCGTGGGTGGACAAGGCATCCTCTCCATCGCTACCGTCATTGGCGAAGCAGCCATGCACGAGAATCTTTATATCAAGCAGGCCGAGGTTCACGGTATGTCACAGCGTGGCGGCGACGTGCAGTCCAATCTGCGCATCAGCAGCGACCCCATCAGCAGCGACCTGATCGCTCTGGGTTCGGCCGACGTAATCATCTCGATGGAGCCTATGGAGGCCCTGCGCTATCTGCCTTTCCTGAGCAAGGAGGGATGGATCATCACATCGAGCAAGCCCTTTATCAACATCCCCAACTATCCCGATGTGGACAAGGTGATGGCCGACCTGGACAAGGTTAAGAACGTCATCATCCTCGACATCGAGCAGTTGGCTAAGGACAACGAGATTCCCCGCTCGGCCAACGTAATCCTCCTGGGTGCTGCCCAGAAGGCACTCGGCATCGAGTATGAAAAACTGGAAAATGCCATCCGCCGCGTCTTTGGTCGCAAGGGCGATGCCGTTGTCGATGCCAACCTCAAGGCACTTGCTATCGGAAAGGAGGCTCAACGATGAGACCTACCCCCATTAGCCGTGAGATCATCGACCGCGCCATCGAGGAGTATGGCATCATGGACTATGCCAACGCCACTATCCGCGAGGTCAAAGCCATCGCCGAGCGTGCCGAGCGCGAGTCGGGACAGGAGTTCATCAAGATGGAGATGGGTATTCCCGGACTGCCCGCTGCCCAGATCGGTGTTGACGCCCAGATCAAGGCTCTGCAGAACGGTTGCGCACGACTCTATCCGGCCCTGCCTGGCGAGAAGATGATCAAGGATGCCACGTCTCGCTTCATCAAGGCGTTTATCGATGTGGACATTCCCGCCGAGTGCTGCGTTCCCACCGTTGGCTCGATGCAAGGCACCTTCGCCTCGTTGCTCACCATCACCCAGAGCAACAAGAAGAAGAACAAGGCCTTGTTCATCGATCCCGGTTTCCCCGTGCAGAAGTTGCAGTTGGAAATCCAGGACGTGCCCTACGAGACCTTCGATATCTACGAGTTCCGCGGTCCCAAACTGCGCGCCAAACTCGAGGAATATATGGCCAAGGGCGACGTTTGTTGCCTCATCTACAGCAACCCCAACAATCCCGCTTGGATCTGCTTGACAGAGGATGAGTTGAAGGACATCGGTGAACTGGCCACCAAGTATGATGTCATCGTGCTTGAGGACTTGGCCTACTTTGCCATGGACTTCCGCGTCGACCTGAGCAAGCCCTTCGAGCCGCCCTTCCAGCCCACCGTGGCCAAATATACCGATAACTATATCATGCACATCAGTGGCAGCAAGGCATTCTCCTATGCCGGAGAGCGCATCGCGATGGCCTGCATCAGCCCCGCCATCTTCAACCGCCACTATCCCGACTTGTCGGCCCGCTACGACGGCCTGCCCTTCGGCAAGGTGTTCATCACCCGCACCCTATATGCCCTGTCATCAGGTACGAGCCACAGCGCCCAGTATGCCCTGGCAGCCATCATGGAGGCCGCTTGCAATGGCGAGTATGACTTCCGCGACGACGTGATTGTCTATGGTGAGCGTGCACACAAGTTGAAGGAAATCTTCACGCGTCACGGCTTCCGCATCGTCTATGGTATGGATGGTGACCAGCCCATTGCCGACGGTTTCTACTTCACCATCGGTTACGGCAACATGACAAGTGGTGAGTTGGCCCGTGAGTTGATGTACTACGGCGTGAGCGCCATCTGCCTGGCCACCACCGGCTCATGGCAGGAAGGTCTGCGTGTGTGCACCTCGTTCATCCAGGATCACCAGTACAAGATCCTCGACGAGCGCATGGCCATCTTCGCCGAGAACAATCCGATTGAGTCATAATTAAAGACTAAAAACTCACATAATAGGTTAAGAAACTGTATTTTTAAGAGAATACACGCACAACACCCGATGCGGGAGAGTCGACACCAACCGACCCTCTCGCATCCCATTTTATCACAATAATAGACAATATTTCCCAAAGAATATGTATATTTGCGGGTGATATATCATTAAATCTTTACAGCGATGGATATCAATAGACGTGAATTCTTGCGCCGGCTGGGCATTGCAACGGGCTCGGCGGCAGCGTTGGCGGCCCTCGAGCCGTTCAGCGCCTTGGCTGGCACGACCAGCAGTCATCAACCATCAGTCAGCAAGCCTGATCAGGCCGTGCGTATGACCTACCGTGTGCAGCGTGGCACTGGCGAACAGGTGTCGCTGCTAGGCTTCGGCATGATGCGCCTGCCCCGCGACAACCAAGAACTCGTCAATCAACTGGTGGACTATGCCATTGCCCATGGCGTGAATTACTTCGACACCGCACCAATTTATGGCGGTGGCCTCAACGAGGGCATCACTGGGGCTGCCCTTAGCCGTCATCCCCGCGAGAAATACTATGTGGCCACCAAGATGTCGAATTACAACGAGCGCCTGTGGGCCCTCGACGAGGCCAAGCAGATGTACAAAAACTCCTTCACCCAACTGCGGGTGGACTACATCGACTATTACCTGCTGCACGGTGTGGGGCAGGGTGGTCTGGACAACCTGAAACGCCGTTTCATCGACAACGGCCTGCTCGATTTCCTGCTGGGTGAGCGCGAGGCAGGTCGCATCCGCCATCTGGGATTTTCCTATCATGGCGACGTGAGCGTGTTTGACTGGCTCATCGACCACAACGACAAGTATCACTGGGACTTTGTGCAGATTCAGATGAATTTCCTGGATTGGCGCCATGCCTCGCTCAACAAGGAAGGCCGCAAGCGTGATGCTGATGCAGAGTACCTCTATGACAAACTCGAGAAGGCAGGTATCCAGGTTGTAGTGATGGAGCCCCTGCGTGGCGGGTCGTTGGCCAATATGCCCGACGAGTATGCCGACCAGTTGCGGGCCGCACGTCCCGACGCCTTGCCTGCCGAATGGGCCTTCCGCTGGGTGGGCTCACATCCCAATATCCTGACCACTCTGAGCGGCATGAACCAGATGGAGCACTTGGAGCAGAATGTCCGCACACACTCACCGCTCGACCCGTGCACCGATGCCGAGAACGCCCTGCTCGAGAAGATTGCCGACGGCATGGCGGGCATTCCCATCATCCCCTGCACCGCGTGTGCTTACTGCATGCCATGCCCCTATGGTGTGGACATCCCCGGCAACTTCAGTTTCTATAACGAGGCTGTCAATCAGCATATCCTGCCCTTGCCTGCCTCCTCCGAGCCAGACTATGCCGAGCGCAAGCAGCGATTCCTTGACGGCTATCGTCAGGCACTGCCCGCCGATGCCCGAGCCAACCAGTGTGTCGATTGCGAAGCCTGCCTGTCCAAGTGCCCGCAACAAATCCGCATCCCCAACCAGATGAGCCGCATCGTCGAGGTCCTCCGCAAGTCCTGACGACACAACACCGCACGACACCAACAGTCGTGAGTTGACATTGCCCTTGGCATCCTCTGACCAGTTGTATCGGTATATCGCGCGCGTGGTGCAGAATACCCAATCGACCCTTTTTGCCATCAATGGCATTGAGAATCACATCCACCTGTTGATCAGCCTGCATCCATCAGTACGTTTTTCCGACCTCGTTCGTGACATTAACACTTCATTAACACTCCCGCCCCGCCTATCAAACAATTCGTCAATCAGGGTGTCAATTGATAATTAACTAATTCTCAATGCCTCCTAATTCCCATCAAGGGGAATTAGAATACTGGTTTTGGCACTTTTTTTTGCATGATGAGCAATTATTTGTATGCTAAAGGTATCTTTATCAACCATTTTTTAACTACTTTTGCAGCATTGATAAAAATAATGATTAAAAACTGAATATCCATGACGAAATTTGTTGAAAACTACAAAATCTGGGTATGCGCAATGCTCACCATGGTGATTGCTGCCATGGTATCTTGTGGAGTGGAAATGCCCAAGGAGGAACAGTCGTCATTTGAAACGATGACGGTGAAAAAATCGGACATTGAGGTACCCGTGAAATTCAGTGCCAAGATGAAGGGCCAGGCCGACGTGACAATCATGCCGCAGGTGAGTGGCCAACTGATGAAGATTTATGTCACCGAGGGGCAGCAGGTGCGCAAGGGACAGATCCTGTTTGCCATCGACTCCCGCAATGCCCAGCATGAGTTGGAATCGGCCAGGGCTAACCTCCAGGCTGCCAATGCCAATCTCCAAGTTGCCATTTCCCAGGCCAATAGTGCCAAACTAGAGTATGAGAGCAACAAGAACCTGTATGAAAAACAAATCGTGAGCAATTACATGCTGGAGAGTTCCTTGAACTCCTACAAGCAAGCCCAGGCCACCGTCAGCCAGGCCAGGGCATCGGTCAGCCAGGCTCAGGCGGCCGTCAACCACGCTAGGGTAAACCTGGGTTTCTGCACAATCACTTCTCCCGTGGCTGGCGTTATTGGCGAGATTACAGTCTATGCCGGCGACCAGGTGACCCCAATGACCCAGTTGACCATCGTCAGCGGCAACAGGCAAATGGAGGCAGAGTTCTCGGTTCCCGAGTCAATAATCGAGGAGATGGCCTCGGCTGGCTTGACACAAAGCGAGAAGGCTAAACTGATAGCCGAAATGCCCGATGCGACATTTATCATGAAAAACGGCACTGAGTATCAGCACAAGGGTCGCGTCTCGAGCCTAACGGGCGTGGTGAATGCCTCCACGGGATCCCTGGCTTGTAAAGCCATTTTCCCCAACCCCGACGGACACTTGTTCTCGGGCATTCAAGGCACAGTGGTCTTGCCCTATAACCTCCACGACGTGATGGTGATTCCACAGGCTGCCGTGGTGCGATTGCAAGACAAGTCGCTAGTCTATAAAGTGAAATCAGACAGCACCGCGACCGCCGTTACAGTATTGACAACCGATGCCCTCAATGGCAAGGATGTCATCGTCACAGAGGGTCTGAACATCGGTGACCGCATCGTGACCGTTGGGGCCAACAACGTGCAGGAAGGCCAGCGCGTCCTGTTCCCCGCTCAACCCAAAAAAGAGAAATAAGTCATGAAGAACAACATCTTCATCAACCGATATGTGATGGCGTGCGCGATAGCAATCGTCATCACGCTGGTGGGCACCATCTGCATGGGCATTCTGCCCATCGAGCAGTACCCCAATATTGCCCCGCCCACGGTGCGAGTTTCCACTTCCTATACCGGTGCCGACGCGGGCACGATCATGAAGGCGGTGGTCCAGCCCCTCGAGGAGAACATCAACGGTGTGCCGGGCATGACCCACATCACCAGTTCGGCATCGGCATCGGGCGAAGTCTCGATACAGGTCTATTTCAAGCAAGGGACAGACCCCGACCTGGCTGCCGTCAACGTGCAGAACCGCGTGAGCCGTGCCACGGCTCTGCTGCCAGCCGAGGTGGCCAAGGTGGGTGTGGAGGTCATGAAACAGCAAAACAACATCCTGCACATCGGTGCCCTGAAGAGTGTGGACGGCAAGTATGACGCCGATTTCATTGCCAACTACATCGATATCAACGTGCGCCCCCGACTGATGCGCATCACCGGTGTGGGCGATGTGATGTCGCTGGGCAATACCTATGCCCTGCGCATCTGGCTCAAGCCCGATGTGATGGCTCAATATGGACTGGAACCCAACGACGTGTTCGCTGCCATTGGCGGTCAGAGTTTTGTTGCCGCCACGGGGTCGCTGGGCGAGCAGTCCGAGAACGCTTACCAATATTCCATGGAGTACAAGGGAACATTGAAAACCGTCGAGGAGTTCAAAGGAATCGTGTTACGCACCAGCGATAGCGGTCACCTGCTGCACCTGAGTGATGTGGCCGATGTGGAGATTGGTGCCGTGAGTTACAACTTCACGTCCAGCATCGACGGCCAGCCGGGCACCATCTACATGGTGTTCCAGGCACCAGGAGCCAATGCTACCGAGGTAAACGCCCGCATCAACCAACTATACGAGGAACTCAAGCCGACAATGCCTGCCGGCCTAGAGTTCGAAATTCTGGAGACCAGCGACGACTTCCTTTTCGCAGCCATCCACAACGTGGTTGAGACGCTTGTCATCGCCATCATCCTGGTGATTCTCGTGGTCTATTTCTTCTTGCAGAACTTCAAGGCAACGGTCATCCCTTCGATATCAATCATCGTATCGCTGCTGGGAACGTTTGCTATTGTGAAGATCGCGGGATTCTCGCTCAACATCCTGACGCTATTTGCACTGGTGCTGGCCATCGGCACCGTGGTGGATGATGCCATTGTCGTCGTCGAAGCGGTCATGGCCAAGATGGAAGGAGGCATCACCGACGCCCGTCGCGCTACCCGCGAGGCTATGAGCGAGGTGTCGGTAGCCGTCATCTCGTGTACTCTGGTCTTCATGGCCGTGTTTATTCCTGTGGCCTTCATGCCCGGCACGTCAGGGTCGTTCTTCACGCAGTTTGGCGTCACGCTGGCATCATCAGTGGGTCTATCGTGCGTGTCCGCACTCATACTGTGTCCGGCCTTGTGCGCTATCATGATGCGGTACTCCAAGGATAACAAGGAGAAGAAGAACCTGAACTACTATGTTACCAAGGCTTACACCGTCAGTTATAACGCCATCCTCAAGAAATATAAAAAGAGCGTGGGCGGTTTCATTAAACGCCCGAAATTGGCGTGGGGCCTACTCGCCATCGCGGCCGTATTGCTCGTCATCTTCATGCGCGGGCTTCCTTCAGGCCTTGTGCCTGATGAGGACCAGGGCGTATTCTTTGCCGAGGTGCGCGCCCCCGAGGGCTGCACCCTGCATGAGACACAGGAGATTGTCAAGAAGGTGGAGGAAAAGGTGAAGAAGATTCCCGAACTCGAGAACTATGCAGTGGTCAGCGGTTACGGCATGATGGCCGGGCGTTCTGGCAGTTGCTATGCCACGCTCATCATCCGACTGAAGAACTGGGACGACCGCAAGGGCATGAATCACTACATCGCACTGGTCTATGGCCGCTTTGCCCTTGACTGCAAGGACATCAAGAATGCTACCGTCATTCCATTCCAGATGCCTCAGGTACCAGGTTACGGCTCCAACAGCGGTGTGACCCTGGTGTTGGAAGACTTACAAGACCGCCCAATGTCAGAATTCAACGCTGACGCCAACAAGTTCCTGGCCAAACTGAATGAACGGCCCGAAATCATGATGGCCATGTCGGCCTACTCCGAGCGTTTCCCCAAGTATCAAGTCAATATCGATGCCACGCAGTGTGACCGTGCCGGCGTGACACCCGCTGTCGTGCTCAACACACTGGGTGCCTATTGCGGTGGCTCCTATGTGGGCAACTTCAACCAGTTCGGTAAGGTGTACCGCATCATGGCCAACGCAGCACCCGAATACCGTCTCGATCCCTCGTCGCTCAACAACATCTTTGTGCGCGTTCAAGGAGGCAAAATGGCACCGATATCAGAGTTCGTCACTTTGACCGAAATCGTAGGTTCGGCATCGGTTGCTCACTTCAACCTGTACCAGAGCATCACCTGCGGCGTGATGACCGCCAGCGGTTACTCCGAGGGCGATGCCCACAAGGCTATCGCCGAGGTCTTCAAGGAAGTGATGCCTAACGGGTATAGTTATGAGTACGACGGAATGTCCCGAGAGGTGGAGGAGACAGCCGGCTCCAATGCCACAGCACTGATTTATGTCATCTGCGTCATCCTCATCTACCTCATCCTGGCTTCACTCTACAACTCGTGGTTCACGCCATGGGCTGTGCTGCTGAGTGTACCTTTCGGCCTGATGGGTTCGTTTGGTGCTATTTGGCTGGTGTCGCGGCTCCACTTGCCGGGAATGGAGAACAACATCTATCTGCAAACGGGTGTCATCATGCTCATCGGTCTGCTGGCCAAAACGGCCATCTTGATTACCGAGTTTGCCTCCGAGCGTCGTGCTCAAGGCCTGAGCATCCGCGATGCGGCCTTCGCCGCCTGCGAGGAGCGCTTGCGTCCCATCCTGATGACCGTCGTCACGATGATTGCGGGTATGATTCCCCTCATTATCGCTGGTGGTGCCGGAGCAAACGGCAACCGTGTGCTTGCACTGGGCGTCACCGCGGGTATGGCCGTCGGCACGCTCGCCCTGCTGTTTGTGGTGCCCGTGTTCTTCATGGTCTTCCAGCGGTGGCATGAGAGATTCCAGGGCAAACCTGTCGATGAGTTAGAAGTTAGGAGTGAGGAGTTAGAAGTTAAATAAGATATGAAGACAACCAAGATAATAGTCATTTGTGTGGCAGCACTATCACTGGTGGGCTGCGACACAATCAAGAGTCTGCATGGCAAGTACCAGTCCCAAGCGACGATTCCAGCAGATGTTTACGGTAATGATGTCCCCTTGACGAACGACAGCACCTCGCTGGCAGATATCTCATGGCGTGACTTCTTCACCGATCCCTTGCTGCAGCAACTCATTGACACGGCCCTGTCACGTAACACCGACATCCAGTCGGCGCGCATCGCCATACAACAGTCCGAAGCCGCATTGGAAGCTGCCAAGCAGGGTTTCTTCCCGACGGTTTATTTCTCACCCTCGGGCTCCATTTCCTCTTTTGGCGGCAGTGCGGCATCCAAGACCTACAACCTGCCGTTGCAGGTCAACTGGGACATCGACGCGTTTGGCACCATCAAGAATAAGAAACGCAAGTCGGAAGCGGTGCTCCTGCAGGCTCAGACCAGTAAACAGATTGTACAGGCCAACATCATCTCGGCCGTGGCACAGCAGTACAGCACCTTGCTTATGCTGGACCAGCAACTGGAGATTCTCTTGGCTACCGACAGTTTGTGGAACATCTCGCTTGAAACGCAGAAGATACTCTGGGAGAACGGCAAGTCTTACTCCACAGCGGTTAACCAGATGGAGTCTTCCTACCTAAACGTGAAAACCTCTATTGTGGACACCCGCCGCAATATCCGTCAAACGGAGAATGCCATCTGCCGCTTGCTGGCCATCACGCCACAGCACATCGAGCGCAGCCACTTG
>ONQS01000029.1 GCA_900320055.1 uncultured Prevotellaceae bacterium
GGACTGTGGCGGTGAGATTGATGAGCGGTTCTTCCTGAAAGACTGATACAATGGGGTCGCCCCGGGGCGACAGAGGTCTCTACTCGGCACCCCGCCGGGTGGTATCTCTGATTGCTGAACACACAGTTTTGCAGGTGCCCCTTTTTTTTGGCGATTATCGACCACCATAGTCTATCAGTCACACAGGCACAGATTTACCTCGTAGCGCAGCATCAGCCAGCACACTCTTCCCGTCGCAGTTGATGGTCACCGGTGCTGGAAACGTCCCACATAGACGCGCAAAGCCAAACAATCGCTCAAAATAATAGCCTGATAAACATTGTAATTGAAGTTTTTTCGTATCTTTGCGGCATATTTTCAATGGTTCTAATCAATTACAGTTATTGAATTATCAAATAGATTAATGATGAAAAGACTTGTTTTCATGGTTATGACGCTCGTGATGGTAACCGTATCGTCGTGGGCTCAGACACTCAACATCGGTGGCCATCGTGCCGCAATCGACAATCTTAATCACATCTGGCTGTGCAGCGTGCCTCAGTCCATCTTTGGCACCGATTATGAAGCAGTGGTCACATTTGGCGACGAGTTGACCGATGTTGTCATCGACGGCGTGGCAGTGGCCAGTGGCGACACCTTCCGCTTTGAAGGCATCTCAGGCGGCAAGCAATACATGGTAACTGCCCAGATGGGTGGTGAAACCATCACCGGCGGCATCACCTTCACATGGCTGCCCGTTGTGGAACTCAACGGTGACTTTAACGACACTTACCAAGTGGGCACGGTGACCGTGAGCGAACCCGACTCGGCCTATGCCGAGCCCCTGTCGGCAAGACTCAAATGGCGCGGTCAAGCGACCAATACCGAGAGCAGCCACAAGCGTAACTACCGCATCAAGTTTATCAACGAGGAAGACGGTTCCAAGGCCAACCATCGCTTCTTCGGCCTGCGTAACGACAACAACTGGATTCTGGATGCCGGCCAGCGCGACTTCCTGCGCCTGCGCAACCGCATCAGCACCGACCTGTGGCTCGACTATGCCCGCCAGCCGTGGTATGCCGAGGCCGACAGCATCAAGAACGTGCGCAACGGATCGCGTGGCCAAGTGGTGGAGGTGCTGCTCAACGGCGAGTACCAAGGCATCTACAACATGTGTGAGCCCATCGACCGCAAGCAGTTGAAACTCGAGCGCTATGCCGAGACCGAAGACGGTTACGACATGCACGGCATGCTGTGGACCTCATTTAAGTGGACACGCACCGTGACCATGTCACGTCCGGAGCCCCTGCCTGCCGACTCGCCCATTTGGGATGGCTTTGAACTGAAATATCCCGATTATGACGAGACCCACATGGCCGACTGGACCGTGCTCCACAATGCAGTGTGGTTCTCCAACCGCGCCGACCTCGACTTTGAAGCCCGCGTCGACAGCATGGCTTACTACTACGACATCCCCGTGCTGCAGGATTACCACATCTTCATCCTGTTGCTTCAAGCCCTTGACAACGAGAGCAAAAACATCTACTATGCTTGCCACGACGTGCAGGAGCACCCCCGCTTGACCATGGTGCCTTGGGACTTGGACATCTGCCTGGGCCAGAACTACGCACCTGGCGTCGACCAGCCCAACATTGTCAGCCCCGAACGCCCCACCGGCGGCTGGATTATGAACCTGCCCATGTGCGACATGTTTGAGATTGAGGAGTATCGTCACAGCATGACCGAGCGCTATTGGGAACTGCGCCAGACCGTGTTTGACCCCGACAGCCTCGTCAACCGCTTCCGCACCGTCATGGACGGCCTGGAGGCGTGTGGTGCCGCTTCTCGCGAAGAGGCCCGTTGGAGCCACGACAGCGACATCGCCAACAAGACGCTCGACCTGAGCAATGAGATGGACTATGTCGAGGATTGGATCCGCCGCCGTGTGGCCTATCTGGACACCCACCTGTTTGCCGTGGTAGCAGGTGACGTGAACGCCGATGGCGAGGTCAATATCGCTGACGTCAACACCATCATCGACATCATCCTGGGTGTAGAATACGATGAGTACACCATGGAGCGCGCCGACGTCAATAGCGACGGTGAAGTCAACATCGCCGACGTCAATGCCCTGATCGACATCATCCTGAAACAATCATAACCGACTCACAGGCTCTTGCCTGCGACCGCATGACACAGGCCCTGGCCCCTCGCACCGAGGATGCCAGGGCCTGTTTGGCTCAGCCAAAAATGAGTGGAGGCATGATTCCCTGCTTATCGGCTCAGCCGACATCTGCCAGAAGAGCCCGAAACAAAAAAAAAACGCAGCCCAATGATGGACTGCGCTTGCGATGCGTGATTCGCGTGGGATTATAACCCTATACTGATAATCAAATAGTTATAAAAACAATCTTCAAAAAGGTACTAAAAAGATACTAAAAAATGGCTGGCACCCCATCCCTGGGAATCCAGCCAAACCAAATAAAATGATTCATTTGCCATTGTTGGCAAGTGTATCTTTGCAAAGGTAATAAGATTTTTACGCCTGGCATAAAAAAATAGACTTCCTTTTTTAGAGTGTAAAATTTGTCAAGTATTGGCAACTCTCGTCGCGGTGGATCCTTCCCTGGTTGAGACGCTGGCACCCGTCGCGGCTCCTGGTTGCTTCTCAGCTTGGGCGGTCGGCTCTCGCTCTCCAGGTCGCTACGTTGAACGGATGGGCGGGCGGCTGCTTGCCTCGGCGTTCCTGGATCTTCCCAGGCCGCGACGATCATGCCGACATCATCCCGGCTCTTGGCCTGGATAACCTGGGCGGATTCCTCCAGTTGCTCGCGCGCGTTTTTTAGAGTGTACAATTTGTCCAGTATTGGCAACTCTTGGCCTCACCCCCAACGGCTCAAAAAATCGTCCGTGTGTGGAAAAGAGAGGGCGTGGGGTTTAAGGTACCCCACCCCCTAATAAAAAAACACTCCCCCCTCCAGCGGAAAAACATTTGCCAACGCCCAGGCGGGCGGCTCTCGCTCTCCAGCTTCCCAGGCCGCGACGGTCACGCCTTCTATATCGTCGAGCAAAACGCCCACGTTTCACAACGCAAGCGTTTATAATAACAAGACTGAATTTGCAACAAAATGGTTTATCTTGGACGGTGGGCACCCGTCGCGGGGTTCCTGGTCGAGACGCTGGACGGATGGGCGGGCGGCTGCTTGCCTCGGCGTTCCTGGATCTTCCCAGGCCGCGACGGTCATGCCTTTTGTTATCGTCGCGGTTGTAGTAATAGGTTATAGGTTATAGACGTGTTATTGCATTGATATTCAACTGATTAACATATAACTATGGTATAACCTTTATTATTGTTATACCGCATTACTATTATAACTACCTAATAACCAACACTTTGCAACTGGTATAACCTATAACCTATAACTCCAGTACTCAAAACTATAACCTGGGCAGCGTCGCGGTGGATCCTTCCCTGGTTGAGACGCTGGCACCCGTCGCGGTTCGCGGATCTTCCCAGGCCGCGACGATCATGCCGACATCATCCCGGCAGAAGCTGGGCACCGTCGCGGGTTCCTGGTAGCTATCCTTCCAGGTCAAGACGCGGGCACCTGGACGGTCGGCAGCTTCACGGGTTCTTAAGCAATAGCGCAAAGTCGCTCACAATCTCGGCCAGGCCGTCAAATGCATCGGCTTCCATTAAGTAGCGCACAACGGCCTCCCTGCATCGTTTGGCCTCTCTCATCGCCTTTATATACTCACCCAATAAAACGGGCATTTCATCGAAATTGGTTTCTTGTTTGGTCTCTTGTTTCGCCTTCATAATCTTAAAAGTTTATTAGATTGATAATACTAAATATTTGGCTCTCGCTCTCCAGGCCGCGACGCTGGCACCTGGGCGGATCCTGGCAGAAGCTGGGCTCCGTCGCGGGTTCCTGGTTTCTCCCGGCATGAGGCGGCAGCACTTGGACGGTCGGCACCGTCGCGGCTCGTGGATGCTTCCAGGCCGCGACGATCATGCCGACATCATCCTGGCTGCAGCTTCGTTCCTGGCTGCGATATTACCCGCTATTTGTGACTTTGGTAATATATTCTTGACTTACACCCAATAGCCTTGCAAAAGCTGATTTTCGCTTTTTCTCGGTCAATACTGGATAGTGTCTGAATAGTTGCCGTATCGTTTCCGCTTTTGTCGGCTCGCCTCTGCGATCATCGTGCAAGATCTTGAGCAACGCCACCTTTTGCCCGTCGATAAGGTAATCAACACAATCGACCGAATATTGCATTATTGGGGCGGTGATCATATTCTCGCCGTTTAGCCTGGCCGCTATTATGCTTAGTCGGCATAAATGATAATTGGCCTTTTCAAGAATAGAGCAACTAACCTCCGCAAATAAGTCTCCGTAATCGGCTTCCATCAATACCCGTTCCTCCTCCCTCCAGCGGTTCATCGCCGCGACGTGTATATTATAGGCCGCGACGTGTTCCCGGATCTCCGTAACATCATTCCTTATCAATCCATCTATATACTCCCCCCATATTCGGCGGGCGTCCTGGCTGATAATTACTGGCTTGTAGTCGGGAACTTTCCCGCCTATATTGACAAAAAGGAATCGTTCAAAAAAACCATTTTGCAGGTATGGTGCCATCAGCTTCTTTAATACCGAAGGCTGGGTTGTTGAAATGATACTAAGTGCTGGCGAAGGAATAAACAACGGCTCACCGCCTACCGATTCTTTGGTGAAGTCTCCACCGCTGAATATAGATAGAAGATTACCAACTATCATACTTGCTCCACCGTTGGAATACTTTCCCAGGCCTCCCAATAGGCTTGCAAATTCATCATGTTTCCAGCATAACGCGCCGTTGTTCTCAGCAAGTTTATAGAGTAACTTCTCGTCCGTGATATTAGCTGCAATCCTGGATAGTAGCCTGGGCGGTTCGCCTCGGCTCTCTTTTGCCTCAGCTTCATATTGAATCCGTGAAGCTTTATAGATTTTGTAGGCCTCGGCGTCATAGTCCATTAACGGCTTGAATACCCAGTCCAGGGGTGCCGACTTGCCGCTGGACGCTTTACCGACAATCACAAACCATAATGCCGGATAGTTTCGGTAGTTGTCCGATATGCCGATAATACTTTTTCCCAGGGCGGCACCCGCCGCGGCGAATATTGAGGCCGTTACGGTGCTTTGGTCACACTGGTAGCCATCGGCAACTTCCTGGATAACCTTTTGCAGATCTTCGGGCAGTCCCCAGGTGGGAAATTGTTGCAGATCTTCGGTCGGTGCCTTCGTCCCTCCGCCTGGCCTCCACTTGGCTTCCTTCGGCTCCTGGGGCGCGTTAATGAGTACGCGCGGCATTGATAGCGGGCTGGCCTTTGGTTTCGGTCTCGGTGTGGGATTCTCGATACTTAATGAATCATCTTTCATTGGCTCGATTGCTCTTTACTTGCCTTTAACCTGGGCGGCTCGTTCCACATCTTCCCGGCGGTAGCGGACAACGCCACCAATCCTCACCCTCGGCAAAAATCCCGTCTTATTCCATACATGAAGCGTCTTATCGGTCACGCCAAAAATAACCCGGACTTCTTTAGCTGACATCAAACGGCCTTGATCCTGGCCTTCGTTGGTGGTTTGGGTGATCTGCTTTACCTTGTCGGCAATCTTGTCGGCCATTTCATCCATCATTCGCGTTAAATCGTCATAGTCCATAACTACCTGCGTCCTGGGCGTTCCTATCGTGTCGGTCATAGTGTATTAAATGACACTTCCCGTCGCGGCGTAAAAAATACCGCTGACATCGTTGTCGGCGGCGAAGGTAGTACCAGGTTATTTATTTCCCTGGTGACAACTGGGGATCATCCCCACAAGTCCCTATTATTCCCTATTCTTTAGCGTACTTTATGACGTTGGCAAATAAGTCTTATAGCCTCGGCGCGATCGCCTCTCACGTCTCCCTGGTTGCTTGTAATGGCATTTTGGGCACTCTTATCGCTACCATGATAACCAGCAAAAAGTCGGCAATCATTCCAGGCATACCCGCCGCGGTTCTCTACTCCGCAATCATCCTTCAAGTGTCGCACAAGTTCACCATATTCGGCGGGCGTTCCTTCCCATTTTCCCTCGACGATTAAACCAGCTTTTATAAGATCCTTCTTTAGTTCTTGAAGCTTCATAGAAGCAAGCCTCTTGGCCGCGGCGGTCGGTTTTTGCTGGGCACCAGTCGCGGATCCTGGCAGAAGCTGGGCACCGTCGCGGGTTCCTGGTCGCTCCCGGCATGAGGCGGCAGCACCTGGACGGGCGGCAGCGTCGCGGCCTGGGAAATATAACTGGATCCATCGTACCCATTCACTGCAAAGGTCGATTATTTCCTCCAGGTCGCTAAATACTCCTTGACGTATTTCGTCGGTTGTTCCACCTTCGGCCAGGTACTCGGCAATCCATTCTCGCGCGTTCTCGGCTAACAATAGGGGCGCGTACTCATTAACGCGAATGGCGGTACCATCCAGGAAATCGCCCAACGATTCCTCCAGTTCCCTTACAATAGGCTCGATATTGCCTCCAGTGGCCAGGTACTCCAAAAACCCGCTGACATTTTCCAGGGTTTCGGCTGAATCCAGCAAGTCCACAAATAATGAAATATCGCCATAGATTGCTTCCCATGCTGGCCATTCGCCGCGGCAAATAATGGCAATTTCAGCAAGTGCCGATTTTAGTTTTAATATATCTTGTGTGGTGATCATCGCTTTACTTCCATTGTGCCATGAATTGACGCTTTAATAAGGCGGCGTTCTCGGTCTCGCTGACCTTGATATAGGTTAAGAAGCTTTTTTCGGTCTTGTGGCCAGTAATCGCCATAATTGCCAGGGTGGGGAATCCTCGCTTATACATATTTGTCGCGAATGATCGGCGGGCGGTGTGGGCGGTTATGGCTTGCCACTTCGGGCGGCGCGTCTCGACGCGGCCAGGGGTGAAGTGTCCCTTCTCTTGCTGGGTGTGGATTGTGGCCACTTCATCGTCCAGGTGTGCCAGTTGTGCAACTTCCTTGATATAGTCATTAAATCGCTGGTTGCTGATCGACCGCGGCGGTTGGTAATCGTATTTCTCCAGTATCGGCACAATCGGCGGCAATATAGGGATAACCACCTTTGCTCCCGTCTTTTGTTGCTCCAGGCTAAAGAAGTAATCGCCATCCTCAGCAACGATATAACGGCGGGATAACTTGCCCAGGTCGCTAAATCGGCACCCAGTCCAGGCCAATAAAAGGAACTGATCGCGGACGCGGTCGAGGTGTGGCCACCTGGCCAGGTCGAGGTCGGCAAGTGCCTGCAGTTCGGTTTCATTAAGCGCGATATTGTCTATATCCTCCATGACCGCTGCACACTTCTTTGGCTCCACAAATTCACACCCCATCCGCTCGGCTACTGGTAGCGAATTGATAACCGATTTAATGCACTTAACGCGCGTGGCGATCGTGTTCTGCTTGTAGCCAGTGGCAAACATGAAGCGGACAAATGAATCGTAGAAGGCTTTATCGGCTCGCTCAATCGTCACACCATCGGCACCCATCCCCTCCAGGATCTTTAAGGTTTGCTTGTAGTGGTTGAGGCGGGCGGCACACATCGGCTTGCCTTTGGCTCGTATCGTTGTGGGTGCTGCTGCTATAAAGTCCTTGAAGGCTCCTATCAAAGTATTTGGCGCGTCCTGGCTGGCTTTCTCCGTCTTTGTGGGGTGTAACTCATCCTCGACAATTTCAGCAAGCCAGGGGCGGCAGATAGCCTCGTCGGGCGTGTTGGCCGCGGCGGTCTCGATCCTGGCCTTCAACTTGCCCAACTTCTCATTTACTTCTATAATTTCTGCACGAAATAACGGGTTTACCATCTTGACGGTGTGGGTTTGCTTCTTCTCGCTCCAGTGGTCGCGGAATCCATATAAACCCGTCCGACAACTCAGCCGACGTTGTGGCGATCCATAACGTAACCACACCCTCAATTCGGGGCGGTCGGTCTCCTTTGCTGACAACTCAAATCTTACACTTGCCATGATGAAATCACTTATTTGGTTTGGTGCAAAGATAGTACTTTATTTTAGAAAAAGTACTAAAAAAGTACTATTTTTTGTAATTCTCGGTAATTCTCGGTAATATCCACGACCGCCGCAAACATCGTTAAATGGCTGATAAATAGTGAATTTAGGGCACAAAAAAGGCGGGCAAATTACCCGCCACCGTGATTCGCGTGGGGCTCGAACCCACGACCCCATCCTTAAAAGGGATGTGCTCTACCTGCTGAGCTAGCGAATCTCCCAAAAAGCGGTGCAAAGGTATAGCAAATTTCGCTAACAGCCAAATTTATCGGCCGTTTTTTGCTTCACATCGATTCGGCACCAGAGGGTCTGAGAGATTTCAGACCCTCTATTGTGCTGCATATCAGGCATTAGTCTGCAACAATCTTGCAGATTTCGACGATGGTCATCATGGCCTTCTCCATCGAGGGGATGGGGACATACTCAAAGCGGCCATGCATGTTCATGCCTCCTGCAAAGATGTTGGGGCAAGGCAGATTCTTAAAGGACAGTTGGGCACCATCTGTACCGCCACGTATGGGCTGCACCTTGGGCGTGACGCCGGCGTTCTCCATAGCCTGCTTGGCGATGTCGATGATATTCATCACAGGCTCGATCTTCTCACGCATGTTATAGTACTGGTCCTTGATCTCGCAGGTAGCGCAGTCGGGGAACTCACAGTTGATCTTGTGGCACAGGTGCTCGATTTCGCGCTTGCGACTCTCGAAGCGTGCACGATCGTGGTCACGGATGATGTAACTGAGCGTAGTCTTCTCGACACTGCCATCCATGCTGATCAGGTGATAGAAGCCCTCATAGCCCTCGGTGTGCTCGGGAGTCTCCCAGCGCGGGAGCATCATCGCAAACTGCACAGCCACGCGCATCGAGTTGAGCATCTTGTGCTTAGCGGCACCGGGGTGCACGTTCAGGCCCTTGAAGGTAATCTTGGCGCTAGCGGCGTTGAAGTTCTCATACTCGAGTTCACCAACAGCACCGCCATCCATGGTATAGGCCCAGTCGCAGCCAAACTTCTCCACATCGAAGTGGTGTGCACCCAGACCAATCTCCTCGTCGGGGTTGAAGCCCACGCGGATGTTGCCGTGCTTCACTTCGGGATGCTCCTGCAGCCACTCGATAGCGCTGAGTATCTCGGCAATGCCTGCCTTGTCGTCGGCGCCGAGCAATGTGTCGCCACTGGTGACGATAAACTCCTGTCCCAGATAATCGTTCATCTCGGGGAACTGCTGCGGGTCGAGCACGATGCGGGGCTCCTCACTCAGGACGATGGCCTGACCGTCATACTTGACGACGCGCGGCTTCACATCATGACCACTCATGTCGGGAGCAGTGTCCATGTGGGCGATGAAGCCGACTGTGGGCACTTCCTTGTCGGTGTTGGCTGGCAAGGTGGCAAACAAGTAACCGTTATCGTCCAGTGAGATGTCGCTTAGGCCCATGGCGTGCAATTCGCGCTCGAGTTCCTTGGCAAACACCATCTGCCCCGGTGTTGAAGGTGTAAGGTTGGTGAGTTCATCACTCTGTGTGTCAAACTTCACATACTTTAAAAATCTGTCGACTAATTTGCTCATAGTAATGTCATATCGTTGGTTAATGGATTTCCTCTGATTGTTTCAACTTGCAAATATACTATAATTTTGGCTCAATCGGCACATTATTGATTGAATTTTGATGACAATCATACCCTATTGACATAGCAAACGATAGCGGAGGCTCCAGACATGGCACCTCCGCTATTATGATTGCTGTCAGGATTCAGTATATGACTTACTTAGCGACTTTCTCGAGACGCTTCATCATGGCGAACATAAAGATGGCGGCAGCAAGGCAAACCGCAATGAACACGGTCCAGACTGCCCACAGAGGCAGATCGCCCCACAGGTAACCACCCACGCTCACCAGTTTGTTACCGATGGCCGTGGCGCCAAACCAGCCGCCCATCATCAGGCCCTTGTACTTGGGAGGAGCCACCTTGCTGACAAACGAGATGCCCATAGGCGAGAGCAGCAGTTCACCGAAGGTCAGCACCAGATAGGTGGAGATCAGCCAGTAGGGAGATACCAGCGGTCCGAGTTCGCCCTTCTCGGCTAGCGCAGCCTGCTCGTTAGGAGTGAGCAACCCCTGTGATGCAAACATCATGATGAAGAAGGCTGCACCTGCCACGAGCATACCATAAGCAATCTTGCGGGGTGCCGAGGGCTCCTTGCCCTTGTTGGCCAGATAAGTGAAGATGGCCATCGAGACAGGAGTCAACGCTACCACATAGAACGGGTTGAATTGCTGGAAAATCGGGGCCGAGATATCGACAGTGCCCGTGGCACGCGTGTATTTGTAGCCCAGCACGGCCAGGGCGCCAAGGATGACAGCAGCCGAGATGCCCTTACCCTTGCCGGTCTTGCTCTGGAACAGCGAGAAACCGGCATACACAATCAGGATAAGCATAACCAGGTTGATCACGTCAAACGGCATGGTGTGAACGCCCGACGCGCTCTTGGCGGTAAACTCGTCGGCGAAGTAGGTCAGAGACAAACCATTCTGATGGAAGGCCATCCAGAAGAAGATCACCACGGCAAACACAAGCAGCAGTGCCACGATGCGAGCCTTGGTCTCCTCCTTGCTCAATTCGGGTTCAGCGGCGACGGCGGCAGCGTTGCCCGACTTCTTGCCAGTCTCCTCTGTATGACGGAAGGTGCTGCGAGTCAGATAGTAGATGGCTATCGAGAGCACCAGCGACGCACACGCTACCATAAAGGCGAAGTGATAGGCCTCGCCAGGGGCGGTGTAGCCCAGATGGGTCTGCGCATACTCGGTAATCCTCACGGCCGCTGTCGGCGCAAACAGCGCGCCGATGTTGATGGCCATGTAGAACAGCGAGAAGCCAGCGTCACGCTGGTTGGCATAGCGCGGATCGTCATAGAGGTTGCCCACCATCACCTGCAGGTTGCCCTTGAACAAGCCCGTGCCCAGGCTGATGAGCAGCAGGGCAGCCAGCATGGCGACAATGGCGACCGTCTGCCCGCCCAAGGGTATCGACAGCAACAGGTAGCCCAAAAACATAATGATGATGCCGATGGTTACCATCTTGCCATAACCGAACTTGTCGGCAAGATAACCGCCCACGATGGGCAGGAAGTACACGAGCATGAGGAAATCGCCATAGATCTCTCCAGCCCACTTGGGGTCAAAGCCGAAGTTTGACCTCAAGAACAGGGCAAACACGGCAATCATCGTGTAATAGCCGAAACGCTCGCCCGTGTTGGCCAGTGCCAACGCGAATAGTCCTTTAGGTTGATTCTCAAACATAACAGTATCGTTTTATATCTATTGCTGAATGTTTCTATTTCATCCAGAAAATCCAGGAAGTCTAGACACGCTGCTAGAATCCCTGGACCTTCATGATATTTACTATTTAATAATGTGTTGCAGGTTGGTTACTCCTTCTCGCCAGTAACACGCTCCAGCCAACTTACCATACCCCACATCACGCCCATGGCGACGAGGCAGATAACCAGGAAGACCGCCCAGCACATCCACAGCGAGGGCATCTTGTTGAGCATAACCGGGCCAATCCAGATAAACAGGTTGCCCAGTGCAGTAGCGCCCAGCCACAAGCCCTGGCAGATACCCTGCAGGTGCTTGGGAGCGATCTTGGACACGAACGACAGGCCCAGCGGCGAAATGAACAACTCGGCCACGGTCAGGAAGAAGTAGGTGGCGATGAGTACCCACCACTGCGACTTCATGGCAGCCTGCTGCTCAATGCCCAGAGCGCGGAAGTCCTCGCCATTGGGGTAGCCGGCACTCATGCTGACCAGCATCAGGAACAAGTAGGCCAGACCGGTGATTCCCATACCGATGACAATCTTGCGGGGAGTAGAGATGGCTTTGCCCCTCTTGGCCAAAGCGGCAAAGATGGCCATGATGATCGGGGTGAGCACAATCACGAAGAAGGGGTTCACGGCCTGCCAGATCTCGGGAGCGATGCTGTCGGTGATGACATAGTCACGGGCAAATACCGAGAGCGACTGACCATTCTGGTGGAACGACAGCCAGAAGAACACGCACACGCCCAGCACTGCAAACAGGGCAGCCATGCGCTGCTTGATCTCCTTGGCCATTGCCGTCCTCTCCTCGGGGGTGTACTGCTCGACGGCAGCAGCCTCCTTCTTGGCGGGAGTCGGGAAAATCTTCTTGAAGGCGATGAAGATGACCAGCGAGATGAACATGGCGACAACCGAAGCGATGAAACTGTAGTGAACGCCGGTGTTGAACACCTCGAGATAACTGTTGCAGGCGGCACTCATGTCACCAGCGCTGAAACCGGCGGGGTTGGCCTTCTCCATCAGGGCGGTGAGGTTGGTCATCTGCTCGGCACCCATGTTGGCGGCATCGTTGAGGTACTGGTGGCACAATGCGGGCAGACCAGCATCATAGACCATGCCCTTGACGCCCAACCACCACTGGCGCAGCAACGGGGCAACAAACGGGGCAACGAGACCACCGATGTTGATGAACACATAGAAGATCTGGAAGCCCGAGTCGCGGCGTTCCTTGATCTCCTTGATTTCCTCAGCGCTCTTGCCCTGGGCAACAGCGTCGGCCTCCATGTTGTCATACATCTGACCCACAATAGCCTGCAGGTTGCCCTTGAACAGACCGTTACCAAAGGCAATCAGGAACAGGGCCACGCAGGTGAACACCAGCAGCCACATGTGGTTACCAGCCGAGTGGACAACGGGAATAGAGAGCAGCACATAGCCGAGAGCCATGATCACAAGACCCCACTGGATGGTGCTCTTGTAGTTCTGGGTGCGGTCGGCAATGAAACCGCCCACGAGACTCAACACGTAGATACCAGCATAGAAGACGGCATAGATGACTCCTGCAACGCCCTCGTCAAGGCCAAACTTTGAGCACAGGAAGAGCAGGAGCACGGCATTCATGATGTAGTAGCCAAAGCGCTCTCCCATGTTGCTTAATGCGGCAGGGATTAGACCCTTGGGATGGTTTTTAAACATAACTTCGTTTTGGTTTTTGATTGGTTAATTATTAATAATGTTATTGGTTGTCTTGATGGTTGCGGGCCTCAAAGGCTATGGCATAGGCTCTGATCTGCTTGACCATGGCCAGCAAGCCGTTGCTGCGCGTGGGCGACAAGTGCTCACGCAAGCCGATGCGCTCGATGAAGTAGAGGTCGCTCTCCAGCACCTCCTGGGGCGACGCGCCGTCAAGCACACGCACCAGCATGGAGATGATGCCCTTGACGATGATCGCGTCGCTATCGGCCTGCAGGCGCATCTTACCGTCGATGCAGTCGGCCTGCAGCCACACGCGACTCTGGCAGCCGTCGATCAGATTATCGGCCGTTTTGTAACACTCATCGAGTGCGGGCATGGCATTGCCCATGTCGATGATGACCGAGTAGCGGTCCATCCAGTCGTCCAAACCTTCAAATTCCTCAATGATTTCGTCTTGTCGCTCGTTGATTGTTGACATGTAAAAAACGTGATATTTTGGTTTAACCTCCAAAGATAGGCTATTTTTTTGAAACAATGCGCCTCAAGGGCCATAAAAATGCGTTTTCTAGCAAAAAACAAGCCTCGCCAGCGTTCTGCCAGCGAGACTTGCTATGTGTGGTGAAACGAGGTGATTAATAGAAATCAATCAGATGTTTCTTAACCTTGGTGGCCTTGCTCAGGATGTTGTTGATGGTGCGCGGGTTGGCAAATACCTGAGCGCCGCGGCTCTGAGCATAGCGGTTGTCCAACTCTTCCTTGGTGGGCTTGCGCTCGGATTTCTCCTTCTTAACCACCTGATAAACATAGATGGCATCCTCGCCCTTCCAGGGACCCTGGAGTTGGCCCTGCTTAGCCACACTCATGCGGCCCACAGCCCTGGGCTCAATCCTGGAGTCGCCAGCGGCAAATACCACGTTGGCGGTATCGACCTTGACACCCATCAGCGAAGCATAGCCGTTCAGATCCTTGGCCTTGCCGTCGAACTGCTTCATCAGGTCGTCACCCTTCTTGCTGTTGCGGATGCGGGTGGTGAGGAACTCCTTGCCCTGAGTGAAGTTGTAGGGCAGGTAACCATCCTCGTAAGTCTCGTCGACAGCAACGGCAACCAGCACATTGCTGTTGTCGCTGAAGATGGGCGAAACCATATCCTTCTTGTTATCGAAGGCCCACTTGATGGCCTTGCGGCTGTCCTTGATGACGCCCTGGCCATACATGCCCAGACCCAACTGTGCGGTGCTGGGGCTAATCATCATCTCGACGGCATTGTAGCCGGCCTTGGCAGCGTTGGCCTCAAAGTCCTTAGCAGTCTTGTTCTTGTTCAGGAAGTCCTGGAACTTGTCGCGCAGGTTCTCGCTGGTCTTGGTGCTGGCATAAGCGTCGTAGGTCACGGTTGCCACGGTGTAGAACATCTTGGCGGCCTTCTTGCTGTTGACCTTCATCAGCGTAGCGTGCTTATCGCTCTTGTCATAGACGAAGTAGCCCTCGGCAGCGTTGGCGATCTTAGCCTTCATCGAGTCGGGAGCCATATAGATGCGGTTCCACTTGTTCATCTCGCCGTCAACCTTCTGCGGATAAGCCTTCTTGACGTCGTCGAGGCTCTTGCCGCCATTGAGTTGAGCAAGGACGGCCTGCTGCGTCTTGGCATCGGCCTGAACCACAACGTAACTCAACTCTACAGAGTCGAGGCTCATCTCCTTGTTGATGAGTTTGTACATCGCATAGTGGTTGTTGACAGTGCTGTCGCGGCGGGTGGTGCCGACCTCAGCGCCGGCAAAGAAGTCACGCACCTTGGCGGGCATTTCCTTCTGTACGGTCTTGGCCGTGTCGATCTGAACGGTACCCAGGATGCGGACCGAGTCCACACCACGGCCCTTCTGCAGAGCGATATAGGCTGCGTCGGCCAACTTGTTGGCAGCGGCGATATCCTCCTGGCTGGGGTCGATGTTCACGGCGATGTAGTGGATCACGCGGATGTCCTCGTCGGTCTTGAACATGGGTTTGAGTTTCTGCCATTCGGCCTTGAGTTCCTCGTCGGTGACAGGATACTTGTCATCGGGAACGGTCGAGTATTCCTTCTTGGCATACGTTACCACGTTGGTCATAGCCTCGTCCTCGGCCATCTGAGCGCGGTCCAGGTCGTTGGCCTGCATACAGCCAGCCATGAGGTTCTGCAACTTGGCAAACATGTATTGCTTGGTGAGGTCTTGCTTGAGTTCTTCCCACTTGGCGCGCAATTCAGCGACTTGTGCCTCCTGAACGCCCTGCTTGCCGGGGTTCATGATGAAGTCGTAGAACTCGGCGGGCGAGTTGGCGCCATACTGCTGTGCAAACTGCATAACAGCGGGAGCGGGATTCTTGCCAATCATGAGTTGGCTGATCTCATTGTCGCTGACATAGATGCCCAACTTCTCATACTCCTGCTCAAGCAGTTTCTCGTTGATCATCTCGTCCAGAACGCGCTGCTGACGCAGGGCGGCATCGGTCTGCTGAGAGTTCTCCTGATCTTTAGCAGCCTCTTGCTCCACACGACGCTGGAATGCCATGATATCAATTTTCTCATTGCCGACTTTTGCGGCTGCGCTGTTGCCACCGGAACGGCCGATGGCCTCGATACCTACCTCGATAATGAAAGCGAGCAATGCGGCACCGATGACGATGGCAAGGATTTTCTTCCGTTGCCTAATTTTCTCTAATGTAGCCATTTACAATTATTTTTATTACGTTATTTCTTTCAATTTTAGGGCTTTTCGCCAAATAAACACGCAAAGGTAGTTATTTTTTACATTATACCAAAAAAGTTGCCCTTTTTTCTTGATTTTTCTTAACCTTGGCGCGTTTTGGCCGCTGCCTGCCAACCTATTATAATCGGCAAGCGCCATCGTATAGCGACCGGGTGAAATACGTTTTTTAGCATTATTTTAGATGTATGGTGGGTACTGTTTGATAATTTATCGCTACATTTGCAGTTAATATTAATGTGAACGGAACGAGAGCCCCATGAGCGGCGCGCTCTCATTAGTCTATTAAAGAGATCATAACAAACTAACGACACGATATGGCGAAATTTAAGAAAGTCTTATTGTCAGTGCTTGTGGCTGCCCCCGCGATGGCAGTGGCACAGCCTGGCGTGATGAGTAGTGAGGCTGCCGGCTATCTCGAGCGCGGCAAGCAGATGTACGAATCACACAACTATGTGGGAGCCATCGATCAACTCCAGCACATGAAGCGCTTACCCAGCAACGCCTCGATGACAGAGCAGGCCGACTACTACATCGCCCTGAGCCGCTTTGAGCGCGGCGACGACGGCAGTCTGGCAGCCCTGCAACATTTCATCGAGCAGTACCCCGCATCGCCGCTGGCCATGGATGCCCAGATGAGGGTCGGCAACTTCTACTTCTACCGCGGACAGTGGGAGAGCGCCCTGCTGAGTTACTCGCTGGTGCGCAACCGCTCGCTCGACATCGACGCCGACGAGGATCTGGAGTACCGCCGCGCCTATTGCAACCTGCGATTGGGCAACTACCGCGAGGCCGAGCGCCAGTATCACGAACTGGACCGCAGTCCCCGCTATGCCGGCGCAAGCGAGTTCTACAAGGCCTATCTGGATTACGCCCAGGGCGACTATGACGAAGCGCGGCTTAAGTTCAGCCACATCCCGCAGGACAGCGAATTGGGCTTCCAATCACAATACTACCTGACCCAGATCGAATATAACAAGAAGCGCTATAGCGATGTGATCGACCAGGGTAAAGCCCTGCTCGAGGAACACGGCAACGACTATTTCGACGCCGAGTTGAACCGTCTGGTGGGTGAGAGTTACTACCATCTGGGCAATGACCGCGAGGCACGCACCTACCTGCGCCGCTACATGGACAACCCCGAGGGCGAGCCCTACCGCACCGCCGCCTACACCATGGGTGTGCTCGACTATCGTGACGGCAACTACCAGTCGGTGGTCAACAACATGCTGCACGTGACCGACGGCAGCGACGCCCTGGCACAGAGCGCCTATCTCTATACCGGACAGGCCAAGCGGCAGTTGGGAGACCTGAACGGTGCCAACATGGCGTTCCAGACGGCAGCCATGATGGACTGTGACAAGAACGTGCGCGAAACAGCCTATTACAACTATGCCGTGGGTGTAAGCAAGGGAGCACGCACTCCGTTTGACAAAAGCGTCGACCTGTTCGAGAACTTCCTGAATGAGTATCCCAACTCACGTTACAAAGACAACGTCGAGGGTTATCTGGTGGATGCCTACATGAACACGACCGACTACCAGCGCGCCCTCACCAGCATCAACCGCATCAAGAGTCCCGGCGCCCGTGTGCTCAAGGCCAAGCAGAACGTGCTCTACAACCTGGGCGTGCAGGCATTGTCCGACAACCGCACCAAGCAGGCCGACAACTACTTCAAGCAGGCCATCGAAGTGGGCAACTACGACAAGACCGTGCAGAACGAGAGCCGCCTGTGGCTGGCCGAGACCCAATACCGCGAGGGCAAATACAAAGAGGCCGCCAAATATCAGCAGGACTACGTCAAGGCCACCGACAAGAGCGACGAGAACTATGGCCTGGCCCAGTATAACCTGGGCTACAGCCTCTACGGCCAGAAACGCTATGACGAGGCACGCACCGCCTTCCAGAACGCCATCGCCAGCAAGCAGTTGAGCGGAGACCTCACGGCCGACGCCTATAACCGCATCGGTGACGCGCAGTACTATGCCCGCGACTTTGCCGGCGCACAGGCCTCTTATGACCAGGCCATGCGTCTCGACAAGAACACGAGCGGCGACTACTCCATGTATCAGAAGGGCATCATGATGGGACTGAGCCACCAGTATGCCGACGAGATCAAGCAGATGGAGGCCCTCATCAAGGCCTATCCTAATAGCGACCTGGCCCCACAGGCTATGCTCGAGAAGGGCAATGCCCAAGCACAGTTGGGCAAGAACGATGACGCCCTCGGCACCTATGCCTCATTATTAAAGAAGTATCCCAAGAGCGTGGAGGCGCGCAAGGGCATGCTGCAGACTGCCCTGCTCAACAAGGGCGCCGGCAAGGAAGACGCAGCCATCGAGGCATACAAGCGGGTCATCCGCCAGTACCCCACCAGCGATGAGGCTCAAGCCGCGGCCGAGGACATGAAACTCATCTATGCCGAGCGCGGCCAGTTGACGGAATTCAGCAAATTCCTTTCCAGCGTTCCCAATGCGCCCAAAATCGATGTCAACGAGGTAGAGCGCCTCACCTTTGAGGCCGCCGAGAAGTCGGCCATCGACACCCGTCCCAACATCGACAAGATGCAGCGCTACCTGAAGGACTACCCTGCCGGAGCCTATGTTCCCAAGGCCCACTACTATATCGCCCGCTACCACTATGGCAAGGGCGACTACACGGCTGCCATGACAGCACTCGACCAGTCGCTGCAGGCAGGAGGTGATGCCTCCTATGCCCAAGACGCGCTGGCCATGCGCAGCGACATCCTGGCCCGCCAGGGCAAACTCGAGGAGTCACTCCAGAGTTACAAAGAACTTGCCGAGCGCGCCACCAGCGATGACAACCGCACGCTGGCTCAACTCGGTGCCATGCGCGTCGCAAAGCAGATGGGCAACTGGAAAGAGGTGCAAGGTATCGCCACCATATTGCTCGATCGCGGCGGGCTTACCGCCAACGAGGAGAATGAAGTGACCCTCGACCGAGGGCTCGCATTTGCCCAGGTGGGCAACACGCGTGACGCCGAGGCCGCTTTCAAAGCCCTGGCCAAGGATCCCTCGAGCGAATACGGAGCCCAAGCATCCTACGAACTCTCACGCATGCAATATGAAGTGGGCAACTACAAGGCCGCCGAGCAGACCATCAATGCCCTGATCGATGCCGGAACGCCCCACACCTACTGGCTTGCCAAGAGTTTCCTCACCCTTGCCGATATCTACCACAAGCAGGGTAACGTGACACAGGCCCGTGAATATCTGCAGAGCCTCAAGAGCAATTACCCGGGCAAGGAGAAGGAAATCTTTAACGAGATTGACAGCCGCCTGAACAAGTGGAAGGGCGGCAACGCCTCCTCGACGGGCAACTCCAGCACCGACAATGGCCGCAAAAAGAGCACCAAGAGCAAGAATTAACATCCACCATCCCACGCATCACCATATAGTAGTAATCCATACAATTCTAACGATGAGAAAGCAGATATTATATATCGCCATGCTGATGGCTGCGTGCACCCTCAGTGCGGTGCACGCTCAGGACAACAAGAACCTGAACAAGGAAATCACCCTCGAGAAGGACATCGCCCCGCTCGAGAAGAAGGCCGTCAAGAAGAACACCCTGCCCAAGGTCAAGAAACCTGCCTCGACGGGGACCAAGACCCAACTGGGTTATAGTGACCTGACCACACCCATCGAGGTGCCCACCTCGATACCGACACTGCTGCCCTATGGCTATCGCACGGCGCACAACTTCAGCGACAAGCGCGGCTATATGGACCTGGGTGGCGGCACACAGGCCAACTTCAGGGTTGACTTTGGTTACCGCATCATCGATGAGGAAGGCGAGAACCTGGGCGTGTGGTTCAACCACAACAGCACCTGGAATGGCAAGAACGGTTCCAAGGTGATCACCTGGGACAACAACCGCAACAAGCAGAAGTATAACGACAACACCCTCGGCGTGGACTACAAGCACGTCATGGATGGCGGCACCCTGTCGCTGGGACTGATGTCACACGTCGACATCTATAACTACTATGGCGGCTGGAGAACGGCTGAGGCCCTGGAATATGATCCCTCCGGTATCAACCACACGGTATGGCTGACCGCTCCCTATGACTGGAACAACGAGAAGCAGACCTTCTTTAACCTCAACATGAATGCAGGCTGGGAGAGCCAGTTGATGCTTCGCGACAATCCGTTGAAGTATCGCGTGGGCCTGCAATATGGCCATGCCAGCCACGACAAGCCCTTCAACGACCTGTACAAGCATGGTGTGCACGACAACTGGGGCTCCCTGACGCTTGCGGGTTCCTATGACGTTACCGACCTGACTACCGCAGGGCTCACCATCAAGGGTGAATATCTGAACCGCGGCAGCAAGGCCAAGACCGACAAGAAGGATGACTTGTTTGACGAAGCCGGTATGATCACACTCTCGCCCACCTATACCATACGTGGCGACATGTTCAAGTTGCAATTGGGCGTGAATGGTCACATCAGTTTCAGCGATGGAGCAGCCTTCCGCCTCTCGCCCAACGTTCGCGCCAACCTGGCCCTTGTTGACGGCTTCTCGGTGTTTGCCAACGCCTTGGGCGGCAAGGTGCTCGGCTATCGACAAGGCAAGCACTTCGTCAACTACCGTTACGACAATCCGTTGCTGCTCTATGGCAGCGTCTATACCCCCCTCGATGCCGAAGGCGGTCTCAAGATAGGCCCCTTCCAGGGCTTAAGCGCCAAGTTGTCGATTGGCTATGCCATCGTCAAGGACGAGCCTGGTATTATCTATAATTACCATACCATCGATGGCGTGGCACCGGCTGCCGTCACGCTGATCAACAGCGACAGCCAACTGGGACTGTACTCGGCATTCATGAGCAACTATCATGTGATTGATAGCCGTGGCTACTACCTCAATGCTGAAATCAACTATCAGTACCGCTCCCTCATCGAGGCATCGGCAGCGGTCAAGTATGCTCCCCACGACAACGAGATGTACACCACCGACCACCACTACAACGGCTACAAGATGGGGGTGGACCGCGCCTCGACCGTTGCCAACCTGGACATCAAGGTAACCCCTTGGCGTCCCCTGGCGCTGAACGTCGGTCTGGAGTATCGTGGCGGCCGCATGGCCCTCTTCGGCGAACTGCCCTTCTACCATGGTGAGAACCAAGTGCCGGAGACCTACACATTTGTTAATATGGACGACGTCATCAACCTGCATGCCGGAGCCAACTACCGCATCAACAGCACCGTCAGCGTATGGCTTCAGGCCCACAACCTGCTCAACCGCCGCTATGACCTGCTCTATGGCATGGGTGCGCAACGCATCGGCGTGATGGGCGGCGTCTCGCTCACCTTCTGACCTGCATCCAGGCAAGGATAAAACAGGCGTGGCAAGGGCATCACCTTGTCACGCCTGTAGTTTTAGGGTTGGCAACTAGCCGATAGACGTTAGGGCAGCAGTGTAGGCTGAGCCGCACTGTGCAGGGCAAAGGCCTCGGCGGCGGCACAGCGGCTCTCAATGCCGCGGAAGCGCTCCATCCGTTCGTGCCAGTAGTAGATATCCTCCATGTGCTGGCTCACATGGCAGTTGCAAGCCTCATGCTTGCGCTCGAGCACACTCTCGATGTTGACCCAATGGGTGGGATGGAACATCTGGCTCTGCTCGCCCGACATGGCCTCGAAATAGTAGAGTTTGAAGCGGCGGTCCAACCGTCGCCAAGCGTCCAGCACCAGCATGCCGCAGGCGGCGTGGTCACGATGGGCGTCGATGGGCCAGTGGGTCATCACGATGTCGGGATTCTCACGATCGATGAGTTCGCGCATCTCCTTGTAGCGATCCAGGTTGACCTCGGTGTTACCATCCACCTGACTCATAAATATGTGCCTGGCACCCGTGATCTTGCAAGCGTTCTCGCTCTCAACCACACGGATGGCAGCGGCCTCGCTATGGCTCTTGCCAGGGATGCCAGCCTCGCCTCGCGTGAGATAGACGCACACCACTTCGTGGCCCGCGTCATGCAGCAGACACATGGTGCCGCCACAGCAGGTCTCGGGATCGTCGGGATGTGCCCCGATAGCCAGGACCTTGAGCCTCCGTTGCTTAGATGGTTGTTGATTGTCCTCTTGAGCGCTGGCGCTCACGGGAATGCCCAGCACCGTGGCACCCACGGCAGCAGTGCCCGTCATCTTAATCATTTCTCGCCTGTTCATCTTATTAATTACTGTCGATACTTAATTATTTGGTTATTAATGCTCTCTATTTCCCCGTCTGATCAACAAAGCGCATGCCATCATCAGCGAGACAGCAGGATGTCGATGATACCGGTCACGTCGCTGATGTTGATTTCACCATCAGTGTTGACATCGGCAGCAACGCTATCGGGGTTATCACCTCTTAACAGATAATCGATAAGTATGGTCACATCATCGATATTGACCTCTCCATCACCATTGACATCTCCAGGCCGCGGCTGTTCCTGTTTCAACGTCTGATACAGGTCGTTGGCACGCTGTCTGAGCCAAGTCACCGCTCGATCGGCTTGAGTCACATAATTGGTATTATCCAACCCAGCGCCCTTGTTATTGGCCAGGGACGGGGTCACATATTGCAGATAGTCATAGCAAAACTCGCACAACTCGTCCAATCCGCCATCCATAAATTCACTCCATATCTCGTAACATCTTCTAGCCACCGTAGGATCCTGGCGCATGAAATAGAAAAACTTGTAGTGCGACAGGCTGATGTTGGTATAGAAGTCCACGTCGGTTGGAGCGAAGTAGTAAGAGTGGTTGGTCGAGTAGCCAAAAGCCCAGTCAAAGTCCCAGACAGGTCCGAACCGGAATTTGCTGTCCTCGTCGAGCATATTCTCGTTGTAGCAGAATGCGCTTTTGGGCTGGAGTATCTCGTAATTGAGGATGAAATCGTTGAGCATCAAGAAGCGGACAGCCGACTCCACATCAATGTAATCGGTGATGTTCTCGTGGTTCAGCAGATCCTTGACAAAGGCATTCACACGATTCTTGATGATGTTAAGCGTCAATTGCGTGGTGCCCTCGTCAAACTCAGGTTCCTTGATGTTAACAGGGATCAGATAGGGCCAGGTGTAGAATTTCTGTCCATCGGCCTCATCATAGTGGTTATCCAACTCAAGCAGCGCAGCCACACTCTCGTCATCTATTTGCACACTATTGTTCGAGAAGCCGACCTTTTCTGTCAGGTTATAACTGCCCTTATAAGTGCCGTTGACATACAGGTCCACAGGGATGATGTGGTTGCACGCGTCTGTTTCAAGCAGACTGGCCGCTTTCATGCCGATGGCATTGGTCAGCATGGAGCCATACATCTTGTTGGCCAGCAGCACCCAATTCTTGCCCTTGGTCAGGCCCAGGGGAGAGACCTTGTGCGAGAACTTGAGCCGATAGGGATTTTTGGCATCCGGATTACTGGACCACGAGGTGTTTCCGCGCCCCTTGACCTGAACAGAATCGGTCATCGAGGGGAACACGCCAGCACCGTCGATGATGATTTCAGCGTCAAGGTACACCTCCTTGCTGCTGATGCTCACTCCGCCCACCGTGTTGATATCGATGCGAGGCACCGATGTGCTATGGTCGGTGAGAAAATCGACATTGACCATATATTGTAGCCCATATTGCTCCATCACATAATCGCCCGACGGTGTCACCATGAGGATGCTGTCGCCAGGATAACCCACGGTATAGCACACAGGATGATCAAAGCGCATACGGCTCACCTTGCTCACTTGAGGCCGTCCATCAACATAGGCCTGCGCCCTATCGTCCGAGAGCGTGAATGATGCGGTGAGGCTTTTGCCGATGCCGGCAACCTCGACATCAATCTGCTGGCCCGTGATCGTACCGACTGCATCGCTCACGACCTGATAGTTATTCTTGTCGTTGAACTTATAGGACGATATCGTGGGCAATGGTTGATCCACTTGCTCTCCAATCGACAAGATGGTGGCAGTAGGATACGTGTAAACTTTCCCATCACGGGCCAAGAATGAGACTTGCCCCGCGCTTTGCGACATGTCACTGATGCATGACGATGGGAAGACACACAAGTGTCCGTCAGCAAAACGCACGAAATAGTCGGCCCGAGCGTTTCGCGCCAACAAGATCATGGCACACACAACCAGTAGCCTGACCATCTGGCATTTCTTAACTAGACAAATCATCACTCTCATTATATTTGGGATACTTCATATTCTCGATGCACCTCGACTGCTGATGTCATCGAGTCACACGCGAAGCGAGTTGCATCAGCGAGACAGCAGGATGTCGATGATACCGGTCACGTCGCTGATGTTGATTTCACCATCAGTGTTGACATCGGCAGCAACGCGGTCGATGTGGGCGTCATCGGGATTGAGCAGATAATCGATAAGGATTGTCACGTCGTTGATGTTGACTTCGCCATCAAAATTGACGTCACCTGCAATGATCTGGTAGGGATCGGGCTCATCGGGGAAGACAATGGTAAATGTCGCTGTCCCAGCATTCTTGAGCGCAATCTGATTGCCCTCGCTATAATAATAGGTCTTGATGAAGTACTTCCAGCCATCAAGCACGTTGGTCATGTCAAACCGGATTGTCTTGGTTTCACCAGGCTCCAATGTCACATGCTGGTTAATGCCCTGCACGTTAGTGCCGCTATTACCCTTGGTGTGCTTGAACAATTTGGCGGAGATATCCTCGTCATAGGTCGTCGTACCATTGTTGGTGACTGTGAGGTCGATACTGAACTTGTCACTGGTGATAATCTTATTTTCGGCATCGGTGACGTTCAAGATGGTGAAGGTAGCGCTAAGCGAGGCTGCGGGCATGTGCTCGAGCGTGATGGTCCGGGTGGCAATGGGGTCGCTGCCGTCATCGTTCCAAGACCATGTGAAGGTGTGGTCGCCTGCGACGTCGCTCATATACATATAGGTGATGTCGCCCGTCTCACCAGGCTCCAGTCCCACAAAGGCGGTGCCGAAGAAGACGCCGTCGACATACATATAGAGCAACTCATTGCTCGACTTGCCATTATTGGTCATGTTGAGGTCTATATTGATGGGACGGCCGTTGTGCATGGTGCCCTGCATGGTGATGTCGTTGATGGAATAGTCACGCTGGCCTGTCGTGCCATAGCCGACGAAGTGGCACTGGTTACCATCGATGGTCACCTCGATGTAGTTGCGGTCGGCGCCGATGCAGGGACGCCAGTTGATGTTGTCATACTCGCTGTACATGGGCATGATGCGGTAGGTACCCTCGGTCATATTCTTTCCTAGATTCAACACTTTGTCCTTCAGGTTAAAGTAATTGCCTGGAGTGGAATTGTCTGTATAGGTGGTGTAAAGACGCTCGATCAACTGATCGCCCTCGAACAGGCCCCAGCCGAAGCGAATCGCCAACATGCTTGAAGTATAGTTATAGAAGCGGCCAGATACTGTGGCAACAAACGGATCGCCAACGTTGGCACGCGACTCGATGGAACTGTCGAGGGTCATCTCCACAGCCGTCATTCCAAACTCCGAGGAGCCGCCCTGATCGGGCTGCAGTCCCAAGCAGGCAGCCTGGCTGTAGATGTATCCATAAGGGCCATCGGCGCTACCGGTGCCCTGCTCGTCGGGATTGAGCACGTTGAGCAGGAAGTAGCCATTGCTCATGCCATTCCAGCCCCAGTTGATGTGGAACATGCCGTTGCCGTCATAGCCATCGCAGATAAAGGCGTGTCCGCCGCTCTTCTTGCTGCCGCTGTAGATGACAGGGCGTCCGGCAGCGATTTCGCCATAGAGGGCATCAGCCCACTCCTGGGTGCTGTAGTTCTGGCGGGAGACGAAGTGTGCACTGGGGTCAAAACCAAAATAGGTGGCCAGCCTGAGGGGGAGGCGTCCGGTAGTAGCGCCCGACGAACTCTCCTTGAAGTCCATCTCGACGGATTGGGCTACATACAGGCACAACTTGGAGGCTTCCAGAGCGGCATCACTCAATGTGTCAGTAGTCAGATAGGTGTTCTGAATGATGTCCCAATTAAATGTGGTCACCGGCAGTTCAGGCATTTCGATGCCCTTAGTCGAAGTGACATAGGCGGGAATCGGCTGAGTGGTGCTTGGAGGATATTGCCAGTAATTCAATACCTGGGACGCTGCCGTGGCTACACATCCCACACGGGCGTGACTGGAGGTATTGCCTGATTTCACATAGGGGAACAGGATGTTGTACGGATTGTTCTGCGACCAGGCCGACTTGATTAGCGGGGCGATAGCGCCGGCAGCGCGGGGTTGAGGCGCAACCTTAGCGCCTTGAGCAAGCAGAGCGATCTGCGAGGCATAACCGTCGAGCATTTCCTGCATGGCCTCCGGCAGGTTATCGGGATCGAAGGTTCCTTGGTCACTATAGGCCAGCACAGCGGGCGCGCGGTCATCGCCGGCTACAATCACATAGCCATGGTCGCTGGCATTGAACACATAGTAGGCCGCATCCTGGCTTGACGACGTCAGTCGCGGGGCGTGGCTGACCATCCTCAACGCCGTGTGCGAAATGCGTTGATTGGTCATAAAACTCTTGGCAATGTCACGGGCTTTACGCTCGCTAATCGGCATAGCAAACGCAGTGGCTGCAACCACCACACATAACATCACTAGCGCAAAACGGTCTCTCATACTTCCCATCATCTTGTTACACTTTATTTTATATCAGATTTCGTTAAACTCTGCAAAGATAGTGCAAGCCGAGCGGAATGCCAAATTTTGTGCAAGCCAAATGCCATGAAAACTTGTTTTCAATGGCTGAGGCGAAGCCAAAATTATCAAAATTTATTTGAGCATTTCCGAGGCGCAGCCTATCTGACTTGAACTAGAAAAAGTTGACAGATTCGAGAGGCAAAAAGAGATTGCCAAATGCAAGAGTTTGTACAACGATCCACTGTAACGGAGGTGGACCCCA
>ONQS01000046.1 GCA_900320055.1 uncultured Prevotellaceae bacterium
TTATCACAAAATCATAAAACCATCGACTATTATGAAGACAAAACCGGATTTGAAATTCAACCAACTGTGGAATATCAGTTTTGGTTTCTTTGGGGTGCAGATCGCCTATGCCCTGCAGAGTGCTAACATCAGCCGCATCTTTGCCACGCTGGGCGCCGACCCCCACAACCTGAGTTACTTCTGGATACTGCCGCCGCTCATGGGCATGGTGGTACAGCCGCTTGTGGGCTACTTCAGTGACAAGACGTGGCTGGGCCGCTGGGGCCGCCGCATCCCCTATCTGCTGATTGGCGCCATGGCAGCCATCATCGTGATGTGCCTGCTGCCCAACGCCGGCTCATTTGGCTTGACCGTTGCTGGAGCAATGACCTTTGGCCTGATTGCCTTGATGTTCCTCGACACGAGCATCAACATGGCGATGCAGCCCTTCAAGATGATGGTGGGCGACATGGTCAACGAGAAGCAGAAGGCCAAGGCATACTCGATCCAGTCCTTCCTGTGCAACGCAGGCTCGCTGGTGGGCTACATCTTCCCCTTCTTGTTCACCGCCATCGGTATCGCCAACGTGGCTCCCGAAGGCGTAGTGCCCGACAGCGTGAAGTGGTCCTTCTATGTGGGCGCAGCGATCCTCATCCTGTGTGTCATCTACACCATCAGCAACGTGAAGGAATATACCCCGCAACAGATGGCTGAATTTAACGCTGCCGCCAATGCCGAGGGTCAAGACACCGCAACCGCAACCGAAATGAGCGCCGATCAGAAGAGGCATGCCATCCGCGTCTTCTTTGAAGTGGGTCTCGTGCAGTTCTTCTGCTGGGCAGCCTTTATGTACATGTGGACCTACACTAACGGCACCATCGCTGACACCGTTTGGGGCACCACCGACGCCTCCAGCGAGGGTTATCAAGAAGCAGGCAACTGGGTAGGCATCCTGTTTGCCGTACAGGCTATCGGCAGTGTGCTGTGGGCCGTTGTTCTGCCGCAGTTCAAGAACATCAAGGTGGCCTATGCCTTGAGCCTTGTCATCGGCGGTATCGGCTTTGCCATGGTACCTTATATCCACAACCAGTACCTGCTGTTTGTGCCCTACTTCCTGATCGGCTTTGCCTGGGCCGCCATGCTGGCCATGCCGTTCACGATGGTGACCAATGCCTTTGAGGGCAGCAATCGCATGGGTACGGCACTGGGTCTGTTTAACTGCACCATCTGCGTGCCTCAGATCGTCGCCGCCGCCTTGGGTGGAGTGCTGCTGGGAGCCATGGGCCACGTGCAGGGCAATATGCTGTTGCTGGCAGGTATCCTGCTCGTGGTAGGCGCATTCTGCGTCTTCATCATCGAGGACAAGAAGCGCAAGCATTAATATTGATCAAAGACTAAATCTATTATTATCATGAGAGTAAGATTTAATATCGAGTACAGCACCGTCTATGGTGAGAACCTCGTACTCAACGTCATCGATAAGAGCAACGCCGATCAGGTGAAGCGCTACGTGATGAAGCCCGCCAGCGACAAGTCCTGGAAATGCGACATGGACGTGCCCGCCAAGGCCGGTCACATCGATTACTACTATAGTGTGGAGCGCGATGGCAAGCCGCTGCGACAAGAATGGATGGTGCTCCCGCACCGCCTAGACCTGAACGCATCCAAGGCTACCCGCTATACCATCTACGACCACTGGAACGACATGCCCGACGACAGTTACCTGTACAGTTCGGCCTTTACCGACTGCGTGGCCCTGCGTCGCCAGCAGGCCTTAGCCAAGTGCAAGTACCCGTCGATTGTGCAACTCAAGGTGCGCGCCCCGCAACTGCGCTCGGGCGATACCCTGGGTCTGGTCGGCAACGAGCCCATCTTGGGTGACTGGGACGAGAGCCGTGCCCTGAAGATGACCGAGCACAACCACAACGAGTGGGTCATCTCTATCGACGGCAGCCAGTTCAAGAAGTCCTTTGTCGAATTCAAGTTCGTGATCATGGGCGGCAAGAATCGTCCCGCCATGTGGGAAACGGGCGACAACCGCAACGTGATGCTGCCGTTGCTCAAAGATGGCGAACACATCATCTACGAGTTGCAGCAAGCCTACTTCCCACTCTATCCCGTGAAGTTGGCAGGTACGGTAGTGCCCATCTTCTCGCTGCGCAGCGAGGGCAGTTTCGGCGTGGGCGACTTCGGTGACCTCAAGTTGATGGTCGACTGGGTGGCCAGCACAGGCCAGCGCGCCCTGCAGGTGCTGCCCATCAACGACACCACCATCACCCATACCTGGAGCGACAGTTATCCCTACAACAGCATCAGCATCTATGCCCTGCACCCGCAGTACATCGACCTGCGGCAACTGCCCAAACTCGCTGACAAGAAGCGCCAGGCCGAGTTCGAGCAGTTGCGCAAGGAGTTGAACGCGCTGCCCCAGATCGACTATGAGCGCGTCAACAAAGCCAAACTTCAATACCTGACGCTGCTCTATGAGCAGGAAGGCGCCCAAGTGCTCAAGAGCGAGGAGTACAAAGACTTCTTCAACGCCAATCAGGATTGGCTCGTCCCCTATGCCGCCTTCTGCCACTACCGTGACCAGTTTGGCACGGCAACCTTCTCCAAGTGGCCGACACACCACACCTTCAGCGACGAGGAGCGCGCTGCGATGTCCAATCCGCGCACCAAGGCCTACAAGGAAGTGGCCCTGTGGTATTACATCCAGTACTATCTGGACAAGCAGATGCGCGGAGCCCACGAGCATGCCCAGAGCAAGCATGTCATCCTCAAGGGCGACATTCCCATCGGCATCAGCCGCGACAGCGTCGAGGCATGGGTTGAGCCTAAATACTTCAACCTCAACGGT
The DNA here is from genome assembly GCA_900320055.1 of uncultured Prevotellaceae bacterium. Classification (GTDB taxonomy): domain Bacteria; phylum Bacteroidota; class Bacteroidia; order Bacteroidales; family Muribaculaceae; genus Sodaliphilus. The sequence continues at coordinate 2,837 of ONQS01000046.1, forward strand.
CAGGCCGGCGCGCCGCCCGATGCTTTCTCGACCAACGGCCAGAACTGGGGCTTCCCGACCTATAACTGGGACGTGATGCTTGCCGACGGCTGCAAGTGGTGGGTGAAACGCTTCCGCAAGATGGCGCAGTATTTCGACGCCTACCGCATCGACCACGTGCTGGGATTCTTCCGCATCTGGGAGATTCCCATCCACGCCGTCCACGGCCTGCTGGGACAGTTCTCACCCTCACAGGGCATGAGCGCCGACGAGATACGCAGTTATGGGCTCAACTTCCAAGAGAAGTTGATGACCGAGCCGTTTATTGCCGACTGGGTGCTGGACCGCATCTTCGGCCGCCTAGCCGACACGGTGCGCGAGAAGTATGTCGAGCGTGTGCATGACGACATCTACCGCATGAGGCCCGAGTATGACACGCAGCGCAAGGTCGAAGCCGCCTTCCAGGGCAAGGACAGCGACGAGGACATCTGGCTGCGCGACGGCTTGTATGCCCTGATCAGCGATGTGCTGTTTGTGCGCGACCGCAAGAATCCCGCCCTGTTCCACCCGCGCATCTCGGTGCAGTTCGACTTTATCTACGAAGCGCTCTACGATAACGACAAGGCCGCCTTCAACAAGTTGTATAACGAGTACTACTACCACCGCAACAACGACTTCTGGTACCACGAGGCCATGAAGAAATTGCCGCGTCTGGTACAGGCCACCCGCATGCTCGTGTGTGCCGAGGACCTGGGCATGGTGCCCGACTGTGTGGCATGGGTCATGAACGAGTTGCGCATCCTGAGCCTTGAGATTCAGGCAATGCCCAAGGACAACCACATCAAGTTTGGCAATCTGAACTCCAACCCCTACCGCAGTGTGGCCACCATATCGACCCACGATATGCCCACCATGCGCCAATGGTGGGACGAGGACTGGGACCGCACTCAGGACTACTTCAGCACCTCGCTATGGCACACCGGCGCTGCACCACATCCGCTGCCTGGCAATCTTGCCGACGAGATTGTGCGAGCCCACCTGGCCTGCCCGTCGATGCTGTGTCTGCTCTCGTTGCAGGACTGGCTGGCTATCGACGAGAAGATGCGCCTGGAGGATGCCGATGCCGAGCGCATCAACATCCCGGCCAATCCGCGTCACTACTGGCGCTACCGCATGCACATGACCATCGAGCAGTTGATGAAGGCCAACCCCTATAACGCCCACGTGAAGGAATTGATTTCACAAAACGGACGCTCATGAGAAGATTCACTCTACTGGTAGCGATAATCATGGCATTAGTCGTACCACAAGTTATCAACGCTAGCAATGGGGTCACCTACGGCCCCAGCGCTAGCGCTTTTTCTATTGAGACCAACGAGAGCGCCCAGCAGGTGAAACTGCGCATCTATAAGGCTGGCCTGGGCGGCAAGCCCGTCAAGACCATCAACATGAAGCGCAATGCTGCGGGCAGTACGCTGTGGCAGGCCAGTGTCAAGGGCGACTTGCAGGGCATGTTCTACACCTTTGACGTGAAGTATGGTGGCAAGTTCATGGGCGAGTGCCCGGGAATCTGGGCCACAGCAGTGGGCGTTAACGGCCATCGCGGCGCCATCATCGATATGGTTAATACCAACCCGCAAGGCTGGAGCGCTGACAAGCGGCCTAACATCGCTGCCAAGGACCTGATCATCTACGAGATGCACCATCGTGACTTCTCCATCGATGAGTCCAGCGGCATCCAGCACAAGGGCAAATTCCTGGCCCTGACCGAGCCGCGCGCCATCGACCACCTGAAGTCCCTGGGCGTGAATGCAGTGCACATCCTGCCGTCGTTTGACTATGCGTCGGTCGATGAGACCCGCCTCGATGAGCCACAGTACAACTGGGGCTATGATCCCGTGAACTATAACGTGCCCGAGGGCGGCTACTCGACCGATCCCTACAAACCCGAAGCGCGCATCCGCGAGTTTAAGCAGATGGTGCAAGCGCTGCACAAGGCAGGCATCAAGGTCATCCTCGACGTGGTGTATAACCACACCTGGAATATCGACGGCAGCAACTTCCAGCGCACACGCCCCGACTACTTCTACCGCAAGAACGCCGACGGCACCTACAGCAACGGCAGTGGCTGCGGCAACGAGACGGCCAGCGAGCGCGAAGCCATGCGCGAGTTTATGGTCGAGAGTGTGAACTATTGGGTCGAAGAGTATCACATCGACGGTTTCCGCTTTGACCTAATGGGCGTGCATGATATCGAGACGATGAACACCATACGCGCAGCCCTGCCACAGGACATCTTCATCTATGGTGAGGGCTGGAGTGCCGGATCTTGTGCCATCCCCAACGAGCAGTTGGCCATGAAGGCCAATATCAGCCGCATGCCCGGCATCGCCGCCTTCAGCGACGAGATGCGCGATGCGCTGCGAGGCCCGTGGAACAGCAACAGCAAGGCCGCTTTTCTGGGCGGCGTCAAGGGCAATGAGGAGAGCATTAAGTTTGGTATCGTGGGAGCCATCGAGCATCCTGGAGTGGACTATAGCAAGGTGAACTACAGCAAGGCACCCTATGCCACCGAGCCGACCCAGATGATTGCCTATGTGAGTTGCCACGACGACATGTGCCTGGTGGATCGCCTCAAGGCAAGCATCCAAGGCGCCACCATAGACGAACTCATCCGTCTGGACCTGCTGGCACAGACCGTAGTGATGACCTCACAAGGCGTGCCGTTCATGCTCAGCGGTGAAGAGATGCTTCGCGACAAGCAGGGGGTTCACAACAGTTTTGAGAGTCCCGACAGCATCAACCACCTGGATTGGGGCAATCTGGAACGTTATCCGCAAGTGATGGAGTATTACAAGGGGCTGATTGCCCTGCGCAAAGCCCATCCCGCCTTCCACATGGGTAGCGCCGACATGGTGCGACGCAACCTCGACTTCCTGCCCACCGAAAACTGCCTGGTCGCCTTCCACATCAATGGCCGCAACGTGCCCGGCGAAACGTGGGGCGACATCTACGTTGCATTCAACACCCACAAGCGTGCCCGCACCATCGAGGTCCCCGATGGCACCTACACCATCGTGTGCCGCAACCTCAAGTGCGACCTAACGGGCATCACCACCGTTACCGCGGCAGACGGCAAAGTCACTGTCCCCGCCCAATCAGCCCTTATCATCCACAATTAATCCGGAACGGAAATAACGGATAATACGGATATAACGGATTGTTATGGAAGAAAGGAAAAAACCTGTGATTAACCATTATGAGGATGGGACCGCTAGCGTGTTGCGCAAGCGGGTGATGTACACGGAACTGCGGTTTTACCAGCGGAGCGACGTGCTATATCAGTTGACGCAAGTGTTTTGTCAGCGGTTCTTGAAGCATTATGGTGACCGCACGGTCGACCAAATGGTTCAAGCAGCCCGTAGCACCAAGCAGAATATCGTTGAAGGCAGCAGTGATGGTGAGACATCAATGGAGACAGAATTGAAACTGCTGGGCATTGCTCGCGGCAGCAATCAGGAATTGCTCCAAGACTACCAAGACTATATCAAACGCAAGGGCTATACTGAATGGTATGGACAGCATCCGCGGTTCAGGGGAATGCATGAGTTTTGCCGGAAGAATAGCAAGTTTGAGGAATACCGGGACTTGCTACCCAAGATGAATGATGAAGAGATGGCTAATATGGCCATCTGCCTGTGCCATCAGGTGGATGCTGCGCTCAACAAGTATATCGAGCGGAAGGACCGCGAATTCACGACTGAGGGCGGCATACGCGAGCGCATGACTGCGGCTCGCCTGGGCCAGCGCGAAACGCAGAGGGAGATTATCGAACGGCAGGCACGTGAAATCGTGGCGCTCAAGCAGGAAATTGCAAGATTGCGGGCAATACTCGACGGAAATTGACCGACTTGACAGATGAGACGGAATTAACGGAGAGAACGGATATAACGGAGAGAACGGAGAAAACGGAGGTTACGGGCGATGCCGTTTCCTCCGTTTTATCTGTTTTATCCGTCTGTTAGAACTGGTTCTCGATGATGTCGGTGAGGACATCGGTCAGGGAGAGGCCGGCGGCGCGCACTTGTTGCGGGATGAAACTGGTGACCGTCATGCCTGGCGTGGTGTTGATCTCCAGCAGATTGATGTGGTCGCTGCCATCGGGATTCTTAGTGATGATGTAGTCGATGCGGATGATGCCGTTGCAATGCAGGATGTCATAGATGCGAGAGGTCTCGGCTTGCAAGGCGGCGGTCAACTCATCGCTGATGCGGGCTGGTGTGATCTCATCGACCTGGCCGTTATACTTGGCATCGTAGTCAAAGAATTCGTTGTCGGTAACGACCTCTGTGACGGGGAACACGACCGACTTCTGCTTGGTCTTGTAGCAGCCCACAGTGACCTCGGTACCATCCAGGAAACGCTCAATCATCACGTTGTCGCACTGCTTGAAGGCATACTCCATGGCATCGTCCAACTGGTCACAGGTCTTCACCTTGGTCACGCCGAAACTCGACCCGTCGGCTGCGGGCTTGACAAAGCAGGGCATGCCCAGATAGTCCTTTACCTTCTCGGCCGTCCATCCGTGAGGCACGCCACGGCGCACCTGGATGCTGTCGGGGACAGAGCAACCAAAGGCCTTCAGGTAGTTGTTGAGGGCAAACTTGTGGAACGTCAATGCCTCGACCAGCACGTTGCAGGTCGAGTATGGCAAGTTGATGAGGTCAAAGTAGCCTTGCAGCACACCATTCTCGCCTGGGGTGCCGTGAATGGTGATATAAGCATAGTCAAAGCGGATCTTCTCGCCATTGTTCATGAACGAGAAGTCGTTCTTGTCGATGACAGGCTGGCTCCCGTCGGGCAAATTGACATGCCAATCTTGCTTACGGATCAGCACAATATAGACATTGTATCGCTCATGGTCCATCGCTGAGTCGATGCCCTGGGCTGAACGCAGTGAAACCTCATATTCAGAGGAGTCGCCACCACACACGATGGCTATGGTTCTCTTGGTTGTATTCATTTTATCGCGCACATTAAATTTCGGGTGCAAAATTAGATAAAAAAGCGGGTATTTTAGTAATTTTGCCACAAATAATACTTTACAATATGGATAGCAAGGAACTTTACGCAATCTATCAGCAGCATCCCGTCATCACGACCGACAGCCGCGAGTGCCCCGAGGGCAGTATCTTCATTGCTCTGAAAGGAGAATCGTTTGATGGCAACCAGTTTGCAGCCCAGGCACTCGACAAGGGGTGTGCCGTGGCCATTGTGAGCGATGAGCAGGTCTATAACACCTACCACGGCGCGGGGCAGATGGTGCTGGTCGATGACACGTTGCAGGCCTACAAAGACATGGCTCGTGAGCACCGCCGCCAGTTTGATATCCCTGTGGTGGGTATCACCGGCACCAACGGCAAGACGACGACCAAGGAACTCATACGCACCGTCCTCGCCGAGAAGTATAACGTGATGGCCACAGAGGGCAACTACAACAACGATGTGGGCGTGCCCAAGACGCTGTTCCGCCTCAATGCCCAGCATCAGATTGCCGTCGTGGAGATGGGCGCCAGCCACCCTGGCGATATCAAGACCCTGGCCGATACCGCCGAACCCACCTGCGGCCTGATCACCAACGTGGGCAAGGCTCATCTGCAGGGCTTCGGCTCACTCGAGGGCGTCATCCACACTAAGGGCGAACTCTATGATAAACTCGCATCGCGGCCCGAAAGCATCATCTTTGTGAATGCCGATAACGGCTACCTGACAGGCATCCTGCCCCAAGATGTGAAGACCGAGTGCTATACCCGCGACGAGAACAAGACCGATGCCCGCATCCATGGCCAAATCATTGCCTGTGACCCGTTTCTGCGGCTCAAGTGGCGCGTCCAAGACGGAGACTGGCACGAGGTAACCACCCATCTCATCGGCAGTTACAACCTGGACAACGTGCTGGCCGCCGTGACCGTAGGACAGCACTTTAATGTGTCGGCCGAACAGATTTGCCACGCGCTGGAAAACTATGTGCCGTCCAACAACCGCTCCCAACTCACCGAGACGCCCCACAACCACCTCATCGTGGATGCCTATAACGCCAACCCGACCTCGATGGCGGCAGCACTCGACAACTTCTGCCTGATGGAGGTAGCCCCCAAGATGGCCATCCTGGGCGAGATGCGCGAATTGGGTGCCAGCAGCCGCGAGGAGCACGAGCGCATGGTCGAGAAGTTGAAGGGCTGCCCATTTGACGAAATCTGGCTCGTGGGCGACGAGTTCAAAGACATCGACTGCCCCTACCGCAAGTTTGACGACGTGGAGCAAGTCAAGGCCGCCATTGCCGAATGCCGCCCCGAGGGCCACTACATCCTGATCAAGGGCTCCAACGGCAACCGCCTGTTCCAACTCCCAGAACTGCTGTAACTCCAAAACAACCACTGGGGGCAAACAACCGACACGACACTCACACACCTCATTGGTGACAACTATGGTAACGCTCTCAACCTATCTGGAAGAAGATAGGTTGCGGGCGGTATCGTTTTTTTTAGTGGGGATGGGGTTGGTGGAGATTGGATAATGTGTTATATTTGCAGGTAAAAATGTAGGATTCATTCAACTAACTAAAAAATATAATGAAGAGATTTTTACTTGTGATGGCGGTAGCCGTGGGTGTGCTGGCCGGCCATGCGGCGGTCAAGGTGGACCGCATCGAGCCCACCAACTGGTATGTGGGCCTGAAGGATCCCTGTGTGCAACTCATGGTCTATGGCGAGGGTATCCGTGATGCCGAGGTGGCTATCGACTATGCGGGGGTGGCCATCGACAGCCTGGTACGCCTGGATTCGCCCAACTACCTGCTCATCTACCTGAACACGGGCGGTGCCCAACCCGGCACGATGGACATCACATTTAAGCAGGGACGCAGCAAGAAGAAAGTGAAATACCAACTGCTTGCCCGCGAGATGAGCGGCGACAAGCGCATGGGATTTACCAACGCCGACGTGCTCTACATGCTCATGCCAGACCGCTTTGCCGACGGCAATCCTGCCAACAACCAGATTGCGGGCATGGAAGCCTACCGTAATGACAGGTCGCAGCCCAGCCTGCGCCACGGCGGTGACATCGAGGGCATACGCCAGCATCTGGACTACTTCACCGGGCTGGGCGTGACGGCCCTGTGGTTCACTCCTGTGCTGGAAAACAACTCGCCCGATAGCCATAACGTCTCGACCTATCATGGCTATGCCACGACCAACTACTACAAGGTGGATCCGCGCTTTGGCACCAACGAGGAGTACCGCCGTCTCATCGACGAGGCCCATAGCCGAGGCCTGAAGGTGGTGATGGACATGATCTTCAACCACTGTGGAGACTATCACCCCTGGCTCCGGGACATGCCCAGCCACGACTGGTTTAACCAGCCCGACTACAAAAACAACTACCTGCAGACGAGTTATAAACTCACGCCCGTGATGGACCCCTATGCCAGCGAGATAGACCTCAAGGAGACCGTCGAGGGCTGGTTTGTCCGCTCTATGCCCGACTTGAACCACCACAACGTGCATGTGATGAATTACCTGATCCAGAACAGCATCTGGTGGATTGAGACCGCAGGCATCGACGGCATACGCATGGACACGTACCCCTATGCCTATGCCGACGCCATGGCACGATGGATGAAACGTCTGGACACCGAGTACCCCAACTTCAACACCGTGGGCGAGACCTGGGTCGAGAATCCAGCCTATACCGCCGCTTGGCAGAAGGGTAACAAGATGGGGCTGCCCGAGAGTTACCTCAAGACGGTGATGGATTTCTCCTTCTACGAGAAGATGGACAGCGCCCGCCACGAGGAGACCGACGCTTGGTGGCGTGGCTACAACCGCGTGTATAACAGCCTGTGTCTGGACTACCTCTACCCCAACCCTGATCGAGTGATGGCCTTTATCGAGAACCACGACACCGACCGCTACCTGCACAACGGGCAGGACACCCAATCCTTGAAGCAGGCTCTTGCCCTGTTGCTCACCATCAAGCGCATCCCGCAACTGTACTACGGCACCGAGGTGCTGATGAACGGGACCAAAGAGGTGACCGACGGCAATGTGCGCAAGGACTTCCCCGGCGGATTTCCTGGCGACGCACAGAACGCCTTCAGTGCCGAGGGCCGCACCCCAGCCCAGAACGATATGTTCAACTGGCTGAGCGCCCTGCTGCACTGGCGCCAGGGCAATGATGTCATCATCAAGGGCAAGATGACCCAGTTCATCCCCAAAGACGGCATCTACGTGATTGCCCGCACCTACAAGGGCCGCCATGCCATGACCATCATCAACGGCACCGACCAGCCTCGAGCAATGAACCTTGAGCGCTATCGCGAGGTCATCGGAGGCGCCACTGTCGCCCGCGACGTGCCCACCGGCCAAACCGTGAGTCTGACCGAGGGTGTGCTCACCCTGCCTGAACGAGGCACCCTGGTGCTGGAATTCTGACGGGACCAGCCTTTACAACACATCAGCGCCTGTGCTCGCATAGAGTGGCACAGGCGCTGATGCTTTATGTCATTAACCGTGGGGTCGCTACTGGTCCAGGAAGGTCTTGAGTTCGTACAGGGCAGGAGTGGCACGGCCAGTCTCATGGTCCCATAGACCCGCGTTGTACCAGGCGTCATTGACGTGGAGCACACTCCAGTGACTGCCACCCAGGCCATACTCGTTGGCCTCGGGGAACCACCAGAACAGCCCCTTGAGGCGCTTGTAGGGCTTGATGCGCGCAATCAGGTCGGCGGTGAATTTTCGCTGTCCCTCATAGGTCAGCGGCCATGTCGACGAGAAGTCCTGGTCACCCACCTTGTAATGATAACTGTAGCCCGTCTCCACAATCATGATATCCTTGTCCTGGAAAGCGTTGGCCACACTGTTGAGTGCGGTTGCCAAGACCGACAGATTGCCATGGAAGTAGGGATAATAACTCAGACCGATGACATCATAGTCCACAGCCTTGTCCCGCATCTGGTTATAGAAGTTGAGCAGGATGTTGACCTTGGCCACGCGCTCGGTGTGCAGGATAATCTTGGCGCGCGGGCACTGCTCGCGGCAGGCCCGACCAGCAGCCTTAAGCAGATCGGCAAATCGTTGCCAGTTGGTCTCATCACCGCTGTAGCACTTCTTGAGTTGGGCAGCCGGAGTCCCCACAGGTCCCCAGAGCATACCATAACTGATCTCGTTACCCGTCTGGATATAGTCGGGCGTCGCCCCAACCTCGTTGAGGGCCTTAAGACAGTCGCGCGTGTACTCATAGATGCGTTCTGTCAGCGCGGCATCGTCGAGTGCGGCCCAATCGGCAGGCGTGTATTGCTTGACAGGGTCGGCCCAACTGTCGCTATAGTGGAAGTCGAGCATGAATTGCAAGCCAGCCTCCTTGATGCGGCGCCCCAGCACCTTGACGGTGTCCAGATTCTGTATCACCCCCTCGCCCTTCTCGGTCGGGGTGGCATTGGCGGGATTGACAAACAAACGCACACGCGCGGCATTCCAGCCCTGCTGCTTGACCCATGTGATGACGTCATCGATGCGCTGTCCATTGAGATCATAGTAGTGCGCATTGCTGATGCCATACTGCAACGCCTTGCGCTGATGGTCCTCATACTTGGTGAGCATCGAGATGTCGCCCCCCACCAGTGGACCGTCATAGACAGGTTCCACAACGGCACCGCTCAGGATAGCGTCAATCACCGTGCTGACGTCGGCGATATTGACCTCGCCATCGCCATTGGCGTCACAGGCTGCGGCAGCAGACTGGCCGTTCAATATCACGTCGATAATATAACTCACGTCAGCGATGTTGATCTCGCCATCGCCATTGGCGTCGCATGTTGCCACAGCACTGGCGCGGAGGGATGTCAACGCCAGTGCTATCAGCAAACAAAGAGATTTTGCCATTTGATTCATAACCACATAAATGCTTTGCTTTAACTTCTCAAGATGATGTCAATCACGGCACTGACGTCGGCAATGTTGACCTCGCCGTCGTCATTCACGTCACCCGCATCGGGGCTATTTCCTGTCAGGATAGCGTCGATGAGCGCATTGACGTCGGCAATATTGACCTCACCATCGCCATTCACATCACCTTCCACACCGACCAGATAGGGCAGATAGATGTCGGTCACGTCCTTAACCAGGTACTTGTTGGTCTGGGTGGTTACCTCAAAGAACGAAGTCTTGTTGACGTCGGTCACGTCCACGGTCTGCTTGTTGCTCGGTCCCTGATTGAACACAAAGTTCATGTAGTAGTCGCGTGCCTTGATGGTGTAGTTCTTGCAATAGAACTTCGTGCCATTAATCACCTGAGTCTCGGTGATGGTTTCTCCAGGCCAGCCGCCGTTGAACTGATAGTTGTCGCTATCCCAGGTGTAGAAGTTGACCAGGGCCCAATTGTTAGGAGCCACCGTGGGGTCCTTGAGGTAGACCGTGATCTCGTAGGGCTCGAAGGTGTCGTTATCGACGATATAGTTGCGCGTGATCACACCACTCACCGTATTGCCGATGAGCAGACCGGCCTTGAGTGTCGCGTCGCTGGTGATAGTGATCGTGGAGCCGTCGGCTACACGGGTGCCATTGGATGCCGTGGGCTCGTGTAGACGAGTTGTGCGCCATCGGTCTGGCTGACGGCCGTCAGTTTCACATCCACTGAGCGATGATACAGTCCACTGGGCTTGCTGGCCCAAGCGGTCTCGGTGGTCTTGCTCAACGCCAAGCGATAGTTGGTGCCACTGAGCACGGTCACATAGGTGGCAGGAATCTCATACACGGTCGATCCCATCGCTGCCAAGATGTTGCCACGAGTGCCCATCGTGCGCTGCACATAGTAGTTGTTGGCCTCGTTTTTGGACATATTGTTGGTAACGCTGGTGTTGGTAACGCCCGCTATCTGACGGACATAGATCATCTGCTTGATGCTCTCCTTGTTCTCGATCCAGTGCTTGAGGAAGATGCAGGGCGTGCCCGGCATCGAGAGCAGATAGGCGTTAGCGGCCTCGACGTTGGTCTTGATGGGATCTTGAGGATAGGAAGCGCTGCGATACTCAGTGTCGTGATTCTCGACAAAGGTCACCGCATAGCGCTTGTAGTTGGTTTCGAGATTCAGTCCCTTGCCCGACCCGGCCAGGTTGGTCCACTTGTTGTTATTGGCGGCATCGCGGATGGTGTAGCGGAAGGGGAAGTCAAAGGCAGCGCTCTGGACGACGCCATCGACCTTGGTGCCATCGATCCAGTTCTTGACATTGGGCAGATAACCGTCCCAATACTCGCCGACCGAGTACTGGACCCCGGCATGGGCATTGTACATGCCCGTATAGGATGCGGCATAACCCTTGGTCATATCGTAGCGGAAACCGATGTAGCCCAGATCGTCGAGCAGCATCTTGACGTAGGCCTTAACGTTATTTTGCACATTCTCGCTGCGGTGGTCCAGGTCACGCATACCATCCCAGCCCTCGCCAGTATCGTTGTTAGCGCTCAGCGAGTAGCCGTTCTGGTTAGCCCACGTGAGGGTGGCGCCCCCATCATCGTTGCGGCAGATGTCGGTCGACTTCAGTTGGTAGGTCACCCCACGATAGGTCTCGGCCGGGAAATCGACCCAGTTAGAGAGATTCTTGCGGTGGTTGACCACCACATCAGCGATGGTACCGATGCCCTTGGACTTGAAGGTAGCAATCAGCGAGCGCAACTGCTCCTCTGTGCCAAACGAACTGTTGTAGTTGGTGAACCAGTACAGGTCGTCATAGCCCATCGAGGTGCCTCCACATGAGGCACTCTGCGGAATCCAGACAAGTTTGAAGAACTCAGCCAGTTCGTCGGCCTGAGCCTCCAGTTTGGTCCATCGGGTATCGGAGTAGGAGTCCCAATAGAAGCCCTGTAACATCACGCCGTCGTATTGTGCGGGCCATCCCTGCGCCAGCACCATCAGCGGCAGAATCGCGGCTAAGGCGGTAGTAAAAATCTTTTTCATCGCAGTCAATTCATTTTAGTGGTTATATGTCCCACAAATATAGCAATTTATCTCCTTATAGCAACCTCTTATCAAACTTTTGTCTGAGAAAAACGGAGTGCAATCGTTTGCAGAAGCCTTAGTCAAGGCCTATCCTCCACTAAACAGCGGGGGCGCACCGTGGATGGCGCGCCCCCGCTTATGGGAGTCGGTCAGACTTCAATTACTTGGCGATGAAGTAGTACTCACCGATAATGTCGTTGAAGATGACGTCATAGGTACCGGCAGCAACCCGAATGTTAGCACCATTCTGGACACCGATGCCTACGGGGAAGCCCTCTGAGCCCCAGTTGACGGTCCAAGCGCCATCGGCAGTGAACTTGAGTTCGGTGTCGCCATCAAACGTCATGTTCTTCTTGTACCAGTCATGGTTCTCAACCACGGTGCTGATGCCGGTCATCAACGTACCCGAGGGGTTCCAGTTCTGATAACCGCCAGGCATACCGATCGCGCTGTAGACACCCACAGCACCCGTATACTTGGTGATGGTCACAACATCCATCTCCATGTCGTAGGTAATCTGATAGTAACCGTCCTCGGCCACCTTGATATCACCACTGCCACCATCGTTCTTGACGAGGGCGCCATCGGTCATACCCCACTGCTCATCCCAACTGCCGGGCGTGTGGATCAGTTTGAAGCCTTGTCCGGCGGGGAAGTAACCCACGTAGTTCAGGATTGAGTAGTTGTCGGTAGCAGGATACATGGGTACCAGAGCGGTTCCCAGAGCGTCAGCGGTATTGCCCCACGAGCCGTTACCGATGCACGTGCCGATGAGGTACCACAGGTCGGGCGTGCCCAGTTCGATGATGGGCTCGAAGTTGAACGTACCGTTCAGCATGTCGAAGGTCAGACGATACTTGTCGGCACGGATGTCGGCAGGAATCTTGAAGGCAAAGGCCACTTGATCGTTGGCACCCTGCACAAAGTTACCACTCATCTCGTTCTCGCCATTGACGGCGTAGCCGATGAAGTCACCAGTCCAGATATCATCGAGGTCGGCAGTCTCCTGGGGAACGATCTTGAACCAGTTGTCGACGCGGTCACCATTCTCGTCATAGGCGGCAGGAATCACCACGGTAAAGACGGGATTGGCATAGACATCGCCACCATTGTTCTCCAACTTGTAGACGGGATAGTCAGGATTGCTGAGGCTCCAGCCATTGTCGGTGCCGATATAATAGTATGCGCTCGAGATCTTGGGCGTGTTGGGGATGACGCTCACGGTAAACTCGTCACTCCAGATGGTCGTGGCGGTAGTGCCGTTGTTCATCACACTCTTGACACGGGCCTTGAGTTCGCGCACCTCGGGAGCCTGGCCATAGATGGTCATCACATAATTTGACAGTTCTTCCACACTCATCATGCCGTCGAGCGACAAGGCGAAGGGTTCACCATCCAGATAGATGTGATACTCGGGAGCGTAGGACTCGTCGTTACTAGCGGGAGCGGTGATGTCACAGACCTTGACCGTCTCGGTCCCCTCGGGGAGCAGACCCAGGTCGATAACGCCCACACTAGCCACCGAACCATTACCGAAGGTCACGATTTCGCCCTGGGGGTTGCTCTGAGGCTCAGCCCAGTCCTTGTAATCCTCGGTACAACTTGCCAGCAACAAGGCGGTTGCCGCAATATATAAAAACTTCTTCATAATAGTATGTCAGTCTTTAGTTTTTAGTTGTTAGTAATCACTCCACCGCAACAAAGTTGTAGGTGCCCAAGATGTCGTTGAAGAAGACATTGTAGGTACCAGCCTTAATGGGAATGTTAGGACCAGCCTGCTGACCGATGCCGTAGGGGAAGTCAGCAGCACCCCAGTTAACATCCCAAGCATTGTCGGCAGCAAACTTCAGAGCAGTGTCGTCGTAGGTCACCTTCATCAAGTACCAGTCGTGATTCTCAACGTTGGTACTCATGGGGCTCATCACATTCTCACCCGTGTTCCAGCCCTGGTAGTCACCAGGCATCGAGATCATCTCGTAGACGCCAACGGTGCCCTCGATGGGCTCGATAACGAGTTGGTCGGTAGCGGTATTGAGGCGGATGCGATAGTAGCCGTCGGCAGGCATGGTAATGTTGCCGCTGCCACCGTCGTTCTTGACGTAGGTGTCGCTGCCCATACCCCACTGGTCATCCCACTTGCCAGGTATCTTGACGAGTTTGAAGCCCTTGCCACCAACAAAGTAGCCGGCATACTCAATCTCGCCCTGGCCAGTGCGCTTGTCATACTCATTGCCCATGATGGGATACATCGGGATCAGGCCACCGGTAGCGACGCTACCTGCGCCATTGTCCCAATCGGCCGAACCGATGCCCTCGCCCACGAGATACCAGATCTCGATGGGAGCATCGGCAAGTTCGATATAGTAAGGATTAACATCCAGACTAACCACGTTGGAGTAGATCGTCTTGGCACCTGCGGTGACAGCACTGCAGCGCACATAGACGGTCTGCTTCTCGGGAACTGAAGCCTCATCCCACTGGCAGATCTGCACCAATGCCTTGGCCAGTTCCTCGGCTAGCATGTTACCTGTGCACGAAGCATAGATGGTAGGCAGGATGGCGTAGTCGGCGATGGTTGCTCCCGACTCGTCGGCAGCGGCCTCATCGGTCGAAACGGTCCAATTGTTGGTGGGCGAAACCTCGAGTTGGTACTCCACGGCTGCAGGCCAGCCACCATAATCGGGCTGTGACCAAGCAAAGGGGATACCCTGTGACTGTGCCAGGTCCACCAGCGTATTCACGGGATTGTTAAGCGCGAATGTCGTGGGCTGGGACAGCGTGGGGTTAGAATCGCGGTCATCGTCGCAAGCCGTGAACATGAGGGTCATGCTCAGCAGCATCAATGATGATAAAAATATCTTTTTCATATCCTTTGTTGTCTTAATTATAATCAAGTTAGACATTACTGTTGCATCAATAACCGGGATTCTGTTGCAGTTTGGGGTTAGCAATCAGGTCATCGGTGGGAATAGCAAACACGTTGCGATAAGCCTCGAAATCGCGACCGGCATAGACGCCACCCTTCCATTGCCACTGGTAGTCGGTGTTGCCACCAAACTTGCCAAAGCGGATCAGATCAGTACGACGGCGGCCCTCGAAGTAGAACTCACGGGCCCACTCGTCCAGAATCTGGTTGAGGGTGTAACTGTTGCGCTGCGTAGCGTGAGCGCGGCCACGGATGGCATTGATGGCAGCCACGGCCTCGGCAGGAGCGGTACCGCCATTGAGACGGGTTGCAGCCTCGGCATAGTTCAGATAAGCCTCAGCCACACGCATGTAGAACAGATGGCTGTCGGGGAAGGTGTTGTCACTACCCTTGCTGCCGTCGCACTTGAAGTTGGTGAACTTGGCCACGGCATAGCCATACTTGAAGTTGGACTCGTCCTCTACATTGAGGAAGCGGCCATCGGTCTCAAACAAGGCACGGTCGTCGCCAGCGGCCTCACTCACGACATAGGCGTGAGCCTCGGGGGCGTCATCGTTGGGGAAGAACAAGCGAACCAGTTCGGGACGGGCACGGTTACCACCCCAGGTGTTGTTGTTATACAGTCCGTTGACCTCGGTCTCATCGTAGGGATAGGGATGCATGTCGCTGTCAAATGTGGAAGCAATCAGGAAGTTGGTACCACCATAGGAAGTGGTGCGCAGACCGTTTTGAATCACGGGGAAGACAGCCTCGAGGGCAGCATCGGTGGTGCCGTTGTCGCCCATGAACAGCATCTGGTAGGGAGTGAACTCGCGATAAACGCCATCGATACCGGTGCCGGCATAGCCCTGGGTGAGCAACTTGTAGTTGGAGTCCATCACCTTCTTGGCATAGTCACGAGCCTCGGCCCAGCGAGGGGTACCCGTGTACACCTCAGAGTTGAGGTAGAGGCGTGACAGCAGCAGCCAAGCGGCAGCCTTGTCGACACGTCCATAACCGGGCTGGCCATACTTCTTGGGGGCGGGATCGCTCAGGACGTTGGCGTTGTCGCTCTCGTCTTCACCCACAATGGCTTTGAGTTCCTTCTCGATGAACTCACACACCTGGGCGCGGCTATACTGCTCGGGGTTCTCGCCCGAGATGCTGGTGGCGAAGGGGATATTGCCAAAGGCATCGGTCAGCAAGTAGAACTGGAAGGCACGCAGGAATCGCACCTCGGCAGTCATCGTTGCGTCATAGTCGGGATACACCTCCAGATACTGGTTGCAGAAGGTGATACCGATACACAAGCCGTAGTAGAAACCACGCAACATAGGATGGCTGGCATCATAGGAGTTGTGGCAATAGGAGGGGATACCCTCATCGCCCCAACCGCAGATGGCCTCGTCGGTGGTCAACTCGTTGGAATTCCACAACTGGCGGTACTTGTGCTGGAAACCGCCATCAAGGCCGTCGACATCGACGTTGTCGTCACCACCGTTGTTACCCGAGGTGGCAAACACCGAATAGCACTTGTTGAACAACTGCTCGGGAGTGACATCGCCCTGCAACGAGGGGTCGATGGGCGTCACATCCAGGTCGTTGATACAGGACGAAAGACCTCCTGCCAGCAACAGAGCCACAATTGCACATTGTATATATTTGAAAAACTTATTCATTGTGATCAATCTAATTATCAATTAGTATTATAATGTGTCAACGCAATTAGAAGTTCAGGCTCAGACCCAGGATGAAGGAGATGGGACGGGGGAAGATGTCACCACCGATACCGCCGAAGACCTCGGGATCGATACCATCATACTTGGTGATGCAGAACACGTTGCTGACGGTACCGTAGAGACGGCCACCCACACCATTGTAACTGCCACGCTTGAACAGGTTGTTGAAACTGTAACCCAGGGTGATGTTGTCACACTTGAGGAACGAAGCGTTCTGTACCCAGTAGTCGCTGAAGATAGCGGGGTTGTTGTAGGTCTGCCAGCCCATCTCGACCGAGCCCACGGGACGGTTGTTGAGATAGAATCCGCTGACCTCTTCGAACACCGATGCGGGACTCACGTTGTGGTAGCCCTGCATCACGTTGTTGAACAAATAGTTGCCGATGCTGGCACGAAGGCTGAAGCCGAAGTCCCAGTTCTTCCAGTCGAGGCGCGAAGCCAAGCCCATGGTTACGGGAGCGGCCGGCGACTTGTAGAAGTACTTGTCGGCATCGCTGATCACGCCGTCACCATTGCGGTCTACCACCTGACTCTCGATGGGCTTGCCATCCTGGTCATAGACCTGCTGGTAAACGTAGAAACTGCTGGCGGGATGACCCACGGCGTGAGCCTGTGCGGTACCATTGATACCAATGCTACCGGTGGTCACGATATAGTCTGGATCGTCGCTGATGAGTTCGGTGATCTTGTTGCTGTTGTAGGTCAAGTTATAGTCGATGGTCCACAACAGGTCGTTGGTCGAGATAGCCTTCCAGTTGAGGGCAAACTCGATACCGGTGTTGCGCAGCGAACCGATGTTCTTGTAGAACGCGTTGCGGAAGTTAGTCATTGCCGAGAAGGTAGCCCAGTTGAGCAGATCGGTGGTCTTGCGATAATACCAGTCGATGCTACCGCTCAAGCGCTGATTCATGATACCCCAGTCCAGACCCACGTTGGTCGTGGTGGTGGTCTCCCACTTCAACTCGGGGTTGTAAACGTTGGGCTTAGCCTTTGAGCCATCGCCAAGCAGGTCATAGTAGGAACCCTGGCTGCCGTTGCTCATCACGTAGGTGGCAAAGTAGTTGTAGTCACCGATGCCTTCCTGCTGACCGGTCTTACCCCAACCGAGGCGCAACTTCAGGTCGCTGAAGGGGCCATCCTTCATAAAGGCTTCCTCGTTGATCTTCCAAGCCAATGCTGCCGAGGGGAAGAGCGCCCAATGCTTCTTGAAGCGCGATGAACCGTCGTAACGCATGGTGAAGGTCAACAGATAACGATTGTCATAGGTGTAGTTGGCACGACCAAAGAACGATACCAAGTAGTTCTCGGTGCGATAACCCAAGCCGTTGTTCTGACGATAAACGCCCTCACCACGGATTGCGCCAGCCTTGCTGTCGCCAATGCTGTAGGTAGCGGCGGGAATCCACTGGCCGGGAGCAACGATGAGGGCACCGTTGTCAGCATCGGTCTGGGTGAAGAAGAGGCCAGAGTTGATGGGATAGGTACCCCACGACTCATTATACTCCTTGCGCCAGTTGTGCTGCCACTCGTAACCGGCCATGATGTCGAAGTGGTGCTTGTCGTTGAAGTCCTTGTAGTACTGAGCATAGGTGCTCAACTGCAGGTTCTCCTTGGTCTGGGTGTACCAACTGTTGTTGCCCCAGTAGTTGGAGGTGTTGGAGATATTGGCACTGATGTTGTGGCCATTACCGCCAGTGAAGTCGCCACCCAGGGTGAGGTGCAGACGCAGGTCCTCAAAGCCGTGGACCTTATAGTCGATGTCGGCACTACCGATAAACGTGTGGGTCTTACCGCTGTTGTCATGGTTGTCGAGCATAGCCACGGGGTTGTAGGGAGCGTTGGTGTTCTTGGTATAGGGCCAAGCGGGATCAGAGTTGTTGATCTGGAGCCACTCGAAGTAGCCACCCACGCCATCATACATGCTGCCATTGCCATAGATGGGCTGGGTCGGATCCATGCGCACTGCATTGCCCACGGCGCCGGTGTCGGCCCAGCGAGATTTGGTCCAAGCCATCTTACCATTGAGGTTGAAGGTCAGGTGATCGTTAAGCAGCGAGGGATTGAGGTTCAAGGCCACGGTGTAGCGCTTGAAGTCAGAGGTCTTGAGGATACCCTGCTGGTCGGTATAGCCAACCGACAGGCGGTAGGGCAGATAATCGCTAACAGAACCGGCCACGGTCAGGTTGTGGTCATGGCTCAAAGCGGTGCGGTAGATCTCGTTCTGCCAGTCGGTGTTGGCATCACCCAGCAAGGGGGCCACAACGCCTGAGTTACCCTCGCCTTCGAGCCAAGTATAACCCTCGGGCAAAGCGATGTCACCAGGAGTGACGCGAACCACCTTACCATTGACAACGCTGTTGATCAAGTCGACGCGCTGCTCCTTGCCACTAGCGTCGGTTGCATTGCGCCAAGCATATCCCAGAACGTTACCTGCGCGGGTATTCCCCTCGAAGATCTTGGCAACAAACTCACGGTACTCGTCGCCACTCATCACATCGATGGTCTTCTTCTTCATGCTCCAAGTCACGCTACCGTTGTAGGAAACGGTGGGACGCTGGCCGCGACGGCCCTTCTTGGTGGTGATGATGATGACACCGTTAGAACCACGGCTACCATAGATGGCGGTTGCCGAAGCGTCCTTCAGGACGTTAAAACTCTCAATATCCTGTGGGTTAACCAGTGACAAGGGGTTGGAAACGCCGCTCACGCCATTGTTATCCATGGCGATACCATCGATCACCACGAGGGGATTGTTGCTGGCATTGAGTGACGAACCACCACGGATGCGGATGGTTGCACCGCCACCAGGCTCACCACTGTTGCTGGTCACGCTCACACCGGCAACCTTGCCGCCGAGCAAGTCCTGGGCACTGACAACAACGCCCTTGTTCTTGGCATCGGGCTTGAGCGCCGTTACCGAACCGGTCAAGTCGTTTTTCTTAACGACACCATAACCGATGACCACCAGATTTTCGAGCATCTGGGTGCTCTCGGTCAAGGTAACCACTACATTACTGGATGCGGTGACCTCCTGGTCATCATATCCGATAGACGAGATTTGGAGCTTGGCGCCTTCAGGCACGCCATCGAGGGTGAACAGACCGTCAAAGTCGGTCACAGTACCCTGTTGGGTGCCAACGACACGAACACTCGCGCCGATGACAGGTTCGCCGGTAGCATCCTTAACAAGGCCATTCACAGTAATCTGTGCATTGGCTCCCAGCGACAGGAAAAGTCCCATCACGAGGGCAAGAATCCTTAACGGAATTCTGATGTTTACCTGCTTCATTTTAAAATTTTTAAAGTTAATATTATATATTGGTAATCAAATAATTAGTTCAATTATCGATAAAGCGGTC
>ONQS01000054.1 GCA_900320055.1 uncultured Prevotellaceae bacterium
TACGACAAAACCTGCACAATGACAAGACGTGTTTTTGCCAGACATGAGTGGCCCTCATTCGAGGCCCGTCCTATTGTAGCCCTCTCTCCCCAGGCCACAGGCCTTCGACCAATGCGCCCTGGGGTTGCCTCAATTCAAGGCCGCTGGCCTTGGCGAGGTCTTTCGACCTCATACTTGTCCCCACTAATTTTCCGCTGAGACCTTCGATCCCATGCTTGCCCCACTCATTTTCCGCTGAGCCCTTTTTATCGGGTGGGACGTATGGGACTGGCTGCGGTGTCGGTGGGGTGAAAAAAACACAAGGCAAAGCGTTAAAACGCGATAGCCGCGTTAACGCTTTGCTGCGGTAGCCCATAGCAGAATCGAACTGCTCTTTCAAGAATGAAAATCTTGCGTCCTAGCCGATAGACGAATGGGCCATACCTTAGTTGAACCATGCGACTGCCTGAGTCTCAGGCAGGCATTGTCGTCCTAATCGCTTAGGCCTGCTGGTTCAACTTGTTGATGTGCTGAGCGAGTTTCGACTTCAGGTTGGAAGCCTTGTTCTTCGAAATCACGTTCTTGCCAGCAAGTTTGTCGAGCATGGCGGTCACCTTGGGCATAGCCTCGGCGGCTTCCTTGGCGTCGGTCATTTTGCGAATGTTGCGGACAGCATTGCGCATGGTCTTGCTGTAATAACGGTTGCGAAGACGGCGGGTCTCGCTCTGACGGATTCTCTTAATTGCTGATTTATGGTTTGCCATAATTTAATATAAAACGTTGATATATAGTTGTTAAAAGTAGCCCATAGCAGAATCGAACTGCTCTTTCAAGAATGAAAATCTTGCGTCCTAGCCGATAGACGAATGGGCCGTCAGGAAAAAATTTCCGAAAAAGCGACTGCAAAATTATAAACATTTTTTGAATTGACAAAATTTAACCCACCGAAAAGGTGAAAAAGTTGGTTTTTTGTGCTCCTGATGGCTGTTGAATGCCAAATAGTGAGTAAATTAGCGGCATGTATGAGAAACTCAGGGGGGTGGTGCTGAACACCATCCGATACAGCGATAAGCACAACATTGTCCACATCTACACCGATGGTCGTGGACTGATGTCGTTTGCCGTGCCGCAGGGCAAGACGCACGCGGCGCGCATGCGCAATGCCCTGCTGATGCCGTTGTCCCTGGTCGATCTGGAGGCGCAGGTGCGGCCAGGCCGTGAGTTGTCGATGTTGCGGGAGTTGCGCCGCAACTTCCCGTTGGCAACGCTATATAGTGACCCTGTGAAGAATGCCATCGCATTGTTTATCAGCGAATTGCTCACCCATGTTATTCAAGAGCCCGAGGGTAATGACCCGCTGTTTCGCTATATTGAACAGTCGGTGCAACTGCTGGAACAGTTGCCAGACCATACCGCCAATTTCCACATTTGTTTCCTGTACCATCTGGGGGCTCACTTGGGCATCCAGCCCAATGTGGAGAGTTTCCGGCTTGGCTACTGGTTTGATATGACCGATGGCGTGTTTGTGCCCGCTGCTGTGCGTGGCCACATGCACCTGCAGCCGCAGGAGGCCCAAGTGATCCACCTGCTGTCGCGTATGACCTTCAGCAACATGAGGCTGTTCCGCTTCAGCCGCGATGAGCGCAACCGCATGCTGGATGTGATTATCAGTTATTATCGGCTGCATAATGCTGCCATAGGCACGCTTCGCTCGCCTGATATCCTCAAGCAACTGTTTGTGTGAGTGGCATCCTAACCAGTCGCATGCCGGGCTGGTGAGGCGGGCGGTTGGTTCCCTTTTGGATTCCTTTTGTCGAGTTGATTACTGATTTTGTCTATAATTTTTGTTTCGGCGTGAATAGTTGATTATCTTTGCGATAAGTTAGTATTTAAAGGCTATCAAAGATATAAGAATCATGACTTCAGATTTGGATAAGGCTAAACCCAAGTACCGCAACCTGATGCTGCATGTGCTGTGCTGGGCTGTGCTCATCATCGTGCCGTTGTTCTTTCATAGTTCTGACGATCCGTGGCCGATGGTATGGAACCGTTATGTGCGCTGGCTGGGTACCCCGCTAGCCTATATGCTGGTGTTCTATTTCAACTATCTGTGGCTAGTGCCGCGCTTCTTGATCAAGAAGCGGGACTGGAAGATGTTCTTATTAATAAATGTGTTGGTAATCATGATGGGGCTGTGCACAATGGACTTGTGGCACATGATGAGCAACCAGTTGTTGCCCGATTTGCCCAACAAGATACAACACGTGTCGGCAGGGAAGCGCCCGTCGCGCGTGCCACGTTACTTCTGGGCTGTGATGACGCTGTGCATGTTTGTCGCCCTGACGGTGGCTGTGCGCATGATGCAGCGGTGGCAACATGTCGAGGAGGTGCGTAAAGAGGCCGAGGCGGCACGTGCCGAGGCCGAGTTGTCCAACCTGCGCAACCAGATGAATCCGCACTTCCTGCTCAACACGCTGAACAACATCTATGCCCTGATAGCGTTTGATCAGGACAAGGCGCAAATGGCTGTGGGTGAGTTGAGCAAGTTGCTGCGCCACCTGCTCTATGAGAATCAGCAGGACTTTGTGCCGCTGTACAAGGAGGTTGACTTCATGAACAACTACATAGAGTTGATGAAGATACGGGTCACCGATCACGTGAAGATCGAGAGCAATATCGATATCGACCCCAGCGACTCCACTCCTGTGGCCCCACTGATTTTTATCTCGCTGATAGAGAATGCCTTTAAGCACGGCATCTCACCGCAGGGTGCGGGCTACATCAAGATTGCCATGTCGCAGCACGACGGTGAAATCTCTTGTGAGATTGTCAACAGTTGTTATCCCAAGCGGGGTAACGACAAGAGCGGTTCAGGCATTGGCTTGGAACAAGTGAGCCGCAGGCTGGAACTGATGTATCCTGGCAGATATGTCTGGGAGAAGGGCACGAGTGAAGATGGCTCCGAGTATTATTCACGCATCATCATTAATAAGAAGGAGGAATCATGATTATCAAGTGCGCGATTGTTGACGATGAACCGCTGGCAGTGGAACTGCTTGCGAGTTATGTGCAGAAGATACCGTTTCTGGAATTGGTCGGCAAGTATACCAATGCGACCGACGCCCTGCATGGCATCGGCGAGACTCCTGTAGACCTGCTGTTTCTCGACATCCAGATGCCCGAACTCAATGGTTTGGAGTTAAGCCGGATGGTGAGTGACCAGACGCGTATCGTGTTTACCACCGCCTTTGACCAGTATGCCGTGGATGGTTTCCGCGTGAATGCACTCGACTATCTGTTGAAGCCTATCAGTTATGCCGACTTTTTGGTGGCCAGTAACAAGGCTTTGCAGTGGTTTCAACTGGTGCAGCAGAGCGAGCGCCCTGGCAGTGCCGTCCAATCCGATTCTGAGCCTACCAGTATCTTTGTCAAGAGCGAATACAAGTTGCTGCAAATCAATCTGGACGACATCCGTTATATCGAGGGCTTGAAGGACTATGTGAAAATCTATACCGAGCAGTCGCCTCACCCGATCTTGTCGTTGATGAACATGAAGGCCATCGAGCAGATGCTGCCCTCGTCGCGTTTCATCAGGGTGCACCGCTCATTTATTGTCCAGAAGAGCAAAATCCGTGAGATCGAGCGCAACCGCATCGTTTTTGGCGACGTGTATATCCCCATCGGTGATAGTTACAAGCAGGCGTTCCAGGACTTTATCAATGCCAAGTAGATGCTGCTCTGGAGGATAATTTGTGTCACTACGATACAATAGACAGGCGGTTAGGCACGTTTTTTGCAATAGTAGGTATGACAACAATTAAAATGGATATTAAGTCATGGAATTTCATCTGATTGTTAACGGGAAGCAGGAAGGTCCGTTTTCCGTCGAAGAGTTGGCTCAGCGGAATATCACTCCCGAGAGCGAAGTGTGGGCCCCTGGCATGGCCGACTGGATGCAGGCCGGCGATGTGCCGGAACTGACTGCCGTGTTGCAACGGGCCGAGTTTGAGGCTTCGCAGCAGGCAGCACGTGCTGCCGAGAATCAGCCGACTATGGGCGAGCCCTATGAGCCGGCCGTGGATCCGGTGCAAGCGCCCCCTCAAGTTCCTCCCCGCAGGCCTGTGCAGGAAGAGCCTGCCAAGAAGAGCGGCTGCACGCCGTGGCTTGTCGCCGCACTGATTCTCGCCATCCTGTTTGCGACCATGGTATTTACCTGTCCTGACCGTGCCGATCATGAGGCCGCCATCCAGGAGGTGACCAAGGCATGGGTCGATGATAAGGTGGATGACAATCTGGGCGCTATCACAGGCGTGGGCGGTGTGTTTGGCGACCTGCTCAACAAGGCGCTCAAGCAACTTACCGGCGTGGGTACGGATAAGATCGTTTCCAAATACCTGGATGTGAAGAACTACGTTGTGTGCTCGGTGGGCACTGTCAATGTGGGCCAAGACGAGGCCAAGATGGTGTCGCTGGGCGTGTTTGGACATGTGTTTACCTTCGGCAAGGAGGATATCGAGAAGGCTTGGACTCAGGCGATGGATGACTATGAGGCAAATCATCGCATCACCCCTGCTCCCCCCGTCCAGCAGGACGACGAGAACTATGATTCCCAGGACGAGGAAGAAGTGCTGCCCGATCCCAGGATGCTACCCGATAGTGTTATGGGCGTTGAAATTCCCGAGGGTATGGACAGCATGGTCAACCAGATGGCCAACGAGGCCATGCGCATGGCCAAAGAGTGGGCCAAGCAGCAGATCGACAACTTGGGTAAGTAATCCCAGAGGCTAGCATAAAACGATGAGGGCCTGTGGCATCATGCCGCGGGCCCTCATCGCCGTGTTATGGGCAGAGGCTTGTCTGTGTGTGTGACGCGCGTTACATGCCGCAAGCCTTCATGAGTATCATGATGAAAAAGAAGATGAGGATGTAGGTGAAGCAACCGCTCCCGCGATGGCGGTAGTTGCCGCGCTCACCAGAATCTCCGGGGTCGTCACTCATCTGCTCTTGGGTGGCTTGCCAGACGGCAGGTCGCTGATAGAGCCCCTGGTGAGGAATGAGTATGCGCCGGGGGCCGCCATTGTTATAGGGGCCTACCGCACCGCCCTTCTCCAGTTGGCTCAACAGCAGTGCCGCGCGCTCATCGCTGATGTGGAAATGGTCGCGCAGCATCATGGGCGTGATGGCACTGCACGTCATGAGGTATTGCAGCGCGTCGTTATAGAGCGGGTCGGCGTCGGGCAGGGGAGGGGGAAGAATTGTGGCATCCTCGACCATGACTTCCTGAATGGGTTCTGCACTGGCATCGCTGTCAAAACTCGTGCCGCAGTTGGGGCAGAAGTGTGCTCCGGTTGTCGCCTCATGCCCGCAGTTGGGACAGGTAAAGGCCTGCGACGGCTGGACGCTGGTATCGAGATCGAGGTCCCCGTCGGGTATGTAGGCATAATCACCCACGATATGCAGTTGGGACAAGCATTGCGGGCAGATAACCTTATACTCGCTGTTGATGAGCACCTCGGTGCTGAGGTCCATCTTCTTGCCGCACTTGGGACAGATGTATTGCATAATATGAATAGAATGTGTTGTTATAAGCGATGACTAATCTGAGTTCTGAATTGCAAAAATAGCGCAATTAGCGCTTTCAAGCAAATCCTGCAAGAATCGTGCCGCTAGGCTCCATCAGGCGGGTAACATCAGATAGATGCCAGCAGGGAGGCCTGCGACTGGCGGAAAAATGAGAAATGGTAGTTGTTGGTGCTGTTTTGCTTACGATTAGATGCCGTTGGTATTAAATTAATTAGATTTTTTTAAAAATAATTTGCTTTTTATGTTCTGAGTGCCTACTTTTGCAATTGTAATAAAAATGTAACCGGCTAGCCTCTTGCTGGATATTAATAAAACCTGATAACGATTAAAACAGTTTTATAAACCTTTAAAGATTATGTTATGAAAAAGAAATTACTAACATTGATGATTGGGCTTGCCGTGTCGCTGACGGGCAGCGTGTGGGCTCAAGACACCGAGGAGACAGAGGTGACCTACAACCAGTATGGTGTGCGTGTCGATCGCGAAGCACTCCATGCCGAGCAGCGTAACAACATCTTGGTGCTGGAATCCAAGAGCAAGAAGTACAAGGTGTGGTTTGATAACCGTGTTCAAGTGGACGGTGCCACCTTCTTCGGCAAGAATCACTCTGATTACAATCCTATTGGTAACGGCGTTTCCATCAGGCGTGCACGTTTTGCTGTCAAGGCCCAAGTGACCCCCGACTGGTATGGTGAGATCGATATGGATATGGCCGATGGCGTGTTTGAACTCAAGGATGCTATCATCGAGTATGACGGTCTGAAGAACTTCGCCTTCAAGGCCGGTAACTTCAAGGAGGACTTCTCGATGGAGCAGACCACGACCTCGCGTTACCTGACATTTATGGAACGTCCGATGGTGTGCAAGGCCTTGGTGCCCTCGCGCCACATCGGTATTCAGGGCGAGTATCTGCTCGACCACTTCAGGGCATCGCTGGGCATGTTCTTCCAGACGGTAGCCGGTTCCGAGGAAGTGACCAACGTTCAGGACAACAACAAGGACTTTGGCCGCAGCCAGGGCTACTCGTTCACCGGTAAGGTGGGTTATATGCCCTATAGCAAGGATCGTCATCATGGCTTATACTTGGGTGGCAAGGGCTCGTACCGCACTCCCAAGACCGACATGGCCACCAATGAGTATGGCGGCATTCGCTACAGCACGCGCAACGCCACGAGCATCAATCGCAAGAAATACCTTGACACCAATGTGATACCCGATGTGGATCATGAGTGGCTCTATGGCGCCGAGGGCGCCCTGTACTATGGCCCTGCCCGCATCCAGAGCGAGTGGGTGGGCAGCCATGTGAGCGCCGCAAAGAACAGTTACAACTTTGGTGGCTGGTATGTCTATGCTACCTACCTGCTGTTTGGTGGCCAGCAGCGCTTCAATGTCGCTGAGGGCGAGTTCACGCAGCCCTCGAGCGGCCGCAAGTGGGGTGACATCGAGTTGGCCCTGCGCTATGACTATCTGGACCTGAACAATGGCGACATCTATGGCGGTTCGGGTGAGAACTACACCGCTGGTCTGAACTTCTATCTGGGCAACTCGGTTAAGATTGTCCTCAACTACCAGTACAGCAACAATGACCGCTATGCCAACGGCAAGGGCAAACTCTTTATCGGCCACGATGCCACTGGCGCGCCCACAACCGACTATACCAAGGCCGTCGAAGGCAAGGGCAAGGGTGGCGTAAGTTACCACATGCTTGGCCTGCGTTTCGAGATTGACTTCTAAAGGATACTGACTTTAAAGAACATTACGACAATGAAAAAGATACAATTAGCATTTATGCTATTGGCCGCAGTGCTGCTGGCCTCGTGTGTAAAAGATAACGTGTATGAGGGCCCGTCGAGCATCGACGCCGTGACGATGTCGCCTGAGGCTCCGACCTCGTTTGACGACATTGTGATCACCGCCACAGTGTCAGGCTTGCAGGCTGTGAAGACGGCCACGTTGAATTATCAGGCTGGCTCCTCCAACGCCACTAGTCTGCCGATGAGCGGCAACGGCTCGACTTGGACGGCTACGATTCCCGCTCAACCCGACGGCACCAAGGTTACCTATACCGTGGTTGTTGTCAATGAGGCCGGTTTCACTACCACATCACCCGAGAAGGAGTTTACCGTGGGTGACAAACCATCTGACTTCACCAAACTGGTACTTAACGAGTTGTATGGCGCTGCCGACAACGATGCCGATAAGTTTATCGAACTCTACAACAATGGGGATGACCCCATCAAGTTGAAAGACGTCATCATCAAGAAGGACGAGAGCGAAGTGTGGAGAGGCTTGGCTGGCGAGGTGATCATGGGCCATGCTTTCTTCACCATCGTGGGCGCCAAGGGTTCGACCGAGCGCGGTATCAGCAGCGGCTTCTCTAGCAAGAAGAGCGTGCTGGTCGAGATCTATGACCCCAACAACAATCTGGTGGACAGGTTCCAGCGCGGCGAGAAGGAAGACGCCTGGGGCAATCAGTCGCTGGCCAAGGTGAGCGGCTCGTGGAGTCGCTGTCCTAACGGCACCGGCAAGTTTATGATTACCGACGTGCCCACCCTGGGCGAGAAGAACCCGGACACCGGCACCGAGGATCCCACAGTAGTTCAATAAGTAGTTATTAACTGTTTAACCATAAATCATATCAAACCCAAAAAAAAGAAATGGCAAAAGAAGAATTGAAAATCGGTGAAATCTCAAAGCCCCGTTTTGAGTTCCGCAGTTTCGGACGTTGTTTCTGCGAGGCCAGCAAGCGTATGGCTCGCCTGAGTGTACCCGTCCCCGAAAAGGTATGGGAGCGTCATAGCACTGAGACCTATATCGTGAGCCGCACCAATGACGTGAACAACACCAAGATACGCAACGGCAAGATGGATATCAAGACCTATGTGCAGACCGTCGATGGCCTGGAGCAGTGGAACCCGCTGATGAAGGGCGAGTTTCCCATTGCCGCCCAGGTGCTGCGCGACGAGGTGTTCCCGGCATTTAAGGTCGATGGTATGCCCGAACTCACCAAGGACACCTATACGCTGGAGGAATTTCTGGATATGATCAATGCTCACCCCGACCTGCAGGCCGTCAGCGTGGAGAAGATCCGCTATGGCTATATGGTCAACGACACCATCTGCGAGACGGGTGATGTGTATATCAACGGCGCATTGGTCAAGACCATCAACTCCGAGTCTACCGAGGTCGAAGACATCAAGAAGACGTTGGCCGACCTGGGCCTTGAGGGCGTGGAGAACATCAACTACCTGCAGGCCATTAAGCGTGTAATAGGCATGATTAACAAACCTTTAGCAAACTAATCGATTATGGCAAAAGAGATTGAAAGAAAGTTTCTTGTAAACGGCGACTTCAAGAGTGAATCCTTCAAGGCTACCCGCATCACCCAGGGTTACCTGAGTTCAGTGCCCGAGCGTACCGTCAGGGTGCGTATCAAGGGCGATAAGGGCTTCATCACCATCAAGGGCATCGGCAATGCCAGTGGCGCGAGCCGCTATGAGTGGGAAAAGGAGATTCCCGTCGAGGACGTGAAGGAATTGCTGCTCATCTGTGAGCCGGGTGTGATCGACAAGACGCGCTATCTGGTCAAGGCTGGCGAGTACACGTTTGAGGTCGATGAGTTCTATGGCGACAACGAGGGACTGATCGTTGCCGAGGTGGAACTGCCCGACGAGGATGCCGCCTTTGAGCGTCCGGCATGGCTGGGCGAGGAGGTGACAGGCGATAGCCGCTATTACAATTCCATGCTCATGAAGAATCCTTTCAAGAACTGGAAATGATCACCTTGCTGCCATTGATTTAGTGTGAATGCATCGGGGGCGCGCGGCCGGTTTGTCGTGATGACGCCGCACGCCCCCCCTTATGCTTACTTCTGTATTGTTGTCACCAATCATTTAATTCATAACCAAATGGCTGAAGAGCGAACCGACCAGCAGGCCTATGATCCGCTGGACATGAACAATTACCGGATCGAGAAACTGCCCAAGATGCAGAAGTCCGGTTTTGAAAAGATATTACAACGCATCGGCGCACCGCTGGCGATACTGGTTTTTATCGCCATCTATTGGCTGGCCGATATCCCGTTCATCAATCGGATTGACACCAACAGCGAGACCACAACGCTCACCGAGTCGGCCATGAAGCGTTATGGCCAACTCGAGGCCGCCGAACTCAAGGCGATGCAGGCAGCGGCAGGCGAGGGCGTCCAGATCGATGCCGAGACGTTGACCGATGCGCAACAGTCACACCTCAGTGATGCCGCCCACGAGCGGTTTGTGCGCATCAACTATGCGATGCTGGCCATCTTTGTGGCTGCCATCATCCTGTGGATCACTGAGGCCATCCCCAACTATCTGACGTCGCTCATCGTGATTCTGTCCATTGTGCTCACAGGCATCACCACCGACAAGACCGCCTACGCCCAGTTGGGACACCCGGTGATGTGGCTCAACATCCTGTCGTTTATCCTGGCCAGTATGCTGGTCAAGACGCAAGTGGCCAAGCGGTTTGCCATCTGGTTTGTACTCAAGTTCGGCAAGAACGCCAGTGGCATCATGATCAGTTTCATCGTGATCAACCTGGTGCTGTCGGCTTTTATCTCGGCCACAACCGCCAAGGCGGCCATCCTGCTGCCCATCTTCATGGTGATTGCCGCCATCTATGGCGCTACGGGGGGCAAGAACAGGAACAACTTTGGCCGCAACCTGATCTTGCAGAACCTGTTCCAGATCAACCTGGGTGCCAACGCCTTCCTGACGGGCTCGGGCGCTACCTTGCTGGCGGGGTCGCTCATCGCGGGCGCAATGGGCTGGGGCGCATTCAGTTATCAAGACTGGTTCAAGGCCGCCTTCCCGATGAACGTGTTGCTGATCTTTATCGCTTGGTTTGTAGGCTCTAAGATATTCTTCCCGCTCAAGAAGGAGGAACGAGTGCCGCAGATTGCCGGCGGCATGGACCGCCTGCGTGAGGAATTGGGCAAACTGGGCAAGATCAAGGCCGAGGAATACAAGGCCATCGCCATCTTTGTGGTCGTGCTGCTGCTATGGGCCACCGACAAGCAGCATGGCATCAATCAGACGGCTGTCGCCTTTATGGGCGCTGTGGTGGCGTTGCTGCCCGGTATCGGCGTGGTCAAGTGGAACGATGTGGATATTCCCTGGCATCTGTTGCTGTTCTCGGCCGGTGCCTATACCCTGGGCGCGGGCTTGGATGCGACAGGCTTGCCCGGCACGCTGGTCGACGCCTTGTTTGCCAGCCTGGGCATCACTCAGTCCACCCCGTTCTGGACCATCTATCTGATATTGACAGCGGGCATCCTGCTCTTCTCGCTCATCTTCCAGTCCAAGACGATGCTCACGCTCATCTTCATCCCCATTGCCATCGGTGTGGCGCAGAAAAACGGCTATCCCATCATGAGTCTGGCCTTCCCCGTGGCGTTGCTGGTGGGCCACGTGTATGTGCTGCCGTTCAACAGCAAGCCCGCCGCCCTGCTCTATACCACCAATCAGTATAGTTGGAGCGACACGTTCAAGTTTGGCATCACCATGATGTTTATCAGTTGGCTCATGATCATCCTGTGGGGTGAGACGGTGCTGCGGTGGTTCGGTTACACGAGCGGTGTGTTCTTCTAGATGCGACACGCAAGGGCATCGTGAGCAAAAAGGGACGATATAGCAGTTGACCCTGAAACGTTTTCTCGCAGGGTCAACTGCTATATCATCATCCCCCCCAAAAAAGGGGTCACCTGCAAAACCGTGTGTCTTGATCAAACCGGTCACTCACCCGAAGGGTGTCCCATGCAATAACCCCCAGTAAATCAGATGACCGAGCGCAAGCGAGGGAGTATGATTCACTGGGGGTAAAAGATAACTGGTCTCTACTCGGCACCCCGCCGGGGCGGCTGTCCTCGCTACGCTTCGGAAATCCGCCCCAGCGGGGTTACTCATAGGGCCACCCAGCGGGTGGTATCTCTGATTGCTGAACACACAGTTTTGCAGGTGCACCAAAAAAAGACAGTCCCAGGATATGGAAAAATCCCAGGACTGTTTTATTGTTGCAGAACTGATGATGGTTAATATTCGTCAGGGTCAAAGAAGAAGTCATCATCGTTGGTCGGATAGTCGGGCCAGATGTCCTCGATCGATTCGTAGGTGTCGCCTTCGTCTTCGATCTCCTGCAGATTCTCTATTACTTCAAGAGGTGCGCCACTGCGCACGGCATAGTCGATCAACTCGGCCTTGGTAGCAGGCCAGGGAGCGTCCTCGAGTTTAGTTGCCAATTCAAGTGTCCAATACATAGTTTTTTCTTGTTGTGCCTGTTTTTATGAAATATCCTGTGTTCTGAAAATTGCGCAAAGGTAATATAAATTTTGATATACGATTGTTTTTTGGAAATTATTTTTCTCTTTGAAACGATATAGCAGTTGACCCTGTCAGATTTTTAATGCTGATTTCGCTAATCAAGCGAATTTCACGAAGACAATTAAATATTTCTCATTCAGTTAGTTTAATTCGTGTAATTCGCATTAGCCCCGCAGGGTTTGGGCCGGGCTTCTATATCGTTGCCTTTCTCTTTTTCAAGCGTCTTTGTCCCAATAGATTTCCTCGACCTGATTGTGAATGTTGTTAAACCGCGCAAACACAAAGAAGAAATCGCTCAGTCGGTTCAGGTATTCGAGCACGAGAGGCTCGATGTGTGCTTGCCTGGATAAGGTGACAACACGTCGCTCGGCGCGGCGGGTGATGGTGCGGCAGCGGTCGGCCTGCGCCGACAGACGGGTACCGCCAGGCAGTACAAATCCCGTCATAGGGGGCAGTTCCTCGTTCATCTCGTCCATCATCTTCTCGAGGGCGTCGACATCGGCCTGAGTGAGTCCATACAGGGTGGCGTCCTGGCGGTCGTTGGCCAGGTAGGCGCCGATGTTAAACAGTTTGTTCTGTGCCTTGCGTATCAGGGCCACGATATCAGGATCATCGAGTTTGGTGCTGTGCAGCAGCACGCCGATGTTGCTGTTCAGTTCATCTACGGTGCCGTAGGCCTCGACGCGCACGTCATCCTTGCTCACGCGGTTGCCGCTCACCAGCGACGTCATGCCGGCATCGCCGGTGCGGGTATAAACTCTGGTAATCATATCTTTATTATTCTGTTTTAAATAATGCTGTGCTTATATTATCATAACGGCTATAGGCCGTGATTGTTATATAATCACAGCAAGAAATGTGCCACTAGGCATGATACTGACTTTCTGTCGCTTCCTAGCGCCAGACGGAGGCAAGTGCGCAGTCATGGCATGCGGGGGCAGGGCTGTCGGCATATCAACACTTTCTCCAAATGAAATAAAGAATCAAGCCCATAAACAAGATGATACATGCCAATAAAGTCAACCTGTCAAAGGTCAACACCACTAGGAA
>ONQS01000034.1 GCA_900320055.1 uncultured Prevotellaceae bacterium
AAGTTGTTGTTCCACTGCACAAGGAAAATGGGACGCTTGGGGCTGATAAATCCGGCGGGCGACGGAATCTTCACCCAGTCCTTAAGCAAGCCCATGGTGAGGCGTGGTTGGTAGATGCCAAATCGTGGATTGAGCGACACCATGGCGCGGAAAGCGTCGGCATGGTCGACGTTGTCGCGGGTGATAATCGTGGTTTCCTCGCTGCCGGGGACGGCCTCGCCCGTGTTGACAATCACATCTTTGGTGCGCTTGTAGTCGAGCATAACGCTCATCCATCGCCACATAGCCATCACCGACAGTGAGTTTACCACCGATGGGCGCAGCATGGGGTTGCCACGGTTCCACGTGAAGCGGTTGACGTATGTGGTGTTGCCCGAGAGCATAAAGTAGTAAGGGCGCATAATCTTCATTCCATAATTGAGCATGAGTTGCACCTTGCCAGCGTGTGCCGTCAGCCCAACGCTTGGGAAGAAATGATGATAGGTGCGGCTCTGCTCGGCTATGCGCATGCCGTTGTCGTAGTAATCGGTGTTGACGTTCTCGTTGCGTAGGCCCAGACGCAGTTGGCCGAATGGAAGCGGATGACTGTACTCGGTGAACAGGATGTAATTGCGCTCGCGCTGCTCGGTGAATGTGGTGGGCACAATGTTCTCGGGGTTGACATAGTCATCGTTGCGGCGGGTGTTGTCATACTCGCCTCCCATCTGCAGATTGCCACCCCACAGTTGCCACGACAGCACAAGTTTGGATGCCCACAGTTGGTTGCGCTGCACGCTTTGGCTTGTCACCGTGCGGCTCTGCTGCTCTTGGCTCACCTCGTTGTTGAAGAAGTTTGTGCGGTCTTTAGAGAACACATAGTCGGTGTTGAAGTCAATCGAGGTCTTGCCCACGCGACCATTATAATAGACGTTGAGCGTATGCGGCATGTTGGACGTCTTCTTCATGAGCAGGTCATTGTCGAGGTGGTCGTAGAAAGCGCCGTCGGCAGTCACGTCTGCGACAACCCAACCCGTAGTACGGTTGAGGAAATGCGCCTTGGTCTCGTAGCGTGCACCGATAGCGTGGCGGTCGTTGAAGATGTAGTTGACTCCCCACGACGAGTAGAGCGAGTTGGCATGGCGTCTGCTGTGGGAAGAGCCTTCGTGGTGCCACTGCTTGTCAGCATTCACGTCGAAGGTGACATTCTCATCGCTCTTATCGCGGTCGTCGTTATACCACACGCTGCCGAACACGTCCAACCCCTTGTGGCGGTAATTCCAGTTCACGCCCAACGCCAAGTCAGGGTACTTGCTTGCCCAGACGCTCGCTTGGGTGTCGAACGAGAAGCCCTCGCCCTGCGGACGCTTGGTCTTGATGAGGATAACGCTCTCCACATCGGCTTTATATTTGGCTCCAGGGTTGGTGATCAGTTCCACACTCTGGATGTTGTCGCTGCTGAGTTGCGCCAGTTCGCTATCGTTGCGCATCTGTCGGCCGTTGATATAGATGAGCGGCGTACCTTTACCGAACACCTCAACGCTTGTGCCTTTCTTCTGCACGCCCGGCAGGTTGCCAAGCACCTCGGTGGCTGTGCCCACTTTGCTCAACAGCGTTCCGTCCACATCGGTCTTGATGCCCTCAGTGGTGAGTTTGTAGGTTGGGCGCACGCCCTTCACCACCACCTCACCGAGCATGGTGGCTTCGGGTTGGAGTTGGATAATGCCCAGTTCTCCGGCAGTGGCGGTGACACACTTTGTCTCATAACCGATATATGAGATTTTGACGATAGCGCTTGACTGCTGAGCCGAGAGCGAAAACGCGCCGGCATCATCGGTCATTGTGCCTGCCACAAACGCGCTGTCGGTGGGGTTGAGAAGCACCACGTTGGCAAAGGCGAAGGGTTGGCTCAGCTCGTCAACGACCGTTCCCGTGAATGTTGCAGCAGTCGCAGTTATTGCCACTGCCAGCGAAAGAATGAGAAATTGAATACGTTTCATTGTTCTATCTTTTTTATTCTGTTTTTTGTGAAAGCAAAATTATTGTCATGTTCTCCCTATAGACGCACCCTAAAGGGTGAAAAGTTGCAACCCTCCGCCCCCAACGCCCCACTTTCACACTTTAGGGTGTTAAAAAGGCCGCTCCGCAACTCGATTTTTCTAAGAGTTACGGATGTTTTTTCTGAAAAGTTAACCCAATCTCAAAAAGGTGTAAATTTGCATCGTCATAAAATCTCAAAAAGGTGTAATACATAATGGATAAAAAATCTCAAAAAGGTGCAGACGGCATCGTTATGAAGCGTAAAATATATCAGCAACTCATTGATTGGAAGGAGAAAAGAAACGGTGAGGTAGCACTACTCGTGGAGGGGGCGCGCCGCATCGGGAAGAGTTATATTGTAGAGGAGTTCGGCAAGAATGAGTACGAGTCATACATTCTCATCGACTTCAATAAGGCTCCCCAGATGGTCAGAGACTGGTTTGACCTCTATCTGGAAGACCTTGATACGCTTTTCCTCTATCTGAGTCAGCACTACAAGGTGAGACTGCATGAGCGCAAGTCACTAATCATCCTTGATGAAGTTCAGTTGTGTCCCAGGGCAAGATCTGCCATCAAATTTCTGGTGGCTGATGGCCGATATGACTATATTGAGACCGGTTCGTTGGTGAGCATCAAGAAAAACACACAGGGCATCGTGATTCCATCAGAAGAACGTCCAATACAGATGTACCCGATGGACTTTGAAGAGTTCCTCTGGGCTACAGGTAATGACATGCTGATGGACTTAATACGGAAGATGTATGCAGAACGTAAGCCAATGGGGCAGGCTTTCCATCGTCGGGCGATGGATGTTTTCCGCCTCTATATGATAGTGGGGGGGATGCCTCAAGCCGTCAAGAAGTATGTTGAGACCAAGGACTTTGATGCCGTAGATGCTGCAAAGCGCGATGTGTTAACTATCTATCGTAATGACATCTTTAACTACGCTGGTGAGATAGCCGACAAGGTAGTGTCAATCTTCGACCAGATTCCTCCTCAACTCTCCAAGCATGAAAAGAAGTTCCGGTTGTCAGCCTTAAAGCCCGGTGCGAAATACCGTGATTGGGACGATGCTTTCTTCTGGCTGAAGGACGCAAGAGTTGTCAACATCTGCTACAATTCGACAGAGCCAAACATAGGACTGAAGATGAACGAAGACCGCACGACATTGAAGTGTTATATGAACGACACGGGCTTGTTAATCAGTCATGCGTTCGATGAGAAGGGCATTGTTTCGTCTGAAATTTACCAGAAACTGCTCTTTGGCAAACTGGAGGTGAACGAGGGAATGCTCATTGAGAACATCGTGGCTCAAATGCTAACCGCCAGCGGCAACAAACTCTTTTTCTATAGTAAGTCATCAGAGAAAGCCGAAGAACGCATGGAAATTGACTTCTTGCTCCAAAAGGACAAAGTGACCAGCCGCCACAATATCCGTCCGATAGAAGTCAAAAGCGGCAAGAACTATACGTTATCTTCCCTAACGAAGTGCATGAACAAGTTTGGCGAATACCTGGCTACTCCTACTTTGATTCATGCAGCCGACTATAAAGTTGAGGACGGTATCACCTATCTTCCTCTTTACATGACACCCTTACTATAAGTACTCATATCTAGGACCGTAATTTTGCAAAAGTTTCGGTAAAATAAAAAGTAGAGTATTACACTCTATCCAAGTATGACAGAAAAAGATTCTGGGAAAAATCGAGTTACGGAGCAGTAAAATCAAAAAATAGTGCTCCGTAACCCGTTTTTTAAAGGCGTTACGGAGCAGTAAAAAAGAAATTATGGTATCATTAAAACATCACTATCTACATTTGATAGACGCAGGTCATGCCGTCGGGTTCTAGGGGCGCAAAGGGTTGCTGCAGCAGCACGATGTAGAAACGCGGCAGGGGCTGCACTGGCGGATGCTCGGCGATGTAGCGGTCAATCTTGCGGCGTGCCGCCTCTCGCAACGCATCGTCATCGCAGGGTATCAGCCGCTCCCTATCGATGAAAGCCAAATGCCAGAAAGACATATAGCCCAGCACATACTGCTCTACCCTGTCCACAGGGTTCCCGTCACGCACGAGATCCTGCCATGTGAATCCATCTTTTCCACACACGGCCACAACGGCCCACGACAAATCGATGTATCTTAATTCTTGTTTCATAGTCTGTTCTTCTCTTGATTGCCGGCACCTGTGCCCTTGTACTTGCTGCGCGTCCAGTTGAAATGGTAACGCACCGTTACCTCGGCATAGCGGGTCTCATTGGTGCGGTGTTGCCACAGGGTCAACTCACCGAAGTGTACCAGCACATCCTGACCATTGCGGTGAAACAGGTCATGCCCCGCTACCTTTACCGACAGGCGGTCATCCAGGAAGGTCTTGGTCAAGCCGATGTACAGGTCAAATTGATGGCTGCGGCTGCTCAGGTTCTCGCTGTCACCCATACCTTGCCAGTCGAGGGAAAGCGAGCCTGTCCACGATGGGGAGAACTTGAAGGTATTGTTCCACTGGGCACTCAAGATGGGCCGCTTGGGGCTGTAATAGCCATCGGGCATGGGTATCTTCATCCATTCCTTCATGACCGAGAGGGTTAATTGCGGATGCCAGAGGCCGAACTGCGGCGCAGCGGTCAGGCTGGCACTCAAGACATCTTTTTTGTCAATATTGTCCTGATAGATGAGCGTGGTGGCTTCGTGCCCCTCGACCTGGCGGCCCAACTGCGCAACCACGTCGCTCAAGTGGGAGTAACTCACGTTGAGCGAGAGGAATTTCCATGTCGCATCGAGCGAGAGGTTGTTGATGATGGTGGGCTTCAGGTAGGGATTACCCGATTGCCAGGTGAAGCGGTTGGAATAGTAGGTCATGTTGCTCAACTCAAAGTAGGTGGGGCGGCGTATCTTCATCGCATAACTCAACAAGCCCTTGACGTTGCCCACTTGGGTCGAGAGCGACAGGCTGGGAAACAGGTGGTTGAAGTGGCGGCTCTGGGCGTCGATGCGGATGCCCTGGCTATAGTAGCCGGTATTGACATACTCATCACGCAAGCCTCCCCGAACTTGTCCAATGGGGGTCATGCGGCTATACTCGACAAAAGCGCTGTAGTTCTGCTCCTTGACCTCTGCTTCGCTGCTGGGCACAAGGTGGAAGGAGTTGAAATAGTCATCGTTGCTGTGAGTGTAGTTGGCCTCGCCACCCACCATCATCGTGCCACCCCACAGAGGCCAAGAGAGGACGAGTTTGCCAGCAAACAACTCGTTTCTTACCGTGTTCACGCTATGGAGCGAGCGATCATCCATCTCCTGACTTTCCTCGACATCCCGATTGCGCGCATGCGTCTTGGTGAAGTAGTAATCGGCATTAAAGTCGATGCTGGTCTTGCCCACCTCACCATTATAATACATGTTGAGCGAGTGCGGCATGTTGTGGGAGGTTTCTTCCACATTGTTGGTTTCGAGATGGTCATAGAAGTTGCCATCGGCCATCACGTCAGCAACAAAGCAGCCTGTACTCTTATCATAGAGACGCATGTTGCTGTTATACTGGAGACCCATCGAGTGCTTGTCATTGAACATGTAATTGGCACCCAGAACGAAGCGCAGTACGTTGTAATTACCTTGACTGCGCCCGCGATTGTCCTGATGCCAAATGGTGTCGGCAGCGACATCTTGGGTAATGCGGTACTTCTGCAACCAGCCGTTCTCAAAGTCGCTGATGGTGCCAAAGACATCTAACCCGTGGTGGCGGTAGTTCCAAAGGAAGGCGTTGTAGGTGCGCGACATTTCGCCCTGGAAGAAACTGCTGCGCAGGTGTCCGCCCCAGCCCTCTCCCTGCACCTTGCGGGTCTTGATACGAATAACGCTCTGCACCGATGCGTCATACTTTGCTCCTGGACTAGTAATCACCTCAACACTGAGGATGTCTTGTGATTTCAGTTCGTTCAGTTCGCTGGCATCACGCATCAGGCGGTTGTTGATGTAGATGATGGGCTTGCCCTTGCCAAATACTTCCAGCCCGCCATCGGCTTTGCTCAACACGCCCGGGATATTGCGCAACACATCCTCGGCTGTGCCCAGTTTGCTCAAGATGGTTCCATCAACACTCGTGAGCAGTCCCTCGCGGCCCAACTTGTGGGCGGGACGCTCACCCTGCACGACCACTTCGCCCAGCAGCGCTGCATCGGGCTGCATCACGATGTCACCGAAACCCGCCTCACGCGTTTCCAGCCAGCAGGTGGCATAGCCCATACTGGAAATCTTCAACAGGCAGTCGTTGCAATCGGTCGTGAGGACAAATGTGCCGTCCTCGCTCGTTGTGGTGCCCTGCACAAAAGCCGAATCGGCACGATTCATCAGCACTACGTTGGCATAGGGCATCGGCACTTGGTTCTCGTCCACCACGCGGCCTGTAATAGTGCCAGCGACAGCGAAGAGCGCTACAAGAATAGTCAGAATAACGGTAATCAATCTCTGAATCATAGTTTCTCTATTTGGGTTGTTCGATGGCAAAATTATCGACATCAACCTCAATAGAGACACGCACTAAAGGGTGAAAAGTTGCAATTGTGGAGCGACGAAACCGCATTTTCACACTTTAGGGTGTTAAAATGCCTTGTCGCGCATTACGATTTCTTAATGATAAGTCTTTTTAAGTATCATCGTTTGCAGGGATAGAGCATTTGGGGTATATTTGCGCTACCATAAACCTGAAAACCGATATGGCTAAAGTTGAAGACTTCTTTACGTTGACCAACAGTGTCGAGGGCGTGGATGACGAGCAGTACCGGCATCTCGACCCCATGATACGCGCCATCGACGCGATGGCCAATGCGACCTACCAGAGCATATATGTCATCGACTACCTCAGGCAAGGTTTCCTGCATGTGGCCAGCAATCCGCTGTTCCTGTGCGGACACACGGCCCAAGAAGTCAAACAGATGGGCTACCGCCTCTACATCGACCATGTTCCCGCCGACGAGCAACCCATGCTCACCGAGATCAACGAAGTGGGCTTCAAGCGTTTCAACGAGGAGCCCATAGATGAACGCAGCCGTTGCTTCATGAACTACGACTTCCATATCGAGAACGGTGAGGATTGCTATCTGGTGAACCACAAGATCACGCCGTTTGCCCTCGCGCCCGACGGTCGTGCCTGGCTGGCGATGTGCGTTGTGTCATTGTCGCATCACACCACACCGGGCCACATCGAATTCCGCAAGAAGGGGCAGCAGGTCTATTGGGAGTATAATCTGGACAGTCACAGTTGGCAAGAACGCAGCAACTTTACCCTGCGGCCACAGGAGAAGCAGGTGCTCATCCTGAGCGCTCAGGGCTATACCGTGCAACAGATTGCCGACAAATTGTGCCGGGCAATAGACACGGTCAAGACCTACAAGCGGGCGATGTTTGAGCGGCTCGGGGTGCATAGCATTACCGAAGCCCTCACGGTAGCGACCAACCTAGGGCTGATATAGACACAAGCATT
Source organism: uncultured Prevotellaceae bacterium (assembly GCA_900320055.1). Lineage (GTDB taxonomy): Bacteria > Bacteroidota > Bacteroidia > Bacteroidales > Muribaculaceae > Sodaliphilus. The sequence continues at coordinate 7,491 of ONQS01000034.1, forward strand.
GAAACAGGCTTATCAACAGACAAGGGACGGGCAACATAAGTTGTGCTCGTCCCTTGTGTGATATAAAATCCGGTTATCCTAAGGCTTACTTGATTTCCTTGACCAGATAGATCATGGTGGGGAAGTGGTCGCTGTAGCCATTGAGGAACACACCGCCCGAGAAGGTGCGCAGGGGATAGCCCTGACGGTCACCCTCGCTCGAGCGCAAGAACTTGCGGTTGAGCACCTCGGCACGGGAGAAGGTCAATGTGGGCTTGTCCTTGCTATCGTAGTGACGCAGGAAGTAGTCGGTGAAGACAATCTGATCAAACAGGTTCCAGTTGCCACGGTAACCCAGCGTGCCGATGCCACGATTCAGGATGTTCCACCAGGGGTTGAAGCATGAGCCGGGCTCGGTGCAGTCCTTGATCTCCTTTTTGGCACCAAGGGCTTCGCTACAGGACTTGTTCTGCGGGTCATCGTTCAAGTCGCCCATGAAGATGATGCCCTGATTGGGGTCGTCGCGCAGCAGCGAGTCCATCGTCTCGCGGGCCATACGGCCAGCCGCCTCACGCAGGTAACTCGACTGCTCCTCTCCACCCAGACGCGAGGGCCAGTGGTTGACAATCACCGACACCTTCTCGCCTGCGAGCATGCCAGTAACGGTCAACTGGTCGCGGCTGCGGAAGTCGGGATAGTCGGGCAGGTACTTGTTGATGCGCTGGTTGGTGACATTGAGCACCTTGAAGAAGCGGGGATTGTACAGCAGACCCACGTCCACACCACGGCGGTCGGGACCATCGTGGTGAACGATGCGGTAGTGACGATCCTTGATCTCGGGCTGACGCACGAGGTCCTCGAGCACGGTAATGTTCTCAATCTCGCTCACACCGATGATGACGGGGCCATCGGCCGGTGAGCCCTTGACGGTCATCTGGCTAATGGCGTAGGCCATGTTATGCTCTTTCTGCCAGTATTTGGTTCCATTCCACTGGCGGGCACCTTGAGGCGAGAATTCCTTGTCATAGACACCATTGTTGTTGATGGTGTCGAACAGGTTCTCGAGGTTATAGAACATGACTCCATACATCAGGTATTGGCGCTCCTGCTGGTTTTGGCCCTGGGCCAGCGCCGGCAGCAGAGCCACCAGCGCCAGAGCCATCAATAATGCTTTCTTAATCATGATATGGATGATGATTATTTTTGATTAGTCGTGATTATTCCTCGGCGGGATCCCAGGTGAGATTCCAGATCGATACACGGTCCTTGTTGCTGGTCGATGCCGACGGACACAAGTTGGTGATCTCGATGGTGAAGTCGCCCTGAACAGCGCAGGCCTCCTCAAAGGCATAGGCCGTCTTCTGGGTCACGCTATTGTTGGTAACGGTCCATGACTTCACGACATTGCCGTTCTGCTTCACGTCGACGCGGAAGGAGAGGACCTTGTCAGAGAAGGCGGCGCCGTAACTGAAGGCCAACTTGGTCATGCCACCCTTGAGCACAGGCGATACCAGGGTGCCCACGGCATCGGTTTTGCCGTTGAGGGTGGGAGCCTTGGCATAGGTGCTCTCGGAACCGGTCATGTAACCGATAAAGGCAAATACGGGGTTGCTATCGCTGGCACCACCCTCAAAGAGGTAACTGTTGGTAGCCACCCAACCCTTGTCGGAGGTGTAGTTGCCCACCTTGCCACTGGCGGCGCCCATGGTCTCGAAATCGGCACGTGTGACAGGCGCACTGCCACCCACACCGAAGTTCACATCATCGACACACCAGGTAGCATAGTTGGCATCCTGCTCGGCCTGGAAGCGGAAACCGATGTAGTAGCAGCCATCGGCCCACTGGCTCAAGTCGATGTCGCCCGACTCTACCCAGTCGCTATAACCGCTGGCGGGAGCCTTGGCGATAGTGGGATTAAGTTTAGCCTTGACGGTAGCGGTGCTGGGATCGAGTGAGTTGAGCACATAGACCTCAAACTTGGTTGTGGTGCTACCGTATCCGTTGACCTGAGTGCGGAAGTTCAGAATCTTCTTAGCGGCCTTATTGATATCCAGTGCCGGAGAGATGAGCCATGCATCGAAGGGAGGATTGTTGCCCTTGTAACCCGTCATGGCTGCGTAACCGTTGTTGCCAAAGGTGGTCTGATACCACTTCTTGTCGCCAGTGACAGTCACATTAGTCCAATTGCTGGGCAGGGCTGAGTCGAAGGTCTCGTGCAGTATCGTCTCTCCACCGGTGATTACACTCAACTTGAAGCAATCGGTCGAACCGTCATATCCAGTCACACCGGCTGCACCCATATAGTTGGCCAGATTACCCTTAATCCAAACGACGGTCTGGTAAACGACGGGATTATCCTTGAGGTTGGCCTGAGTGCGGAATGCAGAGCCCTGAGGCAATGACAGAACCACACACTTGGAGATATCCTTGCAGTTAGGATCATCGGCGAGGACAATCGTGTTATCCAGCGTGGTGGGAGCCTTCCACTCGATGTCACCGTTGCCCGAGATGGTAGTCACTTCGGGAGCCACAGCACCGACAGCATAGCCGACTACCCAACCCTTGCCGCTGTTCTGGCACTCGATAGCATCGGCCACACTATAGGGGTTACCCTTGGTGCCCTTGCCGCCGCCACCGATCACGTCGTTGATGTCGCGCAGATAGAATTGCCAAGTGCCGGCAGCGTTGTCGCGGGTAGCGTAGAAACTGAGCAGGCCCACGATGTCGACAGTGCCCTCGGGCAGGGGGTCGGCACGGAAGTCGGCATAGTTGCTGTTGCGCACGATCAGTGTGTTGCCCTCCTCATCCACGACATTGCGGTTGGTGGTGGCACTGGCCTCGGCATAGGTCGTCACACCATCGGCAGCCTCAAAGGTCACGCCGCTGATGCGCACCAGTTTGCCCTGATACTTCAACAGAGTCTCGCGGTCGGTCTTGCCCTGGAAGTCGCTGATGGAGATATCCATGGGCTGGATCTCGGCCTTGTTGGGGTCGGGCAAGCCATTGACCTCGACCAGAGATTCCCACATGGCCTGAGGCAAGAATGTGGCTTCCCACACGCCACCCTTTTCATAGTAAGCGGGGTAGCCCAACTGCTGCTGACCATTGTACTTGCCCACAAAGTAACCCTTCATGGGAATGACGATTTCCTGGCCGATGCGGTAGTTGTTGTACAGGCTGTTCTGGTTGATCGAGATGTTGATACCAGCGCCCGACTCATCGGCGATATAGAGCGACTTGTAGATGTTACCCGACTCGTCACTGCTGGTAACCCAGCCGTGGATAACCTCGTCCTCGGTGACGGTGTCGATGTAGTTCACTGCGTCCTGCCAGTGTTTGGCCTTGAATTCAGCGATGGTCATGTTGGCGGTGTGCTCAGCAGTGGGAACCACCATGGGCGGCTGGTCAAACTCATCACTGCAAGCGGCGGTAAACACCAACAGGAACATCAGGCTGAGATAATAATTAAAACGTTTCATAGTGTTATATTGTTTGTTTTATTAATATCTAGTGTTGTTGAAATAAATTGATTTGTCATCAGAAACGCAGACCCAAGTTCAAGAACATCTTGAAACCCTGTGCGTAGTAGTACTTGTTGGGGAACTTGGCGGTGGTGTAGGTCTTGTAGTCAAATCGACCCTGCTGGTAACCACCGGTCTGAATGTTCCTGTTGTCGAGAATATTGTTCAGGTTCAAGTTGATGTTGAACGATGCCGAGCGGTTGATGTAGATCACATGGCCGATGCTGGCATTGATTATCAGCGCCTCGTTGAGTTTCTCCTGCTGGCTGATATCCTTGATCATCTGCTGCAGGTGTTCCTCACTCTCGGCGATGGTGTACAGATTCTCGATGGTCTCGTGGCGGGTGGGCGAGATGCTCACATAGGAGCGGTTCATCCATGCGCCATTCAATTCAACATACCAATTCTTGGGACCAGCCCAGTTAAAGGCCAGCGAGTAGCACTCCTGAGGAGTTCCGGCCACATAGAAGTTCTTCAGATACACCATGTGTGACTCGTCGGCCTCAGAACCGTTCTCATAACTGCGGGTGCCCATGGGGCGGTTCTTGTACTGATAACGCGCGATATTGGCAGCAGCGCTGACGGTCAGCGACGGTGACAACTTGTAACTGAGTCCCACCTCTACGCCCTTGTACTGCTTGTGCACGCCTGTGAGCGCGTAGTTCATAAAGGTGCTGCGCAGGTCATCATAGAACGCTGTGCGCTCGATATTGTCGCGCTGATCGGTAAAGAAGGCGGTGACAATACCCTTGAAGTTGCGATAATTCATCGCATAACTGAGGTCGGCCGAGAAGATTTTCTCTACCTTGAGGTCGATCACGTCGTCCTTGACGCGAGCCGAGATGTAGGCGTCATAGGGTCGCGGAGCCTCGGTGCCATAGAAGGCATGGCCGGTGAAACTGTTGCGGCCATCGAGTTTGAACGTGATGCCGGCCTTGGCGCCATAGGTCAAGAAACGGTGGGTCTTGCCCTTGCCGTAGGAATTCTCGGGAGCACGACCATTGCGCATGTGTCCGTCGCGCTGGAACTGGAAGTAGTCACCCTTGACACTGGCAAACAACTCCCACTTGGCCAGATTGACCACCCACTGATGCCACAACTGCGACTTGAGCGTGAGGAAGTCATAGTCATAGCCGAAGCGGTCGCCCTTGAGGACCTTGCGATTGGGATTGTTCATATCGTTCTGAGCCATATCGGCATTGTCGGGGAAGTCCCGCTCGCTATACTGGTCGATGTCCAGCCAGTACATGCCACCCAAGAGGTCCTTGATGGTCTTGTAGTAGGACGACACCGTGTAGTTGGCATTGACGCCCGTCTGCATCGACAGGCTGTTGGAGAAGCGCTTGTTCAGCACCGATGACAAGGTGAAACTGGACTGGTTGCTGTGGCGTTTCTCGAGCGCATAGGTCGAACCCTTCTCGGTGCCGGTCTGCTCAGCGATGTAGTTGTTCATGTAATTGGTGTTGTACAGGTTGTCCCAACGGATCTGTGTGTACTCACTCTCACTGGTCCAGCGGTCGGTATAGACATCAATCGTGGGCTCGTCGGTGTAGTACGAGGGCAGATAGCGGTAATAGTCGGGACGGGGATCGGCAGCATCATGCCAGTTGAGCGCCGCCTTGCTGTAGAACGACTTGTGATAGGCCAGACCTGTGTTTAACGAGGTGCCCTCGTTGGGCTTCCACAGCCAGTTGAGGATGGCGGTAGGATCAAACGACTCAACCACACGGGCATTGCGTTTTTTGCCTTCCTGCCAGCCCCAGTCGGGACTGTACATGTTACTGCCCACCAATCGGCAAGCCTCCTCAAACACGGCCGAATTGGCAGCACGCTTGGTGGGAGCGCCAAAGGTGGTCAGCGACAGCGAGTGCTGAGGGTTAAAGACCTTCTGCAACGCGAGGAAGTAGCCCCAACTGTTATAGAACGAGCCAGGATAGACACCCTCGTCGGCATAGCGGCCAACGGCCGAGAAAGTCAACGCCCAGCCGTGCTTGTTCAAGCCCGTGCTGTGGGTGACCATGCCACGCCAGCGGTAGTTGCCGTTGGTATAGGCCAGGCTCAAGCGGGTACCGGGTGCGTAATCGGCAGCAAAGGTCTTGATGTTGTTAGCGCCACCGATGCCTCCGAAACCATAAGCACTCTCTTCCAAGCCCATGGCGATGGTCTTGTTTCTGAAAGCCTGATTCAGGCCGCCGGTCATCGAGTAGTTGAACGCAAACCTTACACCATCGTTAAACGGGATGCCGTTGATGTAGGTCTCAGTCTTCTGGCTCTCATAACCGCGGATGCGGAAACGAGCCGTGCTGAAGGTGTAACTCGAGGCTTGATAGAACGGGTTGTCGGTAGCGCCGCTCAGCAACGCCACTTCCTGGGTGTTCCCTTCCTCATCCTCGAGTTGAGATTCCGAGAGAGCCATGTCGGCCATGGCATTACGGTAGTCGAGCATCTCGACACTCTCAAATGAGACGGGCTCGATCTGAATCGTGCCCAGATTCTCCATCACACCATCGATGATGGTGACTGCACGTGACCAATCCTTGTAGCCATAACTCAGGACCAGCAACTCATCACCCCCCTGGCGGGCGTCATCAATCACGAAGGCGCCCGTGGGACCAGTGGTCGCCGCGTTGCCCTGATTATCGAGCATCACGGTCGCTCCCACCACGGGAAGACCGCTCGAGGCGTCCACCACCACGCCCTGCACACCTGTGCGTTGCGCGAGCATCGGCAGGCATGCAAAGAGTGCTAATAGCAAAAACAGTTTCAGTCTCATAAATAAATTATTTGTTTTGATTGATTATAGATATATCTAATTGGGTAAGCGTAACAGTCCGTTTTAAGTTAATTTATGAAAATGCAAGATCACATCCCTTCTAAGGATTGAAGAAATTTGTCAAAAGTAGGCATTATTTTTGACATTTCAAAGAATCCAGAGGACTTTTTGTGTCACACGGCCCCATTATTCCAGGGGCAGCCGTCTATGCTTTGCGATCCTTCTTCCAATAGTCATTATACATCTTGATTCCGAACACGATCGCGCTCGACAGTGTAGTAATGACATTGGTGATAAACAAGGGCCAATTTTTCAGCATCAGGCCCTGGATAGCGAAGAAGATTCCGCCCAAGCCCATCATCAGAAAAGTAGGCAGGGCAATGCCATCGGTGTCATGGGTGCGGATGGTGTAGATGGCCTGGGGCATGTAACCCAGAATCAGGCTAATAGACCCAGCATAACCGATAATGTCGGTCAAGTGAGCAGAGATAAATTCAGTCATATTGGTTTTGATCTATAGGATGATAAAAAAGTGGGGGCCACATGGGTCCCCACAATGATTAGTCTCACTTCAAGCCACACTCACGCATGAGTTCCTCAACGGCTGCCTTGAGTTGCAAGTCCTCTCCGTTGGTCACCGTCTCGGGATTGTTGGCGATCTTGATGTCAGGCTCCAGTTGCGTGTTCTCGAGGTAATTACCCTCGGGCAGCAGGTAACCGATAATGGGTATACCAAACACGAGCGACGAATCCTGCAAGCGCTCCCACGACACGCTGGTCATGGTGCCAGGCACGGGCATGCCCACGAGTTTGCCCAACTTATCGTGGCTGTAAACCCAGGGCGTGCCATGGGCGTTACTGTAGTTGGCCTCGCACTGCAGCATGATGCTGGGCTTGTTCCAGCGGCGACTGGGCATGTCACAAGCCTCACGGCCGCGCACCACCTGAGTGAAGTATTTCTTGCCGCTGAACAGCACCTCAATGTCCTCGTGCAGGCGACCGCCGCCATTGAAGCGGGTGTCGATCACGATACCGTCACGCTTGTTGTACTTACCCAGCACATCGCTGTAGATGTCGCGGTAACTGGCGTCGTTCATCGACTCCAGGTGCACATAACCCAAGCGACCACCCGACAGGCTGTCAACAATCTGGGCATTGCGCTTTACCCAGCGCTTGTACATCAGGTCACTGAGGGCGCCCTTGCTGATGGGCTTCACCACCTCTTCCCAGCGCTTGCCGGTCTTGGGGTTATAGAGCGAGAGCAGGGTCTTCTTGCCTGTCTGGCCATTGAGCAGTTCGGTGTAGTCATTCTCCTCGTCGATGGCAGTGCCGTTGATCTTCTCGAGGATGGTGCCGGGCTTGATCTGGCTCTTTGCTTTGGCCAAGGGACCGCCTGCGATCACCTCGTCAATCTTCAGGCCCTTGCCGGTATAGTTCCAGTCATAGATGAGGCCCAAGTCGGAGGTAGCCTCACCACTGGTGGGATAGTAACGGCCTCCGGTGTGGGAAGCGTTCAACTCACCCAACAACTCGCTTAACAGGTTAGCGAAGTCTTGGTTGTTGTTGATATGAGGCAAGAACTTGCGATAGGTCTCCACATTGGCCTTCCAGTCACAACCATGGTAGTTGAGGTTGTAGAAGCGCTTCTCGATCTGCTTGTCCACGTGGTTGAACATATACTCGCGCTCGGCAAACAGGTCCATCTTCATATCAGCCTGATAGGTGATGGGAGTGAGTTTATCGCCCGACACGGTAAGTTTCTGCATCTTGCTGCCACCCAGCACAAACAGCGTCTTGCCATCCTTGCTGGCCTGGATGTCGGCACCGCCGCCACCCATCTTGTTGAGCAATTTGGTCTCGTGCTTGCGCAGATCCATCTTCCACAGGTCATAGCCCTTCTCAAAGGCCGACAGGTAGTAGAGTGACTCGCCATCGGGGGTGATCATACAGCCCGAGATGCTGCTCGAGTTGGGCGTGACGCGCACGATGCGGTCTTCGATACCATCGAGTTCGACCTTGACAACCTTGTCGTCGGCCTTGGCTGCAGTAGTGCTGGTTTTGCCTTTCTTCTTGCTGTTCTTGCTGTTCTTGCTGGCCTCAGCCGCCTTATCTTCGGCCTTCTTGGCCTCCTTCTCGGCCTCGGTCAGCAGTTCATAGTCCTCCTTGTTGAGGTTGTAACGGTCCAGGGCCTCCTGGTTGACAAAGGCCAGGAACACGTCGTCCTGCGAGCCCCACGAGGCGTGGCTGCGCATACCGTAACGGTTGCTGCGGAACATGATGGCATTGCCCTCCATCACCCAGCGGGGATCCTCACTGATGTAGGCGCTACCGGTGATGTTGGTGATCTTGCCACCGTTGGCCGACACGATACCGATGTCGGTGTAGGGGTCGCGCTGGTTGCCGATGAACTCGAGGGTGAACCACTTGCCGTCGGGCGACCAACTGTAGTTGAAGTCGCCGTTGGTCTCATACCAGGTCGAGCCATCGGTCACCTGGGTCACCTGCTTGGTCTTGAGGTCAAGCACCTTGAGGCTGAAGCGGTCCTCGATAAAGGCCAGTTTCTTGCCATCGGGCGACAGGCATGGATGAGTGCGCTCGACAGTGGTCGAGGGCAACAGGATTTCTTCCTTGATCAGGGTAGCGTTAGCAAAGTTGGGGTCGTCCTTGCGCTCGATAGTGGCCAGAACGAGTTCCCAGTTGCCGTTGCGCTCGGTGGCATAAGCCAGCGTGCGGTTATCAGCGCCCCACGACACCCAATTCTCGGCCTCGGGAGTGCTGGTGACACGCTTGGTGGTATTGTATTCAACAGAAGTTACAAACACCTCACCACGAACCACAAAGGCCACCATCTTGCCGTCGGGCGAGACAGCAGCGTCGGTAGCGCCACGGGTAAACGACAGGCGCTGAATCTGATCGCTGTCGTCGTGCCACAGGCTGACGCTCACCTTGCTGGGCTGTCCTCCCTGGCGCATGGTGTAGAGTTCACCGTCCTGGGTGAAGCACAGGGTGCCATTGTCGGCAATCGAGAGGAAGCGCACGGGATTGACCGTGAAGTGGGTCTCTGCCTTGAGCCCGCTAGGACGGTCCAGAGGCATCGAGTACACGTTCATCGAGCCGCCGTTGCGCTCACTCAGGAAGTAGACGGTCTTGCCATCGGGGCTGAGCACGGGATTGCGGTCCTCACCGCCGATGTTGGTCAGGTTGGTATGCTTCTTGGTCTTGGCATTATAGCACCAGATGTCGCGTGTGATCGACGACGTGTGGTGCTTGCGGTACTCGTCCTCGCCACCCTTGCGGTCCTGATAGACGAAGTAGTCGCCGCCCTTGTTCCAGCAGATGTACTCTGCCGGTGTGCCCAACTCGCGGGTAGTGCGGCCGCCATCCACGGGCACCTTATAGACCTCGGTCAAGCGGCCACTGGGGAACAGCATGCTGCTGGCGGGGTCCTGTATCGACGCGCTGAAGTAGATGTACTTGCCATCGGGGCTGAACGTCCAGGGCGTCTCGGCAGCGCTGTTGCGCGTGAGTTGCTTGGGCTGGCCGCCATCGGCAGGCATCACATACACGTCGTTATTTCCCTTGCGGTCGCTGGCAAAAGCCAGCATCGTGCCGTCGGGCGACCACACGGGCATCGATTCATAACTGGGCTGTGAGGTGAGTTGCACAGCCTGTCCGCCAACCGAAGGAACGACATAGATGTCGCCCTTGTAGCAGAACGCTATCTTGTTACCGTCAGGCGAGATGCTCGCATAACGCATCCACAACGGCGTGTCGGCCATCGCGGTCATTGCCGTCACCGCGGCGAGAGAAAGCAAGATTTTTTTCATCATGACTCTTAGTTTTATCGGGTTTTATCCTGCAAATTTACAAAAAAGTCGGCATTCAGCCCATAACTCGCACAATAAATCTCCCAGAATAGGCAACTTTATAAATAACATCAGCCGCAGTCTGGCTTATCCAGAACAGCGGCTGATGGGTCATCTGCAGTGCAATTATCACATCTCTGGATGTTATTCCGCGGGAGTCATATCGTCATTGTCTTGATTTAACAATTCAAAAAGCGACTTGAAGAATCCCATCGCGGCCTCCGGGTCTTCGTTTTCCTTTGCGCCCTGTTCCTTCATCCATTCCACGTATTTGGTATAAGCATGCTTCATCTTTAAGGACTCCATATCGGCCTTGCTCGCATCGAAGGATTGGAATTTACTATAGGTCTCGTTGGCAAAGAGTTTGGCGGCATAGTCCAGGTCCTCAAGAGTTAAATTACCATAAGCGTTATTCAGCAACATAGCCGGCAAACTCTTGGTCATCCAATCTTTGACTTTCTCTTGAGACTCTTTCCTGGTGGGCTCATCGATAGACGACTGACCCTCCCCCTCATCCATCCTCTTGAACATCGCATCCTTCATAACCTTCATTATAGGAGAGTTCAATATCACATTATTGAATTTTTCGGCATAGACGGCATCGATTTCCGCATTGGGCTGAATAGGAGATTCCATACGGGACACGTATTTTGATTCCTTGTACTTGTATTCACCGCTTTCCAACTGTTGTTCCACATCCTGCATAAGTTCCATGAGCGGTTCCAGCATATAGGAAGCGAAGTCCATCATAAACGCTTTGAAATGGTCGTCAAAGGCCTTAAACTCAGGTGTGGAGACCAGCGATGTCAATTCTCTCAAATCAGCCTCGGTCAGGCCTTGTTCTTTCCACGCGGCAATATGGAAATCAACCATGTCATCCTCAAACCGTTCATCGAGATAGCGTTGTGTCAACTGGCCTATGTCCACTTTACCATCGCTCTCAAACATCGCACTCATCGTTGAAATAAACGGCATGCTCTTTTCAAACTGGCCAACAGCCGTCAAGTAATCCTTAGCAGCCTGGCGGTAACTGTCCTGGGCATAGCCGCTGGCGGCAATTAGCATCACCAGCATGGCGATTAATAATCTAGGTTTTTTCATAATCAATTCTGTTTAGCAAATTTGGAAAAACAACTTCTTTCAACTTTAATCTCACAAATTTAGTATTGCTCATTCAATACTGCAATTTATTTGGCGATTTTTCTGCTCATCGATACAAAATAATCTTAATTTACCGCCTTTCAGTTTGCGCCACCAAAAAATGTTCCTAACTTTGCAGGTTAGACAAAATCATCACTAGAGTACAGACAATGACCAAACGATTTTTTATAACGATTTTCGCCGTGTGCATGGTAGCACTCAGTGCTCTGGCCGACGGCAAGCAGGCCGTTGCGACCTTTGAGGTCAAGAGCCACGACTTCGGCACTATCCAGGAGGCTAAAGGCCCCGTATCGTGCACCTTTGAGTTTACCAACACGGGGGACAAACCGCTGCTCATCATCGACGCGACGGCATCTTGCGGCTGCACCCGGCCCGAGTTTCCCTCCAAGCCTATCAAGCCAGGCAAGAAGGGCAAAATCAAGGTGACTTACAGCCCCATCGGCCGTCCTGGCGCCTTTAAGAAGACCGTCAAAGTCAAGACCAACGGCAAGGAACGCACCATCACCCTCCACATCCAGGGCACCGTCATTCCCAAGAAATAAGTGAGACGCTGCTACCTGTCCATAGCGCTTGCCTCCCTTGTGGCGATGATTGCAGCCGCCCAGCCCCAGATCACGTGGCTGGAGCGGCAGCATGACTTCGGTGTGTTTATGGAACAGGACGGGAAGGTTAGTTGCCAGATGCCCCTTGTGAACACAGGCGACGCGCCATTGATGATCGTCAAGGCACAAGCCGGATGCGGATGCACGGGCATTGATTATCCCGAGGCGCCCATCCCGCCTGGCGACACGGCCATGGTGAGCATCACCTATAACCCAGCGGGACGCCCAGGACAGTTCACCAAGCAGGTCCTCATCTTCACCAACACCACTCCACGGCGCACCGTACTGGAAATCACAGGCAACGTCATTCCCACAGCAGCCACGCTCGACAAGCAGTATCCCCTCCAGGCCGGATCGCTTCGCATCAGTCAGCGCGAAGTCCCCATGGGCGAATTGCCCAAGGGGAAAAACAAGACTCAATACCTGAGTGCCTACAATGCCTCGACCGATACGATGGTGGTGAGCGTCACGGGCGCCAAGGACCATCTCTCACCGGCTATCGTCCCCGATACGGTGCCGCCCGCACGGGTCACCGCCCTAACCGTCCACTACCACTCGGCCAACGCGCCACTGTGGGGGCTCAACACCGACACTTTGACCTTGGTCTGCGAGCCGTTAGGCCCTGAATCATCGGTCATTCCCGGCACGGCACAGATCCATGTGATGGCACAAGTGATGGAGGATTTCGGCTCACTTACCGACCAGCAGCGGCGGGATGCACCCGTTGCGGCTATCGGCTGCGGCGACAGAATCGACTTTGGGACGGTCAAGGCTGGAGATGTCGTCTCCAAATCCTTTGAGGTAACCAACCGCGGTAAAGAATGCCTGCTCATCAGGCGGCTGTGGGCCCCCGAGGGAGAAGGCGTGACCTGCACCACCAGCAAGACCGACATCAAGCGGGGCAAGAGTGCGACGGTGACGGTAACAGTCGACACATCCAAGCAGCAGGGCGAAATGCTCAACGTGCCGCTTACACTGATAACTAACGATCCCGAGTCGCCACGCATCACCGTGCGCCTCGTGGGCATCATCGATAAAATATAACTTTCAATCACAATATGGCAGATAAGACAAAAATCATACAGCACACCGAGGAGTGCCCCAGCATGAATCATCCCGAGAACGACGACCAGTTCGCCGGCCTGCAAGTCAACAGCGGTGTCGAACAGCCGCCCATCGTCAACCCCTACCTCAAGCGCAAGCGCAAACCGCAACTCACGCCCGCCGAGTTTGTCGAGGGCATCCGCAAGGGCAACCGCGCTGTGCTGGGACAAGCCGTGACCTTGGTCGAGAGCCGCAATGCCGAGCACCAGATCATCGCACAGGAGGTCATCGAGAAATGCCTGCCCTACACGGGCAACTCCCGCCGCATCGGCATCACGGGTGTGCCTGGCGCCGGCAAGAGCACATCGATCGATTCATTCGGCATGCACGTCATCAAGCAGGGACACAAGTTGGCCGTGCTGGCCATCGACCCCAGCAGCGAGCGCTCCAAGGGTTCCATTCTGGGCGATAAGACCCGCATGGAGCGTCTGGCTATCGAACCCGACGTGTTTATCCGCCCTTCCCCCTCGGCTGGCTCGCTGGGCGGTGTGGCCCGCAAGACGCGCGAGACCATCGTGCTGTGCGAGGCCGCTGGCTATGACACCATCTTTGTCGAGACCGTCGGTGTCGGCCAGAGCGAAATCGCTGTCCACTCGATGGTCGACTACTTCCTGCTCATTCAGTTGGCCGGCACCGGCGACGAACTGCAGGGCATCAAACGCGGCATCATGGAGATGGCCGACGGTATCGTCATCAACAAGTGTGACGGCGACAACGTGGACCGTGCCAACCTGGCTGCCGCCCAGTTCCGTAATGCCCTCCATCTGTATCCACTGCCCCCCAGTGGCTTCCTGCCCGAAGTCATCACCTACTCGGGCTACTACGACCTCAATATCGATGGCGTGTGGGACATGATTGACCGTTACTTCAAGCATGTCACCGAGAGTGGCTACTTCGACGAGAAGCGCCATGAGCAGGAGCGATACTGGATGCGCGAGACCATCAACGAGCAGTTGCTGGCCCGCTTCTACTTCGACCCCGAGATTGAGCGCCTGCTCAATATCAAGGAAGAGACGGTGCTGGCTGGCAAGCAGACTTCGTTTGTCGCCGCCAGCGATGTACTCAACTTCTACTATAACAAGATCACCAACGAGCATTCCAAGCAATAGAAACATTATCAGTTAGAACCACCATACCACTCCATTAATATAGATTTACAGACATCATGGCCGAATACACTTACCGCTATCCGCATCCTGCTGTGACTACCGACTGCATCGTCTTTGGCTACGACGGGCTCAGGCTCAACGTGCTACTCATCGAACGAGGCGGCGATCCTTACAAGGGCGCCTGGGCTTTTCCGGGCGGATTCCTTAACATCGACGAGGATGCCCCCGATGGTGCACGACGCGAATTGCTCGAGGAGACCGGCCTGCGAGTGACCAACATCGAGCAACTGGGCGCCTTTGCCGCACCCGACCGTGACCCACGTGAACGAGTCATCTCGATTGCCTATTTCACGCTCACGCGCGTGCAGGATGTTACCGGCGGTGACGACGCACGCGTGGCTCGCTGGTTCCCCATCAACCAGTTGCCGCCCTTGGCATTTGACCACCAGCAGATGTTCACCATGGCATTGCAGCGCTTGTCCGACTACCTCAAACTCAAGACGGGCAACTTCTTCAGCGCCGACTTCTCTTACGAGGAGATCGACATGATCTATTTCGCCACCCTATCCAAGCGCTAGCAGAAGACAATATCAAATGTTAACAACACTTAATAATTCGCGGACAACGGGTTCTGTCTGCGAATTATTGTTAATTTCTGATTAACTTGTGCTCAAAAATTATGTTATAAAACATATTTTGCACTACATTTGCATTGGTTTTTCATGGTAATAGTTTTTAAGGTTTATAAAAACACGCGGATGTCGCGAGACAATAGTGTGTTTTGAGAAAAAAGAATGTTTAAGGTTTATGTTAATGGTATTAGAAGGTTAATTAGTTAAGCAATCCCCGACGTGAGTCGAGGATTTTTTTTGCACCTGTCCGTCATCAATTTCGGCCCATAGGGAGCATTTGTTTGCAGAATTGCCTAACTTTGCATGCTAGAACCATCCACCTTAATTCAGACAACGATTATGACAAACAGAAACCTACTTCTCGCGCTAGCGGCCATCGTGGTGACCGCTTTGTGTTCGTGCGGATCCAGTGCCCTCAACGGCAATGCCAGCGACAGCACCCTGTGCCAGTTTAACAACATCGACAAAACCGCCAAAATGCGCTACACACAGGAGGGCGACACCTTCTATCTGGAATCCTCGTTCCAAGCCTTCTGGCCTACTGTGATCAATGGCAAGCCCTGCACCGAACTGCAACAGGCCCTGCTCATGGCACTCACCGATAGCGCCCAACTCAACACCCTGGACCTGGCTATGGAATATCTGCTCAAGCCCAGCCCCTACCTGCAACCCGACAGCATGTCGCCGCAGCCGGTCGATGTCATCAGCGTTGTTGAGGGCGACAATCTCTCGAGTTCGGAGATAAACGTCAAGTTACAAGACATGGGCGACAGGCTGCTTACCTACCACATCTACACCTACGAGTTCATGGCCCGTGCGGCTCACGGCATCTATAGCAACCGCTTCGTGACCTACGACCTCAAGACCGGTAAGACCATCGGCATGCAGGATATCATCGCCGACACGACCCTGCTGCGCACCACCATCCTCAAGTCGATCAAGCAGACCTACGACTACAGCGAGGATGACCTCTTTATTCCCGAGAATGGACTGCTGCCGCTGCCCACACAATTCTATTTCAAGGACAATGTGCTGCATGCCGCCTATCAGGTCTATGACATCGCCAGTTACGCTCAGGGCGCCATCGATGCTCCCATCTATCCCTATATGCTCAAACCCGAGGAGATGAAACGCCTATTCACCCCCTACGGACTCGAATTAATCGACTACACGGAATAAGAAAAAAATAATTCCATAAACAATAGATAATCAGGTATTTGAATCAATGCCTGATTATTTTTTGAAAAATTTTCAAGAAAATCCTTTGTCAATTCAAATTCTTGAAGTACCTTTGCACTCGCTTTGGGAAAGAAATTTCACTTGGCATTCACATGATGGTGTGTTAGTTCAGTTGGTTAGAATACCTGCCTGTCACGCAGGGGGTCGCGTGTTCGAGTCACGTACACACCGCAGTGGAGAGAGGATTTGGGTGACCATGCTTCGGCTGGTTGCCCATTCTTTTTATCGGTAATCATACAGAATCAACTACGCGAGTTAAACAGGCTCAGCGGCCAGCAGTGAGGCCATCTGTTTAACTCGCGTAATCTGTAGATCCAAGACACCGTTACAGCGGCTTGATCGAGACAGCAAAGCCCCCACCGGGTGCGCTGTGCAACTTCAGCGTCGTCTTGCTGGTCACCTTCTGCTTAGTGATGACATAGGACTGCGGATTGCTGCGATAGTCAGCACTCTTGCCATCGGCATAGATGGTTGCCTCATATTTACGCCCCTTGTCCAGGAAATCCAGTTTAACCACACTGTCATGGGCCTTGGTGTCGGTCACTCCACCCACATACCATGAGTCGCTGTTCTTGTCCTTGCGCGCAATGGTGACATACTCCATCGGCGAGGCCTCGAGATATACCGACCGCTGCCAGTCGACAGGCACGTCCTTGATAAACTGGAAAGCGTCCATAAAGCGCGCATAATTCTCGGGCAGGTCAGCAGCCATCTGCAAGGGACTATACAGCGTCACATACAAGGCTAACTGGCCGCAGATAGTCGACAGGCACTTCGACTCGTTAGGCGCAAACTTGGACAAATCCATCTCAAAGATGCCTGGCGTGTAGTCCATCGGGCCACCCTGCAGTCGCGTGAACGGCAAGATGGCCGTATGCCCTGGCGTCGTTCCGCCAAATGCCTGATACTCGGTTCCACGGGCACTCTCGTTACCGATCATGTTGGGCCAAGTGCGGCACAAGCCCGTGGGGCGCACAGCCTCGTGGGCATTGACCATGATGTGGTGCTTGGCGGCCTGCTCAATGCAGTACTGGTAATGATTGATGATCCACTGGCTATAGTGATTCTCGCCACGGGGCAGGATGTCAGCCACATAGCCGCTCTTGACGGAGTTATAGCCCAGTTTGTTCATCAGCGAGTAGGCCTCCTCAAGGTGGCGCTCATAGTTGCGTGTGCTGGCCGACGTCTCATGATGCATCATCAGACGGATGCCCCTGCTGTGGGCATAGTCGTTCAGCATCTGGATATCAAAGTCGGGATAGGGTGTCACAAAGTCAAACACATAGTCCTTGCTATTGCCATACCAGTCTTCCCAGCCTTGGTTCCATCCCTCGACCAGCAACTGGTCAAAGCCATTATCGGCTGCAAAATCGATGTAGCGCTTCACGTTCTCGTTGTTGGCTCCATGGCGGCCATTGGGCTTGAGGCGGGAATAATCCGTTTCACCAAGTTTCACCGACGGCACTTCGTCAGTATAGTGCCATGTGCTCTTGCCGGCAATCAGTTCCCACCACACGCCCATATATTTCACAGGCTTGATCCACGACGTGTCCTCGATCTTGCACGGCTCATTCAGATTCAAAATCAACCGCGAGGCCAGCACATCGCGCGCGTCGTCAACGACCATAATCGTGCGCCATGGTGTGCTGCAAGGCGTCTGCATGTAGCCCTTACGCCCTTGGGCGTCGGGCGTGAGCCACGACTCAAACACCATGTTCTTATCATCCAGATTCAGGTGCATACACGGGTAGTCCACCAACTGCGCCTCGTGCAGGTTCAGATAGATGCCATCGTCGGTCTTGAGCAACAGTGAGGTCTGCACACCCGTCTCGCTGAACTGCTGCTGTGACTCGTTGTCAGTGATGCGGCTATGGAAGATGCCGCGTATCTCGCTCAACCGCGAGCGCGTGTACTCATACTCCTGCGTGTCATAGTCACCAGCAATCCACCAGGCGGTGATATCGCCCGGCATGGCAAACTGAGTACGCTCCTCCTTGATGACAAAGTAGGTGAGGTTGTCTTGCAGCGGAAACTCGTAGCGAAAGCCCAGGCCATCGTCATACACACGGAACCGCACAATGATGTAACGCCCCATTTCCTCCTGATGCAGTGTCACAGCCATCTCATTGTAGTGATTGCGTATTTCGTTCTCTTCGCCCCACACAGGCTGCCACGTCTCGTCAAATGACGAATAACGGACCGTGAGCATCGAGAACCCATCGCACAGCGAGTTCTCACCCATCGACACCTTATTATTAAAATTAGTGCCCTTACCACTACCCTTGGCGCTGATCAGGTCCAGCCCCAGACGGCTGTCACGTATCACCTGCTTACCCTTAAACATAACGTTATAGACAGGCACGCCATCCTTGACATCAAAGTTAACACGGATCTCCTGGCTGGGCGAATAGACAGTCCTCACTTCGCTCACAGCGGTTGACGGCAGCAGCGCAGCCACCATCAACACAACAAAACATAAATACCTCATATCCTCAATAATTCTTTTCGCAAAGATACACATTATATAATACATTTCCAAACCACCCTCCAAAATCCACGTCCAGTCAGCCCAGACAGTCCAGCCAGTCCAGTCCACCGGGGGATAAAAAAAACGAGAGGCGACGCCATCGCTGACATCACCTCTCTTAGGGGGCGGTTACCTACTCTCCCACTTTCGCAGTACCATCGGCGTGGTGAGGCTTA
>ONQS01000059.1 GCA_900320055.1 uncultured Prevotellaceae bacterium
ACCTCTATTGTGGACACCCGCCGCAATATCCGTCAAACGGAGAATGCCATCTGCCGCTTGCTGGCCATCACGCCACAGCACATCGAGCGCAGCCACTTGGGCACTTACTCGTTGCCCAGGTATTTAAGCACAGGAGTGCCAGCCCTGCTGCTGCAAAACCGTCCCGACATCAAGTTGGCCGACCTGGCCATGGAGGAGGCCTTCTATAACACCCAGATGGCTCGTGCGGCCTTCTTCCCGTCCATCTCATTGCAGGGTCTGGCCGGATGGACCAACAGTGCAGGGTCGGCAGTGGTGAATCCTGGAAAGATTCTGCTCAATGCAGTGGCATCGTTGACCCAGCCTATCTATGCACAAGGCAAACTGAAGGCTAATCTAAAGATTAACCAACTGACACAAGAGGACCTGATGAACCAATATGTGCAAACGGTCATCGACGCCGGCAGCGAGGTGAATGAGGCCCTGGCCGACTGCCAGGCGGCAGTCGAGAAACAGGACTATTATCACCGCCAAATCGAGGTGCTGAAAAAAGCCTACATCGGCACACACGAACTCATGGACAACGGCAAGGCCAGTTATCTGGAGGTGCTCACGGCCCAAGAATCGCTCCTGAATGCCCAACTCAACGAAGCCGTGAACATGTACAACGGAGCCATGGGCATCATCGCACTGTACATCGCTCTGGGCGGTGCAACACATTGATTGGAATTATTAATTATTCCAACAAATACCTGAATATGAGACATTATCTTTCATTTTACCCCTGGAGATATGTCTCTTGCTGGTGTTGCTGCTAGAAGTCGAAACCGAGGGAAATGTAGGGGTAGACCTGATGGGTGAAGTTGCTCCAACTCAGAGATGCTCCCAGCGGGCCGACGATACTGTTGTAGCAGTAGCCCACTTGTGCGCCCCACATGGACTTGCGGTCAAAGATGCCATCTAGTTTGTCGTTCTGCTCGGCGACTTGTCCCTTGAGTATGATGTAGTGCTCCTGGAAGACGCGTTGCTGCAACTTCAGGCCAGCCACGAGCAGTTTGCTGTCCATGACATGGCTGTGGCCAAAGCCAGCAAAAGGCAGTTGCTGCGGATAGTAGATGCCGCTGCGGTTGCCTCCCAGCATGTTCACCGCTGTGGCGGGAATGCCCTTGCCAAACAGCAGGCGGCCATACACCATCGGCTGCACGTGGGTGGTGCTGGTCAGTGGCACGGTGATGCGCCAGCGGGCACTCACCTCGCTGAATCCTGCATGCCCTTTCCACTGGGCGAAGTTGTCGGTATAGTAAGCATACAGTGCTTCGGCTCGCATGCCCGTGTGGGTAAAGTACCAGTGATCTTCACTGTTGTACTGGGCGCGGGCATGGTAATTGAAGTAGTACTCGTTCTTCTGGAAATCGCTGACGCTGTAAGCACTGTTCAGGACATCGTAGTGGTGGTAATGCTCCCATGCGATGCCCAGGTCCACGTTCACGTTGAGCGCGTCGAACGAGAGCAGCGTGGCATTGGCCTTCTGATAGATAAACTTCAGGTTATCTGAGCGATGCTTCCCCTGATAGAGGTCGATGTTCTCGTGCCAGATTTCATACGACAAGCCAATCTTGCTGTGCTGCTTGGGAATCATGTTCAAGGCCAGGCGGGCCATGGTGCGCTTGCCTAGCCTGAGAGTGAGGTCCAGATTCTTGTCCAGTCGGTTGCCAAAGAAGTAGGTCGCGCCGATTTGGGCGGCGACCAGTTCCTCGTTGTCATAGCGCAGTCCCACGCTTGCCTTGATGGAGTTCTTGGCATTCTCCTCATTGACCAGTTTGCCGGCTTGTGTGTTGTCGATGTCGCTCAGTTGGATGATGCTGTAGTTGGGCCTGTAGTCGTCGGGCACGCCAGCCATTCTCTTGAGCATCAAGATAGAGTCCATCTGGGCTCTGGTCGCCTCTTCTCCGCGCTTGATCAGTTCCCTGATGGCCGAGCGGTAGAAGTGGGCTGCCGAGTACCCCCTAACGGGCACTCGTATGATCAGGTCGCAATACTTGTCGTTCTCGTCGCTGCGGTTGTGGATATCTGATCCCACCGAGCGCTCTAGTATATCTGAAGTGGAATAGTATTTGTCGTTCAGCCCCAGGTCGGTCCTGATGCCGATGACGATGTCGGCACCCATCTTGCGCGCCAAGTCGGCAGGGAAGTTGTTCTTTGTGCCGCCGTCAACCAGAATATATGGATCCATCCTCACAGGGGCGAACACTCCAGGCACTGCCATGCTGGCGCGAATGGACCTGGCTAGCGAGCCATGGTCTAGCACCACCTCGCTGTCGGTGACCAAGTCGGTGGCAATGCATCCAAAGGGTCGTGGCAGCGACTTGAAGTCGATGTTCTCGGGTTGGCGCAGGTAGTGGTTTAGGGTTTTCTCGACGTTGATGCCGCGTATGAGGCCTCCAGCCAGTGTGTCTTGGCTTTTGTCCAGAAACACGCGGTAGTCAAACAGATAGATGTTCTGTCGCTCTCTCTCGTCAAGCGTCTGGTTCCTCAACGACAGGCGGTCGCGGAGGATATCGCCCCAGTCGATGCTGTTGACGATATCCTCGATA
Organism: uncultured Prevotellaceae bacterium; assembly: GCA_900320055.1. Lineage (GTDB taxonomy): Bacteria > Bacteroidota > Bacteroidia > Bacteroidales > Muribaculaceae > Sodaliphilus. Next base: position 2,574 of record ONQS01000059.1, read on the forward strand.
TCATTTGCATCATAGCCCACGGCATACATGCCGCCGATGATGCTGCCCATTGAGGTTCCAGTCACCATGTCGATGGGGATACCGGCTTCTTCAAGCACCTTGAGGGCACCGATGTGAATGGTTCCCAAGGCCCCGCCGCCACACAGCACGACGGCCACCTTTTTACGTTCTCGTCCGACGGGCTGTGCCACAAGGCTCACAGCCATCAGCAGGAATAGAAAAAACGATAAAGCCCTTTTCATGTCACTTTTTATTCTTATTCTGCAAAATTACATCTTTTTTTTCTTACCTTTGCGCATAAACTAAACACAAGATTGCAATGAAGACATATCTCGTTACGGGAGCCGCTGGTTTTATTGGCTCAAACTTTGTGAAATACATCCTCGACAAGTATGGCGACAACATCGAGGTCATTATCCTTGACGCTCTGACCTATGCCGGCAATTTGGCTTCGATCAAAAATGAGATAGAGCGCTCCAATGTCACCTTTGTCCGCGGTGACGTGCGTGACCGCGAACTGGTGCAGGGCATCATGCGTGACAACGACGTGGACTATATCGTCAACTTTGCCGCTGAGAGTCATGTGGACCGCAGCATCACCAATCCGCGTCTGTTTCTCGAGGTGAACATCTTGGGCACGCAGAATATGCTCGACTGCGCACGCGAGGCCTGGCTGACGGGAAAGGATGCGCAGGGCCGCAACACCTATGCTCCTGGCAAGAAGTACCTGCAGATCTCGACCGACGAGGTCTATGGCTCGCTCAGCAAGGACTTTGACGAACCGCAGGCCTTGGCGGTGAGCGATGACGTGCGCGAGGTGATCGAGGGCCGCACCGACCTCAAGACCTATGGCCGTCATTTCTTTACCGAGCAGACCCCTCTGGCGCCACGCTCGCCCTATTCGGCCAGCAAGACCAGTGCCGACCTCATTACCATGGCCTATCACGAGACCTACGGCCTGCCCGTCAACATCACCCGTTGCAGCAATAACTACGGCCCCTATCATTTCCCCGAGAAACTCATTCCCCTCATCATCAAAAACATCCTCGAGGGAAAGAAACTTCCCGTCTATGGCAAGGGCGAGAACGTGCGAGACTGGCTCTATGTCGAGGATCACTGCAAGGGCATCGACCTGGTGTTACGCCAAGGCACTGTGGGCGAGGTGTATAACATCGGCGGCTTCAATGAGGAGAGCAACATCAACATCGTCAAGCAGGTTATTGCCATTATCGCCCGCATCATGCGTGACGAGCCTCAATATCAGCAACTGCTCAAGTGCGACCTCGGTGTTATCAACGATGACCTCATCGAGTTTGTCACTGACCGCCCGGGACACGATATGCGCTATGCCATCGACCCCAGCAAGATTGCCCGCGAACTCGGCTGGTACCCTGAGACCCCCTTCACTGTCGGTATAGAAAAGACGGTCCGCTGGAATCTCGACCATCAGCCCTGGGTGCAGAGTGTCACCAGCGGCGACTATCAGCGCTATTACGACGAGATGTACGGCAACCGATAAAAACCCCATGAAATGAAGTATCGGGTAGTTTTTGAGTTCCAGAGCGAGGACTCGTCGATGAGCGACGTGTATAACTGCAAGGATGAGGATCAGGCTCGGGAGAAATTTGACGAATTGCAGGATAGCCTTGTCCACGCCATCGATCCCGCTGGCTGTGAGGTGACCGACGAGCCCGCCTTCTACTGCGTTATCAACCGCGAACAGGGCATCTACGGTTACGTCCGCTTGCTGGCAGACTAGTCGCTGGTAATGAGTTTGTAGCCGATGCCGCGCACATTTGCGATGCGTAGCGACTCGTCCTGAGACAGACGATGCCGCAGTTTGGTGATGAACACGTGCAGACTCTTGTTGTTGAAGAAACTGTCATCTCCCCAGATGTTGAGTAGCAGTGACTGTGAGGTGACCACTTCGTTGGGAGCCAGGCACAAGTGCCGCAGGATTTCGCTCTCACGATATGATAGTTCGGTCTTTGTCCCTGTAGGCACATGGGTCAATCGTTGGATAACCGCATCAAACAGATACTGACCGATGATAAATCGAGTGGCTTCTACGGCCTGTGGCGTGACTGTGCAAGCACGGCCCAAGAGGGCCTTGATGCGCACAATCAGTTCCTGCATACCAAACGGCTTCTTCAGGTAATCGTTGGCTCCCATCTCAAATCCATGGACGACATCGCCCACTGCGGAGCGTGCCGTGAGAAAGATAACTGGCGTCTGCCGGTCAGATTTGCGTATGCGGCGCACGAGTTCATAGCCATCCATCCGAGGCATCATCACGTCGGCTACGAGCACATCGGGCTTGTTGGCTCTGTAAAACGTGAGGGCCTGCTCACCATCGTCGGCAACAGTCACGTCAAAGCCTTGACCATCAAGTGTGTCCTTGATGATCATGGCCAGGGTGCGCTCATCCTCGGCCAGCAGTATGTGGATTTTCCCGTTCATGTCAGTTTAATCGTAAAAGTCGTTCCTTTGCCCTTTGTGCTCTCAACATCGATGCTCCAGCCGTGCTTGTCTACCATCGTCTTGACGTAGAAAAGCCCCAGGCCATAGCCCTTGACGTCGTGCACGTCGCCCGTTGGTACCCGATAGAACTTGTCGTAGATGTGCGGCAACTTGTCGGCGGCAATGCCCATGCCGTGGTCACTGACACTGATGCTGCTCGGCGTGGCTTGGATAACGATAACGGCCTCATCTTGTGAGTACTTGATCGCATTGTCGATGAGGTTGTTCAACATGTTGCTCAAGTGGGCGCGGTCGGCTTCCACGGTAAGGTTTTCGGGCTCGATGCGTGTCGTGATGTTCACAGGTTTGTCAGCCTTCAACTGTTGCTGCTCGATGACGGGTTGCAGCAGTTCGGCAAGACATACCGATTCGAGATTGAGTTTGAATTGCCGCCGCCGTTCCATGCTCATTGAGAGGATCTGTTCCACCATTCCGCTCAGCCGTTCCAGTTGCTGCCTGCACAGGGTCAAGTAGTGGCGTCGTTTGCCCTCGTCGGCCTGCTGGTCAAAGTTGAGCAGGGCGTCGTTGGCGGCATAGGCCACGGCAATGGGTGTCTTCAACTCGTGGGTGATGTTGTTGGTGAAGTCGCTCTTCATCTCATCGAGTGTGCGTTGCCTGAGGATGGTCTTGATCAGGAAATAGAAGGCGATGCCCAGCAGCAGGATGATCAGTGCCGAAGCAATGAGAATGCCCATCATCTCGCGCAGGACCCATCCCGTCGTGGGCTCTATCGTCAGTTCATAGCGTCCATAATTATCCCAGTCATATTCATAATGCCGTGCCACTTTGCTGGGAATGTAGCCCGGAGTTGTGTGCCTGAACACGGTATCAGTCTTGATGCAGAGCAACTGGTGCTCACCGCTCAGGCCGAGTTGTTGCAGGCTGACCGTGAGCAGGGAGTCATATTTCTCATACCGTGTGCCCTCAAAGCGGTCAACGCCCAGGTGGAGCCCTTTCTGGATCATCGAGGCCAGTTCGGTTACAGAGATCTGCTCCTCAAGCATCTCCATGAATGCATTGTCATCTGCAATGCTGTCGCTGTCGGCCCGAGGACTTGAACGGAGGACTACACCCGTTTTCTGTTCCAGTTTTTCGCCGTTAACAGTGACTTGGGTAGTCGTGACAGCATTGGTAGTGATGCTGCCATCCTCATCAATGCCCGCCCTCACATCCATCGTGCCGTGAGGCCCTTTATCCTCAATGCTCTTGAGGCGCAGAAAGACCTCCTTCAGATCGGCGGCGCGCATCGCCTCCTGAATGTCGTTATCCATCTGTTCGCCAATGGTGAAGTGCAGTTGCTCCAGCCAGTATGCCTGATAAGCAGCAACACCTAGCAGTGCGACAATCACCAGCGCTCCGATATATTTCAACCTCGTGTTCATTGCATGCAAATGTACTCATTATTCCTTTATCATAGTAAAGTCGTTAAGACTAAATAAGTTTTGTGTTAAGACTTGGTAAGCCGATGCTTGCCACCGAGGTGGAGGAATGAGGGTAATTTTGCCGTGGAAAAATGAATAAATCATCAAAGCAATGAAACGAAAGGTGAAGATTGTGATGCTGCTGGTCGCCATGATGGGAACAGCGGCGATAGCAACGGCTCAGGAAGCCGCAAAGCAAGACAGCGTGGCTGTGGAGTGGAGCGACACGCTGCAGTTGCAGGATGTGGAGGTGGTGACGATGCGCCAGTTGGTCAAGACGCTGGACGACCGCTTGAGTTACAATGTGCAGGCCGACCCCGAGGCACGCACGAGCACCGTGCTCGACATGCTGCGCAAGGTGCCGCTGGTGAGCGTTGACGGCGAGGACAACGTGCGCGTGAATGGCGGCGGGAGTTTCAAGATTTACAAGAACGGCCACCCCGACCCGTCCTTATCCACGAATCCCAGGGAAGTGCTGCGGGCCATGCCTGCCAGCGTGATCAAGCGCATCGAGGTCATTACCGAGCCGGGGGCGCGCTATGATGCCGAGGGGGCGACGGCCATACTCAATATTGTCACTGTCGAGAGCGTGCGCATCGAGGGCGTGAACGGCACGGTTTCGGCCTCGATCAACACCTTCGGGTCGCCCAATGCAAGTGCATACGTCGCCGCACGGGCGGGCAAGTTCACCTTGGGGGCTACTGGATTTTTCCAGAAACAAACGCGCCGCATGTTTGCCAGTGAGGACGAGACATGGACGACCTATAAAGACACGGGAACCACGATGTATAATCTCTATCGCAACGAGCAGCCCGCTTGGGTTTATAACCTTGACCTGAACGCCAGCCTGGAAATCGATTCGCTGAACCTGATTACGGCGTCTTTTGGGGGCTACCGCTACGGCTTGAACATCTACGGCGACAGCCACATCGAGTATCATGACGCGGCAGGGCAGTTGCTCACGTCCTATGACAACCCGTTTAACATGCCGCGGTATGGCGGCATGTCATGGAACGGCCGTGCTGACTGGGAACATCGCACCAGTCGCAAAGACGAGGTACTGACCGCATCCTACATGTTCTCGACAACGGGTCAGCACGAGGAGCAATACGACTCACTCATCAACCTGGTCAATCCGCCGTTTGCCTACACGGCCTACAGCAAGTGGGGCAAGGAGCGTTTTATCGAACACACCTGGCAACTCGACTACCAGTTGCCGCTATGGGACCATCACCTGCTGGAGGTGGGCGGCAAGTACATCCTGCGCCTGAACAAGAGTCACAACCGCATGAACTATGACGGCGCTGCTGAACTGGATACTGATACCCGATTCAAACACAACATGCGCGTGGGTGCCGCCTACGCCTCGTGGCGATACATAGTGGGCAATGTGACCTTGCGTGGCGGTGTGCGCTATGAGTACAGCCACTTCCGCGCCAGTTACCCTAATGGCGATGGTGAACCCTTTGGGCGCGACCTGCACGACGTGGTGCCCTCGGCGAGCGTTCACTGGCAGGTGACACCGTTCAACAGCCTGCGGCTGTCGTGGGCGACGAGCCTTAACCGCCCAGGCATCCAGTATCTCAACCCTGCCGTGAAGCGCTACACCTCGACCATCGAGTATGGCAATCCTCACCTGTCGAGCGCCCGTAACAACATGGTGAGCATCAACTTCCAGCACACGGGCAACCGATTGACCTTTAACGTCAAACCAACCGTCACCGTGACCAACAACCTCATCGGCACCTTCCGCACGGCCCATGATGGCCTCGTTTACCTGACCAACAGCAACGATTGCCGCTACCTGATGGCAGGCGTGGGCGGCTTCGTGCAATGGATGATGACGAGCAAGACCACCTTATACATGAATGGAGAGTTGTGCTACAAGCATTACCGCAACCCGTCGCAGGACTTGACCAACAGCGGCTGGGGCGGGAACCTCTATGCCCAACTCTCTCAGCAGTTGCCATGGCAGTTGCGTGCCACGGCGACCTGCATGTGGTATGGCATCGGGCATGACTTGAGTCATGTGTATGGTTACAGCACCGTGCCTGATCCCACCATCATGCTAGGCCTCTCACGCTCGTTCCTCAAGGATAACCGGCTGACAGTGCGCCTGAGCGCTAACTCTATCCTGCACAAGCACCAGGTGGACAAGACTTTTGTCACTCAAGGCGACGATGTGCAACATGGGGTGGGCCACTTCAACCAGCGCAACATGCAAGTGAGCGTAAGTTATGCCTTCGGTTCCAGCAACACCCGCGTCAAGCAGACCGCAACCACCGTCGAGAACGACGACCTGGTGGGCGGCCTCCGCTCCGGTAACTAACCCCCACTGCATGTCCCCATCCCTTGTCGTCTATAGCGGGAAACGGATATAGGGGATAGAACGGGGGCGGGAATGTTAATGAAGTGTTAATTTGTCTGTTTATTCTTTTGATTGTCGGACGTTTGCGGGTGGAGTGAGAACGTAGTCGTTGCTGCCGGCACTTGCCTTGTGAATGATGCCGAGATGAGCGGCTTGGGCGATAAGGTTACGGGATCGCTCAATGCGGTTGAGATGCTGCCTCCTGGCGGTGAGTTTGGCGGTTAGTTGATCGGGAGAGATGGTCTCACCAGGGTTGATTACCTCACTGATGATATCTCGCAGAATGGTGTGGCTAATGAAACCATCAGCCAGGGGCGTTGGATTCCCGTCATTGGATGTGACGATGGGAGACTTGGCGTTGACGACCTCTTGAGGGAAGTTGTCCTCGGCGATGGAGAAGAGAAACTCATTGTCTGGATGGTCGAGGATGTTGCGTAGTATCTCATAACAGCGGACGAGTCTAACTCTGGAAACCGCTTGTTGAGTAGAGACGGAAAAGACACTGTTAGCGCTGGTGAAGAGCAGTTTGCCAAGTTCCCCAGTGGTTGCTGCCCTCTTGCTAAGGTGGTTGTAGCCAATGCAAAGGAAGGCCGTCGTGGTGTGATTGGTGGCGTCTCGGACGATCTTGTTGAACTCTGCGGCGACATTGATTCCGCTATAAGGCATAAGATGATCGATATCATCGATGACCACGAGAGTGGGTTTGATGAGTTGTATGTAGCCTTCGATCTGTCTGGTGAGTTCCCAATAGTTTTCCCTGAAAGATCCGAGCATGTCAAGGCAAAGCAGGTTGAATCTCACGTCCTCGTTGTCGAGCGTCGCTGTCATCTCCTTAAAGAAAGACGCACAGGCATGTGGCCCACGGATGGTGTCGATCCACAAAACTGTGGGTTTCTCGGTCATGGGGTTGACAGAGAGACTGGGCGCATGGGAATACTCGCCATTGAGTACGGATGCCGCAATCATTTTGGCAAAGTGGTGTGCATGGCAGGTGTCTTTGCCAGTAACATAGGTGATGTAGTGCTGCTGAATTACAGGCTGATTGTCGAATAGCACGAGCGGCTTGGAAGCGAAGGACTCGAGTTGAGCCTTGTCGTTAAAAAGGCAATTTTTCCAAGGGTTGTCGTCGCTGGTGTTAGGTGTGCGGTAATTGTAGATTTTCATTGTCTTGTAGATTTGATGTTAATAGCCAAGGCAAAGGTAGAGTGGGCCTGGAGGCTTGTCAATGTCAAAAAGCACTAGAGGCGAAATTTTGACTGGAGGGGCCGCGACTGAGTCGCGGCATAGAGGACCAGGGCGGGAACTGGAGGGACTGGCGGGGCCGCGACAGTCGCGGCATAGGCGACCAGGGCGGGCACTGGAGGAGCTGACGGGGCCGCGACAGAGTCGTGGCATAGGCAACCAGGGCGGGAACTGGATGGGACGGCGTGGCCGCGACTGAGTCGCGGCATAGGCGACAAGGTCGGGAACTGGATGTGACTGGCGGGGCCGCGACAGAGTCGCGGCATAGGCGACCAGGGCGGGCACTGGATGGGACGGCGGGGCCGCGACTGAGTCGCGGCATAGGCGACCAGGGCGGGCACTGGAGGGGACGGCGGGGCCGCGACTGAGTCGCGGCATGGACGACCAGGGCGGGCACTGGAGGGGACGGACTGACTGGAGGGGCAGGATGGGGTGACTATTTGTCACCTCATTATATAATGGCATGCTATTTGAGGAGGAGTGATGCAGTGGCCTCCCTCC
>ONQS01000005.1 GCA_900320055.1 uncultured Prevotellaceae bacterium
TTTTTTGATGAAAAAAGTGGCGTTTCGGCTTGTGGTTCAGGAAATTATTTGTACCTTTGCAGTCGCGCTTTTCGGGAACGTGTCCGAAAAGGCTGTTTAACTAACTTATTATTAACTTTTTAAATGAGCGAAGAATTAAAAAATTCTCCAATCGCCGATTTTGATTGGGACGCCTATGAGAAAGGCGAGACCAAAAGAGACAAATCTTTTGAGGAACTGGAAAAAACCTACGACAACTCCCTGAACAAGTTCCAGGAGAACGAAGTGACCGAAGGTACTGTTATCTCGATTAACAAGCGTGAGGTAGTGGTTAACATCGGTGCTAAGTCGGACGGCATCATTCCCGTTAGCGAATTCCGTTACAACCCCGACCTCAAGGTGGGTGACACTGTTGAAGTGTATGTAGAGAACCGTGAGGACAAGAAGGGTCAACTCGTGCTGTCGCACCGTCGTGCGCGTCAGGCCAAGAGTTGGGATCGCGTTAACGAAGCGCTTGAGAACAACGAGATCATCAAGGGTTACATCAAGTGCCGCACCAAGGGTGGTATGATCGTCGATGTATTTGGCATCGAGGCCTTCTTGCCCGGTTCGCAGATCGACGTACGCCCCATCCGCAACTATGATGACTACGTTGACAAGACCATGGAGTTCAAGATCGTGAAGATCAACCAGGACTTCCGCAATGTTGTTGTGAGCCACAAGGCACTCATCGAGGCCGAACTCGAACAGCAGAAGAAAGAGATCATGTCCAAACTCGAGAAGGGTCAGGTACTCGAGGGTACCGTTAAGAACATCACCAACTATGGTGTGTTCATCGACCTGGGTGGCGTGGACGGTCTGATTCACATCACCGATCTGTCGTGGGGTCGCGTAAACAATCCCGCCGACATCGTTCAACCCGAGCAGAAACTCAACGTGGTTATCCTCGACTTCAATGAGGAGAAGAACCGCATCGCTCTGGGTCTGAAGCAACTGCAGCCCCATCCCTGGGATGCACTGGATCCCAACCTCAAGGTGGGTGACCACATCAAGGGTAAGGTTGTCGTTATGTACGACTATGGTGCATTCGTTGAGGTGGCTCCCGGTGTTGAGGGCCTGATCCACGTGAGTGAGATGAGTTGGTCGCAGCGTCTGCGTCCCGCTCAGGACTTCATGAAGGTGGGCGACGAGGTCGAGGCCGTTATCCTGGCTCTGGACCGCGAGGACCGCAAGATGTCGCTGGGCATCAAGCAACTCACCAACGATCCTTGGGACACCATCGAGGTGAAATACCCCGTTGGCAGCAAGCACACCGCCAAGGTGCGCAACTTCACCAACTTCGGCATCTTTGTTGAGATGGAAGAGGGCGTTGAGGGCCTGATCCACATCAGCGACCTGTCGTGGACCAAGAAGATCAAGCATCCGAGCGAGTTTACCAAGGTTGACGCTCCCATCGACGTTGTCGTTCTCGACATCGACAAGGAGAACCGTCGTCTGAGCCTGGGTCACAAGCAACTCGAGGAGAATCCTTGGGAGACCTACGAGACCATCTTTACCCGTGGCAGCGTGCACGAGGGTACCATCAGCGAACTCACCGAGCGTGGTGGTCAGATCCGTCTGGATCCCTACGGCGTTGAGGGCTTTGCAACTCCCAAGCACCTGACCAAGGAAGACGGTACCACCGCCAAGCAGGGCGAGACCTTGATGTTCAAGGTGATCGACTTCAACAAGGACAGCAAGCACATCATCCTGTCGCACAGCCGCATCTTCGAGGATGAGCAGCGTAGCGAGGCCCGCAAGGCTCGCCGTCAGGCTGCCGCCAATAAGCCTGCCGCTGAGGCTGCTCCCGCAGCACCTCAGGTCGAGAAGACCACTCTGGGTGACGTGACTGACCTGGCCGCTCTGAAGGCTCAACTCGAGCAGAACGAGAAGGGCGAAGAGTAATCCCAATCAAAATCAAGATGCGCGCAACCTGATGGTTGCTCGCTGAAAAAGAAGACGCCGGCATCCCATGCGAGTGGGGTGCCGGTACTTTATTATAGTGTATAGTTAATGATAATCGTTAACGGAGAATAGTTGCATCCGCGGTCGTTCTTACCGCTAACGATGCCTAATTCCTAACCACAACCACGTATCTATCTGCTTGAAATGCTTAAATTGGAATAATTATTGGGTAAAAATTTCTTTAATTCAAAAAATAAGCCTACCTTTACACGCCGAAAACCAGAAACCAAATTATACCAACTAATAACTAATTCTCTATTTAACGTGAAAATTCTTTCTATTAACGACCTAGACAATCTTAGGAAACGTGCGCAACAGGCGTTAGCCTTGCGTGAGGAGAGTTCTGACGCTGATTCAGAACAGTGTTGCGGTCTTGCGACGGGAGCCGAGCACTTGCAGGTGCTGTGCTGCGGTGGTACCGGATGTAAGGCATCAAACAGCCATAAAATCGTTGAAAACCTTAAGGCTGCTCTCGAAGAGAATGGTATTGCAGACAAGGTTGATGTTATCACTACCGGTTGCTTCGGCTTTTGCGAGAAGGGCCCGATCGTGAAAATTATCCCTGATAATACCTTCTATACGCAAGTCAAGCCCGAGGATGCAGTGGAAATCGTCAAGGAGCACATCATCGGTGGCCGTCGTGTGGAGCGTTTGCTCTATGTTGACCCTAAGACTCAGAAGTCGGTCAGCGACAGCAAGCACATGGACTTCTACCGTAAGCAGATGCGTATCGCATTGCGCAACTGTGGCCTGATCGACCCTGAGAACATCGAGGAGTATATTGCCCGCGATGGTTATCAGGCAATCGCCAACGCATTGCTCAATCAGACCCCCGAGCAGGTCATCGACATCATCAAGGCTTCCGGATTGCGAGGCCGCGGTGGCGCTGGCTTCCCCACAGGCATGAAGTGGGGCTTTGCCCGTGGTTATGATAGTGACGAGAAATATGTGGTCTGCAATGCTGACGAGGGTGACCCCGGTGCATTTATGGACCGCTCCATCATGGAGGGTGACCCCAACTCGGTGATCGAGGCTATGACCGTGTGTGGCTACTGCATCAATTCGCACAAGGGTCTGATCTACATCCGTGCCGAGTATCCCCTGGCAGTGCACCGCCTCAAGGTCGCCATCCTGCAGGCTCGTGATTATGGCCTGCTCGGAAAGAGAATCTTAGGCACTGACTTTGATTTTGACATCGAGATCCGCTATGGCGCCGGCGCATTTGTCTGCGGTGAGGAGACCGCCCTTATCCACTCGATGGAGGGTAAGCGTGGCGAGCCCACCCTGAAGCCGCCGTTCCCCGCCGAGGCAGGTTACAATATGAAACCGACCAACGTTAACAACGTTGAGACCCTGGCCAATGTGCCTATCATTCTCACCAAGGGTGCCGACTGGTTTGCCTCGATTGGCACTGAGAAGAGCAAGGGTACCAAGGTGTTTGCCCTTGCCGGTAAGATTAACAATGTGGGCCTGATCGAGGTGCCCATGGGTACCACCCTGCGCGAGATCATCTACGACATCGGCGGTGGCGTGAAGAATAACAAGGAGTTCAAGGCCGTTCAGACCGGTGGCCCCTCGGGTGGCTGTCTGACGACCAAGCACCTCGATACCCCCATCGACTATGAGCATCTGGCTGCTTCGGGCTCGATGATGGGCTCTGGTGGTATGATTGTTATGGACGAGGACGACTGCATGGTAAGCGTCGCCAAGTTCTATCTTGAGTTCACGGTAGATGAGAGTTGTGGTAAGTGCACGCCTTGCCGCATCGGCAACAAGCGACTGCTCGAAATCCTCACCCGCATCACCGAGGGTAATGGCACCATGGAAGACCTCGAGCACCTCAAGGTGCTGAGCGAGACCATCAAGGATACCGCCCTGTGCGGTCTGGGCCAGACCTCACCCAATCCCGTGCTGTCGACTATCAACAACTTCTGGGACGAATATGTCGAGCATGTTAAGCAACACAAGTGCCGCGCTAAGCAGTGCAAGGCACTCGTGACCTACAGCATCGATCCCGCTAAGTGTAAAGGCTGTGGCGCCTGCAAGCGCAAGTGTCCTGCCAATGCCATTATGGGTGACATGCGCAAGCCTCACATTATTAACCCTTATGAGTGCATCCGTTGCGGTATGTGTAAGTCAAGTTGCCGCTTCGAAGCCATCTCAATATACTAAATCTCGATAGCATCATGGAACAAAATAATATGATCACTCTCACGATTGATAAACACGAGGTTAATGTGCCTGCAGGAACCATGCTGCTCGATGCTGCCAAGACGGTAGGCATCAGCATCCCCACGCTGTGCCACATCGACCTAGAAGGAACCTGTGTCAAGAACACGCCTGCATCATGCCGCATCTGTGTCGTTGAGGTCGAGGGGCGCCGCAATCTGGCTCCCGCATGTGCCACCCGCGTGACCCCCGGTATGGTTGTTCACACCAACAGCGCCCGCGTGATCCGCGCCCGCAAGACGGTTGCTGAACTGATGCTTAGCGACCATCCCAACGACTGCTTGACCTGCCCCAAGTGCAGTGACTGCGAATTGCAGCGCCTGGTTATGCGTTTCAATATCCGCAAAATGCCATATAATGGTGGCGAACAGAGCGAGCGCAAGCAGGAGTTGACTCCCGCCATCTCCCGCAACATGGAGAAGTGTGTGTATTGCCGCCGTTGCGAGAGTGTCTGCAACAATGTTCAGTCGGTAGGCGTCTTGAGCGCAATCCGCCGCGGTTTTAACACCACCATCGCTCCCACATTCGACCAGATGTTTACCGACACCAACTGTACCTACTGCGGTCAGTGTGTCGCTGTCTGCCCGACTGGAGCACTCACCGAGCATGACTATACCAACCAACTCATGGACGACCTCACCAATCCCGACAAGGTGGTTGTGGCTCAGCCCGCACCCGCCGTTCGCGTGGCTCTGGGCGAGGAGTTCGGAATGAAGCCTGGCACCATCGTGACCGGCAAGTTGGCCACCGCCTTGCGTGACCTGGGATTTGACTATGTGTTCGACACCGACTTTGCCGCCGATCTTACCATTATGGAAGAAGGCACCGAAATCCTGCAGCGCCTCAACAAATTCCTGGCTGGTGACAAGGATGTGAAATTGCCCATCATGACGTCGTGCTGTCCCGCTTGGGTCAACTTCTATGAGCACGAGTTCCCCGATCTGCTCGACTATCCGTCAACAGCCAAGTCGCCCGCTCAGATGTTTGGCGCAGTGGCCAAGACCTATTGGGCCGAGAAGATGGGCATTCCCCGCGACAAACTCGTTGTCGTATCTGTCATGCCATGCTTGGCTAAGAAATATGAGAGCAGCCGTGAAGAATTCAAGGTGGATGGCAATCCCGATGTGGATTACAGCATCTCGACTCGAGAGTTGGGCCGCTTGATCAAGCGTGCCAACATTGATTTCGTTAACCTGCCTGACGGCGACTTCGACTCCCCTCTGGGCGAATCGACAGGTGCTGGTGCCATCTTTGCTAACACAGGTGGTGTGATGGAGGCTGCATTGCGCACCGTCTATGAGGTGCACACTGGCAAGACCCTGCCGCACATTGAGTTCAACAGCGTGCGTGGTTTGGAGGGCATCCGCGAGGCAGAGATTGACCTGAACGGTTTCACGTTGCGCGTGTGTGTGGCTCACACCTTGAGCAACGCCCGCAAGGTGATGGATCTGCTGCGTGCCGGCAAACTCAACTACCATGTGGTAGAGGTGATGGCATGTCCCGGCGGTTGCATCGGCGGCGCAGGTCAGCCTTATCACCATGGCAACATCGAGATTCTCAAGGCCCGTGCTGCTGCAGTCTATCGCGAGGATGAGGGCAAGGCATTGCGTAAGAGCCACGAGAACCCCGACATCCAGAAACTCTACAAGGAATTCCTGGGTGAACCCTGCAGCGAGAAGGCGCATCACTTGCTCCACACGCACTATTTCGACAAAAGCATTCACTAATTGACTCGTTAAAAACATCAATCACGATATGAAGAATAAAGAAATCAAATTGGCATGTACCGTTGTTCAACAGGTCGAAGAGATCTGTGACAAGCATGGCAACAAGCCTGGTGAGTTGATCAACGTGTTGCACGAGTGCCAGGCACTTCATGGCTACCTGCCCGTGGAGATGCAGCGCATCATCGCCCGCAAACTCGGTATCCCCGCATCTAAGGTTTATGGCGTGGTGACATTCTACTCCTTCTTCACCATGACCCCCAAAGGCAAACACCCGATTTCGGTTTGTCTGGGTACCGCTTGCTACGTGCGCGGATCGGAGCGCCTGCTTGAAGAAATCAAGCGCATCCTCAACATTGAGGTCGGCGAGACCACCGAGGATGGCAAATTCTCGCTCGACTGCCTGCGTTGTGTAGGCGCCTGCGGTCTTGCACCCGTTGTCATGATTGGCGAGCACGTTTATGGACGCCTCGACGTCAAGGATGTGCGCAAAATCCTTGATGATGTCGCTGCTGCTGACTAATCAAGCACTTTTTCATTAAGCATCACTATTTATCGAAGCAGGGCTATCGCACTCATGGTGGCCCTGCTTTATTGTCTATGCAATGTGATAATATTGTGCCGAAAAATATTGGACAGGCTTGGGAAACTCAATAAAAAAATGTAATTTTGTGACCAAATTTGATAGGACACGCTTGTTCTGTCGACTTTCATTTCATTAAATCATTTACTACCAATGAATTTGCAGAACAACCCAGAACCAATGAAACCAAACGATCAAGTCCAAGGCACGGCCTCAACGGCCGATGCGCATAACGAAGCGCCCACCTATGGTCTGACGAGTAACGATCACATTCAGGTTTTGTGTTGTTGCGGTACGGCATGCTATGGCTCTGGCAGTCTCAAGATCATCGACAACTTCATCAGAGTTATCGGTGAGCATAATCTGGGCAGCAGGGTAGATGTGGTAGCAACCGGATGTTTCGGCTTCTGCTCCAAAGGTCCCATCGTCAGGATTATGCCAGACAACACCACCTATGTCCAAGTCAAGCCCGACGACGTAGAGGATATCGTTAACACACACATTATCGCTGGCCAACTGGTCGACAGGCTCCTCTATGTGGAAAGCACCGCCCATCAACTCGCCGATGACGCCAAGCATTGGAGTTCCTATCCCAAGCAGGTGTCGCTCGATGCGATGTTGCACGACTACATCTATGAGATCGGCGGCAAGAAATTCCTGTCGGTTATGTCCTATGAGGTGGATGATGAGAAATGCAAGGGTTGTGGTGCCTGCAAGCGTAATTGCCCCAGCCAAGCCATCAGCGGTGATTTGCGACAACCCCATGTCGTCAATCCCTATAAATGCACCTGTTGTGGCCATTGCACGACCAAGTGCCGCTTTGATGCCATCCATGGACCAGTCGGCGCTCTGACAGAACGCAACTATGTTGAGGACCTGCTGGTGGACGTCGCCGATCCCGACAAGGTGGTCGTCGCTCAGACCGCTCCCGCCGTGAGATATGCCCTTGGCGAAGAGTTCGGCATGCCCCCCGGGACTATCGTCACGGGACGAATGATTACCGCATTGCGCAAGATCGGAGTAGACTATGTGTTTGATACCGACTTTGGCGCCGACATCACCATCATGGAGGAAGCCGCCGAGATAGTCGACCGATTAAGAAAATTCATTGCTGGTGATAAGACAGTAAGGATTCCGATCACGACCTCTTGTTGTCCGGCATGGGTCAACTTCTTTGAGAACGAGTTCCCCGACCTGAGGGAGTACCCCTCGACATGCAAGTCTCCCGCCCAGATGCTGGGTGCTGTGCTCAAGACGTATTGGGCACAACGCATGGGAATTCCGCGCGACAAACTGGTCGTGGTTTCTGTCATGCCCTGCTTGTCCAAGAAATATGAGTGCGCACGCGATGAGTTCATCACCGATGGTAATCCCGATGTCGATTACTCTATCACGACCATTGAGTTGGCCGAACTTATCCGACGGATGAACATCAGTTTTGACCGTTTGCGTGACTCGGAGTTTGACATGCCGCTTGGCGACTCATCGGGTGCAGGTGCTATCTTCGGCACCACCGGTGGCGTGATGGAGGCTGCACTGCGCACGGTATATGAAGAATTTACGGGCAATACCCTGGGGCGTATCGAGTTTGATCAGGTGCGAGGCCTTGATGGCATCCGCGAGGCAACTATTGATCTAAACGGCTTTGAATTGAAGGTCTGCGTAGTCAACACCCTTGGCAATGCGCGGCTGGTGATGGAAAAGTTGCGCAACAAGGAGTTGGACTACCATGTCATCGAGGTAATGGCTTGCCCTGGCGGATGCATCGGTGGCACGGGACAGCCCTATCACCATGGCGATATCGAGGTCATCAAGGCACGCCAGCGTGCCATCTACAGCGAGGATGTGGGCAAGCGGTTGCGCAAGAGTCATGACAATCCGGTGATTCAGCGTCTTTATCGCGATTTTCTGGGAGAACCTGGCAAAGGCAAGGCACACGAGTTGCTGCACACCAAGTATCGCGACAAGTCTATTCTGTGACAGTAACGATTCATCAAAAAAAAATCAACGTGGCTCTCTGATTTGGAGTCACGTTGTTATTATTATTGGTGTGGGCTTTCAAGGGAGGACCACCTTGTTCAAAATGCCCTTGATCTGGGCGATGGCTATGCCGTAATTGGTCATAGGCACGCCTTGGGCGCGACATTGCTCCACACGCTGGAGCATAAAGTGGCGGTTAAACATGCAGCCACCGCAATGAATGACCAGATCGTAACCAGACACATCGTCGGGAAAGTCCTTCCCGGCCACGATGTCGACGGCCAATCCTTGGCCCGCCCGCCCGCGCAGCATGCGCGGTATCTTTTCACGGCCAATGTCCTCGGCAAGCGGGGCATGGGTGCAGGCTTCGGCAATGAGCACGCGGGACTGATCGGTCAATCGTTCGATGGCTGCGGCACTTTGGGCAAAGTAATTGATATCCCCCTTGTGGGCTGCCATCAGCACCGAGAAAGAGGTCAACAGACTGTCCTGCGGTTTCTTCTCTTCAACGACATCAAACACTTGTGAATCGGTGATGATGAGCCGAGGAGGTTCCCGCAACGAAGCCAGCGTACGGTCTATGTCATTGGTGCCGCAGCACACAGCGATGCAGCCTTTATCCATCAGGTTCCGCAGCGTCTGCACTTGAGGCAGGATGAGACGTCCCTTGGGCGCCTGGGGATCTTGCGGCATGACGAGCATTACGGTGTCGCCCGATCGAGCAAGATTGCCCGTCAATGATTGGTCCCCGCTATCAGGCAGTAGCCCAGCCATCGTGGTCCTGACCAGATTGATGCCCGAACCATGCAATGCGCTGATAGGAATCACGTCGCAACCCAGGCGCTTGGCTAAGCCGTTGAGCAGGGTGGGGGATGGCGCTTCGCTCATCAGGTCCACCTTGTTGAGCACTGACAGATAGGGCACATTTGCCTGCTTGAGCATTCTTGTCCATGATATTTCCATGTCCAGATTGCCCGTTTCGGCAACAACCACAATGGCGATGTCGGCCTGCTTGATGACTTGGCGGGTACGCTCGATGCGCAATTTACCCACCTTGCCCACATCGTCAAATCCTGCCGTGTCGATAATCACACAAGGGCCTATCGGCAGTATTTCCATGGCTTTGGATACAGGGTCGGTTGTCGTGCCAGGCACGTCGCTCACTAGAGCCACCTGTTGTCCAGTAAGGGCGTTGATGAGTGACGATTTGCCAGCATTGCGCCGGCCAAACAGCGCAATGTGCACCCGTTCACTCTGCGGAGTCTTATTAAAAACCTGATCAGACATCATTGCGTGATCGATTGGAAGTCAAGAAACATCAAAAATGGCTATTAATAAAAACACTTGGCCATTTCGTTTGTACTGCTTGTCTTCTGATTAGTGCTTAGAATCAGAAGTAGAAGTCGCGCTGGCCGGCAGCAATGTCATGGATATGCTGGGTCGCGATTTCACGCACACGATCGTTGGAGATCTTGGCCAATTCTCTCTGGATGAGGGCGTCGCCTTTAGCGATGGTATCTTGGCTGGCGAAGTCCATCAGGTATTCCTTGAGCGTCATCAGGGCATTGGGAGTGCAGATATCGCCGATCTTGCCTGCCTTGCACAGCGACATGAAGCGGTCGCCAGTGCGGCCCGAGCGGTAGCAGGCGGTGCAGAAACTGGGAATATATCCTATGCTGAGCAACCAGTTGATGACCTCGTCGAGGGTGCGTGTATCGCTCACGTCGAACTGTGCCGTCTCGTCGTGACGCTCGACAGTTGTGTAACCGCCGACACTAGTGCGGCTGCCGCCACTGATCTGGGATACGCCCAAGTCAAGCACCTTGGCTCTCACGCTTTGGCTCTCGCGTGTGGAGATAATCATGCCGGTATAAGGTACGGCAAGGCGGATAACGGCGATAATGCGGCAGAAGATGTCGTCGGGCAATACGTCGGGAAACTCGTCGAGGGAGATGTCCTCGGCTGGACAGATGCGGGGCACGCTGATGGTGTGGGGACCGACACCGAAACGGGCTTCGAGGTGCTCTGCATGCATCAGCAAGCCCACAAAGTCGTAGCGGTAGGTCGTCAGCCCATAGAGAACGCCGATGCCTACATCGTCACAACCGCCCAGTTGCGCGCGGTCCATCGCCTCGGTGTGGTAGCAATAGTTACTCTTAGGTCCCGTGGGATGCAGCGACTCGTAGTTCTTGCGGTTATAGGTCTCCTGAAACAGAATATAGGTGCCGATACCGGCGGCCTTCAGTTTCTCATAGGCCTCGACCTCGGTGGCAGCGATGTTCACGTTCAGGCGACGAATCTCGCCGTTGCCAACCTTGGTGTCATAGATAGTATGGATGGATTCCAGAATGTATTCAAGCGGGTTCATCACTGGATGCTCTCCTGCCTCCAGGGCAATGCGCTTGTGGCCCATCTTGACTAATGCTTCGACCTCGGCACGGATTTCGTCTTGCGACAACTTTTTGCGAGGGATGGTCTTGTTCTTGGCATGGTATGGACAATACACACAGCCATTGATGCAATAATTGGAAAGATATAACGGGGCAAACATGACAATGCGGTTGCCATAGAAGCGCTGCTTCACCTCACGTGCCAGTTGTTCGTAACGCGCAATCAGGTCGGGCTGGTCGCAGTCGAGCAGCACCGCAGCCTCGCGGTGGGTCAGCCCCTGGCACTTGGCGGCCTTTTCGATGATCTCTTCAATGAGCGCACGGTTACTTTTGTTCTTCTCAGCGTAGGCTAGAGTCTCCAGTATCTCGCTGTCGTCGATAAATTCATCGGCGTGATTTGACTTGACGTTATACATGATATTAATGAGTTATTAGTTGATTCAAATCACAAAGTTAAGCATTTTTTGTTGCTCATCGCTTTGATGTTGCTAAAAAATAATAATAAAACCAAAAATGGCACAATTATTGGTAATAAAATCAATGCTGATTGCGAGCAAGTCTAGAGTTTTGAGTAATTTTGCGAGATATTTTGATTAAAACCGAACGTTGACGACAAGAGGTCTTCATATTATACTGGCACTGGTGGCTGCAATGGTGTTGCTGCCATCCTTGTCACATGGTCAAGTATCACGTGACGTGATCAATGTCACGACCCTGGTCGACTCTATCGTTAAGGCAGATGGTGACACGCCCAAACCCGCACCGTCTTCTCTGGCGGGCGACACGAGCCGATTTGTGCGTGAGCGTGTGGACTTGGACCATGTGGTGGAATTCAGCGCGTCTGACAGCATCATTCTCTATGGCCGCAACCATGCGACGATGTATGGCAACACCAAGGTGCTCTATGGCGACATCGACATGACAGCGGCTCAAATCAGCATGGATATGGACAGCAGCCAGGTGCATGCGATAGGTGTACCTGACAGCGTGGGCGAATTAACGGGAACCCCGGTTTTCAAGGACAACAGCGGCGAGTATCAGTCGCGTGTGATGAAGTATAACTTCAAGACTAAGCGTGGCTATATTACCGATATTGTCACTGAGCAGGGCGAGGGCTATCTGACCGGAGGCATCACCAAGAAGACCGAGGACGACTATTACTACATCAAGGATGGTCGCTACACCACCTGCGACGATCATGAGCATCCTCACTTCTACTTCCAACTCACCCGTGCCAAGGTCAAGCCCAAAAAGAATGTGGTGACCGGTCCTGCATATATGGTTCTGGAAGACTTGCCGCTGCCCATTGCTGTGCCTTTTGGCTTTTTCCCCTTCAGCGAGAAATACCAGAGCGGTATCTTGGTGCCTACATTTGGTGAGGACTACAACAGGGGCTTCTATCTGCGCAATGGTGGCTACTATCTGGCGCTCGGTCAGTATGCCGACCTGGCCCTCACTGGCGAGATCTATACTAGAGGCTCCTGGGGTCTATCGGCACAGTCGTCCTATTCCAAGCGATACAAGTTCTCGGGTTCGTTCAGCGTCAATTATCTGACCACGGTCACTGGCGAGAAGGGCGATCCTGATTATAACAAGATGCACAATTTCCAGGTGTTATGGAGTCATAGCCAAAACCAGAAAGCCAATCCGTATCTGACCTTCTCGGCGAGTGTTAACTTTGCCACCACCGGATATGCGCGCAATAGTCTCAACACCTATTACACAAACGCCTTTACCGAGAACACCAAGAGCAGTACCGTCAATCTGACCTATAAGATTCCTAACAGCAAGTGGACATTCTCGACCACGGCCAATGTTTCTCAGCGAACCGCCGACTCCACAATCACAGTCTCATTCCCCAATCTGACGGTCAGCATGAGCCAGACGGCACCATTCAAGCGCAAGCATGCTGTGGGTGACGAGAAGTGGTATGAGAAGATTAAGATCAGTTACAGTGGCCGCTTCCAAAATTCGCTGACGGCTAAGCAGGATGAATTCCTGCATAAGAGCCTGGTTAAGGATTGGCGCAACGGCATGAGCCACACTGTGCCCATCCAAGCGACCTTCAATGTGATGAAGTATTTTAACATCACACCCTCGATAACCCTTAACGACCGTATGTATACCAGCAAGATACGCCAGCAATGGGATCCAAACTCCAGTGCCGTGGTGCGTGATACCACCTATGGTTTCTACAACATCTTTGATTTCAGCGTATCATTGTCACTGAGTACCAAAATTTACGGTTTCTTTAAACCCTTCAGTTTCTTGGGCAAGTTGAGCGACAAATTGCAGATGGTGCGCCATGTCATGACACCAAGCATATCGTTCTCGGCGGCGCCAGACTTTGGCGATCCTTTCTGGGGATACTATGGCAACTATGAGCGCATCAACAGCGATGGCACTCGCGTGCCTGTGCACTACAATTATTTTCAGCACACCTTGTATGGCGGTGCGCCAGATGGCAAGTCGGGTGTGTTCTCGTTCAATATTGCCAACAACCTCGAGGCAAAAGTCAAGAGTGAGAATGACAGCACAGGGTTTAAGAAGATTTCGCTGATCGAGAATTTCACCTTGAGTCAGTCTTGTAATCTGGCCGCCGACTCGCTGAAGTGGAGCAACCTGAACACCAGCATCATGCTGAGATTGACTAAAGGCTTCAACCTCAACTTGAATGCAACCTGGGATGTCTACAAGTATGCTGTCAACGAGTCGGGAGTGCCTGTGAGAATCAACAAATTAAGGCTATTCAACGGCGGAGGGTGGGGCCGACTGTCCAGCACGGGCACATCGTTCTCCTATACGTTCAACAACGACACCTTCAGGCGCAAAAAGGATAAGTCCTCCAGCGATGATAAGAAAAACCAACCGGCCAAAGGTAACCTTAACCGCAACTCAGATGACAATCAGGAGGAAGACGGCAATGCTACTGGACAGACTACAGATCTTGAACTCATCGATGGCTATGCCAAGTGGGAGTGTCCATGGAATTTGACTGTCAACTACTCTTTGTCTTATGGCTATGGAGCATTCAATTTCAAGAAGATGGAATATGACGGGCGCTGGACACAGAACTTGAGTGTGAATGCAAGCATCCGCCCGACCAAGAACTGGTCACTATCGGCTTCGGCCAGTTATAATTTCGATACCCATAAGATTGCCTATATGAACTGCAGCATCTCCCGCCAGATGCACTGCTTTGAAATGAGCGCCAGTTTTGTACCGGTAGGGCCATATAAGAGTTACAACTTCCACATCGCTGTTAAATCGTCCATCCTCCAGGATGTTAAGTATGACAAACATTCTAGCATCAACAATGGTGTCACGTGGTATTAAGCATCTTGCTTTTATCGCCTTGATGACGCTGTCTTGCGCTTTGTCATCGCAAGGGCAGGATTGTGATTGGCTCCTCGAGGGTGATCTGATATTCTGTTGTAGCGATTCGGCCAACGCCATCACCGACGTTACTCGCGGCTTCGACTTGCTCCCCATCGACCATGTTGCAATAGTTCACCGCATTGGCGGCGATGATGGCCCGCTATATGTGATTGAAGCCATCAAGCCCGCTGTGTGCCTGACTCCTATCAGAGACTTTGTGCAGGCCAACTCGCGCATGATTGTTGGGCGAGTGGTGGCTGATGTGGATGTGGCACAATCGGTCAGACGATGCCTGCTTATGGTGGGAAAGCCCTACGATGACCTTTATCTGCCTGGCGATAGTGCTATCTATTGCAGCGAATTGGTGCAGAGCGGTTTTGTTGATTCGCGCGGCCATCTGGTGTTTGATACCATCCCTATGTCATTTCACGACGAGTCGGGTAAGGTCACTGATTACTGGACAGACTTTTATCGGCAGCGTGGCATGGATGTTCCGGAAGGTGCGCCTGGCACTAATCCCGGTGAACTGTCACGGCGGCATGAAGTGAGCATCATAGGTGACTTCAAGGGCTGTATTGATTGATGGATACGCCTCGTTGAGCAGATAATGGCGCCTGACGCAAAAAAACTGTCCGTCGGAAGCAGACAACAGAAAACTTTTTAGTACTTTTGTGAGTTTAAAGTGAAAACCCTCCAATAGTGAGTACAATCATATCAATAATAATAGGGTGCTTGTCAATAGGCGTCATTCTATCGGCTCCTATGGGTCCGGTTGGTATCCTGTGTATTCAGCGCACACTTAACAGTGGGCGCAATTCCGGTTTTTTCACCGGTGTTGGGGCTGCGGCAAGCGACTTGTTCTACTGTCTTCTGGTCGGGCTGGGCATCTCGCTCGTAACCGATTTCATTGCCGACCACGTCAATGTGTTGCAGATTATAGGAAGTATCATCCTCATCATGTACGCCATCTACATGATCATGCACAACCCTGTCAGCCAGATCAAGGAGAACCTCGACCAGCGCGACGATCACCTGCGTGATATGGTGACAGGCTTCCTGTTCACGCTGAGCAATCCGCTCATCATGTTCCTGATTATCCCGCTGTTTGCCCGCTTCAGTTTCCCTTTGCCCGAATACAAGTTTTATCACATTATCATCGGTTACGCCTTTATCGTTGCTGGCGCATTGCTCTGGTGGGCGGTTATTACCTTCTTTGTTGATAAGGTGCGATCCCATTTCAACATCCGATCGATGTGGCTCATCAACCGCATCATCGGCAGCATTATCCTGTTATTGTCGCTATACGGGTTGGTTACGGGGACCTATGCTTACCTGCAGGAACTGCAATTGATTTAGGTGCTGGTGGCTTGTGCCAACATTAGGCGTGATCTGTGCCAGGTCCGCTACCATAGCGCCAAGTGCCGCCAAGTGATCGAGACATAAACAAATCGAGCAGGACCCCAAAGGATTCTGCTCGATTTTGTATTACGAGATTTGCTCGAGTTGGGCCATCAATACTTCTTAACCTCAACTTCACCGCGCAGGGCCAAGGCAGCATTATCGGCCAGTGCCGACATCTCGTCCTCACCAGGATATACATGCACGGGAGCCATCCAGCCAATGCGCTTTTTGAGTTCATCGACGATGTATTTCCAATAAGCGATGCCACCAGTGATGATGATAGCGTCGATTTGGCCACAAAGCACAGCGCCCTTCTCAGCGATAGCCTTTGCCACATGATAGACCATCGAGTCAACCACCAGTTTGGCCTTCTCGTCACCGGCATCCATGCGGCGCTCAACTTCCAACATATCGGTGGTACCCAAGTGTGAGTAAACACCACCTTTACCCGAGAGCATTTTCACAATCTGCTCCTTGGTGTACTGGCCGCTGAAGCACAGATTCACCAGGTCACGGGCGGGCAGGCTGCCTGCACGTTCGGGCGAGAACGGGCCTTCACCATCCAGACAGTTGTTGGTGTCAACAGCACGGCCATGATCGTGGGCCGCAACCGAAATGCCACCACCCAAGTGAGCGATGATGAGGTTCATGTCCTCATAGCGCTTGCCATTCTCCTTGGCAAAGCGGCGGGCAATGGCGCGCTGGTTCAGAGCATGCCAGATGCTGATGCGCGAGAACATAGCATTGCCGCAGATGCGAGCATAGTCATTCAACTCGTCGGAGCATGCGGGATCAGCGATGTAGCAAGGGCATTCACCCTTAGCAATCTCGCGGGCGATAACACAGCCCAGGTCGGTTGCGTGCTGGTGCTCAGACTCAAATGTAGCCTTGATCATATTGTCGTCGATAGCATACACGCCACAGGGTACGGGCTTGGTCAGGCCGCCGCGAGCAACGATGGCGTCAAACTTGGTAGGGATACCAGCCTTCTCAAGTTCGCCCAAAATCATCTGGCGACGGAAATCGAGTTGGTCCGTAATCTTAGGGAACGGAGCCAGTTCCTCGGCCGAGTGACGGATAGTCTTGTTGAAACGAGCCTCGCCATCTTCAAAGACGGCAATCTTGGTTGAGGTGGAACCAGGATTGATGACTAAAATAATCATGGATAATGATTTGAATTTAAGATGTTATAGTAATAAATGATGATGAATTTACTCGGCTGCCATTGTGGCTACAGCAAGGCTGTAGAATTTCGACTGGCTGCTATCGGCACGTGAAGGCACAACAGCGGGACACTTGGCTCCCAGCAGCAGGCCAGCGGTGCTTGCCCCAGCAAACAGTGTGATGGCTTTGTAGAAGACGTTACCAGCCTCGATGTCGGGCATGATGAGCACATCGCTATCGCCCTGCAGGGGAGAAGTGAGGCCTTTGGCCTCCATAGCGTGCATGCTGCATGCGCACTTGGCGTCGAGCGGACCGTCAACGATGCACTTGCCGAGTTCGCCATTCTTGGCCATCTCGATGATCACGGGATAATCCTCGGTAAAGGGGAAATGCTTGCCATTGACCTTCTCGGTGCAGTGAATCAGTGCCACCTTGGGCTCTTCGACACCAAAGTTGCGGGCCACGTTCGACATATATTTCACCATCTCGATGCGTTGTTCTCTGTTGGGATAAGGAATCACAGCGGCATCAGTAAAAATCAGGAACTTGTGGTAACCGGGAATCGACGCTACTGCGGCATGAGTCAGTACGTTGCCCTTAGGCAGGATGCCGGTTTCCTTATTCAAGACAGCGCGCAGCAGGTTGTCGGTATTGATCAGACCCTTCATGAGCACATCGACCTTGCCTTCTCTTACCAGTGCTACAGCCTTGGCGGCAGCGTCATCGGCATCGGTAGCATCCACATAACTGATGCTGGCAGCAAAGGGCTTAAGGGCATCGTTGGCCTTGAGTTTCTCTTCACAACCCACAAAGACCGCTTCGATAAAACCAGCCTCAAGAGCAATAGCGCAAGCAGCGGGGGTCTTCTCGTCGGCAGCCCACACAACGGCCACACGTTTTCTCACATTGTTCTCTTTGAGATGAGCGAGCAACTCATCAAAATTCTTAATGGTATTCATTAATAAAATGTAATAAAAGAAGTTAATGGTTTTCGATGCCCAAAAGTACTACAAATTCACGACATGACACAACTTTTTGAGTAGTTTTTATCGTTTTCACGGGTAACTGAAAAATTTGTTGTATATTTGCATTCAGTAATCACAGACTAAAAACAGAATATTGAAATGATGACTTTAAACGGTATTTTGGCCTTTATGAACTTAGGCACTGGCGAGATTATCCTCATTGTCGCTGTTATCTTACTGCTCTTTGGTGGCAAGAAGATTCCCGAACTGATGCGCGGCCTGGGTAAGGGCGTGAAAAGTTTCAAGCAGGGCATGAACGAGATGGAGGATGAACTCAAAAAGCCTCTCGAAGAACTGGACAAAGAGAAAAAAGACTGATCGGTTAGTCCCTGAGGCTGCTTTCCCATAACACCAGACCTTAATGGCAGAGGATAAGTTGCAGGAAATGTCATTCTGGGATCATATCGACGCGTTGCGTTCGGTACTGATTCATATTGTCATCGCCCTTGTAGCGGTGACGATTGTCCTGTTCTGCTTCATGCCGACCATCTTTGACTCGGTGATACTGGCCCCATGCCATGGCGATTTCATACTCTATCGCCTCTTCGAGCGCATGACAGTCTCGGCGTCCTGGCTGCCTCAATTCTCTGCAACCGGATTTGAGGTCAAACTCATCAACATCCGCCTCGCTTCCCAGTTCTTTATCCACATGTCCACATCGTTTTGGCTAGCGCTGGTGCTGATGTTTCCCTATGTGCTGTATCAATTGTGGACATTTGTCGCACCAGCCTTGTATCCAGGCGAGAAGCGTGGAGTCAAGACCGCGTTTTTTATTGGCTGTGTGATGTTCTTTATCGGTGTTGCGGTGGGCTATACGATCGTTTTCCCCGTCACCTTGCGTTTTTTGGCCGACTACCATGTGAGCCAACTGGTGCCTAATCAGATATCGCTCGACAGTTACATGGACTCGTTCCTGATGCTGATCTTCGTCATGGGCGTCATCTTTGAGTTGCCCTTGGTTGCCTGGCTGCTGGGGGTCTTAGGTGTCTTGCACCGTGGATTCTTCAGGACCTATCGCCGCCATGCGGTCATAGCCCTGCTCCTGCTAGCAGCCATCGTCACTCCCACGGGCGATCCGTTCACCCTCATGGTAGTGTTCCTTCCCATCTATCTGCTCTATGAGGTCAGCGCATATCTGGTCCCCGCTGCCGCTCGGCCTACAGTAGATTAAAGGATGAATACCCTTTTTGAGGGGTGAGAGGAAGAAGTCGTCTGTCTGTGACGGCATTGCGCTGGCGGCCGGTCTGCCAATGATTCTTAGCGCATCCAAGTTAAAGTGTTAATTGTTCAACTTTATACCGTGATCACTTGAGCCGAGCGAGTTGCTTGGGATTGCCTACAATCCAGAGGATATCGCCAGCAGCAAATGTGAGATCTGGAGTAGGGGAGATATAGTTGTCTTCACCCCGTTGTACAGCCACGAGCAAGGCCCCATAATCTTCGCGCAGACGGGTATTCTCGAGCATCACGCCCACAATGGGCGAATTGCGGGTGATGGCAAAGTGCGTAAACTTCACCTCGGGGTTGGGCGACTCGTCCCGTATGCCCTGTGCCTCGACGAGGGGCAACAAGCGCTGTATCTGCTCCTCGGTGCCGATCACTCCCAGCACATCTCCTGGAAAGAGGCGCATCTCGCCCGACGGTACGGGATGCAATTTGCCGGCACGTTGGATATTAACCAGATTGATATTATAGCGGGTGCGCAGATCCAGATTGCGTAGCCTGTCGCCCACAAAGGGGCAATCGTGGCCCACCGTCATATAGGCAAGATGCAGGTCGCTGACCAGGTTGTTCTCGTGACCGGTGCGGCGGTTCTCTCGCTCGTTGATGTTGCTGATGAAACGCTTCTCGATACTGCTGATGCGCCGGCGGACTGGTGTGGGCAGCATGGAAATCAGGAAAATGGCCGCCGCAACAAGCAGAATGGCGCTGACAACCGAGACAGCGCTGCTATACACACCATTGAGCACCGACATGACAAAAATCAGTGAAATCACTATGCTGATAATGGCCATCACCACAATGGGAACATAAGACACAGAGCCCGACGCCTCGACGAGTTGCTGCTTCTCACTGCGCTTCACCACGGGCATGATGATGGAGATGATCAGTGGCAGAATGATCACCAGTGTGACCACCACACAGGTGAGCCGTCCCCACGCATTCTCGCCCATATACTTGAGGATGAAGGGCATCAGATAGGTCCGACTCATAACAATCAACGCAAATATGACCACAGAATAGATGATCAGTCTAGTGATAAAACGCGAGCCGATACTTCTCCACAACCGGTTTGTCTCGCTGCTCTCGCTCTCGGTGGCATTCTGACTATATCCCTCGAGCAACCGTGTCCAGTTCTTGGGTAAAATCTTGAGCAATGCATTATAGCAGGGTACCGCCTGCTTGATGAAGAACGGCGTGGTAAACGTGGTGATGACCGACACGGCAACGATAATCGGGTAGATGCTCTTGTCCAGCACACCCAAGCCTGTTCCCAGTGTGGCAATGATAAAGGAGAACTCACCGATTTGTGTCAACGAGAACCCCGACTCCATGGCCAACTTGAGGGGTTGGCCTGTTGCCAGCATGCCGAAGGTACCAAACACGATCATACCCACAATCACGACCACAGCCAGCAGAGCAATCACGCTCCAGTGCTGCGTGATGACCGACGGATTGACCATCATTCCCACCGAGATGAAGAACACGGCACCAAACAAGTCCTTGACCGAACTGATCAGGCGCTCGATGCGTTCAGCCTCGATCGTTCCTGCAAGGATTGAGCCCATCACAAAGGCGCCCAGTGCTGCCGAAAATCCCGAGTTGACCGAGAACAGCACCATCGCAAAGCACAGTCCCATGGCGATGATGAGCATCTGCTCATCGCTGATGTAACGCTTGAATCGCTTAAACAGGGTGGGAATCATAAAGATGCCCACGGTAAACCACATGATCAGGAAGAAGGACAGTTTCAGGATGCTGCCGAGCATCTCGCCGCCATGCACGCTGTTGTTGAGGGCAATAGAGGACAAGATCACCATCATCACAACTGCAAACAGGTCTTCGACAATGAGCACGGCAAACGTCATAGGCACGAAGCGTCGCTGACGCATGTTTAAGTCGGTCAGGGCTTTAAGAATGATGGTGGTTGACGACATGGAGATCATACCGCCCAGAAAGATGCTGTTGACCAGACCATAACCCAGAAATTTGCCCACGACAAATCCTAGGCTCATCATGCCTAGCACAATAATCAGTGCAGTGATGATGGCAGAACCGCCCACATCGATCAACTTCTTGAAACTGAATTCCAGTCCCAACGAGAAAAGCAGCACGATGATACCGATCTGGGCCCAAAACTCGATGTTGGCCTCCACTGCCACCGACGGCAGTAGCGCAAAATTGGGGCTGGCCAGAAAACCGGCAACGATGTACCCAAGCACCAGTGGCTGCTTGAGCATCTTGAAAATAACGGTGGCAATAGCACCGAGTATAAGTATCAGCGCAAGATCACTGATCAGGCTGTTAATGTCGATTGATTCCATGATTGTTCATAATATGTTGTGACAAGCCTTGAGCATGATTAAAACACTTGCCCGCGGCTAGTGACCTTACATGCTCATTTCGTTGGTAATCGTGATGGAGATGGGGTCGCTGTGCTCCTTGATGGCATTGAACATGGCAGGCACGTCCACATTGCTCTTGCTCCTGATCATGAAATTGACAATAGTGACCTGATTACCGTAGTCAAACTTCATGAACTCGTCGCTGATGTGCACATCGTTGCCCACGATGATGTCGCGCAGCGGCTGGATATCCTGGATAATGCCATGCACCTTGACACGGATTATCTTGGATTCCCACATGAAATTGTGACGTTGCTCGAGGCGCTCAATGTTGACCAGGATAAAGATGATGAGCAGAGTCGCGATGATGCTGATCAGATACATGCCGGCACCCACCGCCAGACCGATACATGCTGTCATCCAGATGCCCGCTGCTGTGGTCAGACCGCGCACCGAGCCCTTCATTTGTATGATGGCACCAGCGCCCAAGAAGCCCACGCCACTCACCACCTGGGCCGCGATTCGGCCAGGGTCACCGTTTTTCAGACCCAAGTACTCTTGCGGGATATAGATGGATATGAGCATGGCCAGTGTCGCACCCATCGAGATGAGCGCAAACGTGCGCAGGCCTGCAATCTGCCCCTTACGGCGACGCTCAATGCCGATGGTAGCGCCCAGTATCAGGCTCAATACCAGTTTGGTGATTGCCCCGATCAAGTTCACATCCGGGCTGATGATGTCATTATATATACTCTCGAGCATAGCAGCAAACAGTATTTTGATTTGTGATATATTACAATGAATAGATGATCAATGATCACTACATTGTGCAAATTTACAACAAAAATTTGTGCAAATCGAACACAATGCCAAATTTTGTGCAAGCCGAGTGCCATGAAAACTTGTTTTCAATGGCTGAGGCGCAGCCAAAATCATCAAAATATATTTGAGAATTGTTGATATGCTGCCAAATTCAAGGCAACGACTAGCAGTTGTCAACAGTTCCCGTACCGCAATACTTTTGGTTATCATCCCGGGAGCGTGACAGATCCGCATGATCCAGATGACAAGCCGCACCATGCAATTCAGAGCCTTAGAGTAGGCCAGCAGCGTGTAGGCCTTGCCCGGCAGCCCGTCCACGATGGCGGGTGTCATCCTTGACATGTCGAGGTTCTTGAAGTCAATCTTGCCGTCCTTCGTCCTGGATCTTCCCCTCTTGCCGGTTGGTCCTCCTTGATAGAGGTAGTACAGCACGGCATTGTCGCGGAAGCGGCTGATGAGGTGGAACCCTTGGGCACGGATGCCTTCATAGAAGGTGCGGGTCGAGAAGAAGGCGTCGGCAACGACAAGGTCGGTCAGTTTGAGCAGGTCCTTGCGGTAGCGCTTGATGACCGCTAGAGTCTTCTTGCCCGCCTTGCTGATGTAACTGGGGTCGATGGCGATGGCCTTGCGCCCCTCACTGCCGAAGTAGCGCAGGGCAAGGGCGGCGTTGAAGCGGAGCCAGTTCAGGCTCTTCGAGCGCAGCCGCCCGAAGTTCTGGCGGTAGCACTGTTCGCAGTGCCTGCCGTAGCGGCCCAGTGAAGTTTATCTTTCCTGGTATGACCCTGTAGAAAAAAGTAGTACCTCGATGATGGCTGACTCAAAACTTTTGCTTAACTTTGACGCGCAATCGTGCAAATCCTCCTTGCAGATGCCCGAATATTGGTCGAGTGCTTCTGAAATATATCTCATATCTTAGCAGTGTTTGGCAACCACTAAGTTACTGAATATCAAGCATCGCCTATTGACGTTGCACTTGTTAAACGAAATAATGAATTCCAACTTATGAGACATTTTATTTTTTATCAATTATTGGCGATTTGCGCTTTGGTGCTGCTCTCGTCATGTGAACACGACGAACCCGTCAATCCCATC
The DNA here is from genome assembly GCA_900320055.1 of uncultured Prevotellaceae bacterium. Taxonomy (GTDB): domain Bacteria; phylum Bacteroidota; class Bacteroidia; order Bacteroidales; family Muribaculaceae; genus Sodaliphilus. The sequence continues at coordinate 23,338 of ONQS01000005.1, forward strand.
AAGCCGCTTGAGGAGCGAACCGTGCTCGTGCTGTCTTCCAACGGCATGATTTATGACCAGACGGGCAAGCTGGTCAAGGAATTGCCCAACTGCACGTTTGCCTCTGAGATTATCTCCGACGGTGACGACTATTTCGTTGCAGGCGTGCAGTCCAAGGAACGAGTGGGTTACTGGAAAAACGGCAAGTGGAACACGTTGCATGTCGATTTCATCGACGACGTGGACCATTGGGTCTACGGTATCGGCAAGTGGGATTATTACATCTATCTGCTCGATATCCCCAATGTGCTGAAAAACAGCGGTATTTTCCCGCTTGAGGACTTCCACGACTTCATCCCTGCCGATCACGCGCTACGCGTGACCGAAGGAACGTGCTATGTCATTGGATATGAACTCACTGGAGAAGAATCACAGTATGTTCCCACATTGTACACCAATCGCAACAAGGACAAGTTCAAGAAGGAACATCTGCCCATGCCTCCGGGTGCAGTGACAGGTGAGTGCCAAGCCATCTATGCCTATGACCGCGACCACACCGTGATCGGCGGCATCATCGACCGCAGGCCAGCCGTCTGGGTCGATAAGCAGTATCAGATTTATGAAATCAGCCATCCCGAACTGCTCGAAGAAGGCAGTTACCCGGTTGGACGCATCGACGCCATCACCATGTGTAACGGCCACATTTATGCCGCTGGCTTTGAGCATAATGAGAACTTGAGACTTGTAGCTACTGTATGGACCGACGGCGTTCCTGCCCCTTACGTCTATGACCCCAACAAGGCGGGCACTTCCCAGGCTCTCGAAATCTATAGTTATGGCGATGACGTGTATGTGCTCACATCCGAGTATGACAAAGAGACGGATGCCCTGATGACCTATCTGTGGTTGAATGGCAAGCCCATCATGAGCTATCCAGACATCGAGGCAGCTGGATTCACTGTATTTTAATGAGCATAACCAATTAAAGAATATCTGAAATATGAAACCTTTGAAATCAATATTGTTAGCGGTAATGCTCATGGCCGCTCTGCCTTCGACGGCACAGATTACCAACATCAGTCATGACAAGCGGCAATTCGATGCCGACAGCGTTATCGAGGAGTTTGACAAACTGCCGTTTTTCGGGCCGTTCAAGGACACCTATTTCACGGTGGGCTTGCCACTGAACGAGAAGCCCAACGAATATAACAGCGACGTGAAGTTCCAGATCAGTTTCCGCCAGCGACTGACCAAGTCCATCCTTCCCTTCCACAGCCACCTGTTCTTGAGTTACACCCAGAAGGCGATGTGGAACATCTTTGAGGAGTCATTGCCCTTCCACGACCTGAACTTCAACCCCGGCATCGGTCTTCAGAAACTGATTGTCCGTAACGGCAAGGCTGTGGGCTCGGCAATTCTGATGCTCGAGCATGAGTCCAACGGGCGTGACGGCGAGGCATCGCGCAGTTGGAACAAGGTGACGCTCAGCGGAAGGGCGCTTATTGACCCGCAACTCATGGTACATGCCAAGACTTGGATTCCCATCATTGATGGAGAGAACAACAAGGACATCCTCAAGTACAGCGGTATCTTCCAGGCCGGCGCCCAGTTCCTGTCCACCAACGGGCGCTGGGTGGCCGATGTCACCTTTGTCAAGCGCAAGGGCTGGAACCTCAATTTCAACTCCACCGTCAACGTGGGTTACCGCATCCGGCCAAGGGACAACCAGTTCATCATGCTGCACTTCTATGATGGCTATGGCGAGAACATGCTGGACTACAACAAGTACCACTGCCGTCTGCGCATCGGCTTATTGATCCGTCCGAATTTTTTCAGCGAATTCTAATATTTCTAATATTCACATAGTTATTGACAAGTTTTCATAATGACCAAAAAAACCATTCTTATCAGTTGTCTGCTGTTGTTATGTGCAATGCCACTGCGCGCTCAGCGCATCCAAGTGGTGGATGGCGATGGAACGCCCATCCCGTTTGTGACAGTCACAACCAACGAAGGTAAGTACATAGCAAGTACCGATATTGACGGTTGGATTGAGAGTGTTGGCGAAAACACCACTATCCATTTGTCGCAAGTGGCATATAAGCCCCTGACGATTACTGTCGCTGACATCAAGGACGGCCGAATCACTCTTGACGAGGCCGGTTATGACCTGCCCGAGGTCGTGGTCAAGCCCAAAGAACTGCTTTATTGTCAGACCTATTTCCGCGACGTATATATCGATGAAGAAGGCCCCATCTTCTACCGTGCGGGTGTTATTGATAACTCCTATGATATCGCAAAGAAAGAGGTGTCGGCAAAGTCGCGCCACCTCTCAAGGGCGCAAAGCGGTTTCTGGAAAACCCTCTACAATATAGCATCTGTGAAGCAAGACAAGATCCTAAGATTACCCAGTGAATCATATTATGATAAAATACGCAGATGGCAGCAGAAGGGACTTGTCACCCTGACCGATGTAGGAGATGGGCGACTGATTATTTCCGACAGCATTTGTCAACTGGGTTACATCCACTGGGATGCAGAGCAGAGCACTCGCACAGTGTCAATCAACTTGAGTGCATTTGTATATCACATACAGAACAAAGAGAAACAAGAAGAAGCCGCTAAAAAAGGCAAAACTTTTGTCCCCGACACTGTGGAGCAACAGCGCCGTACGGAAACACTTTATCAGGTCTATCGCACCGACTCTATCGGAAACTCACGAACTGATGATTTCGTAATGACACAGTACACCATTATTGGACGTCATCGGTATTCTAAGCTCGAATTCCTTATCCAATACCAGTCGTTTGCCACCGATTATGCTTACGTTGACAAAAAGGAATACAAACAACTGCGCAAGGACAACAAGGTTGAAATGAACATCGACGAACTGCGCCGATTCGAGAAAGTCAACAAGATTCCCCCATTGGCTCCGAACATTCAAGAACAGATCAACAAATTCATCAATAAAGACTAAATCCGAAGAAGAAAAAGTGGAAGGTTCTCTTGATGTAATAGACAATCAACGATAACAGTTTCAACCTCCTGACACCTGATGTACTGTTTTCCAGCAAGCCGATGAGGCGTTGAAAGGCGTCTAAAGGCGTTGAACGGCGCAAAAAAGGGGGGCGCTCCTCTGGAAAATGTAATGAAAAAAAATATTCTATCAGTTTATGGCTTGTCCATGCCATAATGAACAAGAAATTTTTCGTATCTTTGCAGTGCTTACAAACTGGCATACTTTAACGGATTTATTTACACATAGTTATTGACAAGTTTTCATGATGATGAAGAAAACCATTCTTATTACCTGCCTAATGCTGCTATGCGTAATACCATTGCATGCGCAGCGCATCCAAGTGGTGGATGGCGATGGAACGCCCATCCCGTTCGTGACAGTCACAACCACCCAAGGTAAGTACATAGCAAGTACCGATATTGACGGTTGGATTGAGAGTGTTGGCGAAAACACCACTATCCATTTGTCGCAAGTGGCCTATAAGCCCCTAACGATCGCCGTGGCTGACATCACAGACGGCCGAATCACCCTTGACGAAGCCGGTTATGACCTGCCTGAGGTCGTGGTTAAGCCCAAGGATCTACTCTATTGCCAGGCCTACTTCCGCGATGTCTATATCGATGACGATGGTCCCATCTACTACCGCGCCGGCGTTATTGACAACGCCTATGATATCGCAAAAAAAGAGGTGTCCGCTAAGACACACCACCTTTCAAGGGCGCAAAGCGGTTTCTGGAAAGCCCTCTACAGCAGCACATCAGGGCAGTATGACAAATTCGCAAGATTGCCCGAAGAATCATATTATGATAAAATACGCAGACTTCAACAGAAGGGCACTATCACCCTGACCGATGCCGGTGATGGGCGACAGATCATTGCCGACAGCATTTGTCAACTGGGTTACATCTACTGGAACGCAGAGGAGCGCACTCGCACGGTGTCTTTCAATTTAAGTACCTACCGTAATCACATCGAGAACAAGGAAAAACAGGAAAAAGCCGCTAAAAAGGGTAAAACGTTTGTCCCCGACACCGTCAAACAACAGCGCACTTCGACCACTATTTATCAGGTCTATCGCACCGACTCGGTCGGAAACTCAAGAACCGACGACTTCGTGATGTCACAACTCACCGTTATTGGACAGCACAGACATTCAGGCACAGAATTCCTCATCCAAGTGCAGTCCTATGCCACCGATTACGCCTACATCGACAAAAAAGAATACAAGCAACAGCGCAAGGACAACGAGGTGGACATGAACATCGACGAACTGCGCCGATTCGAGAAAGTCAACAAGATTCCCCCACTGGCTCCGAACATCCAAGAACAGATCAACAAATTCATCAATAAAGACTAAATCCGAAGAAGAAAAAGTGGAAGGTTCTCTTGATGTAATAGACAATCAACGATAACAGTTTCATTTGCGCCTCCCAAAATCTTTAAAATGTAAAATGGGGACGGTTCTTTTGATGTAATTTTTCAGGCAGTTGTTAAGAATCACTTAACAACCCAGCGTTATTTCAATACATTCGTTATCAACGAATTGCGCTTCCTTGCATAGGTTTGTATTGATGAGGTAGCAAAAAACTACAATGCGTTGCCCATGTAGGTGGGGCGGTCGAGGTTACGATGAGGCTGATGTGCGCCCCATGATGCTGTGGTCGAGGACATCGGCGGAGCCTTCGAGGTCAGCGATGGTGCGGGCAACTTTACACTATGGTACCTAGCCACAGGTCTCGAAGGAATTCGGTGGCCGGTATGACCATGTATAAAAGTAGTACCTCGATGATGACTGACTCAAAACTTTTGCTTAACTTTGACACGCAATCGTGCAAGGCCTCCTTGCAGATGCCCGTATATTGGTCGAGTGCTTCTGAAATATATCTCATATCTTAGCAGTGTTTGGCGACCACTAAGTTGCTGAATATCAAGCACTTGACCAAATTTTATTAGTTATATATTGTTAAAATAACTCATTGATTTTCAAACATTTAAATTAATTATTAACTAAGTATTGATCATGAGAAGTATTGTTTTATCAAGCATTTATTTGTTAATTGTTATCTTGGTATCATCTTGTGTAAGTCAAGTTCAAGAGAGCAAGAATGAGAATCAGGCATACGTAGATTGCGACCAATTATACAATAATGCAGTCTATTATATTGGTAGGTATCAGTCTAATAATACTAATAAGGATTATTTACGCCAAGCATTATTATGTGTTGACAGTATAAACTGTGATGATTATATGACTCATGTATTCGGAATTAAATTCTTTGTGCTCATCAATCTCAAAGAATTCGATGAATGTTACGAATTGATTCAGAAAGCAAATGATTCAGTTTTTCCATATCCGTATTCAAGAGAGATGTGTCAGAAACTGCTTGACGCGAAGTGTTATGAAGCAAAAGGTAAAACAGAAAAGATGAAAGAATCATTTGATGATGCAGAAGCACTAGTTATTACTTACATTAAAGAGCATAAGACAAAGGAATCTTTGTTTGATTATAGAGCAATACTCCTTTACGAGGGGTTATCAGACAAAGAAAAGGAAGTGAAATGGAATCATTTAAAAGAAATGAATCTTGTTGACAGCCTTTGGATTGATTATTTAATAGAAAAGCCTGTTTATGATTCCAATTCATCGGTAAACTGAAAGTTAATTGATAATACTCTATAATTGATCTGTTTTTGACAACAATAATAAATCGACCCAGAACAACGGTTAATAATTGGATTGCATTGGTGAGTATGATGATAATAGATTTTGAATAATCAAGTAAATGATTGGACTGTATCAGACTTCTTATTTGAATCATTCAATGGCACTTCTCAAATGAAGTGAATTAGCGAGATGTTACGAGTGGCGATGACAGGATACGACAGTAAATATCAAGGTGCTTATAGGGTTTACCCGATAAATGGTGAGGGATGAGCGTGGGCGCTGCAAAACTCAGCCGTCGTGGCTATGGTCGGCCTATCGGCTGAAAAAAATAAGAATACTATAATAAACATTGAATTAGTTCAATTTTAATACGAATTTTTGCTTGATTTGGCTTCGCTGAACTAAAGGCTCTTGTCCGTAAAGCCGATTTTTAAAAAACCGCATCGAGTTTCGCAACACTCACTGCTTGCCGCCACTAATTCTCTGCTGAGCCGTTTTAAGTCAGGGCTATTGCATGCGGCACATCATTTTTTTTGCTACCTTTGTGAATTCAATCCTCATGATTATATGATTATAAGCCACCAGTAGAGAAATGAGACGTTTTTCTTTGTTACTATCATTGATTGCCATAGCGGCCCTTGAATTGTCGGCGCAGATGCTCGTCGGTTCCTATAACATCAGATACAAAAACGACGGGGACAGTGCCCGTGGAGATGTGTGGGCCAAGCGTTGCCAAGTGATTTGCGATCAAATCAACTTCATGTCTCCTGACATCTTTGGTGCTCAAGAGGTGTTGCACACGCAGTTGTGTGACCTGCTTGATCGACTCGATGGATATGACTACATCGGCGTGGGACGTGACGACGGCAAGATGGCTGGCGAGTATGCCGCAATCTTTTACAAGACAGACAGGCTGCGCCTGCTCGACCAGGGTAACTTCTGGCTCAGCGAGACGCCCGACCGTCCCGGGCTGGGATGGGACGCCGCCTGTGTGCGCATCTGCACGTGGGGTAAGTTTGCCCGCCAGACGGGAACTAACGACGAAGCATTCTACTTCTTCAACCTTCACATGGACCACGTGGGCGTAATGGCAAGGCATGAAGCCGCCAAACTGATCGTGAGCCGTATCGGCCAGATTGCGAAGGGCGCGCCCGTGATCATCACCGGTGACTTCAATGTGGATCAAAACGACGAGATATACGGCATCTTTACCGATTCGGGCCTCCTGAAGGATGCTTATCATGTGTCCCGTCTGCGTTTTGCCGAGAATGGCACCTTCAATTCATTTGACCCCGACTTGTATACCGAGAGCCGTATCGATCACGTCTTTGTATCGCCCGATACACGGGTCGATGCCTATGGCGTTATGACCAATAGTTACTGGACGCCGACAGCCCAATCCGACTCGCTGCTCAAGGCTGCCGATGCCCCGCAGCAGATCAGTTTCGGCCGTTACTCCAGACGCTTGCCGTCGGACCACTATCCGGTATTCGTCCGCTTGGGACTCTAACGAAATCGGCACACGGGCGATAAAAAATCGTTTCTTAACTTTAATTAATCATCGGCCCGGCCCCAAAAGTGCCAAAAAAGAATTACCTTTGCCAACTGATGCGATAAATTATAGGTAAGTCAATGATCAGTCCAATAATAGACGAAACGACAATCAACCGCCTGCGTGCCCTCATCAATGGCGCGGGGCGCATTGCTATCACTTGCCACAAGTCGCCCGACGGCGATGCTCTGGGAGCATCGTTGGCGTTGTGCCATGTGCTCAGGAGGCTTGGCAAGAATGCGTCGGTCGTTACGCCCGACATGCCTCCTAAGGCGCTAGAGTTTGTGCCTGGACTGAGAGACATCGCGGTTTTTACCAAGCATGAGTTGAGATCCCGCAACATACTCACTGAGGCCCAACTCATCTTCTGCCTTGACTTCAATTCCATGAAGCGCATCGACCGCTTGGCCGAGTTGGTAGAGCCGCTCAAGGCGCCGCGTGTGCTCATCGATCACCATCTTGACCCGGATGATGAGTTTGATGTCACGATTTCATTTCCGGAGGCATCGTCGACCTGTGAACTCGTCTTCAGAACCCTGATGCAGATGGGGCTGCTGCGCTACATGGACCGTCAGGCCGCCAGTTGCCTGTATGTGGGACTATTGACCGACACGGGCGGTTTTGCCTACAGTTGTGACAATCCGGAGTTTTACGAGATAGTCGCCTCCATCATGCGACGCAGGTTTGACCGCATCACCCTCTACAACAAGGCGATGAACACCTTCAGTGCCGATAGCCTGCGCCTGCAGGGATATGCCATCAGTGAGAAGATGCGGCTCTTTCCCGAACAGGGCGCCGCGCTCATCGTGCTGAGCAAGGAAGAACTAGAACGCTTCAATTACAGCCGCGGCGACACCGAGACGCTGGTCAACAGGCCGCTGGCCATACCGGAGATCTACTGGAGCGTATTCCTTCGGGAGGATCCCGACCGCGTCAAGGTCTCCTGCCGATCGCAAGGCGACTTCTCGGTGAGTGACATCTGCAACCGCTACTTTGGCGGCGGTGGCCACCAGAACGCCGCTGGCGGTGAAGTGTGCGGCACACTCGACGAGGCGGTATCCATTTTCTATCAAGTGCTGGCCGACTTGTTTCCCAGCGCCGATATCAACAACGATTCAACTACATCAAATCAACAATAATGAAGAAAATCCTTAACACTACAGCGATTTTGTCCTTGTTAGCCCTCGTTCTGCTCACCGCTTGTAACGAGGATCAGTCCTATGCCGACAGGCTCAACGACGAGCGTAACGCTGTCAACGCCTATCTGGCCAACCACCGTGTGGTCATGTCCATTCCCGAGGATTCGGTGTTTGAGGTGGGCCCCGATGCCCCGTTCTACAGGGTTGATGCGGATGGTAATGTTTATATGCAGGTGATCAATGCAGGTGACCGTGTCGGTGACCGCGCCAAGGTCAACGAGCCCATCTATTTCCGTTACTCGCGTTACAATCTGTCCACCTGGTACTCCAACGGCAAGTTGACCGTTACCGACGGCAACGAGAACGCCATGGACGCCAGTGCTTGCACATTCAACTTCAAGGACTACACGCTGCCCTCATCCGCACAGTGGGGATATGGATTGCAGTATCCCTTGCTGTTTCTGGGCGTGGAGTGTGAGGTCAACATGGTTGTCAAGTCTCAGTATGGTCTCACCAACGAGATATCCTACGTGACCCCATTCCTGTTCCACGTGCGTTACTTCCACAGTCAGATTTAACTTTTCACTCATCACAATTATCATGTCACTTATTAAGTCAATTTCAGGCATCCGTGGCACCATCGGTGGTCCCGCGGGTGATGGCCTGACCCCTCTGGATATCGTCAAGTTCACCTCGGCTTATGCCACGTTTATGCGTCGCAATTCGCCCGTCAAGTCCAACGTCATCGTCGTTGGCCGCGATGCGCGCTTGTCGGGGCGCATGGTGCTCAATACCGTGATCGGCACGCTCACGGGCATGGGCTTTGATGTGGTCAACATCGGCTTGGCGACTACGCCTACCACCGAGTTGGCTGTCGTGGGCGAGAAGGCTTGTGGCGGCATCATCATCACGGCGTCGCACAATCCCAAGCAGTGGAATGCCCTGAAATTGCTCAATCACAACGGCGAATTTCTCACCGATGCCGAGGGCAAGGAGGTGCTCAGACTGGCCGAGGCCGAAGATTTTGACTATGCCGACGTCGATCACCTGGGCCGTGAGCAGAAGAATTACACCTGGTTGCGGCGCCACATCGACCAGGTGCTGGCGCTTGACCTAGTGGATGTCGAAGCCATCCGCAAGCGGGACTTCACCGTAGCCGTCGATGCCGTCAATTCGGTGGGCGGCATCGCGATTCCTCAGTTGCTGGAGGCCCTTGGCGTCAACAAGATTCAGAAACTGTACTGTGAACCCACCGGCAACTTTGGCCACACGCCTGAGCCCATTCCCGAGAATCTGACCGCCATCAGCGACCTGATGCGCCAGGGTGTGGCAGATGTGGGCTTTGTCGTCGACCCCGATGTGGATCGTCTTGCTATTATCATGGAGAATGGCGAATTCTTTGTCGAGGAATACACCCTTGTCGCCGTTGCCGACTATGTGCTCTCGCACACGCCAGGCGCTACCGTGAGCAACCTGTCGTCGTCACGCGCGTTACGTGATGTCACCCACAAGCATGGCTGCTCCTACACGGCCGCAGCAGTGGGTGAGGTCAATGTCACGACCGAAATGCGCCGCACGGGCGCCGTCATTGGTGGAGAGGGCAACGGTGGCGTGATTTATCCCGCTAGCCACTACGGCCGCGACGCCCTTGTGGGCGTGGCTTTGTTCCTGTCGCTGCTGGCAAAGAGCGGCATGACCGTCAGCCAACTTAAGCAGACCTACCCTCAGTACAGTATTGCCAAAAACCGCCTTGAACTCAAGCCTGGCATGGACATCGACGCCATCCTCAAAGCGGTCGAGAAGCATTATCAGGGAGAACGCGTCACCACCATCGACGGCGTCAAGATCGACTTCGACGACGCTTGGGTGCATCTGCGCAAGAGCAACACCGAGCCCATCATCCGCATCTATAGCGAGGCCCACACCATGGCCCAAGCCGAGCGCCTGGCACAAGATGTCAAGCAGATGGTGATGTCGATGATCTGATCTTATTGCCAACAATCATCGCCGCTGGCCCCCTTAGGGCAATTCTATTGCCCCGCTGGCGCTCAAATCATGATAGTGGATGTGAAGTGAATCACATTCACTTATCTGTTTTGACGCATCATGTAACGCCCCGGACAGGATCACCCGCCCGAAGCGGTAACGTTGTCCCCAGGCTGCCACACGGCCATGGCAGGTGCGGGTCACGATCAGGTCATCTACATTCTCCATCCGAACCGTATCACCCGGTGCTGTCTTCGGCGAGCGGCTGCTGGCTACAACCAGACGGCGCCCCGGCACGTAGACGCGGGGCGGCTCAAAGCGTGCGCCGCCAAGCCTCAGCGTGGCGGTGCCATCCGCCGCGTTGTCGACAAACCGCAGGCGCCTGATGCCATGCCTGGCCAGAAAGCCCGAATAGGATCGGACAAATGCAGCCGAATCGACCGCTTCCGCAGCCTCATCCGGCACCCACACCATCGCCTCGCCATCGTGGTAATACAGCAACGGGGTGGCTGTGGGGGAATTAAAGATCACCAGTCCCTGCCGACGGGTGTGCGCATCGACCCACAGCGAGTGCCCTGCCAGCAAGGCAAGCGCAACAGCGGCACCGATCAGACAGCGCCTCCGACGGCTATAAAACCATCCTATCACCAATGCGAGCACCACAAAGTAGAGCACCACAGCCGTTGTACTCACATAGACGCCGCCTGCATAAGCGTGTGGGATGGCATTAACCCAGCCGATGGCGCGGCTCACATAGCCGCTCAGGCCGTCGAGGGCGCCTTGCAACAGGGACCACTGCAAACCGGCAGCGGCCGTAAGCACCGTCAAGGCACCAAGTACCATCAGCAGCGGCATGGCGGGCAGGACCAGGACGTTAGTGACCACCGACAGGGTCGAAACAGTGTGGAAGTAGTGAGCCGTCAGCGCCAGGGTAGCCAGCAGTGCGGTCAACGATGCGACGACCAGCGATATGAGGTAATTGGCCCATCGATAGGGCGTGCGGATAGCCGCCACTGGCAACCTGTTTACCAGCAACAATGAGCCCACGGTCACAAAACTGAGTTGGAATCCCACACCGAAAATCGCCGATGGTGACCATACCAGAATGGCAAGTGCCGCCAGCAGCAATGCGTTGAAGGGGTCGGAACGCCGATACAGCGCCATGGCCACCAGCACTGTGCCCGTCATCACCGTGGAGCGCACGACCGACGGCGATAGCCCAGTGAAGCAGGCAAACAGGCCAACGGCCGCTAGCGTGATGACCAAGCGCAAACGCCTCAAACCGATATAGTCGAGCGGGAAAAGCAGCCACCAGAGCATCAGGGCCACCAACCCCACATGCAGGCCGCTGAGCGCAAGCACGTGGGCCACGCCTGCGGTGGAAAACTGCTGACGCGTTTCGGGATCGATGGCGCCACGCTGGCCGAGCAGCAGGGTCACCACCAGGCGCTGGGCTTCGGCTGATAGTGACGTGGCGTATACGTTGGACGCCAAACCGCGCCTCAGCGCAGCCATCCGGGTCGAGAGGCTCGGGGACCGGCCCAGGACTTGAACATCGCGCCCTGGCAAATGCTGGCAGTATCGGATGCCTTGGTCGTGCAACATATAGGAGACATAATCCATCTCGTCGGGATTACCCCTGCTACGGATCGGCTCGAGGTCGGCGGGCCATGTGATGACGTCGCCAGGGGAGAGGGTGTAGTCGCAGCCGCGGGTGGTGACCAGCACGCGACAGGGCATGGTGGCCGACGGGACGTCGAGCAGGCGGACCGTGAGACGTGTCGAGAAATCGGTGTGGTCCAGATCCAGAATCTGCCCCACGCGGTTACCGCTATGCCGCAGTTCCGCATCGAGCACGGGCGGGTGGTGGATAACAGCCGCCAGCCATCCCAGCGCCAAGGCGACCACCAGCAGGGGCAGCGCCAAGTAAGGCCTCATGCGCAGCCGGCGTGAGGGCGTGGCCGACGAGATGCGGCCGAGCACCCAGCCGCCGATCACGGCGAGCGCGATGAGTGCCAGCGGCGGCCACCAGCGGGGGCAGACCTCATGCAACAGGATCCCCGCCACATAGGGGGCGAGCACCCTAAGCAGAGGTGTGCGGGAGATGACGGACGGATGCCCCATACGGTCGGAAACGATTGATGCGGTTACACACAGAGTCGGGTGGAGTAGGGGTGGTGTGAGGGTGGATGGATCAGTCGCCCTCGTGAGTCCAGATGCGATAGGAGTCGAAGGCCTGCAGCAGGAGCATCTCGATGCCGTTTTTGGTCTGGGCGCCATGGCGGGCGGCACGCTTCATGAACAGAGTCTCCTCGGGATTATAGATCAGGTCGTAACACAGGTGCGCGCTGGTGAGAAAGCGGAAGGGGAAATCGGGGCACTGGTCGTCGTCGGGATATTTGCCCAGAGGGGTTGCGTTGACAATGATGTGATGCTGCGCGACCATAGCGCGCGTGATCTCCTCATAGACCAGCGTGTGCTCTGACTTGCGGCGTGAGACCAGGGTGACTCGTATGCCTCGGCGCTCGAAAGCCGCCTTGACGGCCTTGGCAGCGCCGCCCGTGCCGAGCACCATAGCACTGGTGCGGCTGGGCGTGAGGATACCGTCGATGGTCTTTTCGAAGCCCACCACATCGCTGTTGTAGCCACGCAGTTGAAGCAAGTCGCCGCTCTTGGCGTCACGGATAAAACGGATGACATTGACGGCGCCGATGCGGCGGGCGTCGTCGTCGAGCGAGTCGAGATAGGGGATGACGGCCTCCTTGTAGGGTGCGGTGACGTTAAGGCCGTTGAGGTTAGGATACTCGGCCACCAGTTCCATCAACTGGCCAAGGTCGCTGATCTCGAAGTTGAGGTAGATGGCGTCGATGTCTTCGGCCAGAAACTTCTGGTTGAAGTAGTCGAGCGAGAAGGAGTGCACCAGCGGATACCCGATCAGGCCGTACACATATTTATATTGAAGTGGAGATTTCATATCAGCAATAATAATGATAATGATGACTCAGTTACTAGTTGACAGCCGCAAAAATAATGAAAAACCTGCAAAATAGGCCAGAAGATAGGAGTTTTTTGACCAATTAATGCCCGATTGTGCACTTTCGGTGCCCTATTATAGGGCGAAAATATGATAAAAATCGCTAAAACCGTGATGAATTAGGGAACAAATTAGTAATTTTGCCATTCCATATCAGATCATCAAATTTTGGAAATATCATAGACAACATGAAGTTTTTGAACAAGAATGTCAAAATCGCTCTCACTGTGCTAGTGGGACTCGTCCTCCTGTACTGGGGCGTGAATTACTTGAAGGGCGTAAATCTGTTCACGCCTGCCAATCGCTACTATACCGAGGTCGAAAGCACCGAGGGCCTGCTTGTGGCAGCCCCCATCACGGTCAATGGCTTCCAGGTGGGGCAGGTGCGCGAGATCAATTATGATTATAAGAAGAATAAGATTACCGTCATGCTGGCCATGAACAAGGAGATGACCGTTCCTGAGGGCTCGACGATCAGTATGGTGTCGGGCCTGATGGGTGGAGCGTCGCTCGTGCTGAACCTGGGTGACGGACCTGCCATGAAGACCGGCAGTTACATACCCACAAGTGATGTGCCAGGCATCATCGACCATGTCAAAGACAATGTGCTGCCGATGGTGAACGACATGCTTCCCAAGGTGGACTCGATCATGGGCAACGTCAACGGGCTTACCGGCAATCCAGCGCTGGCAGCGGCATTGGGTCGGCTGGATGGCATCACCCGCCAGTTGCAGGCGAGCGCTCAGCAACTGAACGTGCTCATGAGCGGACTGAACCGCAGTGTGCCTGGTGTCATGAATCATGTGAACGGCATCACCGGCAATCTCACTGGAGCCACCAGCAACCTCAATGACCTGTCGGTATCGCTTAAGCAGATGCCTCTCGACTCCACCATCAACACGCTCAACGCCACCCTGGCCAATCTGCAGGCACTTAGTGAGCAACTCAATGACAAGAACTCGTCGCTGGGCAAGATCATCAGCGACAAGGAACTCTATGATAACGCCAACCATGCGATCGCCAGTCTTGACTCGTTGTTGACCGACATCAAGGCGCACCCCAAGCGGTATATCAACGTCAAGGTTTTCTAAACCGCATGTCCAGGCTCAGTTATGGAAACGGAAAACATGATTTGAGGGAAAATCCCTCATGAAATTGAACGGCAAAAACTCTATTTGGATTGAATCTAAATAGAGTTTTTTTTGAGAACTATCGGTTTCGGTGTTTACAAATACAAACACTTGACATTTACAGCGATTTGCGCATGTACCAAATTCGATAGGAAAATTCAAACATTTAATTAAGGTGTTGATTATTAGACATATTGTTAATTCCAAAACGCCGAAATTGTTACATTTTTGTATACAAGTTCTAAACCTTTGTTTTTCAATGTTATTACACTTGAAATGAAATATCCAAATTTTTTTCGCACTTTTTTTAAAAAAAATATTGACCGAAATTTGTCCTGCTTAAAGCGAAAAGTAGAACAACCATTACAGTAAGAAAAATTTTATAGATAATGTTTAACGTTACACAACAGTGGAACCGTTGCCTTGACGTCATCAAGGCAAACCTCCCGGCCGAACAGTTTGATGTTTGGTTCGCTCCCATTGTTGCTGTTGACTTTGACCAGGAAAACAACCGTGTGACGCTTAGAGTGCCCTCGCAATTCTTTGTAGAACAAATCGAGGGACGATATATCAAGATCCTGTCGGCTGCACTGAAGATGGTCTTTGGCGAGAATGTCAAACTCACTTATAAGTATAACGTAGTGGGAAATGATGACGCCAGCGCTATCGAACAGACCGAAGACAACTCAAGCGCAAAACTCAAGCAAGAATTCAAAATCCGCAAGCCCAAAGTCGCCAATCCGTTTGACCGCGACGAAACGCTTGACGACATAGACCCTCAACTCAACCTGCGATACACCTTTGATAACTATTGCAGCAGTATGAGCAATAAACTTGCTTTGAGTATCGGTCAAGCAATCGCAGAACACCCCGAGGTAAAGACCTATAATCCGTTGTTTGTTTTTGGATCCACCGGGGTAGGCAAGACACACCTGTTACAAGCCATCGGCATCAAACTGAAAGAAGAGAACCCGCGCATGAGGGTGCTTTATGTCACCTCCAGAGTGTTTGAGAGCCAGTATACAACCGCAGTACAGCAGAAGAAGATCAACGACTTCATCAATTTTTATCAGAGCATCGATGTTCTGCTGCTCGACGACATTCAGGAGTTTGCGGGTAAGCCCGGCACCCAGAACACCTTCTTCCATATCTTCAATCATCTGCATCAGCACCAGCGCCAGTTGGTGATGTCGAGCGATTGCCGCCCGAGTGACCTGGATGGCATGGTTCCCAGATTGATTTCAAGGTTCAAGTGGGGCATGACTGTCGAACTTGAGAAGCCTGATTTTGAATTGCGCCGCAAGTTCTTGGCAATGAAAGCCGCACAGGACGGCCTCATGATCAGCGATGAAGTGATGGACTATATTGCTACCAATGTGACGGATAGTGTGCGCGAACTCGAGGGCATCATGGTAGCCCTGCTGGCACATGCCACCATGCTCAACCAGGACATTACCATCGAATTGGCTCAGAGCATTATCGGCAATACGGTCAAAATGACCCCCAAGCAGGTTACCTTTGAATCCATCGCCGAGACGGTTGCCGACTATTACAACCTGCCCACCGATGTGCTCTATGGCAAATCCCGCAAGCGGGAGATCAGCGATGCGCGCCAGTTGGTGATGTATCTGGCCAAAAAGGAAGCCCAGATGTCGTCGACCAGCATCGGAGCAAAACTGGACCGCACCCACGCGACCGTGCTGCACGCTTGCATCCAGATCGAGCAGCGCATGTCGATCGAAAAAGATTTCTCACGAGAAGTACAGGCTATTACTGCCAGCCTGACTCAATAACTCAAGTCAAGAAAATCGAGCAACGAGGGTAAATCACATTCGGTATGTGGTTTGCCCTCATTCTTTATAGCAGGGGGGATTCTCAGAGCAGTGTGATGGCGATGTGAGCACAGGCTTCAGCATCGGCCAGAGCATGATGGTGATGCCTGAGGTCAAACCCGCAATAGGCAGCCACAGTCTCGAGTCGATGGTTGGGCAACTGCTTGAGCCGGCGTTTGGCGGCAATGCAAGTACAGTAGAACGGGTAGTCGGGATAATCCATCTGGTAACAGCGAAACACGGCCTTCAGGCAGTTCTCGTCAAAGGCCTTGTTATGCGCCACTAGCGGCAGCCCCTCGATCAGCGGCTCGATTTGCGCCCACACACTAGGGAATAGCGGGGCTCCATCGGTATCGTTATGGCCCAGGCCATGCACCCGCTGGCACCAGTAACTGTAGTAGTTGGGTTCAGGCTGGATCAGGGAATAGAAGGTGTCGACCACTTGACCCTCCCTCACAATGACAACGCCCACCGAACACACGCTGGTGCGCTCGCTGTTAGCGGTTTCAAAATCTATGGCCGCAAAATCCTGCATACTGTCAATCGGGTCTTAAGTCGGCGCAAAATTACAAAGAAGTTGGCGATGCGCAGCGGGTTACAATATTTTTTAGCCCGGTTTTAAACATTTTCGGCATGATGCAGTCAAAAAGTGGCGCAATTCCAATTGTTGATTGAAAAAAAGTGCGTAAATTTGTAGGTTAAACCTAATGTCGTGGCACTCGTGCTAGCCTGGGGCGATTTTCTGCCTGCAGTGCGGTGTCCGAAACAGATTTAAATTGAGAATTTAGTAATGGACAACGATCGAATTTTAGAGATCAACATTGAGAATGAAATGAAGACCAGTTACATCGATTATTCGATGTCGGTCATCGTTTCGCGTGCGCTACCCGATGTGCGCGACGGCTTCAAGCCCGTGCACCGCAGGGTACTCTATGGCATGGACAAGTTGCGTAACTACTCCAATGCCCCCTACAAGAAATCGGCCCGTATCGTGGGTGACGTGCTTGGTAAGTACCATCCTCATGGCGATTCTTCGGTTTACCTGGCCATGGTTCGTCTGGCACAAGATTGGGCCATGCGTTATCCGCTGGTCGACGGACAAGGCAACTTTGGCTCTGTCGATGGCGACAGCCCCGCTGCTATGCGTTACACCGAGGTGCGTCTCGACAAGATGGGCGAGAGCATGATGGAAGACATGGACAAGGACACCGTTGACTTTGTGCCTAACTTTGACAACACGCTCGAGGAGCCCTCAGTGCTGCCCACACGCATCCCTAACCTGCTAGTGAACGGCGCAACGGGTATTGCAGTTGGCATGGCCACCAACATGGCACCGCACAATCTTGGCGAGTGCATCGACGGATGCTTGGCTCTGCTCGAGGATCCCGAGATGGAAGTGAGCGACCTGATGAACTACATCAAGGCTCCCGATTTCCCCACCGGAGGTATCATCTATGGTTACCAAGGTGTGAAAGACGCTTTTGAGACTGGTCGCGGCCGCATCGTGGTACGTGCCAAAGCCGAAATCGAGACTGAGCACAACCACGATCGCATCGTGGTCAACGAGATCCCGTATAACGTCAACAAGAAAGACCTGATCGAGAATATCGCACGTCTGGTCGAGGAAAAGAAGATTGAGGGCATCGCCGACATCAACGACGAGAGCGACCGCCATGGTATGCGCATCGTCATTGACGTCAAGAAGGACTTCAATCCTAACGTGCTGCTCAACAAACTCTACAAGATGACCGAGTTGCAGTCCTCGTTCAGCGTCAACAACGTGTGCCTGGTCAATGGCCGTCCCATGTTGCTCAACCTCAAACAGTTGCTGCACTACTTCCTGGAGCACCGCCATGAGGTGGTGATCCGCCGCACCCAATATGACCTCAAGAAGGCAAAAGAGCGCGCCCACATCCTGGAAGGACTCATCATCGCCAGTGACAACATCGACGAGGTGATCGCCATCATCAAGAGCAGCGACTCGACCGAACATGCCATTCAGCGCCTGTGTGAGCGATTCAGCCTCACCGAAGTTCAAGCCCGTGCCATCGTCGAGATGCGTCTGCGCCAACTCACCGGCTTGGAGCAAGAGAAACTGCATAACGAGTTAGCCGAGGTGCGCAAGACTATCGAGCATCTCCAGGCAATTCTGGATGATCCCGCCGAGTGCC
The DNA here is from genome assembly GCA_900320055.1 of uncultured Prevotellaceae bacterium. Taxonomy (GTDB): domain Bacteria; phylum Bacteroidota; class Bacteroidia; order Bacteroidales; family Muribaculaceae; genus Sodaliphilus. Next base: position 41,845 of record ONQS01000005.1, read on the forward strand.
GCAAGGTCATCGAGGAGGAATTGCTTGAGGTCAAAGAGAAGTTCGGCGACGAGCGCCGCACTCAGATCGAATACTCAAGTGAGGAGATGAATGCAGAAGACTTCTATAGCGATGATCCCATGATCATCACCATTTCCCACTTTGGCTATATCAAGCGCACTCCGCTCAAGGAATATCGAGCCCAGGCTCGCGGCGGTGTTGGCGCTAAGGGCAGTGACACACGCGATGAGGACTTCATCGAGTATGTCTATGAAGCCACCAACCATAATTATATGCTGTTCTTCACCGCCACGGGACGCTGCTTCTGGCTGCGCGTGTTTGAGATTCCCGAGGGGACCAAGAACAGTAAGGGACGTGCCATCCAGAATCTGCTTAACCTGGATGTGGATAACCGCATTATGGCCTTTGTCCGTGCAACGGCTCTGACCGATCCCGAGTATAATCAGTCACATTATATTGTATTCGCCACCAAGAACGGTATCGTTAAGCGCACACGCTTGAGCGAGTACTCACGTCCGCGTGCCAACGGTGTGCGCGCCCTCAATATCAATGATGATGACCGTCTGGTAGGCGCCATCCTCACCGAGGGCGACAGCGAGGTGATCCTGGCTAATAGCAAGGGTTATGCTATCCGATTCTCAGAGACCCAAGTGCGCTCAATGGGACGTACAGCCACTGGTGTGAAGGGTATGAACCTGAGTGAGGACGATGAGGTAATCGGTATGATATGCATGCGTGCCGGAACCCGTGACGACGTGCTCGTTGTGTCTGAGCAGGGTATGGGCAAGCGTAGTGCTCTGGACGACTATCGCGTGACCCATCGTGGCGGAAAGGGTGTTAAAACCATTAACATCACCGCCAAAACTGGCAAACTAATTGCAATTAAGAATGTGAATGACGATAACGACCTTGTCATCATCAACAAGAGCGGTATTGCCATCAGGCTCAAGGTTAATTCACTACGCGTCGTTGGCCGAGCAACACAAGGCGTGAGACTCATCAATCTGGAGAAGAAAAACGACGAGATAGCAAGCGTTTGCAAGGTGGACACCGAGCCCGAGACGACCGATGAAGAGAGCGTTCGTGACGCATTCAACGAGAATATGACTGAGGTCTCCGAGCCCTCTGAGAACATCGATAACGAAGAGACTCCCGAGAGCACCGAGAACTCACAAGAGTGATAATAAACAAACATTATAAACCAACTTAATTGTTAACAAAAATGAAAAAGACGATTCTTTTGGGCGCAGCCGCTATCATGATGGCGTTTAGCGCATCGGCTCAGATGAGCCTCGTGAAAGACCTTGCCAAGAAGGCCACATCGGGCAACGTCATGGAAATGGCAACCGTGCTTGATCAAATCGAGCCCGCCTTTACCAATCCTGAGAGCGCCAATGACGTGCTCACTTGGTACACCGCAGGTAAGGCCGCGTTTGGCATCTATGACGAAATGTATAAGATGAAAATCATGCAGCAGCCTGTAGATGACAAAATGATGAATCAGGCTCTGAGCGCTGGTTTTGAATTCTTCCAGAAAGCACTGCCTCTCGACTCCGTCGTTGAGTTGGACAAGGCTGGTGCACCCAAGTTGAACAAGGACGGCAGCAAGAAGGTGAAGACCAAATATAGCAAGGAAATCATCAGCGCCCTCACCGCACACATGGGTGATATTGCCAATGCTGGTAACGTCTATCTGCAGGCCAGTGATTGGGAGAACGCCGCCCATGCATTCGGCAACTATGCTGATATCGCTTCTTCACCCTTTGCTATCGCCAATGGCGTAGCAGCAGCCGACAGCACCCTGAGCCAGGTTCGTTTCTTCCAAGGCTACTCACAGTATCAGATCAAAGACTATGCTGATGCTTACGAGAACTTCACCAAGGCCCGCAAACTGGGTTACACCGACAATAACATCGTCGACTTCCAGACCTCGTCGCTGGCCAATATGGTACAGGGTATGCTCGACAACAACGAGTATGACAAAGCCTACAACTTCATCGACAACGCTCTGAGTGCTGATCCCAATAACGGCACCCTGCACGACATCAAGGGCTTCACTGTTGAGTTGAAGGATGGTGTTGACGCTGCTTTGCCCTTCTACCGCAAGGCTACCGAGGTTGACCCCACCTATGCAAACGGTTTCTTTGATGTGGGTCGTTGCCTCTATCTGCAGGCCCAGAAGATCATCGATGAGAATCCCAATGCTACCAATAGCCAACTCATTCCCAAGATCAAGCCCATCTACGACGATGCTATCCCCTTCTTGAAGAAGGCTAGCGAACTCAATCCCGATGACACCAAGGCTAAGAATGTCCTGGACGACATCCTCTACAAGTTTGAGGTTATGGGCGTTAAGTAAATGACAATCCTATTTTATTCTATAACGAGTGGTGGAGCGATGCTTCATCACTCGTTTGCCTTTACCATCGAATGAGCGATACAGTTGCACAACATCAGAAAAATCACTACTTTTGCAGCGGTTTTTATAGGAGGATTTAATGTGAAAAGGTTTGTTATCATTTTAGCGGCGACCCTGTCAATCAGCGCCAATGCACAGCAACTGCTCGTAGACAAAGCCAAAAAGGCTATCAGTGGTCTGACTATGACCGTTGACAGTTACGGCAAAGCCTTTGACGCGCTCAAGCCGGCACTCACCAACGACGAGACCCGCAACCGCGCCGAAACCTGGGCTCTTGCCAATCGTATCAAGATAGAGCAGTTTGACAAATACATGGACAACCGCCGAGTGGGCAAAAAGATTGACATCAAAGCCATGGGTCACACGCTCATCGATGCCTACGATTATAGTCTGAATGCCCTGAAACTGGATACGATTCACGTGCTTGACACCAAGGGCAATCCAGTTGTTGACAAAAAGACAAAACGGCCTAAGGTGAAGACCAAATTCAGCAAGGATGTTGTCAACCGCTTGGTCGAGCATCACGACAACTACCGCATCATCGGTAGTGAGTTGTACAACGTCAAGGACTGGAGTGGGGCATACAAGGCATGGGAGTATTACTGCCTGATGGCGGCCAGAAGCGACGATCCACGATGGCCAAAGCCCGACAGTACCATTGCTGAAGTCCGCTACTACCAGGGTATTGCCGCATGGCAGTTGACCGACACGATCGATGCCGTGCGCCTGTTCAGCATAGCCCGTCACATGGGGTACAACAAGAAGGAGGCATACGACTATGCCTTGGTGTGCCTTAGCGATCTGGGCAATGATGAGGAAGTTGTTAAACTCGCTTGGGAAGCGTTCATCAAGTATGGCACAGCCGATCCTCAATACATACGCATCCTCATCAATGACTACCTGGGCCGTGAGGAGTATGAGAGCGCCAATGATCTGATCGATGAAGCCATCTCAGCCAACCCCAATGATGATGAACTGCAAAACCTCAAGGGGCTTATTATTGAGAATCAGCAGAGCATCTATGAGGCCTTCCCGTATTATCAACGCTGCATCGAACTCAACGACAGCAATGCCAGCGGCTTGTTTAATGTGGGGCGCTACTTCTACAACAAGGCAATGGAAACCAGACAGAACAGCCGCCTCTACGGCAAGAAACTGGCCAATCTGGTCAATCCCATTTATCGGGAGGCGTTACCCTATTTTGAGAAGTCCTATGCCATCAATCCCAGCAATCAGGATGTGAGAAACGCCCTGCGCGACATCTATTACAAACTGGGCGAGGCCGACAAACTTCAAGCCATCGAGAGGTCTCACTGACCGATATCAATAGTATAACAGAAAAGGACAGTCTGCTGAAACAAACTGTCCTTTTTTTGTTTTTGAGTTCCTCCCTTACGTTAGCCTGTCATGGCTTGCGCACGATGCCACGCTTGCTGGCGCGCACAAAGTTCATGATCACGTCACGCTCTGGGCTGGCAGGCAATTTCTCGACTGCCTCGAGCGACTGAGTGATGTTCAGTCCCGAATCATAGATCGTGCGATAGACATCGGCTATGGCATCGATCTGCTCGCTGGTGTAGCCACGACGATGCAAGCCCACCTTGTTCACGCCCTCATAGGCGATGGGGTAGCGTGCAGCCATGCAGTAGGGCGGGATGTCCTTGTTGACCAGAGCACCACCCTGAATCATCACATGACAACCGATCAGGGTGAACTGATGCACGAGTGCACCGCCTCCGATGATTGCCCAATCGTCCACGACAACCTCTCCGGCCAACTGCGCCGCATTGGACATAATCACGTGATTGCCCACCACACAATCGTGAGCGACATGGCAGTAAGCCATAATCAGACAGTTACTTCCTACTACGGTTTTACCCTTGGAAGCCGTACCACGATGGATGGTGACAAACTCGCGGATCACGGTATTGTCACCAATGATGGCCACGGTATCCTCACCTTGGAATTTAAGGTCCTGGGGTATATCGCCCACAACTGCATTGGAATGGATGTGGCAATTCTTGCCGATGCGTGTTCCGCTGTGAACCACAGCACCGCTATCGATGACTGTTCCATCGCCAATTTCCACATTGGCATCGATGGTCACAAACGGACCTATTTTTACGTGATCACCAATCTTAGCGTCAGGGTGAACGACGGCAAACTGATGGATATCCATATATTAATAATTGAGTTATTAACGTTGTTTATTAAGTATTAATCGGGATTTTTGACAATCTGGGCCATAAACTCGGCCTCGGTCACAATCTTCTCGCCCACAAAGGCATACCCCTTCATGATAGCGGTGCCACGGCGAATCGGCGTCATCAGCGACAAGTGGAAGATGAGTGTGTCGCCAGGAACAACCTTGTGACGGAACTTGACATTGTCTATCTTGAGGAAATAAGTTGAGTATTTCTCGGGCTCATCAACGCTGCTCAGCACCAATATTCCTCCGACTTGCGCCATGGCTTCGACTTGAAGCACACCTGGCATAATGGGCTCGTGAGGGAAGTGTCCCTGGAAGAAGGGTTCATTGGCAGTCACATTCTTGATGCCGACCACATGTTTCTTGCCCTTCTCAATGATCTTGTCGACCAGAAGCATCGGATAGCGGTGCGGCAGCATGGCGCGTATCTGATTGATGTCATATAGCGGTTCCTTGTTCGGATCGTAGATAGGAGCCTGGACATTCTGATAACGCAGTTCCTGGCGGATTTTCTTGGACAATTGGGTATTGATGGTGTGGCCAGGACGGGTGGCAACAATACGCCCCTTCAGTGGACGGCCGATCAGTGCCAAATCGCCTAACACATCGAGCAACTTGTGACGCGCAGGCTCATTCTTGAAGGCTAGCGGTTTGTTGTTCAAGTAGCCCAATTCATTGGCAGGCTTGTGTGGCACATTCATCACATCGGCCATGCGGTCAAGGTCGGCCTGCTCCATCTGCTGATCATAGATGACAATAGCATTATCCAAATCACCCCCCTTAATCATATTGAGTTGAATAAGGGGCTGCACTTCGCGCACAAACACAAATGTGCGGCTTGCAGCAATCTGGTTTTTGAACTGACGGATGTCTGTCAGCGAGGCAAACTGGTTGCCCAACACAGGAGAGTCAAACTCAATCATGCAGTCGATTGACAAATCGTCATCGGGCAGAACGATAAGCGATGAGCCCGTCTCCTTGTCAACAACCTTGATGCGCTGTTTCACCACATAGAATTCCTTCTCGGCCTCTTGCTCTACAATACCTGCCTTTTCTATCTCCTGGCACCAGATGATGGCGCTACCGTCCAGGATGGGCACTTCACCACAATTGACTTCTATCAGGCAGTTGTCGATGCCTGCGGCATACAGGGCAGCCATCGCGTGCTCGATGGTGCTCACGCGAGCCTCCTTGTTACCCTTACTGGCAATCACGGTGCCGCGAGTGGTTTCGATAACATGTTCTGCCAGAGCCTGGATAGTCGGCTGTCCTTCCAGGTCCATGCGCTTAAACACGTAACCGGTGTTCACGTCGGCGGGCTTGAACGTTGCAGTTGACATTTGCCCGGTATGCAGTCCTTTACCAGTGACAGTAAAGGCATTCTTCAATGTTGTCTGTTTCATCTATGATCTCCAATTATGGGTTAACTCTCAGGTGCTAACCCACCAATGACTCTCTATTGGTTGATTTTCTTTTTAATGTCCTTGATATCGCTGTACATCTCGCCCAGGCGCTTCAGGTATACGGTCTGACGGGCAAACTCCATAGCGGGCTGAACTGGCGCGCCCAGCCATTTGCCTCCACTACCGATGCTGTTATCCACACCGGTCTGCGCACCGATTCCATTGTTGTCTCCCACAGTGATGTGGCCAGCAAATCCGACTTGACCACCCACCATATTGTGCTTGCCGATCTTGGTTGATCCGGCGACACCGACTTGTGCTGCCATGACAGTGCTCTCGCCGACCTCCACATTGTGGGCGATCTGAATCAGGTTGTCGAGTTTTGCGCCTCGCTTGACCACGGTAGCGCCCATGGTGGCGCGGTCGATGGTGGTGTTAGCGCCGATTTCCACATCGTCTTCAAGTATGACGATTCCCACCTGAGCAATCTTCTCATAAGTTCCGTCGCCCTTAGGAGCAAAGCCAAAGCCATCACCGCCGATCACGGCACCGCCTTGCACAATGCAACGGTTGCCGATACGGCAGCCGTGGTAGATTTTCACACCCGGATACAGAATCACATCATCGCCCAAGGTCACGCCGTCGCCCACATACACCTGTGGGTAGATTTTGACATGCTTGCCGATGGTCACGCCGTCGCCGATGTAGGCAAACGCGCCCACATACACGTCATCGGGCAGGGTAGTGCCCTGTCCCACATGGACGGGTTGCTCCACGCCTCGCTTTTCGGGGCGCTGGCTATTGACAAAATTGAGCAGATCAGCAAGCGTCTTGTAGGGGTCATCAACCCTGATCAGTGTGGCTTTTACCTCATGTTCGGGTTTGAAATCACGACTTACGAGAACCGCCGACGCCTCGGTAGTATAAATATAGTGGGTGTATTTAGGGTTGGCCAGAAAGGTCAGACAACCTGTAGTGGCCTCTTCAATCTTTGCGTAGTTGTTGATCACGATCGTGGCATCACCATCGACCGTACCATTAACCATCGCTGCAAGTTGTTGTGCAGTAATTTCCATGATGCAGTTATTATTGAATGACTGGTCTCTATTTCAAAATCGGGCGCAAAGTTCGCAAAAAAAACTAAATATCACAACATTATCGGGCACTCAATCATCTACGATGTGCCAAATTGAACAATAATCAGTCCATTTTGCCCCAGTGTGGCTCAGTTAGCGCTGCGAGTGAGCAATTCTGCGATCTTTGCTTCAATCACGTTAGCCTCCTGCAGTCCGAGCAGCGTCTGATATTCACCTTTGGGAGTAACGAACATCAGTGTGGGCACTGCCTGAATGTTGAATTCCTGTGCCAAATCGGCCTCCTGGTCAACATCGATGCGCTTAAAGATGACGTCACCCTTGTGATTCTTCTCGACCTCGGCCAGAATCGGTGCCAACTCCTTGCAAGGGCCGCACCATGTGGCAAAAAAGTCGATTACCATGGGCTTGGAGGTCATGATGGTGGTCTGCTTGGTCCACGATCCCTGACCCTCGTCGTCGGGGCCTGCTACGGGCATTTCGCTCTGCTGTGTGGCCATGCCGTCAGCATCGGCGACTGCGTTATCACTCTTATCGGTCGTGCCATTACAAGCCGTTAGCACCAGTGCAGCCGCGAGGCACATAATCATGTTTCTTATCATTTGTTTCAAACTTGTTATGATGTAATCCTGTTAGTAAAAATCAACATGTCAGTAGATCAGGTCACCTTTGCCTTGGCGGGTGATTTCAGGCTCAGGGCCTGTACAGTCCACAATGGTCGATGGCGTGAGTCCGCCACGGCCCGAGTCGATAACGATATCCACCTGTGACCCAAATGCCTCTGCCATCAGACCCGGCTCCTGGCGGTAGTCCTCATCGTCGCCAGGCACCGATGTAGTGAGGATAGGGCCACCGAGTGTGCGCACGATGGACAAGGCAATTTCGTTGTCCGGAATACGGATTCCCACCGTGCGGCGTCCCTTGAAGGCCTTGGGCAACTTGGACAGGGCAGGGAAGATGAAGGTGAATGGCCCTGGCAGGTTGGACTTCATCAATCGGAATTGCGTGTTGTCAAACTTGGCGTATTGGGCCACCTGCGAGATGTCGTCACAGATGATCGACAGATTGGTCTTGGCCGACTTCATCTCCTTGAGCGCGCAGATGCGTTCAATAGCCTGATTGTTTAGCGCGTCACAGCCCAGAGCATACACCGTGTCGGTCGGGTAGATGATCAGTCCCCCGTCCTTGAGGGTTTCCACCACCTGGTCGATGTAACGTTGATTGACATTATTTTCTAATATTTCGAGTAACTCCATTTTGATATTGAGTATTGATTGATAGATTGTTACGGAATATGGATTGCGGTTTCAATATCAGTGGCACAGGCATAATTCTCCAGCAATGACACGGTCCAGTCGACAGTCTCTTGAATGGGCATCTCGGGGCCAAAAGCGTTGATGTTGATCTGTACGTTCACGGTCTGGTCGGTAAACTTGGTGCGCTCTTCGTCGCTCGTTGGCGTAGCAATCGGGCCTGCCGCATCACGGTAGACAGGCATGCCCTCGATGTTGAGCAGTCCGCGGCCGATGCCGTTATACACATCGCTGGCCGTTCCCACGCTCAGCGTGAGCCGGTCTCCGACAATGTGGTCCCGATCCAAGCCGCTAATGGCATAGCCGCTCTTGATCGAAACCAGATTGACCAGATCGATGAGCGTGGTGAGACGATATATGCCCAGTCCGCGGATGATGCGACGGCACAAGGCCTCGCTCGACACGCGGTAGCGGCTGGGATCCTTACCCAGTGCGCGATAGAGCCGGCGTGTAGCGGCTATGGCAGGTCGCTGGTTGATTGCCAGCAACTCGTACTGCGACTTGATCCCCCTTGCGGCATCCTCGATCTCGGCCCACAGTTCATCGCTCGTCGGGCCATTGTGGACCGTGGCACTGACCAGTCCGATACGCGTCTGGGGACACGCGGCTGCGATCCGCTCATCAACACTAATTGCTATCATAATGACTATACACTAAAAAACTTGCTGCAAAATTACACATTTTTGCTGAAAAATACCTACATTTGCCGATTGAATACGCCGAAACTTAATTAACTCATTACATTAAATAAATCATTATGAAATTATTAAAGTTAACAGCAATGTCGGTTGCGGCGTTGGCTCTGTTGAGTTCCTCGACCTGCTCCAAGCAGGAGACCTCATCCGCCCAAGGCTCCGCTACCGAGAAATCCACTGCTAAGATGGAAAAGAAAGAATTCACCCCTGAGTTCCTCAATCAATTGGGCCGCGTGGGCAGTCCGCAAGTGTCGCCCGATGGCAAGAAGGTCCTCTATGGCGTGACCTATTATGACATCGCCACCAACAAGGGCAATTGTGACCTATGGGTCATGGATGTTGACGGCAGCAACGCTCGCCAGATCACCAACACCCCCAAGAGCGAGAGCAATGCCGTGTGGATTGATGGCGGCAAGAAGATCGCCTTTATCTATACCGAGGACGGCGAGGCCAAGTCGCCACAGTTGTGGATTATGAACGCCGATGGCGGTGGCCGCAGTTGTGTCAGCAACATCGAGAACGGCATCGAGGGCTTTGTCTTCTCACCCGACGAGAAACGCGTCGTCATGATTTCGCAAGTCAAGTATGGCCAGACGCCTCAAGACATCTATCCCGATCTGGACAAAACCGATGCGCGCCTGATCGACGATATGATGTATAAGCACTGGGACGAATGGGTGACCACCATCCCGCACCCCTTTGTCGCCGACTTCGACGGTAGCAAGGCCGGCAATGTCAAGGACGTGCTCGAGGGTGAGCCCTACGAGTCGCCAATGAAGCCTTGGGGCGGCATCGAGTCGCTGGCATGGACGCCCGACAGCAAGTCGCTCGTCTATGTTTCGCGTAAGAAGACTGGCAAGGACTATGCCTTCTCGACTAACAGCGACCTCTATAAGTATGACCTTGAGACAGGCAAGACCGTCAACCTCACTGAGGGCATGATGGGTTATGACACCAACCCCATCATCAACAGCAAGGGAGAGATGGCCTGGCTCTCGATGGAGCATGACGGATATGAGGCCGACAAAAACCGCATCTTCTTTATGGATGCCGCCGGCAACAAGAAGGACCTCACCGCCGATTGGGACTATAGCGTGGACGCCATCGCCTGGTCGCCCGACGAGAAGGCGATCTACTTTATCTGCCCGTTCCAGGGCGTGCAACCCATCTTCCGCATGGATGTCGCCACCCAGCGCGTCGACACCATCGCCATGGGCGTGTGTGACTACGACGGCCTGGCCTTTGCAGATGGCGGCAAGGTGATCACCTGCCAGCACAGTTACCAGACCCCTAACGAGGTCTATTGCGTGGAAATGGGCAAGGAGCCCGTCCAACTCACCCACGTCAACGACGAGATGCTTGCACAAGTTGAGCCCATCGGCATCGAGAAGCGCATGGTTCCCACCACCGATGGCAAGTTGATGACCACTTGGGTATGCTATCCCCCGGGCTTCGACCCCAGCAAGAAGTATCCCGCCATCCTCTTCTGCGAGGGAGGACCTCAGTCACCAGTCAGCCAGTTCTGGAGTTACCGCTGGAACATGCGCATCATGGCCAGCAACGGCTACATCGTGATTCTGCCCAACCGCCGCGGCCTGCCTGGCTTCGGCACCGAGTGGAATGCTCAAATCAGCGGTGACTATGGCGGCCAGAACATGCGCGACTATCTCGCCGCAGTCGACTATATGAAGAAGGAGCCTTACATCGATGGTGACCACATCGGTGCCGTAGGTGCAAGTTATGGCGGCTACTCGGTCTACTTCCTGGCGGGCAACCACAACAAGCGTTTCGCCTGCTTCCTGGCTCATGCCGGCATCTTCAACCTCGAGGCCCAGTATCTCGAGACCGAGGAGATGTGGTTTGTGCAGTGGGATCTGGGCGGCGCCTTCTGGGAGAAGAACAACGCCACCGCACAGCGCTCCTACACGCAGGCCAACCCCAAGAACTACGTTCAGAATTGGGACACTCCCATCATGTGCACCGCTGGCGAACTCGACTACCGCATCGTCTTCACCCAGGCCTGCCAGGCATTTAACGCCGCCAAGATCAAAGGCCTGCCCGCAAGACTGCTGCTCTTCCCCGACGAGAACCACTGGATCCTGAAGCCGCAGAACAGCATCATGTGGCAACGTGAGTTCTTCCGCTGGCTCGACACCTGGCTCAAGCCCGACAGCGAGGCTGCCAAGCAGTACAAGGCTCAGCAGGACAGCATCGCCGCCGCTAAGGCCGCTCCTGCCGTCGAGAAAAAGAACTAAACATATTAATCACTGAGCAAGTTTTATACTTGCAAAACTTAAATCACAGACAAATCATAATGAGGGAGGCTCAACGTTGGGCCTCCCTCATTATTGATTGGTCCGGAAAGGTCTATTAAAAGGCTTACACCTCCAGTCCAACGATGGAGAACACGTCGGCACGCCAGTCACTGCCGTTGGAGGGATTGAGGGTGTTGATACCCAAGGATGCCGCAGCCTGGCAATTGCGGGCACTGTCATCGACAAACAGGATGTTATCAGGACTTGTCTGCTCACCATCAATCATGGCCTGGAAGATTTCAGACGATGGTTTCATCATGCGCATCTCGTAACTCAGATACAAGCGGTCAAAGTAGTAATCGAGCCCATTTCCATTGCCGTCAAACTCACTGCTTCGCGCCCACCGCATCATAAAGGGGTTGGTATTGGACAACAAAGATAATGGAAATCCCTCTCGACGAAGCCGGAGCAATGCGTCGAAGTTGCGCTGATACAATTCAGCGGCATAGCCGGTCCAAGCATACTCTAACTCTTGCATAGAGAGAGATTTGCCCACAATTCGGCTTAACTCATCGCAATATTGCCGGGCTGTCAATTTTCCCGATTCCAAGTCGCCGAAAATGCCCTGCTGCGCATAATCGTCGAGAAAATCCTCGGCTTGAGTCACACCGATTTCTTTAAATCTGTGTATGGCTTGCATCTTGTCGAGACGGAATATCACCCCTCCTAAGTCAAACACCACATGCAGTTTTCTGCTCATCTCTTTCATAATAACCATAATTGATGGGTAAAACTCGCTGCAAAGGTAAGCCGTTTGCTGATATTTTTAAAGCCAATAGAATTAAAAAGAACCGCAAGTTTGCAGAATGCGTGCTTTATTTATAAATTTGCAAGCAAAATTCTAACATAAGTTTCATTTTAAAATTTAATCCGCATGATGAGGAATAGAACCCTGTTTTTGCTTGTGATGGCGGCCACGTGCTCGTGTCGTCACAAGCGTGGGCACATGATTTGCCTCAGCCTTCGGTGGACCTGACCACCCGCATAGCCAGAACCGCCCATAACGGTCTGAGGGCAATCAAGAATCCGCCCTCCAAGATGATTGATTTCGCGACTAAGCAGGCCTCTGAGCCTGAAGCGCAAACGGCCATCAGCGCCGCGAGACGAGATGCAGCAGCCATCAAGGCCAAGTCAAACGATGCGACCAGCGCCGTTAAGGCTAAGGAAAAGAAAGAAACGACCCTCAAGCGATTGGCACCTAAGCCAGCGGCCCGCTTGAGTCGCAGCAATGGCCCCCTGCGCACCGGAGAAGTGGTGGACGACTATGGCGTGATCATCAAGCCTGCCGACGGTGAGCGCAAGGTGTATAACCGCTCGGGGCAAGCACTTATCTATGACCCGTCAGGCGACCAATCTGGATGGACTGAAAGGACTTTACCTGATCGGGGATAGGAAGGTCTTTGTGAAGTAAACACAATTGAGGTTTTGCAACAATCGAGGAGGCATGGAAATGAGTCCAGCCTCCTCGATTATCGTTTAGCGGGGATGGTGAGCCACTCAGAGGTACACAACCTTTGTTTTTGTCACAGGGGGGTGTTGCGGGTTTGGCGACGATGATGTAATTTTGCGGCGATGAAATATACCCTGTCTACCTGTGAGGCGACGATGGCCGCCAGTGAGTTTGTCGGCCGCTATCGCGATGTGGAGCGCATCAGGCAGTATTGCCTGGAGTGTCCCGGTTATGGAACGTCGTGGGGCTGCCCCCCGTTTGATTTCGACCCTTGCTCGCTGACCGATGGTTTCGACTCGGTCACAGTGATGGCTACAACGATCGAGTTTGCACAAGAGACGCGCGACGCGTGCGCTACAGCCGAAGAGTCGGCACGCGTGGGTCGCGAAGCAATGCAACAAGTGTTGCAGTCGCTGCTGCCCACGCTCTATGAGCGTGAACGCCAGAAGGCAGGCAGCCGGGTGTTCACTTTCCGCTGTGCGCTATGTCCCGAGGGTTGTACCCGTCCCGAGGGCAAACCTTGCCGCCACCCCGAGTGGCTGCGGCATTCGTTGGAATCGGTTGGCTTTGACCTTGAGGCCGCCCTGCGCGACCTGATGGGAATAGAACTCGAGTGGAGCGCCGATGGCTCCCTCCCCAAGCACATCACACTCTTGACCGCCCTCTTCACTTAACAGTTCTTTGTCTTTAGTTCTTAGTTCGACTACACAACTAACAACTACACAACTAACAACTAACAACTAACAACTACACAACTAACAACTATAAAATAATAACTAAAATACATCATCATGCAACACCTGCAACAGTTCTATACGATTGGTTTGCTCATCGTGTCTAACATCTTTATGACATTTGCCTGGTATGGCCACTTAAAACTGCAGCAGATCAAGATATTCACTTCTGACACTCCGCTATATGTCATCATCCTGCTGTCGTGGTTGCTGGCGTTACCCGAATACTCCTGTCAGGTTCCCGCCAACCGCATCGGCTTTGACGGCAATGGCGGTCCTTTCTCTCTGATGCAGTTAAAGGTCATCCAAGAGGTGGTGTCACTGACGGTGTTCACGGTTTTTGTAACGGTGTTTTTCAATGGCGAATCGTTACGCTGGAACCACTTGGCTGCCTTTATCTGCCTGGTGATGGCCGTCTTCTTTGTCTTCCAGAAGTGAACGGAAATTAGTGATTAGTTTTTAGTTTTTAGTTCTTAGTTTTTAGATCAACTACGCAACTAACAACTTTACAACTAAAAACTAAAAACCAAGAAGCATATTGGTCAAAAGGTTGACAATTTTGATAGTTTTGAGATAAACGGGCATCAATGTTGTCCGTTTTTACTTATATTTGCGGGGGTATATCAACTGTAAAAAAATAGAAGTGGACAGATGAAACACGGCTTACTGACATCGCTGGGCATGCCTATCATGCCGCTAAGCAACTCTGCCATCGTCCTGGATGACAAGTTGCTGGCAATGGATAATCTCGAGAGCCCGACTCCCGTCATGTCGGCCGATGAACTGTCGGAGTTCAAGCGGCGCTTTCCCATGAAGTTGCCTCTGAACTGTATGATGATCGTGATCGCAGGCGGAATCAGGTTCAGCATCAACTTCGATGATTATAACGTGCGGGCAGGCACCTGCGTTGTGATTGCAGCCGATACCATCATCGAGCGGGCCAACTATGATGTCGGCACTCGCGTGATTGTGCTCTTGCTTTCGCCACACGAATTGCTACCAAGCCTCACCTATAACCAGCACAAGATGAGAATCTTGTGTGCACGGCTTATTGGCCAAGTCACACTCATGGCACAACATATCGACATGCTTGTCACCATCTATCGGCAACTGCGCACGATCTTGACCGACAGCGCTTTCGCAAAGACCAGGGAGGAAATGGCCACACATTGCGTCAATCTGATTGCGAGTGTGCTCGAGAACGGCACTAATCACCAAGAAGAATCGACCAGCAAGCCATCACGTAAAGATGAAATTGTCATGCAATTCCTGCAATGTGTTGCAGCCAACTACCGCCAGCACCGAGACCTCGGATTCTATGCCAACAGACTGTGTCTGTCGCTCAAGTACATGTCTCACGTGGTGTATAACCACACAGGCCGCCACCCGTCGCAGTGGATCAAGGATTACGTCATCCTAGATGCCAAAACGATGCTACTCAGCGGACAATACACAATACAACAGGTGGCTGACGAACTGAACTTTGCCAACCAGTCGTTCTTCGGCAAATATTTCAAAGAAGCGGTGGGCGTCTCTCCCAAGAAGTGGATCAGTTAATAGAGGATAGTGAAAACCAACAACTAACAACTAACAACTAAGAACTAATAACTAACAACTAAAAACCATTATTTCCTGGCCGGAGTGATGGTGATAACCGCATATTCCGAATCGGTGCCGATGCGGAATTTACCGCCCCAAATACCGATTCCCGAACTGACGTAGTAATCGGTCTTGCCCCGGCGCCACTGACCATAGTCACACTCATATATAGCCTTGGTGACCCAGTTCAACGGCCAGACCTGTCCCCGATGGGTGTGGCCACTCAGTTGCAAGTCCACGCCAGCCTGCTGTGCCTCTTCAAGATGATAGGGCTGATGGTCGAGGAGTATGATATATTGTTCTTGGCTGACCCTATGCATCAACTGGTTCACGGACTTGCGGTTGCGATTGCTGCGATCGTCACGGCCCACTATGGTGACGCCACCGATGCTCACGGTGTCGTCACGCAGGATGCGGATACCCGTCGAGTGAAGCAGGTCGAGGGCCTTTCCCAGCCCAGTGATATATTCGTGGTTGCCTAGACAGGCAATGGCAGGAGCATTAAAGCGGCGCAGTTCCAGTGCCGTGCCTTGAGCCAGCAGTGGGCGCACATTGCCGTCGATTATGTCTCCAGCAATCAGAATAAGATCGGCCTGCTCGGCATTAATCATATCCACCCAGCGGCCCACCTCTGTGCGGCGATTGTGGAAGCCCGCATGCACATCACTGAGCATAACGATCTTCAAGGGGCGCGGCAGCGGCTTCTCGGTAGTGAGATCAATCAGCTTGCGCTGTTTGTTATGATAATGGATGTTCCCGCCGACAAACGTCACCAGCATCACACCAGCCAGTATCATCGATGTGACGGCATTGCTCTTAAGCGCCATGGGCGGTACCAGATGTATCAGGCGGCCGATATCCAGCACCAAGAAAGCCATCAGCAGGTAAAACATGATAATCAGCCATGAGTTGCCGATCTCATAGAGTGCCGTGGCTAAGCCAAGTGGCAAGGCGTCGCTCTTGAACTGGAACACCATGCAGCACAAGGCCAGCAGCATCAGCAACACAACCGCAATCTTGATGGGAGCAGAGAAGGGCAAAAGGCGATAAACGTGCCATGACACATATAATTGCATGGCCAGCATCACCGTCAGAGCAACAATAAAGAACTTTGCCATATTAGTCAACACGAATGAATTTGGTCAGCAAAATTACATAAAAAACAAGACTTTTATCGAATCGACTGATAAAATGTCGGTCGTTTTTTTGTAATTTTGCGACATCAACCGGTTACTACAGCAAGTAACGCCAGATAAGGGCCAAAGTCACATCAATTCATCTAATGAGAGAAAAAGAACTGTTACAGATGGTGAAGGAGCGCATGGGCATCGATATGCTTAATGACATGCAGCATCAGGCACTCGATGTTTGGAAGTCGGGTAGGGGTGACCTTATCCTGTATTCACCCACTGGCACAGGCAAGACACTAGCCTTCACACTGTGCTTGCTGCAGGCGCTCAAACCGCCCATGGGGCAATTGCAGGCTATCGTGCTTGCGCCGTCCCGGGAACTGGTGATGCAGACGGCCGAAGTGATGCGGGCGCTCGCTACTGGCTATAAGGTGACGCCCTGCTATGGCGGGCATGATACAAAAGACGAACGGGCATCGCTGACCATCATACCCGACGTCATTGTGGCAACTCCCGGCCGTTTGCTGGACCACCGTCGGCGCGGACACATCGACTTGAGCGGCACACGGTTGCTCGTCCTTGACGAGATGGACAAATCGCTGGAACTGGGATTTGAAGAGGACATGCGGCAATTGTTAAGGGGCATGCCTAACCTCAGCCGGCGTATCCTCGCATCGGCCACTGTGCTGTCACCGATACCTGAGTATGTGCGACTGCACAACCCCTCGACCCTTAACGTGCTCGCTGAAGAGGTTTCGCAACCCGCCGAACGCATAACCGTCAGTCAAATCAAGTCTGACAGCAAGGATAAACTCGACACCTTGAGGCAACTGCTGTTAAGTCTGCAAAATGGCAGAATCATCGTGTTTGCCAACTATCGTGAGAGCGTGGAGCGCATTCATCAATATCTGCTTAAAGCAAACATAGCCGCCAGCATCTATCACGGGGAACTCGATCAGCAGCGTCGAGAACAAGCCGTGGCCATGCTCAACAACGGCAGCATTAATCTACTCATAGCCACCGATCTTGCGGCTAGGGGGCTAGATATCGACAAGGTAGAGCATATCGTCCATTACCACATGCCGGTAAACCAGCAAGCCTATATCCACCGCAATGGCCGCACAGCACGTGTCGATGCCACGGGCAACGCCTATGTCATCACAGCCCCCGACGAAACCTTGGCCGAATGGATCAGCATCGACAAAGAATTCAGTCCGAACCCTTGTGCCACAACAATGCCGCCGGCCAAAATGGCGACTCTCTATTTCCAGTCAGGCAAGAAGGAGAAACTGTCACGGGGTGACATCGTAGGGTTCATTGCCAACAACTGCGCAGTCAGGGCTCAAGACATCGGACGTATCGACGTGCGTGACCATTATGCCCTGGCCGCTATACCGCGCCAGCAGGCGACCGACGCCTTACAAGTCCTGAAAACGGCTAAAATCAAAGGCAAAAAGGTGAGAATCTCCCTGCTTAAATAATATTTGTTAACAGACAACGTTATTAATATATTATATAGAGAAATACCTTAATCTTAATCAAGAAATTGCATAACTATGAAACCAGAAGAAAGAAAACGTGACCTCTACTTCCTGAAACTGCTTTCACGCAGTTTCCCCAATGTAGCCACCGCCAGCACCGAGATCATCAACCTCGAGGCGATTCTGAATCTGCCCAAGGGTACAGAACACTTCCTGGCGGACCTGCACGGAGAGTATCTGGCTTTCCAGCATGTGTTACGAAACGCTAGCGGTACGATCAAGCGCAAGGTCGGTGAAATCTTCAACGACTCGTTGAGCAGCCGCGAGCAGAAGGACTTGTGCACTCTCATTTACTATCCTTCCGAGAAATTGGAACTGGTGAAAGAGGAGATCAGTGATAAAGACGAACTCAACGACTGGTATTTCATCACCATCAACCGACTGGTGAAGGTGTGCCGCAACGTCTCATCGAAATATAGCCGTTCCAAAGTCCACAAGGCGCTTCCCCAAGATTTCTCTTACATCATCCAGGAGTTGTTGCATGAGCACAGCAGCGACCCCAACAAGCAAGCCTATGTGGATGTGATTATCCGCACCATTATTTCCACACATCGTGTCGACGAGTTCATCATTGCCATGTGTAACCTGATCCAGCAACTCACCATCGACATGCTGCACATCTTAGGTGACGTCTATGACCGCGGTCCTAGCCCTGACAAGATTATGGATATCCTGTGCGGATTCCACAACTTTGACATCCAGTGGGGCAACCATGATATCCTGTGGATGGGAGCCGCTGCTGGCAATGATTGCAGCATCGCCAATGTGCTGCGCATCGCCCTGCGTTATGGCAATCACGGTGTGCTTGAGGATGGCTATGGCATCAATCTGCTCCCACTGGCAACCTTTGCCATGGACACTTATGCCAATGACCCCTGTGAGCGCTTCTTGCCCAAAGACGGCAGCGCCAACGATCCCGAACGCGCACGCACGGCCCAACTTGTTGCTCAGATGCACAAAGCCATCAGCATCATTCAGTTCAAACTCGAGGCCGCTGCCATTAAGCGCCGCCCCGACTTTGACATGAAGGACAGGCTATTGCTTGACAAGATGGACCTCACTAAGGGCATCATCAAAATCAAGGGCAAGGAGTATGAACTGCTCGACACCAATTTCCCGACGGTTGATCCCAAGCATCCTTATCAATTAACTCCCGAGGAAGAGTCGATTGTCCTGAAGTTGCACCAGTCATTCACCGAGAGCGAGAAACTGCGCAAACACATGAAGTGCCTCTTCCGCAATGGTTGCCTTTACACCATTGTCAATGGTAACCTGCTGTATCATGCTTCCATCCCATTGAATGAGGACGGCACACTCAAGGACGTGACTATACGCGGGGAGAAGTTCCATGGCAAGTCATTGCTCAAGCGGGCAGGAAATCTGATCCGCAGCGCCTACTTCGGATGCGAAGACCCCGAGGAGAGAGCCTTTGCTCTCGACTATCTGTGGTACTTGTGGTGCGGTCAGGACTCACCAGCGTTTGACAAAAGCAAGATGGCCACCTTTGAGCGCTACTTCATTGCCGATAAGGAAACCCACAAGGAGGTTAAAGGCGCATACTATACCATGCGAGACAATCCCGAGGTAGTGGATATGATTCTCGACGAATTTGGCGTGGAGGGCGAACACCGGCATATCATCAACGGTCACGTTCCCGTCAAGACCATCAAGGGCGAGAATCCCATCAAGGCAGGCGGCAAACTCATGGTGATTGATGGCGGATTTTCCAAGGCATATCAGCCCGAAACCGGTATTGCCGGTTATACCCTTGTATTCCATTCACGCGGATTCCAACTTGTTCAGCATGAGCCGTTCTCGTCGATCGACGAAGCCGTTCGCTTGGGACAGGACATCAAATCGACCGTTCAACTCGTCGAAATGACCAATCACCGCATGCACGTCAAGGACACGGATATCGGTATCGAGTTACAGTCCCAGATCGAGGATCTCAAGGAACTGCTCGATGCTTATCGCTCAGGTGATCTCAAGGAGCGCAATTTGCGTCCGATCACCAACAAGCGTTGACCTCCCTTGCCCAAAAGACTGATATCACCGCACGGCAACAGATCTACATTGCCGTGCGGTGATTGTCTTTACCGATGCGCAACTAGCCTTAATCAAAACATCAGTTTTTAAACGAATGAGAGTTTTTTTTGTCTAATAAATTAGTGAATTAAAATATTTTAGTATTTTTGCAATTTGTAAACAAGCAATACGACACATTATTCAATTAATATTAAAAGTAAAATGAAAAAGACTTTATGCTTATTATTGAGTGCTATGTTGATGCTCGGTATCTCGGGCTGTGGTTCAATGACTAACGCCACTAAGGGTGGTCTCATCGGTGGTGGCGGTGGTGCTGCTCTCGGTGCTGGCATCGGTGCCCTCATCGGTAAGGGCAAGGGCGCTGCCATCGGCGGTGCTATCGGTGCTGTTGCTGGCGGTGTTGCCGGTACGCTCATTGGCAAGAAGATGGACAAGCAGGCTCGCGAGTTGGCCCAGATCGCTGGCGCTCAAGTTGACACTTGCACCGACGTTAATGGTTTCCAAGGCATTAAGGTAACCTTTGACAACGGTATCCTGTTTGGTTTCAACAGTTCAAAACTGGGCGAAGACGCTAAGGCATCGCTCAACAAGTTTGCCGCTTCGCTGCTCAACAATCCCCAGACCGATGTGCAGATCTACGGTCACACCGACAACGTAGGTACCCGTGCTGCCAACGAGAAGGTGTCCAATGCCCGTGCCACCGAGGTAAGGAACTACCTGACCAACGCTGGCGTTCCCAGCGCTCGCATGACCAGCAAGGGTCTCGCTTATGACTATCCTGTTGCTAGCAACGACACCGAAGCAGGTCGTGCTCAGAACCGTCGCGTAGAGATCTACATCACTGCCAACGAGGATATGATCAAGGCTGCTCAAGATGGCACGCTCAACTAATTCCGGAAGGATTTATTGAAACCAGTAAGAATTTAGCGAGGGCATTCCCGTTAGGGAGTGTCCTCGTTTTTTTTGTGCAAGTTGTTTGTATTGAGAGACTTTAGTATTCACACCATTTTTGTTTTGGTAAACTTTTTGAAAAATACAAAAATTTAATTGCCTAAAAATCAGAGACTTATAATTATTTAATAAAAACTTTATAAAATCATCCTTAAATTTTGTTTTTCAAAATAATCGTATTAACTTTGCAAGGATTTTTGCGCATGAGCAATTTTCCTTTTATGTTATATACCTTTAAAAACTAACCAAATAACAATATACAGATAGCAAATGGAATCAAAAACCTACACTTATCAGCAGGCATACGAAGCCTCGTTGAAGTACTTTGACGGCGATGAACTAGCCGCCAGGGTGTGGGCAACGAAGTATGCCTTGAAAGATTCATTTGGTCATCTCTATGAGTTGACCCCCGATGATATGCACCGTCGCATTGCGCGCGAGATTGCACGCATCGAGAAGAATTATCCTAATCCCCTGAGCGAGGACCGCTTGTTTGAACTGATGAGCCACTTCCGCTACATTGTGCCTCAGGGAAGTCCCATGGCTGGAATCGGCAATAACTTCCAGGTGGGTTCACTGAGCAACTGTTTTGTAGTAGGTCTTGATGGCGAACCCGATAGTTATGGAGGTATCCTCAAGATTGACGAGGAACAGGTTCAACTCATGAAGCGCCGCGGAGGCGTGGGACACGACCTGTCACATATCCGACCCAAGGGCTCTCCCGTCAAGAACAGTGCCTTGACATCGACAGGTCTTGTGCCCTTTATGGTACGCTATAGCAACAGCACCCGCGAGGTTGCTCAGGACGGCCGCCGAGGAGCGCTCATGCTCACCGTAAGCATTAAGCATCCCGACGCCGAGTCGTTTATCGATGCTAAGATGGAGGAAGGCAAGGTCACGGGCGCTAATGTTTCGGTCCGCATCGATGACGCCTTTATGCAGGCCGCCGTCAATGGAACGACATATCACCAGCAGTATCCCATCAATAGCGATAAGCCCTTGTACGAGAAAGATATCGATGCCGCCAAACTGTGGTCCAAGATTGTGCACAACGCATGGCGCAGTGCCGAGCCCGGCATCCTCTTTTGGGATACCATCATACGCGAGTCAGTTCCCGACTGCTATGCCGACCTGGGTTTCAAGACCATCTCGACCAATCCGTGTGGCGAAATCCCATTGTGTCCCTACGACAGTTGCCGCCTGATTGCCATCAACCTTTACAGTTATGTAAAGAACCCCTTCACTCCTGAGGCATACTTCGACTTTGACTTGTTTGCCGAGCATGTGGCCTGCGCTCAGCGCATGATGGATGACATCATCGATCTGGAGATGGAAAAGATCGAGAAGATTCTCGACAAGATCAAGTCCGACCCCGAAACTCAAGAGGTGAAGACGACCGAACTCAACCTCTGGAACAAAATCCGCAACAAGACCCTCAAGGGCCGTCGCACTGGCGTCGGCACAACCGGCGAGGGCGATATGATTGCTGCCATGGGCCTGCGTTATGGCACGGCCGAGGCTACTGACTTCTCTGTCAGTGTACATCGAGCGCTTGCAATTGCCGCCTATGGTTCATCGGTACAGATGGCCAAGGAGCGTGGCGCATTTGAGATCTATGATGCCAAGCGCGAGGAGAACAATCCCTACATCAACCGTCTGCGCGAGGCTTCGCCCGAACTGTATGAGGATATGATTAAATATGGCCGCCGCAACATCGCCTGCCTGACCATTGCTCCCACCGGCACCACCAGCCTGCTCACCCAGACCACATCGGGCATCGAGCCTGTGTTTATGCCTGTGTATAAGCGTCGCCGCAAGGTCAACCCAAGCGACAAAGACGTCCACGTTGATCTAGTCGATGAAAATGGCGATTCGTTTGAGGAATTTATCGTCTATCACCACAAACTGGTAACCTGGATGCAGATCAACAACATCCCCGTGCGTCACGACTACACACAGGAAGAACTTAATGCCATTGTCGAGAAGTCGCCTTACTACAAAGCGACAGCCAACGATGTGGATTGGGTCAACAAGGTGAGAATGCAAGGCGAAGTGCAGAAGTGGGTTGACCACAGCATCAGCGTCACCATCAATTTGCCTAACGACATCAGCGAAGAGATGGTCAACAAACTCTATGTCGAGGCTTGGCGCAGCGGCTGCAAGGGCTGTACCGTCTATCGCGACGGATCACGCACAGGCGTGCTCGTCGCATTGACCGACAGCGATAAGAAGAAAGAAGAAGAAAAGGAGAAAGCCGCTACCGAGGAAAGCGCTTCGCGCTACATGGCTGAAGAAGAGCACATCCTGAAGCGCCCTGTTGAACTCGAGGCCGACGTTGTTCGCTTCCAGAACAAGAAGGAGAAATGGATTGCCTTTATCGGCCTGATCGATGGTCGACCCTACGAGATCTTCACCGGTATCGCCGACGATGACGAGGGTATCTTCTGCCCCAAGTCGGTGACCAAAGGCAAGATCATCAAGGCAATCGGCGAGGATGGTGTGAAGCGTTACGATTTCCAGTTTATCAACAAACGCGGCTTCAAGACAACGATCGAAGGACTGAGCGAGAAATTCAATCCTGAATTCTGGAACTACGCCAAGTTGATCTCTGGTGTACTCCGTTATGGTATGCCCATTCCCCAGGTGCTCAAACTGGTGAGCAGCCTGGAACTCGATAGCCAATCGATCAATACCTGGAAGATGGGTGTTGAACGCGCGCTCAAACGCTACATTCACAACGGAGAGGCCGCTGCCGAGCGTTGTCCCAATTGCGGACAAGACACGCTCGTCTATCAGGAGGGCTGCCTCATCTGCACCAACTGCGGCACTTCACGCTGCGGATAAAACAAAGATTTCATTAATGTGATCGGCAAAAAGAAAGTTGTAACGGAGTGTGCCCAGTCATCATGACCGGGCACACTATTATTTTTACGCATGATTTATTCGGGAAACGACAGTGACAATTTAACCGCAATCCCAGCAATAGTAAGAATGTGAAAAGTCACGTGCGGCAAGATCGCTGTCGCTGACGAAGACAAAGCCGCTACCCATGTCTCCCCACATAACCAGTTCCTTATGGTCTCGGACAGAGAACTGTGAGTCGAGTTGGAACAGCAATCTGTTGTGACGCTCTATGTCGATGCGCGCATCTTCTTGACTGAACACAGGATAGCCCAGCATCTGGTGGCAAGGGCGTTTCATGCCTAGATTCTGCTCAAAATATCGACAGTCCTCGTTGTCCAGATACTCATACCATGCCTTATCGGGATGATCCGCTCCCGTGATTTCCTTGACGATCTCAAAAAACAGCCTGTTGAAGTGCCCGTCACTCACGCCCAAAACGGTCGTCGCTGTAGCCACATCGATGGCAACCTCGCGCTTGACAGGCGTGAGCGCCGGATCTACAATGCTGCAAGTGGGCACATCGGCCAAGTCGGCGTCTTCAACGATGCTGTCATGATACACGATGCGGAAGCCCTCGCCACCTTCATCATAATTACCTCGACAGCCATACATGCGATCAGGATCCACGCTGATGAACCATTGCAACATTCCCTGCTCTGGCAGCGGAGCCCGCAGGCCAGCCTCCTTGCAGTTGATCTGCATGATCATCATCATTTCAGCGCCATGGGCATCGCAGGGATATTCCTTATCCTTTGGCCAATAGGGTAGGCCGCCGATCTTGCTGCCCGTGATTGAAGGCTCTCGATCTTCATTCAATACCAGGCGGTAATGCTCCAGTGTGGTACGCTCGGCCACCTCCTGAGCAATCCGCATCGCCCTTTCACTCGCTTGACTCGTATTCATCATTGCCTCAAATTATTACTAATCTCTAATCTACATAATACCCCTCGATGTTATTGATGCATGGGCATGCTCGACTATCGATGATGCGGATGCGCCACTCGCTGGCAGTGCGCTCTGCAAAACGGACAATGCGCTTGTAGCCAATGGTGGTCGTTTCCTCATCACAGATGACAGGCGCCCACTTTCCGCAACAGGTTTTACTCTCAATCACAAACGCTTTAACACGTTGTCCTAGAGGAATATATTCCTGAAGGATAATGCAGTTTAGGGTCACATCCTTTTTAGTTTTTATCACGATTTCAGTCGATGTGACATCATCGTTGGGAGCCCAGTAGGTGTCCCAGTCCCCGTCGCCCATCAACTGAGGAGCGAACCGATTGCCGCGTGTATCACCAGCACTGAATTTGGCGCTCGCCAGTAGGTTGTTGCCCAATTCATGGACGATGCGCTCATGCCACTGCACCGCGATAGCCGAGTCAATCGGATGGATGAGGCCATCGCGATTCACAGGGAAGTTGAGCAGCAATGTGCCATTGTGTCCCACGCTGCGATAATAGAGACTGGTTAATTCATCCACCGTCTTGACCTGATTATCCTCCTTCTCATGATAGAACCATCCTGGACGGATGCTGGTGTCGCACTCGCTGGCACACCAGGCGTCGCCATCGGCATGTCCCGATTGCAATTCCTCATATCGGGGATAACCGGGATATACTTCCTGACTGCGCACAAAGGCCCAGTTGGTCGCATTGGCATAGCCCTTCTCATTGCCTACCCATCGGCAACCGGGTCCACCATCCGAGAAGATGACCGCACCAGGTTGCAGGTGATTAACGATGCTCCAAGCCTTGGGATAGTCATAATAGGTGCTACGGTCTATCTCACGTTTCTCGCAGGCGCCACCATACCAGCCATCACCGCCATTGGCACCGTCAAACCACACCTCAAACACCTCACCATATTGCGTCATCAGTTCCTGCAGTTGACGATAGTAATAGTTGACATACTCCGGCGTGCCATATGAGGCCTGATGACGGTCCCATGGCGAGAGGTATACTCCCATCTTAATGCCATGGCGCTTGCAGGCCTCAGCGAGATCGCGCACCACATCGCCCTTGCCGTCACGCCAGGGCGAGGATGCCACACTATAGTCTGTCCATTTGCTGGGCCACAAGCAATAGCCATCGTGATGTTTGCAGGTGAGTATCACACCCTTCATCCCAGCCTTGACCAGCGTCTCTACCCATTGGTTACAATCCAATCGGGTGGGGTTGAACGCATCGGCTGGCGCATCGCCATAGCCCCACTCCTGGTCCAAGAATGTGTTTGGCCCAAAGTGGATAAAGGCATAAGTCTCCATCCGCTGCCATGCCACTTGCTGGGCCGATGGCACCGGCAGGCATGGTGCGGGTGCCTGGTCATTATCGGCAATCGCGCTAAGGCCTATCAGCATAGCAAGTGCCCACGCCCACATCCGCCTGTGATTGAGCATTTTCATAATAAATTATTGGCTGTCAACTAACTTTACTTTGTCTCCCAGAGTGACTTTCTGCTGCTTATAGAGCAGCCCTAAGGCCTTCTTAAAGTCCTTTTTGCTGCACTGGAACGCCTTATTAATGTCATCGGGATCACTCTTGTCGGTAAAGGCCATTTCACCATCGTGGTCCTTAAGGTATTTGAGCACACGGTCGGCCAAATCATCCACACGCATCTTTTCCATCTTAGCCAGAGTGACATCGACTTTGCCATCGGGTCGCACTTGCTTGACAAAGGCCGTCAATCGATCGCCGATGTTAACGTCCTGGTAAGTCTCGTTCTGATAGATCTGCCCCCAATGCTCGTTGTTGACGATGACTCGGTAGCCCAAGTCGCTGCGTTGCACCACAAGCACCTCGACGCGCTCACGATGATAATAATCCGGTTCGGTATGATTGAGAAATTTGGCCAGTTTGGCACTAGCGACAATGCGATGGCTGGCCTCATCCAGATAGACGCGGACGATATAACTGCGGCCCGCCTGCATGTCGACGCGCTGCTCGCTGAAGGGAACCAGCAGGTCCTTGGCCACCAAGCCCCAATCCAAGAAAGCCCCAACCCTGTTGACAGCCTTGACACGCATCAGCGCAAAGTCACCCACCACGGCCTTAGGCTCCTCGGTTGTGGCTATCGGTCGATTCTCGCTATCGTTGTATACAAACACACGGACCATATCACCCACTTTCACTTCTGGGGTGAGGTAGCGCTTGGGCATCAGCACCTCATGAGTATCATCATCGATGAGATATGCGCCAAAATCGACCATACGATTTACGCGCAAGTTGTTGTATTCGCCTATTTTCATAATCTTATCAGGATATTTTCTGCAAAGTTCGGCAAAAAAAACCATTTATCGCGTTACTTTTCCCGATTATGTCCACTCTATCCCTCAAAAAAAATATTTCGCATACTATATCATTTTTTGCAGTCAACATGCACGTCATATCGCCAAATTTATCGTACCTTAGCGAGACAAATCACATTCAACTTAGCCTAACGACGATGAGAACAAGACTGATATCACTTCTTATACCACTGATGTTCACGGGGTTACTCCTATCTTGCGAGGGGCAAAAATCGGACAATTCTGGCAAGGGAAAGCCCGCTGTCACTGTCAAGACCCAGCATCTGAGCGACACTTCTGCCTTTACAATGAGCAATGGCGAGCGCTGTTTCATCCTTGCTGATGCCACAATCGATTACCCCGTGGCCACAGCCAGTGGCGCGTCGGTCGATAGTCTGCAGCGCCTGTTTGCCGTGCTAGTGCTCGAATCCGGTGATTCGCTGTCGCTGCAGCAAGCCATGCAGCAAGTGGTCACCAACAGCATGCATCAATACGACTTCATGGAGGAGCCGCCCAGCGCCGAAGTGGCCGACGAAATCAATGATATCGACGAGCAGCGCGTGCTCAAGTATGCCACTAGCACGCGCATCACACCCATCTATAATCAAAAGGGCATAGTGACCTTTGAGCGGGTCGACGTGGTCAAGAAGAATGATCAGGTGACCTCTGTCACCCACCGCTATTACAGTTTTGACAGCGAAACTCAGACACTGATCGACCTTGGCCAACTCTTCCGCGACGATGCCATTGCCGACGTATGCCAGTTACTGCGCCAACAGTTGCTCAAGCAGAACAATGCCAGTGGCAACGAACAGTTAAACGACCTGGGCTATTTCAACGTCGAGAATATGACGGTAACCCGCAATTTCTATTTCGACGAGGACGGCATCACGTGGAGTTATCTGCCCAACGAGTTGGCTGTTGAGGCTGTCGGAGAACCTAAAGTCTCGATTTCTTACAGCGACCTGAAGCCTAGTGCCTGCGATGGCAGCATCATTTCCAGGTTTTAAACTTCGCACATGGACACGATCATCAAATACTTCCCCGAACTGAGCGAGACCCAGCGTCGCCAGATGGCCGAACTCGAAGCCCTCTATCCCGAGTGGAACGTCAAGATCAATGTCATCTCCCGTAAGGACATCGACAACCTCGAGGTCAATCACTTGCTGCACTCGTTGGGCATCGTCAAGTTTGTCAAGTTTGCTCCTGGCACGCGCGTCATGGACTTGGGCACCGGCGGGGGATTGCCGGGCATCCCTCTGGCCATTTATTACCCGGAAGTGACCTTCCACCTGGTGGACCGCATCGGCAAGAAACTCAAAGTGGCGCAGGACATTGCCTCTCGCATCGGCTTGACCAACGTGACGGTGCAGCATGGTGATGTCAAGGAGGTCAAGGGCAAATTCGACTTTGTGGTGAGCCGTGCGGTGATGGACCTGGGCGACCTGGTTCCACTCGTCAAGCGCTTCATTGCCAGCGAAGGTCGCAACGCTGTGCCCAACGGCCTCATCTGCCTCAAGGGCGGTGACCTGAGCGGAGAAGTCGCCAAGTTCAAGCATCAGGTGCTCATCGATGAGTTGTCCAGTTATTTCAATGAAGAGTTTTTCAAAACCAAAAAAGTACTTTACCTACCGTTATGATCAATGCCACAATGATGACCGTCAATCCCTTTGGCGAGAACCTGTATATACTCTGGGATGAGGCGTCACGCGATGCTGTGGTCGTCGACCCAGGCATGATGCGTGAAGCCGAGCGCAAGATGGTAACCGACTTCATCGATGGGCAGAAACTGGACGTCAAGCACATCCTGCTCACCCACCTCCACG
Organism: uncultured Prevotellaceae bacterium; assembly: GCA_900320055.1. GTDB lineage: Bacteria > Bacteroidota > Bacteroidia > Bacteroidales > Muribaculaceae > Sodaliphilus. The sequence goes on from ONQS01000005.1 coordinate 70,757, forward strand.
TCGACCATATCACCAGCGCTCGTTGGCTGGCCGACCTAACGGGTGCCGATGTCTGCGGCAGCACACTGGACGCCCAGTTAGGGCTGGAACTGCCTGATCAAGTGGCGCATTTCCATATCAACATCCAGGTGGAGCCTCTGACCATCGACCGCGATCTGGCTGATGGCGACACCATCGCCTTGGGTGATGAGACCATCCAAGTACTGCATGTCCCAGGACATAGTCCTGGCGGCCTGGCCTTTTATCTGCCCGAGAGTGGGTTGCTGCTCTCAGGCGACACCATCTTTAACGGCAGTGTGGGACGTACCGATCTCTGGGGCGGCGACATGGCGCAACTCATCAGCAGCATCCGCGAGAAGGTACTCCCGCTTCCCGATGAGACTGTCATAGCCTCGGGCCATGGCCCCACAACCACCGTTGCCGATGAGAAACGGTGCAACCCGTTCCTCTAGTTAATAGTGATTAGCGACCTGTCATCAGAGCGCGACGGCACCGCCTAGGGTCCAGGTGTTTTTGATCTCGGGGCCAAATCCTTGCTTGAACATATTGCTGGGCGAGAACCGACAGTAAATGGCCAGCCCGTCAAACGATAGCGCACCCATCACATCAAAGGTGATCTTGTGCTGCTTGATGCCACGATATGAGACATCATAGGTGGTTTTATTGATCTTATAATGCGTATTGCACTTGGCCGACACGTTCCAGTTCATGCTGCCCCCAAGCACGATATGAAAATCACCGCCCAGGCTCTGCTGGAACAATAACGGGAACTGGAGGGCATCAACCGTAAGCACCGACGAGCGGTCTCTCACTTCATCAGGGTAGGTGCTGATTCCCACGATGTTGGTTGCCTCGTCCATAACGAAGCAGTTGGGCCGCTTAAGCGAGAACCGCTTCTGGTCGAAGCCCACGCCTAGCGAAAAGACCTGGCCATGAGAGGTGTGATAGTTCACTCCCATTATATGAAGGATTCCCCAGTTAAAACTGTTGTTGACAAGATCATAGGATGTCCCGAGACCACCTCCGATGTAGATGCCCTTGGTCTCTATCGAGAAATGGGGCGCATTTCTCTTGACCTTCTTCTTGAACGGGTAATTTAGTTCCCAGTCGCTGGTGGTGTGCACGGTGTCGTTTGATGAATGTTGCACACTGTAACTGTAACTATAACTGTTGTCGTTTTTCTGCCCCAACACCTTTACGCTGGTGCCAGTAGTAGTCTCGGTGATAATCACTTGGTTAGGGGCATCAATGACCGTAACGGTGTCGGGCGATTGGGCCGACATGGCGAGTGCTGTCAGCATGGCAGCAACGATGAGTGTACTCTTTTTCATAATCTTTGCTTGTATATTGATAAAGTTTATTTCCTGATGAGTTTCTTGATTTTCTCGGCACTGGCTTCTCCTTCCATATAGATGAGGGTGACCACGTTTTTAGGCGACTTGCGTGCCAAATTTTGATTAAGAAAGAAGATGTAGCGGTTGTTGTGCTTGCGCGTCTGCATGGTGTAGAATCCATAGTAGAGTTGTCCGTTACGGTACTCCACTTCTTTGTCGATGGCCTGTGACCCATCCTTCACAACAAGATGCTCGATGATTTCGGCCTGTGCCTTATCGGTAACGCTCACGCTGTGATAGACTGTGAGGCCGATCTCCGAAGCCTGGCTGCCGGTAACGATAATCTCTGTCGCGCCCACAGCCTTCTTATACCGACCGTCAAACAGGCGGTTGATATTCAGCCCTTTCTGAGCCATTGCAGCCATAGTGGTCAACAGGCTGGCTAGGATAATGATGGTGACTCGTTTCATATCGATTGCTGATTATTTTTTATTCGTTATCAAGTTCAAGTGCTTCGCCCACACTGCTCAACTGGGCGGTCATGCCCTGTGACGCGTTGCCGATGCTGCTCAGGTCGTTCTCGACAAGTGCCATCACCTCCCGGTCGTTGCTGATTGCTTGACCGTTGACATAGGCCACACACTCATCCATCGGCTGCCACTGGTGCCAGAGGGCAAAGACGGCCACACTCAGCACGACGACAATCGAAGCCGCGATGCCAGCGATGCGCTGCCTGGTGGTCCTAGCGGCTGAGTGGCGCTGGTACTTGCCCAAGGCTGCGAAATAGCCCATCACCACCTGAGCGTCTTCAATGCTCTCGCTGTGCCATGGGCAACGGGCCAGGCATGCCCTCAATGCGGCCTCTTCTTCGACAGTTGTCAATCCGTCGAAGTATCGCTCGATGAGTTGCTCTAACTCTTGCCGACTGGTGATATGTCTTTGTAAATCCTGCATGATGCTATCTTTCTGTTGTGTTACGGTATATCTCGCGCACCCGCTTGCGGGCACGGCTCAGTTCCACTCTCACGTTGGCCGCTTGCAGCCCCAATCGGGCAGCGATCTCGTCATATTCCATTCCTTTGACCTCACGCATCTCGATGATGGCCCTTTGCTTGGCCGTCAGGTCCTTGTCAATAATAGCGCGCACCTGATCATAGGCAAGGGCTCTGTCGGCATCGTCGACGGCCGCCACATCATCGGCGGCCTGCTCGATGGGGATCGCGCTGTGACGGCTATTGTGCCGTGCTACGTCGATGCTCGTGTTGCGCACGGTGGTCATTCCTGCACCTCGGGCATGGCTGGCGCTCTGGTAGCGCTCTCGCTGCAGCCACAGTTTCACAAACGCGTCCTGAACGGCATCCGCCGCATCGTCTCGGTTGCCCGTGATGCGCTCGGCCAGCGAGAGCATCTGCTCTCTCATGGCCGTGAATGCGTTGGTGATGCGGTCGGTCTGCTTCATTGTCGGTGATTGTCGCTTCTATACTATAGACGATTTCAACCCCGTTTTGTAACAGCGATAGCCGAAAAAAAAGCGGGAAATCCCGTTTTCTTTTTCAGGATTTCCCGTTAAATTCAGGCTTTTTTAGTTGTTAGTCTTTTGTGTTGATTTCTCTCTAATCACTAACATCACTATCACAAGCCGATGGTGACGCCCAGGGTCCAGGTGTTCTTGATCTCGGGGCCATAACCCTCCTTGAAGAACTTGCCGGGGCTATAGCGGCAGTACAGACCCACTTCATTCCACGTCAGAGCGCCCAGCACGTCAAAGTTGATCTTCTCTTGCTTGAGGCCCTTGTAGCGGGTGTTGTGTTCAATCTTGTTGATCTCGTAATGATTGTCCACTTGGGCTTTGAAATTCCAGTTCATGATGCCGGCAACGGTGATGTCCAGTTTCTTGTATATCCTCTGGGTGAACATCAAGGGGACCTGTAGGGCCCACACGTTCAGGTTGGAGGAGCGTTTCTTGATCTCGTCCACGTTCAACGGGGGATACTCCGACTTGATGACCTCACCGAGGTCATTACGCATGAGCATGTGGGGGCGCTTGATGCTGTAGGAGCGGTGGTGGACACCCACGCCCAGCGACACGTTCTGTCCGTGCAGGCTGTTGTAATTGACGGCGGCGACATTGAGCAAACCCACTTCAAAACTGTTGTTCACCAGGTCCCAATTGTGCTTCACGCCCAAGCCCATATAGAATCCGCTGGTCGTCACCGACCAGTGCTTGGTGCTGTTCTCGTCGTTGTCAAACGGCGTCTTGTAGGTCGATTCGCTCTCTTCGCCATCGGCTTGGGTTGCGCCATCGGCAGCCGCGCACACCTGTGCCATGGCCAGCATGGCCACGATGATACATGTAATTCTCTTCATCTCTTACGTTTTTTTGTTATGATTAGTTAAAAATAGATATATACTCGGGTTATCGGGCGGAGAGGCCGAAACCATACTATAAAAAAATGAAACGATATAGCAGTTGACCCTGAAACGTTTTTTTTTAATGCGAATTTTGCAAATGAGACGAATTTCACGAATTTATAGTTAATATATTCGCATTCAATGAGTTTAATTCGCCTAATTCGCATTAGCCCCGCAGGGTTTGGGCTGGGCTTCTATATCGTTGCCTAAAAAATCCGGGCACAAAATTAGTCATATTATTCCACATTGGCAAAATCATGGCCGCAAATCGGCATCGTCCAGGACGCGCGCATACCTCACCTGGCTCTTGTACAGGGGGTAGTTCAGGGTGAGGATTGCCCCGCCGCCCTCGAGGGTGGCATAGGCGTCCTCGTCGCCCAGGGGCTGCAGCGTGGCGTCGATCCACTCTAGGTCGTAGTTACCCGCGAAGATGGTGGGCCTCAGATGCCCCTTGACCATGCCCGGCTTCCACTGCGACCGCATCACCCGCGCGCCGCCCACGTAGACGATGTCATAGCCGCCGTCGCCGTTGCCCACCAGCGCCAGCGTGTAGCGGCCGCCCAGCCTGAGCCACTCGTCCTGCAGGTCTCGATCCAGATAGCGCCAGTAGCCCTCGACGGGGTCAGTGCTCTGTGAGAAGTGTTCGTCCAGCGTCTCGAGGCTCCACGTTGTCGCCGTGGCAGCGACCCGCTGCGCGTCGTCGATGGTCAGCACCGCGCGCTCAACCGACACACACGCGCCCGGTCCCACCAGATAACCCACCCGCACGTCGCCAATGGGTCTCTCGAGGTTGCATTCTATGACCTTGACGAGTTCGCTCTTGCCGATCGAGACGCTGGCGCCACGCTCGTCCACATCCACGCAGAGGGTGTTATCGCCATCCTCGAGCGAAACGCCATGGGCAATGCGCTGGCTCGCCAATTCGGTCACCTGCCCAGACTGGTTCTGGATCAGGCGCACCCTCATCGTGCGACGGTCGGTGATGTCGTCTAGCGGGGCGCTGTTCTCACAACTCAGCACCACGGCACAGTAGTTGCCGTCACCGTCACGGTTAAACACCAGACCCCACTCCGTGCTTGTCAATGTGGTTTTGCCGCCTGTCATCGGGTCCTTGATCGTGCGGCTCTTGCCCTGTTTGTTGTTGGTGTTGGCCAGTCGTAACTGGTAGCGGTAGGCCGTGGTGCGGATGCCCGTTGTGTCCAGGCCCAGGGCGGTTGCCATCGTTGCATTCTCGTCCACGAGGCGGTCGCCCTCGATCGCGCGGTAACGCCCCTGCATCCTCACTGCCGGGTTAGGGAAAAGCGCGCCGAAGCCGTTGCCTGCCGTGCTGTAGTAAGACTTTGCATGGCCATCGATGATGGTCACGGCCAGGAACACAACCGAGAGTATTGCAAATAACTTCTTCATTTCCGGTAAAAAAAAAGATAATGATCACCCATAATCCCTGATGCTGAGCCGCTACTCATGGTGGTAGGGCTCGTGGCGCAGGATGGTCATGGCGCGGTAGAGTTGCTCGACAAAGACTAGGCGCACCAGGTCGTGGGGCAGGGTCATCCTGCTCAGCGAGATCATCTCGCCAGCGCGGTCATAGACCTCGGGCGAGAAGCCGTAGGGGCCACCCACGACAAAGACGAGGTGCTTGGTGCCGCTGGCCATGCGCCGCTGCATCCACTGGCTGAAGTCGACTGAGGTGCGCTCGGTGCCGCGCTCGTCGAGCAGCACCACGTGGTCGCCGGCCTCGAGCGTGGCGAGCAGGGCGCGGCCCTCGGCCTGGCACTGCTGCTGGCGGCTCATGCGGCGCGAGCCCCTCGCATCGCCGACGTAGCGGATGCCGAAGGGCACATAGTGCTGCAGCCGCTTGACGTAGTCGTCGATGCCCTGGCGGACGTAGCCTGCCTCGGTCTTGCCGATGACGGCGAGGGTAATCTTCATTGCTGCTGTTGTTGTTATTGATTGTTTTGGGTCACCGTTTTGATGATTATTGGCACAAAATTAGCAAATCCGCCGAAATCTCCCTAACTTTGTGGTCGGAAATCGCTAAATAAAATAAAAAAAACGGATATCTCATGAAGACGAGAGAAGAACTGATCGATGAGTTGATCGACCTGTCGCTGGCCGAGGACATCGGCGACGGTGACGCGACCACGCTGTGCTGCATCCCTGCCGACGAGATGGGACGCCAGAGGCTGATCGTCAAGGAAGAGGGCATCCTGGCTGGTGTGGAGATCGCGCGACGCGTGTTTGAGAAATTTGACCCCGAGTTGCGCATGGAGGTGATGATCGGCGACGGCGCCCACGTGGTGCCGGGCGATGTGGCCTTTGTGGTGACGGGCAGGGTGCGCTCGCTGCTGCAGACCGAGCGCTTGATGCTCAACATCATGCAGCGCATGAGCGGTGTGGCGACCACCACGGCTCGCTATGCCAAGTGCCTTGAGGGCCTGAAGACGCGCGTGCTGGACACACGCAAGACGACTCCGGGCATGCGCATGCTGGAAAAGGAGGCTGTGAAGATCGGCGGCGGGTGCAACCACCGCATCGGCCTGTTTGACATGATCCTGCTCAAGGACAACCATGTGGACTTTGCTGGCGGTATCGTGCCCGCGATCGACAAGGCGCGCCAGTGGTGCAAGGACAACGGCAAGAGCCTGAAGATAGAGATCGAGGTGCGCAACCTGGACGAGTTGCAGCAGGTGCTGGACCATGGCGGCGTGGACCGCGTGATGCTCGACAACTTCAGCATCGAGAACACCCGCAAGGCGGTGGAACTGATTGCCGGCAGGATAGAGACCGAGTCGAGCGGCGGCATTACCATCGACACGCTGCGGGCCTATGGCGAGTGTGGCGTGGACTACATCTCGGTGGGAGCCCTCACACACTCCGTCAAGTCGCTGGACATGAGTTTCAAGGCCTGCTGATGGGTAGCCGCTCGTTACAGGACATCGGTCCATTGACATGGCCTGGCGTGCCGCTCGGCGCGCCCCTGATTGTTGCTGGGCCATGCAGCGCCGAGAGCGAGCAGCAGACCCTGGAGGCCGCCCGCCAACTGAGCGAAATAGGCATCAAAGTGTTTAGGGCCGGCATCTGGAAACCGCGCACGATGCCTGGCGGATTTGAGGGGGTGGGAGACCGAGGCCTACCGTGGCTGCTCCGTGCAGGGCGAGAGACGGGCATGTCGCTGGCCACCGAAGTGGCTACCGTCGAGCACGTGCATGCCGCCCTGGATGCTGGCATCAGCATCCTGTGGGTGGGTGCCAGGACGAGCGCCAACCCCTTTGCGATGCAAGACATCGCCGACGCGCTGCGCGGCCATGATGAGGTGACGGTGCTGGTCAAGAATCCGGTCAACCCTGACCTGGACCTGTGGCTGGGAGCGCTGCAACGCATACTGGGCGCGGGCATCCACCGCCTAGGAGCCGTGCACCGCGGCTTCAGTTCGGCTGGCGAACACCTCTATCGCAACGACCCGCAATGGCACATCCCCTTTGAACTGCGCCGCCACGCACCGGGCATGACGATCCTCTGTGACCCGTCTCACATCGGCGGCAAGCGGGAGTATGTCGAGCCACTGGCTCAGCAGGCGCTGGACATGGGTTTTGACGGCCTGATGATTGAGAGTCACTGTCATCCCGATCAAGCGCTGAGCGATAGTGCCCAGCAGGTTACACCCCAGCAACTCAAGTCCATCCTCGAGCGGCTGGTGGTGCGCTCAGGGACCCTGCTGGACGATGAATTGGCCCTATTGCGCCAGCAGATCGACGATTGTGACCACGAACTGCTTGCCGTGCTGGCCCGACGCATGAGCGTTGCGCGCCAGATAGGACGCTTCAAGAAGGCTCACAACATGCGGGTGGTGCAACCCACGCGCTATCACGACATGATCAAGGCTCGCATCGACGAGGGGAGCAGTCTGGATCTGCCGGTCGAATTCACCCAGCGCGTCATGCAGGCCATCCACGAAGAGAGCGTGCGACAGCAGATCGACCTGTTCAGTTAACGCACAATAGTGAAGATGAAGAAGAATATAGTTATCATCGGCGCATCATCGGGAATCGGTCAGGAAGTGGCTCGGCTGCTATTGAGCAAGGGGCACCGGCTGGGAATCGCAGCACGCCGCGAAGATCGGCTACGGGCCATTCAACAGGAAGCCTCGGATAGGGTAGTGACAGCCGCCATCGATGTGACCAGCGATGACGCGCCCCAACGCTTGCGGGCCCTCATCGATGAGTTGGGCGGAATGGACACCCTCGTGTACTCCTCAGGCGTCGGGAAACAGAATCGGGAACTCACGCCTGAAATAGAACTCAATACGGTAAACACCAATGCGATGGGGTATGCACGTATGATCGGGGAGGCATATCGGTATTTTGCCGAAAGTGGCCGTGAAGGGCATATTGCCGCCATCACCTCCATCGCAGGCACCAAGGGGCTCGGTCCCGCACCCTCCTATTCTGCCACCAAGGCCCTGCAGAGCAACTATCTGCAAGCGCTTGAGCAGCAATCCAACGCACGCGGCCTGAATATTTATTTCACGGATATCCGACCCGGCTTTGTCAATACCGATCTGCTGAGCGGAGACTTCAGATACCCCATGATGCTGAAACCCGACACCGTGGCCCGGCATATCGTAGACGCTATCGAGCATCGCCGTCACATTGTCGTTATCGACTGGAAATACCGCATCCTCACGGCATTGTGGCGCAGGGTGCCACGATGCGTCTGGCGACATATCAAACTCTGAAACGCACGCACGCGCAAAAAAAAGAAACGATATAGCAGTTGATCCTGAAACGTTTTTTTTTATGCGAATTTCGCTAATCAGATGAATATCACGAATTTATATTTAAAATTCGCATTCAATGAGTTTAATTCGCGTAATTCGCATTAGCCCCGCAGGGTTTGGGCTGGGCTTCTATATATTGCCCCCAAAAATTGCAGAAGGGGTAAAGTGTGTGATCACATGGGAGAGGTGGTTACACGGGCTGCTGCATAGAAATGGGTGGCATAATAGTTCTGCCGCAAATCATCGACAGCCACCCCGCGGGACGAGGACGCGTGGACAAACTTATTGTCCTTGAGGTAAATGCCCACATGAGAAACGCGGCCGTCACCATTGGTACAGAAAAAGACGAGGTCGCCCTCTCGCAAGTCGTCCAAGTCAATGATGCGGCAGTTTTCTTCCAGCATTTTGGCAGAGTTACGGTGGACCTTGATATGATAGACTTTCAGAAACACCTCCATCACCAAGCCCGAGCAATCGGTGCCTTCGCCACAAGTGTGGGCAGCATACACATAGGGAGTCCCCAGCCATCGCTTCAACTCATGATAGAGGTCTTTATTATCCTTCCGGCCCAACTTGATATCCAGCCGTGCCCACTCATCGCTCACCAGTCCATGGCCCGATTGTGCAATGGGCTTCTTCTTATCCGTCACCGATGAGGGTGCATTGCCGCCATCGTCAGCCGTAGAGCCACCGCGATTGCGGCGCTCATGGTAGGGACGATAGGTGTGGGTCGCGCTGCTGGTGCTACGGCACGATACCACTGGCAGCGACAAGAGAATAGCCGCTGCCAGATAAAGTATCTTTGTACCGTATTGAGTCATTTAATAAGAGGGGAAATGGGATGTTTAGTCGTTATTCTCCTCGGTGGGCTCCTGCGCTTCTTCCTCCTTAGTGGTGAAGTCGGTGATACCGGCGCCTACCAGAATGTTATACCACGAGATGATCTTCTTGATATCGCTGTTGTGAACACGCTCCTGATCCCAGTCGGCAAGCACTGCGTCCATCAACTCATGATACTGCTGGGGAGTGCTATAGGCCTTGACATCGAGCGCTTGGTTGTCAAACTTCTTTGAAATATTGTCAAATACCTGTGACAGTGGCACATCGTCAGCATTGGTGAAAATGGAAATGTCACCAAGCGACATCACTCGGTCACGGGTGTGGACGGGAAAACGCTTGTGATCACTCAAGCCTTCAACCAGAAGCATATTCTTACCATACGACACTAGTTTATACAGTCCAGAACGACCCGAAATGGATAAAATTTTCTTCAGCATAATTGATTGATAATAATTATTTAAAGTGTATTATTCTCTTGTGATTATTTAAGTTTTGCCAGCAAATCAGCGACTTGAGGCATCACTGCCGACTTATCATCATTGACGATAGCACACTCGCCAGGAGCCAATGCCTCCTCAAGACTTTGGGCAGCCATGCGGTCACGCACTTGCTGTGCCGTAAGGCCACTGCGTACCCTTACTCTGTCAATCCTCACGAGGGCCGGAGCGGTAACATGCCACACATGATCCACCAGTCGGTCTAGTCGGGCCGTTCTCAGCAGCGCCGTCTCGACAAATGCGGCATCAGCACCACTAGCAGCCTGCTGCTCAGCCCATTGCACGATATCTCTCGCCGTTGCAGGATGGACAATCGCATTGAGCCTCGATAGCGATTGCTCGTCGGTAAAAGCAACCGAGCCCAGATAACTTTTATTTAATGAGCCATCAGCGCAATATGACTCGGTACCGAAAGCGCTAACGATCTGATCACGCACCAGAGCATCCTCATTCATCAGGCGCTTGGCCCTGCTATCACAATCATAGACCTCATAGCCCATCACCTGAAGCATGCGAGAGACAACGCTCTTGCCGCTGCCTATGCCACCGGTTATCGCGATTAACTTCATCTCTTGACTAATGCTTCTCGATAATGTACTCCACGCTATCGTGAGAGAATTTCACATCCTGATAGGCTGCCGGCACTTCACCGATCATCACTTTCACCTTGTTGCTGGTCGACGACAAATCCAGCGAATTAAAATCCACCACAGCGGTAATGCCCGCTTCATCCTTGACCTTGCTGGCCGGGGAGCGGTAAGTGACCTCAACGTCGCTCGGGAACAGCAGCATCTTAACCCCCGCAGGAGCGTTCCGCACGACAATCTTGACGGTGCGTGACTGCGGCTTCAGTTTCTCGACCGGGACCATGATATCGATTACCCTCGGCTCGACTACAGCGCCATTGATGGGCGCAATAGTGACTTTTCTGCGCAAGGTATCGGTAAGTTCCAGTTCCTCAACATGATAGGTGTACACCTCGTTAATCTCGTTCAGCGTCTTAGCGTCACTGAACACCAACACTGAGTCTTGGCTCTGAATCAATGCGCCAAACTGCGTATAGTCCTCTCGAGGTTCGACCACAATATCGGTACGTACCGGGACTTTCTTTCCAGGCAGATCGGTAAACCTGATGTTGATCGACTCGGGCAACACGCTCACAATGTTGGCATGCTTGTTGAGCAAGGGTGCTATCGCCTTCTTCAAGTGGCTCTGATCCACCTTGAAATAGCCATTGCCGTCATTATAGTCGGTGAAGCGAAGCGTCAACGTGGGCGTCTTGTGAAAGAGATATGAGAAAAACCGGTAACCATGGTCTGTAACAGTAACGGTAAGGGTATCAGGCACCTTTGACAGCAGATGCACATTGTTGGGCATACTGATCTTGACAGGTACCTCAATATCCAGTTTCACATCGCTGTTAAACGTGAGAAACCCCCAGAATACCGCAGATATGATGACAAACCCGAGGTATAGCAGAATCGACCTCAAGCGAGGTGATTCGTCGATACGTTCCCTGATTTTGTCCCAAAGTCTCATTGTCCGGCTAGCGATTCTGATCTATCTGAATTATTTGTTAGCAGGCGACTCGGTAACGTCCTGCATCGACTGATAGATTGAGTTCTTGTCAATCTTGATGCGTACGCCATCGGCGATCTCCAGAATCACTGCATTGTCCTTGATGTCGCGGATGCGGCCATAGATACCACCAGCGGTCATAACCTTGTCACCAGACTTGAGACTATTACGGAAGGCATTGATCTTCTTCTGTTTTTTCTGCTGGGGAGCAATCATAAAGAAATAGAAGATTGCGATAAGCGCAACAATCATAATCATGCTGCTCCAACCTGAACCGGCGCCAGTTCCGCCAGTGGCTGCTTGCAATAATACTGTATTAAGCATAATGATTTCTGAATTTTGTTAATATAATAGATAATGTATTAAATGTCGAGACTATCACCGCTTGAGCAATTTGCCATCGGTCCGCAACTGCTTGACGGCATTGTTAAGGATGCCATTAACAAACTTGCCACTTGCCGCGGTGCTGAAGTTCTTAGCCAACTCAATATACTCGTTGAGGGTAACCGCCGTAGGAATCTTATCAAAGGTGCGCAACTCGGCAAGAGCCGTACACATGATGATGCGGTCCATCAGCACAATACGATCCTTGTCCCAACGGCTACTCATTACCAAATCATCGATAATTGCATTGTTTTCAGGCATCTGAACGACTGTGGCGCTGAACAATTCTTTGCCGAAATCGCTGTCCTCCTCGTCCTTGAACATCGGCAGAATCACTTCCTCGTCATGGGTATCATCGGCCATGCGACGGAATGTCTTGCAGACAAACTGCCCCAACAGATCCATATCGTCCTCGGTCCAGAACAGTGAACGTTGCTCAATGGCGTCGAGCATATTCTCGTCGGGCAGAATCACTTGCTTGATGAGTTGCTGCCACAATAGGCTATCTGCCATCATGGAATCCTCATCATCAGCCATATAGTCATTATACAGGTCGCTCTTGAGAATCTTGTCAAGCATCATCCGCTCAAAGATGGGATCGTCATTCCAGGTCACCGCATGGTCTTGGGCAAACTGCTGCAACTGCTCATTGGCAGCGAGGGCTGCCACCAGGCGGTTGTTGACAAACTTCATGTTGGGATTGAGTTCTTCCTCGGTGGGCATGTATTTATTGCGGGCCTCATCCAGACGCATCTCCTGTATATGAGTCAACTCGATGGGCAAACGCATCAAATAGTGGTACAACTCGTAGGTTTTGTCAAGACAGGCATTCAAGTCCTTGAGCGCATTATCCAGCGTGCGCTCGGGACGAGTAAGCATATAGGAGTACAGATTCTGTACAACCTTGGTTCGTATTAAAACTCGATTGATCATAGTCTAAGTGTTTGAACTTGCAAAATTAACGAAAAATGGCGGCTCTGACAAGTATTTAGGGCTTATTTCACTTCCTGGTTGTCGTTGAGTCGCTGTCTCACAACCTCATAGATGATAATGCCACCCGCTACCGACACATTCAGAGAATTGATGTGGCCAAACTCAGGAATCAGCACCTGAGTGTCGCACAACTTCATGATTTCGGGGGAGATACCCTTGTCCTCGGCACCGAGCACAATGGCAACAGGACCTGTGTAATCGGACTGTGTGTAACTGATCTGGCTCTTGTCGCTGGTACCAACGATTTTAAAACCGCTGTCACGCAACAGTTTCACGGCATTGACCAGATTATGCTCACGGCATACCGGCAGATAGTTGAGAGCACCAGCAGAGGTCTTGACCGCATCAGCATTAACACTCACGCTGTCCCTATCGGGAATGACGATGGCACTCACGCCAGCGCACTCGCAAGTGCGGGCTACTGCGCCAAAATTACGAACATCCGTCACGCCATCAAGCACGACAAGGAATGGATTTTCTCCTTGGTCAAACAATTGCGGTATCAAGTCCTCAACGCGATAGTAGGTAACGGCTGCCATCATGGCAAGCACCCCCTGATGGTTGCGGCGAGTGATCCTGTCAATCTTCTGGACAGGGACACGTTGCACGGGCACGCGCAGTTGGCGGGCACGTGCGCTGATATCCTTGGATGTCTCTTCGTTGAGTGTCTTGCTCAGGAAGATTTTATCAATGTCTTTACCAGCCTCGAGCGCTTCAAGAACGGCATGAATGCCATAGATGTATTGGGTCTTGTCAATCATTGTGTTTTGTGTTTGATAAGTGATTTAGCATTTTCGATTGCCGCCTGATTCAAGTCCTTGCCACTCAGCATGCGAGCGATTTCCATCACATGCTCCTGGTCCGAGAGTTGCTCCACGTGGGTCAAAGTCTCACGTTCATTGTCGGTCTTATACACACGCAGATGGTGATCGCCATTGGCGGCAACCTGTGGCAGATGGGTAATAGCGATCACTTGAATGGCACGGGCAATATCGGCCATCATCTCGCCAATCATGTTTGCCACATCACCGCTAACTCCGGTATCCACCTCGTCAAAGATGATACTTGGCAACTGCATGTGGCGTGCTATGATCGTCTTGATGCAAAGCATCACACGTGAGATTTCTCCTCCTGATGCCGTTTCCTTGACAGGCATCAGGCGCTGATTCTTGTTAAAGGCCATCATAAACTCGACATGATCGGCGCCAGACCGGCTCAATTTCACCGGAGTCAACTGAACATCAAAGGCCAAATTCTTCATGCCTAGGGGCAAAGCCAGTGACAGCAATTCCTTGACAAACTTTGTCGCAGCCTGTCTGCGGTTGGCCGACAAGTCGGCAGCAATTGCTGTGGAGGCCTTGAATGTCTCCTCAACCTGCGACTTCAATTGCTCAAGCATCTCATCGTTATGGTCTATTTCACCCAGTTGACGCTCATAATCGTGCTGTATATCGATCAGTTGATTGACATTCTGGGCATTATGTTTGCGCATCAAGGAATAAATGCTACTCAATCGCTCATCGACGCGCGCCAACTCGGACGGGTCATCGTTGAGTGTGTCCATGATATTGCCCACATCTTGAGCGATATCCTTTAAGTCGATAAGCGATGAACGGACACGGTCGGACATCCCCGATATTTCCGTCAGGCAACGCTCTGCCTCGTCCAGTCGCTGAACGACAGACGTGAGGTGGGCAAGCACGCCGTTTTCCTCTCCGTCGAGTTCATTCTCAACGCTCCACAAGGCCTCTTTCAGGGATGTAATATTGCTGAGTCTCGCTTGGAGTGCCTCTAATTGCTGATCCTCATCTGGCTGCAACTGCATGGCTTGTAACTGGTCCAGTTGGAACCGGATGTAATCCTCGTTCTGCTTGAGGCGCTCCATGGCAGTCACAGTCTCGGCCAGCCGTTGTTCCGCTTCGCGATATTCGGCATAGGCCTTATGATAGTTGCCTAAAAGATCAGCATTCCCAGCGATACTATCAAGGATCGACAGTTGGAACTGAGGATTCGACAGCAGCATATTGTTGTGCTGGGAGTGAATATCCAGCAGACGCGTTACCAATTCACGCAACGCCGCCAAAGCAACAGGGGTGTCATTGACAAAAGCACGCGATCGGCCACTAGGAGAGAGTTCGCGCCTGACGATGCACTCATGCTCATCCCAGTCGATGTCATATTCCTTAAAAAATGGCTCCAGACCATAGCCGGCGATATCAAACGTTGCCTCGACTATCGTCTTGGAATCAGCATCACGGATTGCCTTTAGGTCGGCTCTCTCGCCAAGGATGAGAGATAGGGCGCCCAGTATGATGGACTTGCCCGCACCTGTCTCACCTGTGATAATCGTCAAGCCATCGGCAAACTCAATATCGAGTCGGTCGATAAGCGCATAATTAGAGATGTGCAGTTGCTTGATCATTACACACGCCGGCAATTAATTGCTGGTCTCTTTAATCTTACTCAAGCGGTTAGTTTCGCTCGGATAAACCTGATACAGCATTTCATATACCGACTCCTTCTCGGTCATGTTGGCCTTGCTGTAGATATTGATCAATTCGTCAAGTTTAGCATCTTTGAACATGGCCAAGCACACCGACATGGGCGCCACTTCATAAATCTTAGCCAGATTCTCCAGCGTATGGGTTATAGTAGAGCGTCCTTTGTCCACAGTGACCACCATCTGATCCAGTCCCATACGATGGTAGTCATACAACATCTGGCGGATGGGGGCCGTCGCTTTATCGGTAAACGCGCTTAAAACAGCACTGCGGTTGTTATTGTCCTCAAAGGCTTTCCATCCGGTCTCGCCACTGCTCTGCGCTAGTCGTACAACCTGCGCAGCCCGCTCATAGTAGGGATCGCCACCGTTCAGTTCAAATGTGTCAAAATCCATGGCCAGAATCATATATGCCCAGAAATTGAGAATCGCTGTCAGATTGTCTTCCATTTCCATCTCCGAGAAGACTAGTGTCTGCCCTGTCTCGAAATTGAAATTGACCTTTGGATCACGGAAGTTGATGATAGCAGTAGTATAAGAACTATTGAAGACAGGCCTCTGGGACTGTATCTGCAGGTCACCTTGCATGGCACCCGTGCTGTTATCCCACGAACTCAGGGTCAGCAATAGTTTACAGTTTATCTTCTCGTTAGTGCCGAAGATGGCGTTGGTCCATTTGGTCGTGTTCATATAGTCAGTGATCGATTGTTTGAGTTCATTGAACACGTCCTTGCTGGCGTTAGAGATTTTATCACTATTAACCTCCACCTCGCAATTCAACTCAGTCGCTTCATCATCGGCCTTGATAGTGAACACGCTCATCAGGGCAACGAGCAATAGCAAAATGGTCTTTTTCATTTTTTCGTCAGATACTGGTGTAAAACATCTACAATGTCGTGAGCGACATCACGCTTGGATTTGCATTGGCCCTCGATTACCTCGCCCTGGTCAGTAAAAATCGTCACCTTGTTGGTATCAACCTGGAATCCGGCATTTTTGTCACGCAGAGAGTTCATAACTATAAAATTCAGGTTTTTGCGTTCCAACTTGCCTTGAGCATTGGCCTGCTCATTATCGGTTTCCAAAGCGAAGCCTACAGTCACCTGATCCGGATGCTTGGCCTGTCCGACGGCGCGAGCGATATCGGGGTTAGCGGTGAGATGAATCACGGGAGCGGCATCCTTTTCGCGCTTGATCTTCTTTTCAGCGACATTTTCCACACGGTAATCGGCAACGGCGGCACACAGGATGACGGCATTGCTCTGGGGTAGCGCTTCCATCACCGCATCATGCATCTCGATAGCGGTGGTGACATCAATCCGATTGATGGCGGGGTGGGGTGTGTCTAATGCGACAGGGCCCGCAACAAGTGTCACTTGCGCTCCGCGACCGGCACACTCCTGTGCAAGCGCAAAGCCCATTTTCCCCGACGAGAAATTGCTGATGTATCGCACGGGATCGATCTTCTCGATCGTGGGACCTGCCGTGATCAACACCCGCTTGCCTAACAAGTCTTGGCCTTGAGAGAAAAACCGTTCAAGGGCTTTGACGATATTCTCAGGCTCCTCCATACGACCCTTGCCGATGAGGTGACTGGCGAGTTCGCCCTCGGCTGGTTCAATGATATGGTTGCCATAACGGCGCAACAGGTCCAGATTGCGCACCGTGCTCGGATGGCGCATCATATCCAAATCCATGGCCGGAGCGACAAACACGGGAGCCTTAGCCGACAGGTAAGTCGTTACCAGCATATTGTCGGCCACGCCATTAGCCATCTTGCCTATTGTCGAGGCTGTGGCTGGCGCGATGATGAGTGCATCGGCCCACAGTCCCAGGTCCACATGGCTATTCCATTGTCCGGTATTGGCGGTAAAGAATTCGCTGATGACGGGTTTACCGCTCAATGTTGACAATGTCAGCGGCTGGATAAACTGCTTAGCATTGGGTGTCATGATGACTTGCACCTCGGCGCCTGCCTTGACAAGCAGGCGGGTAAGTGTGGCACACTTATAGGCCGCGATACCGCCTGTGATTCCCAATATGATGTGCTTGCCTTTCAGCATAGTTAGTGTCTGAATATGGATGATGATTACTTCTTCTTGTACTGGATGTAGAGTTTGGTGATGACTTGCTTGGTGTTTTCAGCAAAATCGCTCTTCATCATCCAGTCATAGTAGCCAAAATCGAGTTTTGTGAATACATCCTCGACCGTTTTGCCCTTGTGCTTGCCGAAATTAAACACAGGCTCTTTCTTCTCATTGTAGATGATACGGCCCGCCAGATCCACGTTTCGGTTGTGGCTGGAATATTGAGACAGATATTCCACATCGTTAACCAAAGGCTCCGCATCATCGGCATAGTGGTCCAATTGAGCCTTCAGCACCTCAAGGGTGGTTTCGGCATCATCGGCAGCAGAATGATGGTTCTGCATCGGATGGCCGCAATAGAACAAGCAGGCGGCCTCAAGGTCACGCTTTTCACGCTTGTGGTAGATGGTCTGCACATCGATAAAACGATGCTGGCTGGGATCGAAGTTCACACCGGCCTTGCTCATCTCCTGTGCCAACAAGGGGATATCAAAATGGTTGCTGTTAAAGCCTGCCAAGTCACTACCCTCAAACACTCGCGCGATATCGTGAGCACGCTCCTTGAAGGTGGGCTCGCCGACAAGCATTTCATTGGTGATGTGATGCACATCGATGGCTTGCTGGGGAATCACTTTCTCGGGGTTAAAGCGGTAGGTTTTGCGCTCCTCATGACCATCGGGGTAGACTTTGACATAGGACAACTCGATAATCCGGTCCTCGGTGATGTTGAGGCCCGTCGATTCCAAGTCAAAGACAACCAGCGGTCGTTTCAGGTTCAGTTCCATTATGACACTGATTTAATGATTGGATTAAATCATCATGGGCATTTGCAGGACGATCAGATCCTCGCCTGGGTTCTGCTCACTGGGCACAAACACACCAGCGCGTGCGGGGTCGAGCAGTTTCAGGAACACGCCCTCGCTGTCGATATTATTAACCACGTCGATGACATCAGCGCTCTTGAAGCCAATATTCATCGGTTCGCCATTATATTCGCACGAAATTGTTTCCTCGGCAGCGGTAGAGTGATCTACATCCTGTGCGGTAAGCACGACTTCAGTAGGCTTGAGGTCGAGACGCACCAGACCGCCTACGTTGGCAAACACGGCAACGCGCCTTACCGCATTGAGCAGTGTCATACGGTCAACGGCCATCGTGTAGGGGTTGTCTTCCGGTATCACCGAGTTGTAGTTGGGATAACGTCCATTGATGAAACGGCACGACAACTGATAGTCGGCGTTCTCAAATGTGGCGCTGCTCTCATCCACAGTGATACTGATATTCTCGTCACTGTTGCGGTCGATGATATTGGCTAGAATGGATGCGGGCTTGGCGGGCAGAATGAACGAACGCTCGAAGTTGGGGGTCACATTGGTCTGGCGGTAGCGGACGAGTTTGTGAGAGTCGCTTGCAACATACACAATCATGTCAGGCTTAATATCCCAATAGATACCCGTGAACTGCGGATGCATGTCATCGTTGCCGACGGCAAACAAGGTGTGACCGATTCCTGCAGCGATGCTCTTGGCGGGAAGCGCAAACTGCTTCACGTCATTGGCATTGGCCGCCTTCTCGGGAAACTCGTCGCCATTGAGTGCCACGGCATCATAGTAACCATTGATATAGGTCACCTTGACGGCCATGGTCTCATCGTTGATTTCAAAGGTTAAGGCAGTGTCGGGAAGTTCCTTGAGCGAATTGATGGTACGCTTCACATCAAGGGCAAATTTACCGGCTCCTTCCACGTTCTGGACCTCGATATTGGTCGTCAGACGGGTCTCCATGTCGCTGCCAGTAACAACCAAGCGGTCGCTCTGCAGTTCAAACAGGAAGTTGTCAAGGATCGCATAAGCGTTCTTGTTGCTCACCACTTTGCTCACTGCATTCAGACGAGAGAGCAATAATTTACTTTGGACGTTGAATTTCATATAGTTATGTCTCTTTATATAGTGATTAATTTTTTGTTTTATCTTTTAACCTACAAATTTAGTGTTTTTTTCTTTAATAATGTGGGTTTGTAAATAAAAAAACGAAAAAAAGCGCCGTCGATTGTCTCGACAACGCTTTTTAAGCATTATTTAGTGTTTAATCCTGAATGATTAATCCAGTTTGTGGATAATCAGGCCAGAACGCAACTTGGGCTCAAACCAGGTAGCCTTGGGAGGCATGATCTTGCCACTGTCGGCGATGTCGATGATCTGCTTCATGGTTACGGGATAGAGAGCCAGCGCCATCTTCATCTCACCGCTGTCGACACGCCGCTTCAACTCACCCAGGCCACGGATACCACCGACAAAGTCGATGCGCTTATCGGTGCGCAGGTCGGTGATGCCCAGGATGTCGCGCAGGATGTAGTCACTGCTGATGGTCACGTCAAGCACGCCGATGGGATCGTTGTCGTCATAGGTGCCTTCCTTGGCGGTCAGTGAGTACCACTTGCCACCCAGATACAACGAGAAGTTGTGCAACTTGGCAGGTTTGTAGATATCGGTGCCCTTGTCCTCGACGATGAATTTGTCAGCCAGCTTCTCGAGGAACTGCTCCTCGGTGTTGCCGTTCAGGTCAACAACCACGCGGTTGTAGTCCATCACCTTGAGGTGTGACTGCGGGAAGCATACTGCCAGCAGGTAGTTGTACTCTTCGGTGCCATTGTGGTTGGGGTCAGCCTTGGCTTTCTCTTCACCCACATGGGCAGCAGCAGCCGTGCGGTGATGACCATCAGCGATATAGAGATAAGGAATCTCACCGAACTCCTTGGTGATGGTCTCGATGGTTTCTTTGTCCCTGATCACCCACAACGTGTGACCAATGCCGTCCTCGCTCACGAAGTCATACTCGGGAGTGGTCTGAGCGGTGCGGTCGATGATGTCCTCGAGCGTGTTATTGTCGGGGAATGCCAGGAATACCGGCTCGATGTTGGCATTGTTGATCTCGATGTGGTGCATGCGGTCGGCTTCTTTCTCACGGCGGGTGAGTTCGTGCTTCTTGATACGGCCTGTGAGGTAGTCCTCAACGCTGGCGCCTACGACGAAGCCATACTGGGTG
Source organism: uncultured Prevotellaceae bacterium (assembly GCA_900320055.1). Taxonomy (GTDB): domain Bacteria; phylum Bacteroidota; class Bacteroidia; order Bacteroidales; family Muribaculaceae; genus Sodaliphilus. Next base: position 91,207 of record ONQS01000005.1, read on the forward strand.
CGGCCATCCATGGTCTGAGCATAGATGTAGTAGCAATCCTGGTCATCTTGAACCAGCCAGCCCTTGTCCTGGAACTTCTTGAAGTTCTCAACAGCCTTGTCATAGACCTTGGGCTCGTGTTCGCCTGTGCCGGGTTCAAAGTCGATTTCGGGCTTAATGATGTGATACAGAGACATCTCGTTGTCGCCAGCCTCGGCACGAGCCTCTTCGCTTGAGAGGACATCATAGGGCTTGGAAGCCACTTTCTCTACATACTCTTTCGGCGGTCTTACGCCACGGAACGGTTTAACTTTAGCCATAATTAATTAACGGTTTTAAAAGTGTTAAATTAGGTTTTTTATAAGAATTATTTGAGTTTCTTGTCTCGTCTATCCGATGACTGCCTTATGCGCTTGGACTTGCGGGCGCAAGTGCTGCAAGTGCCGTACACATACAGGCTATAATGGTCTGCATTGAAGGCATTGAAGCGCCTAGCGTTCATAAATGCCGCAAAGTTGGGATCGCGCACCTCCTTAACTTTGCCGCAACTGGTGCAGATCAAGTGAGTGTGGGGGAGCGTGATGCGCTCATATTGCGCCACCATCCCTTCAAACACATGCCGTCGCACGATTTTGGCTTGAATAAGCAACTCCACCGTGTTATAAACGGTAGAGCGGCTGACGCGGAAGCCGTCGCCTTCGATCAACTGCTGCAACTCTTCGATCGTGAAATGGCCATTGATGCCCATGATGTGATTCAGGATAGCGTAACGCTCAGGCGTTTTCCGCATATCATGAGCGTCGAGATAGTCGCTGAACCCACGCACAACGGGATCTGCGATATCGGCATTTACATCTATTTTGGGCTCGGTTTTCATCGGTGTGACAAAAGTACAACGTTTTTTGGAATCGAGCAAAGATTTATCGCAAGAAAAAAAATGTTTACCTTTAGCACCTTTTATCCCTTGAGACGACACGTCAAATCGGCACCTGTGTATAACGCTCGCAGCATCTAGCAGACTAGCCTCGACGCGGGCATTGGAGCATCTGTTCGACGGTCAGTTGACTGACCTGACCTATCGTCATGTCGCACAGCGGACCGACAACATCAGCGGCTAGGGTTGTGGCCACGCCAATGACTCTCGCACCAGATTCGCGACCCGCAATCAAGCCATTGCGGGAGTCCTCAAACACGATACAGTCTTTGATATCGATACCCAACTGTTTTGCTCCGGTCAGGAAACACTCCGGGTCGGGCTTGGCCTTTCCCACCATGTCGCCCGTGATGATGTAGTCAAACAGCGCGGGAAACTCAGGGTACTGCCCGTAGAGTGAGGCCATCTTCTTCTTGTCGCTAGACGTCACGATTGCCATAGGGATGCCAGCCTCGCGCAACATTCTGACAAAGTCCAAGGCTCCAGGAAAAAACTCAAAACGCATTTCGCGCTCAAAAGCCAGTAGCCTGTCAAGCACCTGCCGGCGCACTTCATCATTGTCAAAATAGCCTAGTATCCTCGTGAGGTGAAACCCCTTGATAAAACTCGCAAAATTGTCAACGCCTGTGGGATATATTTCGTCCATCTTGCCCCAGAAGACACTGTACAGCCCCTCGCTGTTGAGCAGGACGCCATCGAGGTCAAAAAGCACGCCACATATTCTTGTCATATCTGTCATTACGATCTGCATAATAAATTGAGACGCAAAATTAATGAAAATACATGAAAATTGATGTAACTTTGTGCCACAAAATACTTCTTATTATATAGCATGATTCAAGAACTGCAATTACGCGTCAATCCTCGCACAGCAGCGAGCAGCAGCGAGATAGCACAGCATCTGACCCGTCACAACGATATCCCTGCAGAACGCATTCAGGGCATCAGAGTATTGAAACGCTCGATCGATGCACGGCAGCGCAATGTGGTGGTCAACCTCAAGGTGCGCGTCTATATCGACGAGCCCATGACCCAGGACTATCTGGTGCCGCCCATCGAGTATAAGCCGGTGGATGGCAAGCGCCAGGCTATTGTGGTGGGCATGGGTCCTGGCGGGCTGTTTGCGGCTCTACGCCTTATCGAGTTGGGCATTAAGCCTATCGTGCTGGAACGAGGCAAGAACGTCATGGACCGCCGCATCGATGCCTCACGCATCCAGCGCGAAGGCGTCGTCAATCCCGAGAGTAACTACTGCTATGGCGAGGGCGGGGCAGGAGCCTATAGCGATGGTAAACTCTACACCCGCAGCAAAAAGCGTGGTTCGGTTGACCGCATTTTAGGTATCTTTGTTCAGCACGGCGCTCGCGAGGACATCCTCATCGATGCCCACCCCCACATCGGCAGCGACAAACTGCCTGGCGTCATCAAGGCGATGCGAGAGACCATCCTGCGTTGCGGCGGAGAAGTCCACTTTGAGACCCGTGTCACGCGACTGCTCGTGGACAAGGATCAGGTGACCGGCGTTGAAACCGTAACAGGCGAGTCATTTGCTGGCCCGGTGATTCTGGCTACAGGCCACTCTGCCCGCGACGTCTATCAGATGTTATATGACAGCGATATCGCTGTCGAGGCCAAAGGCATAGCAGTGGGCGTTCGCCTAGAGCATCCGCAGCGCATCATCGACCAGATACAATATCACAGCGTGCTGGGGCGAGGCGATTACTTGCCGGCAGCCGAGTATAATTTTGTGACCCAAGTGGACCATCGTGGTGTATATTCATTCTGCATGTGCCCTGGCGGTTTTGTAGTGCCCGCTGTCAGCGAGCCTGACGGTTTGGTGGTCAACGGCATGTCTCCTAGCAATCGCGGCTCGCATTGGGCCAACTCTGGCATGGTCGTCGAACTGCATCCCGACGATTTGCCCGATGAGTACAAGAAATATGGCGCGCTGGCGATGATGCGCTTCCAGCAGGATATGGAACGGCGTGCCTATGCCGAGGCAGGCAACACCCTGATTGCCGGAGCACAGCGCATGAAGGACTTTGTCGATGGTAAGCCATCACGCAACATTCCGCCATCGTCCTATCTGCCTGGAGTGCAGCCCTCTCGCTTAGACTTGTGGATGCCGCACTTTGTGGCCAACCGATTGCGCAACGGATTCAAGACATTTGGCAAGAATGCCCGCGGTTTCCTCACCAACGATGCCATCGTCATCGGTGTAGAAACCCGCACATCGTCCCCCCTGCGCATCCCTCGCGACAGCGCCTTGCTACACCACATCACACTCAAGGGACTCTATCCCTGCGGTGAGGGCGCCGGATATGCTGGTGGCATCGTTTCGAGCGCCATCGATGGCGAGCGCTGTGCCGAAGCCCTTGCCGAGCAGGTCAGGTAGGCGTTTTTCGGCATATTTTTTCCTATTGAGTGAAATTTTTTGCCAATTTTGCACAATATGGCCCGCATTTTGCAGTTATCTTTGCGATTAAAGTTTCAATTCAACACATGACACTATTATGAAAGAGAAAATGATTATTTCGGCAGCCCTCATCGCACTGAGCGTGTTTTCGTTGGGCTGGTTCATCAAGGCTGGTATTGATGATTTCGCAGGAAAGGACCGCAAGGTCAGTGTCAAGGGACTTGCCGAGCAGGAAGTGCCTGCCGACAAAGTGACGTGGCCCATCGTCTCCAAGGAAGTTGGCAACGACCTGCCTGGTCTGTATGACCGCATCGGTGCCACACAGGCCAAGATCAAGGCGTTCCTTCTCAAGGGAGGCGTCAAGGAAGATGAGATCAGCCTCAATGCCCCACAGGTTGTGGACTTAACCGCTCGCGAATATGACTCGGGCAACAGGGCCTACCGCTACATCGTGACTTCGGTCCTTACCGTGACGAGCAAAAATGTGGATCTGGTGCGCCAACTGATTGCCAAGCAGGGTGACCTGCTCAAGGAGGGCGTGGCCATCACTGGCGACAGTTATGACAACCAGATTCAGTATGAGTTTGTTGCCTTCAAGGAGATGAAGCCCAAGATGATGCAAGAGGCTATCGAGAACGCTCAGGTCACTGCCGAGCAGTTTGCCAAGAACTCCCACAGCAAACTCAACAAGATCGTGAGCGCCGATCAAGGCCAATTCTCCATCGAGAACCGCGACGAGTACACACCCTGGATCAAAAAGGTGCGCGTGGTCACCACCATCACATACTCCCTCAAGAACTGACCCCAATTTCCCACAACCAGGAATAGTCAACAACTGAATACTCTGAACCATCTGAACTGCCACGACTCGTGACAATTAATCAGATTTTTCAGAGTATTCAGTTGTTTGATATACGTCACGAGAACAGATTGTCGGCTGTATCGGCATTTTCCTCCTCATCACATCCTCGCGTCACTGAGGCATCTTGGGCGGGGTAGGGATGGATCATGCCGGTGTAGAAGTGGAGGGTCTTGCTCAGGGGCTGGAAGTGGTTCTGGTTGGGCGCCCACTCGCCGCGCTGCAGGCCTGGGGCCAGTTTCACCGAACGCCGGCCATACAGGTTGTTGATGCCGTCGATGCTGGTCATCAGGCGCCGCAGTTTGCCATGATCCTCGGGGTCAAACACGTTGAGTTGTATAGCGCCACCATGCTGTATGTCGAGCGCCATCACTCCAGCCTTGCGGTAGCCGAAGCCGTCTCGCCAGATGTTGTTAAACGCGACCAGGGCCTGCCTGACAATGGTCATCGTGTCGCTTGTGGGCGTAGCGAGTTGCAACTGGCAGGAGTTGGAGTAGAAGGGCAGGTCCTCACGGAAGTGGTCTCCCCGCACATAGGTCATCACACTACCAGCCACGCTGCCCTCGTCACGCAGTTGGCGTGCTGTGCGCTCGGCAAAACTAACGATAGCATCGGCAATCTCATCACGGTTGGTCAACACCTTGCCGAATGTGCGTGACGTCATGATGGTCTTGTGGGCAATGGTCACCGGATTGGCAATCTGGCAGTCGTGTCCCATGAGTTCGCGCTGGGTGCGCTCGAGCGTCACCGAGTATTGCGAACGCACCAGCGATGACGGCATTTTCACAAAGTCGGCCGCCGTGATGATGCCCTTGCTCTTGAGCGAGGCAGCAAGCCGGCGCCCGATGCCCCAGACGTCCTCGATGGCGGTGCGCCTCAAAATGATATCGATGGCCTCAGGACGCACGAGCCAATACACGCCGTCGGTGATGCGGTGGTCCTTCTTGGCGATGTGGTTGGCAATCTTGGCCAGGGTGCGAGTCGGCGCGAAGCCGATGCTCACCGGGATGCCCACATACTGCCGGACCTTCTTCACCACCTCAGCCATCACACGGTGGCTTGTCTCGACATCCTCGTGGGGAAGAAGGAAAAACGCCTCATCCACAGAGTATTGCTGCACGTTTTCAACCTCTTGGCCCAGGATGTTCATCACGCGGTTAGACAAGTCACGATACAGGATGTGCCGTGCCGAGAGTTGCACGACCTGGCGCGGGTCGGTATGTTCCTTGATCTTAAACGCGGGGCAACCCATGGGGATACCCGCGGCTTTGGCCTCATTGCTGCGGGCGATGACGCACCCGTCGTTGTTAGAGAGGACAACAACCTTGCGCCCGTTGAGCCGTGGATCAAACACCCGCTCACAGGACACAAAGAAGTTATTGCAGTCAACCAGCCCGTACATCCTCTTTTCTGTGAACACCTAACTTCTAACTAAGAGGAGAGTTCCAACCAGCGCATTTCCTTCTCATCTAGGAGGTCTTTGACCACCTGGTAACGGGCGGCCTTAGTGGCCACGTCGTCTAGGGTTTCGCCGCTGGCAAACAGGGCATCCAGTTCGGCTTTCTCCTTGTTGAGGGCCTCAAGGTCGGCATTGAGTTGTTCGAGTTCTCGTTGTTCCTTGTAGGTCAATTTCTTTTGATCACTCCGGTTGGCCCAGGTGTTCTCCTTGGGCTTGGCGATCTCCTGCTCCTTGGCCAACTGTGCCGCTTCCTGCTCGTGGCGCTGCTTCCAGGCGCGGTATTCGCTGTAATTGCCAGGAAAGTCCTTGATGTGGCCATTACCTGTAAACACAAAGGTGTGATCCACCGTACGGTCCATGAAGAATCGGTCGTGGCTCACAATGATGACACAGCCGTTGAATTGCGTCAGATACTCCTCGAGGATCTCGAGCGTAGAGATGTCCAGATCGTTGGTCGGCTCGTCCAGGATAAGGAAGTTAGGCTTGGTCATCAGCACCATGGCCAGATACAAGCGACGTCGCTCACCACCGCTCAACTTGGCGATGAACTTCTGCTGGTCTTGTGGTGTAAACAGGAAGTGGTTCAGCCAGGCCATAGCCGTGTAGTGATGCTTCTCGTCGAAGTAGATGTACTCTGCCACATCGCGCACCGCGTCGATCACGCGCTTGCCTTCGTCAAAGTGCATACCCTCCTGGCTGTAGTGGGCAAATTTCACCGTTTCGCCTATCTCGAAGTATCCGCTGTCGGGCTTAACGATGTCCAGCAGCAGTTTGATGAACGTAGTCTTGCCCACGCCATTGTCGCCCACGATGCCTAACTTCTCGTAACGGGCAAACGTGTAGTTAAAATCGTCGAGCACCACCTTGTCGCCAAAGCGCTTGCTGACGTGATGGGCGGTGAATATCTTCTTGCCGATATAGGCGCTCTTGACGTTCAATTCCACCTCGGCATCGTCGCGACGCTGCTGGGCCCGCTCCTGCAGGTCGTAGAACGCGTCGATGCGGTACTGAGCCTTGTGGGCGCGGGCTTGCGGCTGACGGCGCATCCAGTCCAGTTCGGTGCGTAGCAGGTTGCGGGCGCGTTCCACCTGGGCATTCTGGGCTTCGATGCGTTCAGCGCGCTTTTCCAGATAATAGTTATAGTTGCCGCTGTAGGAGAAGATGCTGTGCTGATCCATCTCCAGGATGCGGTTGCAGATGTTGTCCAAAAAATAGCGGTCGTGAGTCACCATCAGCAGGGTCACACGGCTGCGCTGCAGGTAGTTCTCCAGCCACTCGATCATGTCGATGTCCAGGTGGTTGGTGGGCTCGTCCAGAATGAGCATCTGCGGCTCGTCGATGAGCAGGCGGGCTAGAGCCACACGCTTGACCTGGCCGCCACTCAGTTCCTTGACGGGCTGATTGTAATCGGTGATCTTGAGTTGAGTCAATATCTGCTTGAATCGCTCCTCATAGTCCCAAGCGACACTGGCATCCATCGCCTGAATGGCCGTCGTCATGGCCTCGTTGTCGCCAGTGCGCAGCGCCTCCTCATAGTCATGGATTGCAGCCGAGCGTGGATCGTCGCCATGCAAGCAGGCATCAAGCACGGTGTGGGCGCCGCCCAGGTCAGGCAACTGCGGCAGGTAACCCACCCGCAGATTGTTGCGGTAGATGACCGTACCGCTATCCTGCGAGGCGATGCCAGCCAGGATGTCGAGTAGGGTAGACTTGCCTGTGCCGTTCTTGGCGATCAGGCCGATTTTCTCACCCTCGGCGACACCAAAGGTCAAGTCCTCGAAGAGCACATCCACGCCAAAAGCCTTACTCAGTCCCTCAACTTGCAGATAACTTACCATGAATGATCTTGTGTTTATACCTAGTCCCACATCAGCGACGGGAATCAGTCACATCGCGCCCTGTTGCCACGACCGTTAACTAAAGAAGTGCTTCATCACCTTGATCATGTTGACATGATCGTCGCACGAGCCGGTCTCACGCACCGAGTGCATGGCCAGCACGGGGTTACCCACATCGACGCCCTCGATGTCGATCTGGCCGGTGAGGATGTTGCCCAGTGTGGAGCCACCAGCCACATCACTGTGGTTGACAAAGTACTGGAACGGGGCGCCGGCATTCTCGCACAGGCTCTTGAAGATGGCAGCCGAATGGGCGTCGCTCATATACTTGCAGTTGGCATTAACCTTGATGCACGGACCACCGCCCAGCGAGGGATGATTGGTGGGATCGTACTTCTCGGGGTAATTGGGGTGGAAGGCATGGGCATTGTCGGCCGACACCATAAACGAGCGGTGGATTGCTCGGCCAAAATCCTCAAAGTCGCCGCCCAGTGCCATAACTAGACGGAGCAGCATATTGCCCAGCACAGGGGAGTGGGCGCCCTGCTTGGTGCCGCTTCCGGTCTCCTCGTTATCAAAGATGGCTGCCACCAGCGTGGCATCCTTGTCCTCGGCCTCGGTGATGGCGGTGATGGCGGCATGCACCATGCTCAGGTCGTCGAGACGGCCAGCCGAGATAAACTCATTATTCAGGCCAAACAGGCTCGCCTTGCTCACGTCATAGAGCATCAGGTCAAAGTCGATGATATCGGAGGGCTCGGCCTGCAACTCGTCGGCAACAAGGTTGAGCAATGTGTTTTGCCACTCAAAGTCGCTGTTGACCTTGGACAGGATGGGCAGCATGTCCTTCTGCTTGGACAGGTGGTTGCCCTCATTGACCGCGCGGTTGAAGTGGATGGCCAGATGCGAGATGCACATCAGCGGGCGATCGATCTTGATAAGTTTAGTCACCGGGTGCAAGGCATCCTTGCCCTTGAGCAGCACACGGCCAGCCAGAGACAGGGGGCGGTCAAACCAGGTGTAGAGGATCGGGCCGCCATAGACCTCAGTGTTCAGGCGCAGGATACCGCCTTCGCTCTTAATCTCACTGGCAGGCTTGATACGGAAACAGGGAGAATCGCTATGAGCCGCGATGATCTTGAAACCGGTTTCGGCGGGTTTCTTCTTACCCACCGTCACAGCAAAGATGGCACTGTCATTTTTGGTGAAGAAAAACTTGTCACCAGCCTTAGCGCTCATCTTGTCATCAATCTTTTTCTCCTTGAAGCCATTGGCCATCAGTATTTTCTTGACTGTGTCAACAGCCAGGAAGTTGCAGGGGCTGTTGTCCAGGAACTCGAGCAGCGAGTTCACATAATCATTAGTCTTGTTCATGCTTATATCGTCGTTAATTGTGTTTAAGTTCAGTCATGCTGGCGGGCAATCTGCCACCCATGCCAATCAGATTCCGTAGTAAATGGCGTTCAACGCCCTGAGTACATTACACAGCGTCTGGCCCCAGTAGTTGATAAAGTTGACCTTGCACTGGCACAACATCTCGTGCTGGGTCTCGGTCAGAGCCTCCTGGATGGAATGGATCAGGTTGAAACATTCTTGATACAGATCGGCCAGATTTTCAGACACCGATGCCGAGATAGGGGTGTCGCTGTACTTCATGTCTTCCAAGAACACCTCAAGATAAATGTCCTCCTCGGCCATAATCTGCGACACACGAGCGCGCACCAGGTCATACACATCCTCTTCAAGCGCCGCATCGATAAACTCCTCGCTAAATGAATCGTCCTCGATATCACTGATGGTGATGTATAAGCGGGGCAGCAACTTGAGCATTTGCGCCACGAAGCGGTCTCGTGTCTCACACTCGTGGGCATGTTCCAAAGCATGGCAATACTCATTGGCCAGAGCAATGAATGTCAGTTCATTAGGTGTTAGTTTATCCATTATCATTATCGGTTTTTGTTACTGTACAGATTGTGCCGCTCGATATAGTCAAACACCTGGTCTGGGACATAGTAGCGTACACTGAGTCCACGGCAGAGACGATCCCTAACCATTGTCGACGACAACTCGATGATGGGTGCGTCGACCAGAGCGACACGGTCGACCAGTTGATTGGGAATCACCACATCGTAGCCTAATCTGGGATAGATCAGCACATGGAATTTGGCTAAGATTTCCTCGCTGTTACGCCACCTGTCAAAGACCTGCCAATTGTCGGCCCCAATCACGAGATAGAACTCATCGGCAGGAAATTTGGCCTGCAGGGCATTGAGCGTGTCAATCGTGTAGGATGGCTTAGGCATGGAAAACTCAAAGGCTGACGTCTCAACACCCTCAAGCGGCCGTGAGACCATCTCTGCCATGCGCAGGCGATCAGTGTCGGCCACATGGCGCGCATTGCCCGCCTTGAGCGGATTCAAGGGCGAGACCATCAGCCAAAGTCGATCGACGGCTCCGCTGTCCACAATGTGATGGGCAATGATGGCATGGCCGATATGTATCGGGTCGAACGACCCGCCAAATATGCCGATTCTCATCTGTCTGTTAAGATATTAATGTACGATGTCTGTTCAGCGCAAAGTTAGCACGTTTCCAGCAGGGTCACAAGCATTCCGGCCAAATCTTTTGATTCGCCAATCAGCCCTGAGTGACGAAATCGCTGATCAAGCGGTGGACTTCGGCGACAGCGGTCTCCAGGTCATCGTTGATGACGGTGTAGTCAAACTGCGGGCCAATCGAAATCTCAAATTCGGCTTTGCTGACCCTAGCCATAATGTCCTCCATGCTATCGGTGCCACGGCCGATGAGCCGCTGGCGAAGCACCTCCACACTGGGTGGCTGGATAAAGATGGCCAACGCTCGGTCGCCATACATGCGCTTAACGTTCACGCCACCCAACACGTCCAAGTCGAGCACCACATTCCGGCCCATACCGGTGATGCGCTCCACTTCGCTCTTGGGCGTGCCGTAGTAGCGGCCCTCATACACTTCTTGATACTCCACGAGTAGGTCGTCGGCAATCATCTGCTTGAACTCGTCGACCGTCTTGTAGTAATAATCAACTCCATTCACCTCCTCGCCTCGGCGGGGACGCGTTGTGGCAGATACCGAGAATGACAGTCGCAGCGACTCGTCCTGCATGATGCGCCCTATAATGGTCGACTTTCCTGAACCGGACGGTGCCGAGATAATAATGAGTTTACCTTGATGACACATGAGTTATGATGAATTGATAGAGATGTAAGAAGTGTAAGCGTATCAGAAGGTATACTTCAAGCCAAGCACGGTCACCGACTGGTTGTAGTCCTTCATGATCTGGAAACGCGCCTCTGTGAAGAAGTGCAGGCGATCCTGGATGCGGTATTGCGCGCCCAGACCCACGTTGGCACCGCAGCGGTCCTTGGTGCTATCACCCATGTGGTGGTCCATCTTATAGTGGCCATAGGTGAAACCCACCAGAGGATACAGAGCAAACACATTGCTGGTATGGATGACGTAGTGCAGATTCAGCGACGCATTCAGGGCACTCAATCCGTCATTCTTAAAGTAATAGTTCAACTCGGGAGCAAGACGGAAATTAGTAGCAGGCTCCACCTGCACCTGAACTCCCAAACCTGCCATCGAATGTTTGGAGGCATACAAGAACTGGGCAGCGGCAGACACCTTGCACTGCTCGGCATGAGCGCTGATGCTCGATGCTATGGCCATGATAGCCATAATAATGAAGATGATGGACTTTTTCATTGTCAGTTGGTTGTCAAATTATGATGAATAGTAATGACTTATAGTCCGGATTATAAACCAGCGCTCTACAGCACGTTGAGCACCTGTTCCTTGATCTGCTCGAGGTGATCCTTCATGCGCACCACCAGGTTCTGCAGGTCGGCCTGATTAGCCTTGGAACCCATCGTGTTGATCTCGCGACCGATTTCCTGACTGATAAAGCCGAGTTTCTTGCCCTGACCAGGCTGCTCGCTGCTCATCGTCTCGAGGAAGTATTTCAGATGATTCTGCAAGCGGATCTTCTCCTCGGTAATGTCAAGTTTCTCAATATAATAGATGAGTTCCTGCTCAAAGCGGTTCTTGTCATAGTCCACCTCTTTGATTTTGGCCAAAGCATCCAAGATGCGCCCCTTGATCTTGTTGATGCGAGGCTCCTCATAGCGCGGCACCTCGTCGAGAAGGGCCTGTATTGCATCAATTTTCTCCTTAAAGAATACGGCTAGGCGCTTTCCTTCCTGCTGACGGAAGGCAATGAGTTGCTCTGTTGCTTGAGCGACGACCTCCTTGACGACCGACAGTTCCTCGTCGTCAGCCTCGGAACACTTGGCATCGGTTTTGAGGGCATCGGGCATACGCAGCAGCATGGTATACCAGTCATTAGGTTCCGGAAGGCCCAATTGTCGGCCCATTTCCTCGATCTGTGACTTGTATTGCTGCAGCATGGGCACATTGATGGTTCCTGAAGCGGCACCTTCGATAGGCTCACAATAAACATACAGGTCGATTTTGCCACGCATCAACGCTTTGGACACAATGTTGCGCAGTTCCATTTCAATCTCACGATGGCTTTGAGGTGTACGCACCCCAAAATCCAATTGCTTACTGTTCAGAGACTTGACCTCGGCAGTGATTTTCTTGTTGTTATAGACCTTCACAGCCTTGCCAAATCCGGTCATGGATAATATCATTGTCAAATTAGATTAGTTCACCGCAAAATTACAAAAAAAAGCAATCATATGACAATCAACCCTAGAAAAAGATTCCGCCAAGCCACAGGGTAGGGGATACTTTGCGATAAAAATTCAGCGTCTGCAACAATTTTCGTTCCTGATACGTTGTTTAGTAGTTGTGAGTCAAACAAAGAACTCAACACTAAAAACTAAGAACTTAAAACAGTAATATTGCACATTACGTTAAAAAAATGTACCTTTGCCGATTGAGGCTATGTGATTAACGCCTCCAACAATATGTCTAGTATGGTAGAAACAGTTTTAGCAATAGTAGTACCTTGCTACAACGAGGAGGAAGTACTGCCTCAGACCAATCAGCAGTTGCGCGGATTGCTCGACACGATGATGCGTGACGGCCTTGTGGGACAGGGTAGTTATCTCCTCTATGTGGACGATGGTTCACGTGACCGCACATGGATGATCATCGAAGGCTACAGCAATAGCGACGCCCATGTGCGCGGCCTCAAGTTGGCAGGCAACGTAGGGCATCAAAACGCTCTGATGGCAGGCCTTGAAACGGCCCGTCAGGATGCCGATATCATTGTGTCGATAGACGCCGACTTGCAAGACGACATCAAGGCCATCCCAGAGATGGTCAAGAAATATGACGATGGATGTGACATCGTCTACGGCGTGCGACGCAAGCGCACCACAGACACCTTATTCAAGCGCACCACAGCACAGATGTTCTATCGTTTCATGTCTGGCATGGGGGTGAAATCAGTGTATAATCACGCCGATTTCAGGCTTATGAGCCAGCGAGCCGTCGACGCCTTGTGCCAATATGAGGAACGCAACCTGTTTCTGCGTGGTCTTGTACCACTCTTGGGCTACAAAACCGACCAGGTGCTGTATGACCGACTGGAACGACAGGCCGGCGAGAGCAAGTATCCGCTAAGCAAGATGCTCTCGTTCGCCATCGATGGAGTCACATCGTTCAGTGTCAAGCCGTTGCGTCTCATTTTTGATCTGGGTCTCATCTTTCTGCTTATCAGCCTATGCATCCTCATCTACGTAATCGTGGCGCTCTGTCAAGGCCGAGGCGTTCAAGGATGGGCATCACTCATGCTTTCCATCTGGTTTGTGGGCGGATGCGTGTTGATTTGCCTGAGCATCATTGCTGCCTACATTGGCCGCATCTACACCGAGGAGAAGCATCGTCCACGTTATAACATTGAGAAATATCTGAAGTAGAGAGAGTATGTCCGATCAAATTAATAAAGACACTATCGTGAAGCATAACGGCATTCCACGTCCCGGTGACATCAAGTTGTTGCTGACCGATGTGGACGGTACCCTGACCGACGGAGGCATGTACTATGGCACAGACGGCACCGAATTCAAGAAGTTCAACACCCGCGACGGCATGGGACTGCAACTGCTGCAGCGCACAGGAGTGAAGGTGGGTATTGTCACTAGCGAGAACACCCCCATCAACGTGAACCGCGCGCGCAAACTCGGCCTTGATTACCTCAAGCAGAGCGCCCGTGACGGTGGAAAACTTGCGGCTACTCGCGAGATCTGCGACGAGATGGGCATCACATTGCAGCAAGTGGCCTATGTGGGAGATGACGTCAACTGCTATGACCTGCTGGCAGCAGTGGGCTGGGCAGCATGTCCGGCCGATGCCTGTGATAAAGTAAAAGCCATAGCCGGCATACATATCCTCGAGCGGCGCGGTGGTGATGCGTGCGTTCGCGAGTGGATTGATCAGATATTGGCCAACGATAGTGAGTGAGCAGTTCGATAACCAGACTCTGAAACAGAAGACGGCCCAAGGGCTCTTCTGGGGCATATTAAGCAGTGGCGGCATGCAACTGCTCAACCTGATTATCGGCATCTTCCTGGCCCGACTGCTCTCGCCTGAGGAATATGGCATCGTGGGCATGCTTGCGATATTCACTCTGATTGCCAACAATCTGCAAGAGAGCGGATTTGGTGTGGCTCTCATCAATGTGAAAGACATTAAGCATGAGGACTATAACTCGGTCTTCTGGTTCAATATCATTGTCAGCCTTGCGTTGTATGCCGTGTTGTTTATGTGCGCGCCGTTGATTGCACGATTCTTTCACCAGCCCATACTGACAGACTTGTCACGATTCATCTTTATCGCATTCATCTTTGCCGCGTTGGGCATTTCACCCAACGCCAAACTTGTTCGTGCGTTGAAGATGAAGGAGAAAGCCATCATCTCGCTATCAGCACTCATCGTTTCGGGCACGGTGGGCGTGGCCATGGCCTTTAATGGCTACTCCTATTGGAGTCTGGCGACCCAGCAAGTATTATATAATGTGGTCATCTGCATCGGCAGGTACTCTTTTGCCAACTGGTGGCCCACTTTGCACATCGACTTTGGTCCTGTCAAGCGCATGTTTGCGTTCAGTTACAAAGTACTGATCACGGCCATTATGGGAACGGTTAGCAACAATGTGTTAACCGTCATCTTCGGCCGCTTGTTCCCAGCGCAGGCAGTTGGCAACTTTTACCAAGCCAACAAGTGGAACACGATGGCCAACTCACTCGTTACCGGCACGGTCTCACAGATAGTTCAGCCCGTACTGGTTCAAGTCAACGACGACAATGAGCGCCGGCGCCGCATCTTTGGTAAGATGTTGCGATTCACGGCGTTTCTTTCATTCCCTGTTATGTTGGGACTGGCATTGGTTGCCCGTGAGTTTATCCTCATCACCATCGATGCAAAGTGGGAACAAAGCATACCATTGCTGCAGATTCTGTGTGTGAGCGGTGCGTTCGTTCCGCTCTATGCGGTTTATCAGAACCTATTCCTAAGCCTTGGCAAATCAGACATCTACATGTGGCTGAATATTACACAGATTGCGCTGGTGATCACTGCCGTACTGGCATGCCACTGGCTGGGATTCACCGCGATGGTTGTCGCTTTTGCCGCCATCAACGTCTTGTGGTTGCTGGCCTGGCAGGTCTTTGCCTCACGGCTTATCGGTTACTCGTTTGGAGCGATGTTGCACGATTTATTGCCGTTCTTGTTCATTACCTTGGTAGTGATGGGAACGACTTGGGTCGTCACCTCTCCATTAACCAATCTGTATGCACTGCTGGTGGCCCGCATCATCATTGCCACAGCGCTCTATGCTCTGATTATGAAGTTACTCCATGCCACAATATTTGAGGAGTGCGTGGAATTTATCAAGTCCCGAATCAAGAAATAAGATTACATTTTAAACCAATTATATAATGAAAGGAAGAATTCTAGTGACAGGCGGAACCGGATTTATCGGTTCACACACAACGGTAGAACTGCAGCAAGCAGGCTATGACGTGGTGATTATCGACAACTTAAGTAACAGCAATATTGAAGTGCTTGACGGTATAGAGCGTATCACAGGCGTGCGACCCACATTTGTGGAGGGCGACTGCACCGACCGTGACGTAGTGCGCAAACTCTTTGCAGAAAATCCCGGCATCAACGGCATCATCAACTTTGCTGCAAGCAAGGCCGTAGGCGAGAGCATCGAGAAGCCCATCATGTATTACCGCAACAACCTCAATATCCTGCTCAACCTGCTCGAACTGATGCCCGAGTTCGGTGTGAAGGGCTTTGTATTCTCTTCGTCTTGCACCGTCTATGGCGAGCCCGACAAGAATCCCATCACCGAAGATGCCCCGACCAAGAAGGCAACCTCGCCCTATGGCGCCACCAAGCAGATCTGTGAGGATATCATCCACGACGTCATCCGCAGCGGCAGCCCCATCAAGGCCATCCTGCTGCGCTACTTCAACCCCATCGGTGCCCATCCCAGTGCCGAGATTGGCGAATTGCCCAATGGTGTGCCCCAGAACCTTGTGCCCTACTTGACCCAGACCGCCATCGGCGTGCGCAAGGAACTGAGCATCTTTGGTGACGACTATCCCACACGCGACGGCTCTTGCATCCGCGACTTCATCAACGTTGTCGACCTGGCAAAGGCTCACGTCAAGGCCCTGGAGCGCATGCTCGAGGACAAGAGCGACGAGGCGCTGGAAATTTTCAACATCGGCACGGGCAATGGCGCATCGGTGCTCGAACTGCTGCACTCATTTGAGCGTGCCACGGGCGTGAAGGTGCCCCACAAGATCGCACCTCGCCGTCCCGGCGACATCGTCCAGATTTGGGCCGACCCCAAGCGCGCCAATGAAGTGCTCGGTTGGCATGCCGAGATTTCCCTCGACGATACCATGCTCAGCGCCTGGAACTGGCAAAAGCGCCTCCGCGAGCGTGGCATCATGTAATCAATCATATCACACTCATAAAGAGAAGGGCAATGTAGAGAAACCACATTGCCCTTCTTCTCTTTTGATTCATTGATGTAACAATTCCTCAGTCTATCATATTGAGAAATTGCTCTGCACACCATAGTTGCCACTTCTGATTACCCGTCAGTTGCGCCATCGGGATATCGTTGCGGAACTCCTGCCTCTTAGGTCCATCCCAATCCTTAAATATCATATCCACAGGACGCGGCATCGGAATCTTGTCGGGAACAGGCACCTCGGGATACTTCATCGCATACAGGTCTCGTATCAGATATTTTGGCTCACCATTGCGCACACGATTCAAATCCAGCGGATCACGCATGATGAGTTGCGCATAGGGATCATAATACGGCATCACTGCCGTATCAAAGGCATTCAGGTAAGAACTGGAACTCTCGATCGAGAACACCTCGTCCATAAATGTCATGAAATCGATCTTATCTCCCTGACGATACTGCTCAAAGAGTTCACTCATATCCACGGGATGGGTGAGCACCAACTGTGGGTCAAGGAAGGTGTAGCGCTTCACAAACTCGTCAAACGTCCAATCCTTGGCCAACAATTTATCCATTCCGCCAAAAATCAAGTCACTGCTCTCACCCACGATCATGAGGTCAACGCCATCGGCTCGAGCCATCATAGCAGCCTTGTAGATTTGTGGCTCAATAGAGTGAACGGGGGCGCACTTGCTCTCCATCACGATAGGGGTGAGTGCCTTGTAGTCATCAAATGTGATCTCCACAAAGTGATGCAGCAAGCCAAACTTCTCGCAATAGTGAGCGGCTCGCTCCTGATCGGCATTAAAGACGCTGGTGCCAGTCGCTGTAAAGGTGTAGGCGTGGCTGCCTGGCTTGAGATAAGATGCCAGGATGGCGCTGTCCATACCGCCTGAGAGCAAGATGCCGATGCTAGGGTAGTGCGCATACAGTTCATCGAATTGCCGCTGTATCTCACGGTCTATCTCTTGTGCCGTGGCAACGGCGATACGCTCACTGGCTGGTATTGCCGCGATCAGGTCGTGGCGCATACCGTCAGCAAAATCCATATCGTCCTTCCAGATGTAACGGAAGGCAATATAAGAACTCAAGCAAAAATCTCGGTTTATCATCTTAGCGATTGGTTTATTGAGTGATTACTTAACGTCTTGAAGATCATGGCCACGCACTGCATTGAGCGCCTTGGTGATCTGGGTAGAGGATATGCCCTTGGTGTAAGGGAAGTATACGATTTTTATACCAGCCTCGGCAAACTGCTTTTCATATTGCTGCCACTTTTCGGTACCATACCAGTCATCGCCAACAAACAGGAACGTGGCGCCCAACTTCTTGCAGGCTTCCAATTTATCCATGTCATACTGAGGGACTGCAGCATCAACATACTTGATGCTGCGCACGATCTCGATACGGTCCTCGAATGGAATCATCGCGCGCTTGCCCTTGTAGGCTACGAGTTCATCTACCGTAACGCCAACTATCAGTTTGTCGCACATGCCTTTAGCATTTTTCAACAAATTGAGGTGACCAATGTGGAAGAGGTCATAAACCCCTGTCGTATATCCTATTGTCATACTGATTAATGTTATTGATTAGTGCAAAGTTAGTGATTTTTTCAATACCCCTTTCTGCTCTGACAACAAAAATCAGCAATTACTCACATCCAAGGCATTTTTTTTATACTTTTGCATAACCAATTATTTCATCACAATGCAGAAAAACGATACGACATTTGATGCCGCTGAACTCAAGGCGAGATTTAACCCCGACGGCTCTCCGCTACGCCGTCAGCAATTGGTCATGCTGGAAATGGTCCAGGAACTGGACCGCATCTGCCGCAAGCATCACATCCCATACTTCCTGTATGGCGGCACACTCTTAGGCGCTATCCGTCATAACGGTTTCATTCCATGGGACGATGACTTGGACGTGGGTCTGATGCGTAACGATTATCTGCGTCTGATGCAAGTGCTTCCCGATGAGTTGCCTTCTCACATTGTCCTACAGACCAATGACACCGACAGGAACTACTTCTACTTTTTTGCCAAATTGCGAGATACACGCTCATTCCTGGACGAGGGCGCTTATGACCGGTGCTTTAAGTATCGTGGCATCTTCATCGACATTTTCCCTTTCGACAAGGTTCAGTTGCCGTTACAACGCCTGCGGTTCCAAAGTTACGCCTACACACTATACCGCTCAGGCCACGGCAGCGAATCGGCACTACGCAAGATCAGAGCCCTCACGTGGTTTAACCGCCACATATCATTTCCTGTCTTGCGCACCATCAGCCGCTTGACAGGCGGTAGCACGCTCACTTATGATTTTGGCATCCCGTTTCACCTTGTTTATGACGAGGCAGACATTTTCCCATTGACTACCCACGACTTTGAGGGCATCCAGTTATCGGTGCCCGGCAACAGCCATCACATGTTGCAATCACAGTTTGGTGACTACATGAGTCTTCCCAATCTCGACAACGTTGAGCATCACGTCGAGAAACTCGAGTTTCTGTAGACAGTCATTCTGTTCCGACATAAGCAACCGACTCATTTGCCACAGCACACAAAAAAACAAACTCCCAACCAAAAAGTCGGGAGTTTGTGCGATTCTAAAAAGAACGTGGAGCCTTGCTTATGCCTCAGCGGCGGGAGCCTCTTCAGCGGGAGCGGCATCCTCGGCGGGAGCCTCAGCGGCCTCAGCCTCTTGAGCAGCCTTTGCAGCCTCTGCTTCGGCAGCAGCCTTAGCAGCAGCGATTTCGGCTTTCTTCTTGGCTACGGCCTCAGCCTTTGCCTCGTTCTTCTTGGCCTCCTCAGCGATGGTCTTCTTGTCGGCAGCCTTCTTGTCGTCGCGGACCTTGTTGCGAACGGCATCGAGTTTTGCCTGCTTCTCGGCCTTCCAAGCCTCGAAACGCTTCTGAGCCTCTTCCTCAGAGAAAGCGCCCTTCTTGACGCCACCCTGGAGGTGCTTCATCAGCATCACGCCCTCGCGAGAGAGAATGTTGCGTACAGTGTCGGTGGGAATTGCACCTACGTTTACCCAATAGAGTGCACGTTCGAAATTCAAACTGATGGTAGCAGGATTAGTGTTGGGGTTATAAGAACCAATCCTCTCAATAAATCTACCATCTCGTGGTGCCCTGCTATCGGCAATAACAATGGGATAGAACGCATAGTCCTTGTGACCGTGGCGCTGCAATCTGATCTTTGTTGCCATAATTTAATCTAACAGTTTAAATTTTTAATAAGTTAATATTTCACACAAAAAGTGACCTTGTTGAAGGGTCACTTTTCATTGTTGTCCTGGAAGGATTCGAACCCTCGCAAGCGGAACCAGAATCCGATGTGCTACCATTACACCACAGGACAATTCCTAATTGCGACTGCAAAGGTACTGCTTTTTTTGTTACCACCAAGAAAAATCTCAACTTTTTTTAAAAATTTTTTTCCAATAAATAAAAAAGCCAGATACATTCGTTTCTTTGCCGTTGGCATCGCTCGCCACTTCTTGGGGCTAAAGACTCCATCAAGAAAAGCATTGAACAATGTCCAGACCAATAGCAGACAGGCAGCCACGATGTGCCAATAGTTCTGTTCAAATACATGGGAAAACATCTCGTTGTGATATTTAAACGATAAGATTTAGTCAACTATTCCATAACTCCATTCTTTTGCTAATCTGCAGTTCATACCTCTCATCGGCAAAGGCTTCTTTGATAGCATCAAGTGCTTGTTGTGGCACTTCGGAGGCTCCTTTCACATAAACCAGGATCATCATCAGGTCTGGATCGAATGATTCATCTGCTACCGTTGTGACGACGATGCCAGCCAATAGGGGCATCTGCTTACAGAATATCCCTGGCGGGATGATGATTCTCCCGGTACCTCCTCCAGCAAGAGTCAGTGAGTGGTTTTCAATGATGGGTTCGAACAACTCCAGGACGGTTTCTGCGGTTTGCTCGTCACCGTCAGTATTGATGAAAATGACGTTGCCAGTCTGTTTGAATTCGCCCACATGGAGTTTTTTACGGATTCTCTTCTTCATAACGTATTTTTTTTCTAACTAATAATCATTCAATGGCATTGCCGGGTAAGAGTATGTCTATTTTCTGCATTTCAAATCCAATCAAATTCATTTCCTCAATCTTATCCTTTAGTCGTTTCGAAATAAAAGTCCTGGAATCGAAAGGATCTAAATGGAATAAATCAAGAGATAAATCAAATTTTTGAGATAATGCAATTTGATTAAGCCTTACACCAAAAGCCAGTCCGTCGCTCTTATCTTTACTTTTTAACTCCAAGTAGTGATCAAAAGACTCAATTCTAATCGGGCCCACATCTGAAATTCCATATTCTGTTTCAATGAACTCGGTACGTTGATAATCCAGAAGAAAAGACAATTCAGGCTGTGTGAAATGCAACCAATAATATGCATGTTTCTTTTTACTGGATACAACTGTGACATCAAAAACCTGATGGCGCATCAGATTGAATTCGGAGAATACTCTTAACGTTTTATCGTTGACTAAAAAATCAGTAAGAGGCCCACTGGTTGTAGCAAGCACATCAGTCATCTGTGCTCTTCTTTTTAATTCAAAGATCAATTTAGGAGCACACTTCATCAATTCCGCAGGCGAAAGCAACTGTGCTTGAAATATCGTTTGGCAATCGACTTGAGGATAACATCCGATCACTTTATTATCTGATGATGTTTTTATTGTATAATACTCCATATTACGATGATTCTTCTTAGATTCATAAACCGAACTTTCCTCTTTCCAGATAGATTAAGCATTCTAATTGTTCATTGGATTGCGAGTTTTGCTGGTTGAACAGGCGACATTCTTCCTTGGTTTTCAAGAAGTAATCAGGGAAATCGCTGATTATCTCACCTGCAATATCGCTAACGGCCTCATAATCTTCCTCATCTGGCGCTTTCTCTAAATAGGCAATAAGATGAAGACAACTCCGTTGCCATCCAATAGCGATAGCGACCATGCCAGGTGTTGCCATGCCAGTTGTTGCACGACGAGCCGACTGCTTGATGCTGATCTCTGCTGGCTTTTTCATCCGATAATCACTGAGCAAAAGATCATAAACAACAATATCGCAATACCCGACAATACACCGATTAAGATTCGATTCTTTTTAGTTTTGCAGGACCTGGTGATTGTCAACAGCAGGATAATGATATGTAATGCATAAGCCATTGCTAAATAGAACAACCATACAAGACTACCGCCTCCCTCACCATGAAAGAGCAAAGCGTTCCACAACACTCCAGAATAGCACATAAATACCACTATATGCTTGAATGCCGTGAAGCGACCACGCATCTTTCCCACCACCGCAATCAAAGCGGCACACACTATAGTTTGAAAAATAAGAAATACAGTAGATGTCATTTGTGTATCTTATTTTACAAAATTGCTATTATTTTTCAATACACGAATCCTCTGAATGAGGGCAGATATTGGATATTTGTTCTTGCAAAGACCAGTTTTGGGGCTGCAACTTGGGGTCGAACCAATGGGCACCTTCACTGATCCATTTCGCACGGTATTCTTTTAGCGATTCTTCGGTATAATCCTCATTGCCAAACTCAACGCCACAACAGGGGCAGATGTCAAAGCATGGTGTTTTCCCATCTTCACCCCACGGCAGGTAGTTAAGTTGATATCCACAAACCTTGCAAAAACCATTTTGAGCCGGTTTATGAACGGGTGATTTATCCTTGTCGTTATTCTTTCTCCAGAGCAGACATAGTGCAATAATGGCTACACCCAGGTTGATGAACATGAAAATCTCGAGAATCGTCACATCACGGTAAATCACCTTTATACCTGGGTGATCCAAGGGGAGATCCACTAGATAATTCCCCTCGAGGGCAATGCCATGGCACAACAAGCACTCGATTATCGTCAATACGACAATCAAGATGATTAAACCTATTCTTTTTGTTGACTTCTTCATACTGATGGTTTTGTCTTGAAAAGTAACTTGTAGAGGCGGTAGCACAGGTAGAAGTTCAGTAATACGATTGCCGTGAGAACTGCCATACTAATGTAATCGCTGGCATGCGTTAGTTCAAGGCCAGATAGGAGGATTAGTATTACGTAAAAATGCAGCAATACTAATGACGTCAAGATGCAACAAATCAAGAGCAGCACGCTCGTCCATGTCTTGCTATTGTAGAATAATCGAGGTGCACACATCA
>ONQS01000044.1 GCA_900320055.1 uncultured Prevotellaceae bacterium
TACGGGAGCAACAGTTCATTTTTATGTTGACAAGAAAACAGGTAACACAAGGATTGTGGAGAAAGTACCTGTTCTTAATATTGAAAATGAGACAGGAACGATAGATTTGCTTGATTACCTAGAGAAGAAAGAAAAACTAGAAAGCAAGTAAAATTCCAATTTATCGGTACGTCTTTTCAAGTCATACGCGGTTGGCTTACCTTTGTGTAAACCAACCGATTTTCTTATGATACTGACGATAAACGGAAAACTTGTGCAAGGCCGAAGGCAAACGAACTCGTTCGATTTGCTGAGACGCAGCCAAGTTTATTCAACCAGGCGCAGGACGAGTACCAGCGCCTCATGAACACCAATGCGAGTAAGAGAGCGCAATGTCAAGTTTTCTTGAACATTGCCGAGCGTGAGCATTGAAGACGAAGTCAATAATCACCGAAATCTAATAGAAAATAGAAGAATGCAATCATGGTATTTTTATTGGCTTTTGGGGCTCAAAACAATGCCGAATTAACTGCATTTTCCCATAATTAATATTTTGTTTTTTACATGTTTGAATTTCAGTTATTTACAAAATGCAAAATGAACTCATAATACTACCGAATTTCTTGTGCGAAACAACCATAAGCAGTAACTTTGTAAAATAATACTTTGGGGTCAAACTTTAACTATTACTGAGATGAAAACAACTATTGGTATTGCTTTCTTCAAGTGGAGAATAATATCGTTGCTTATAATATGTTTATCGGTTTTCTTGCCAGTTGTGGCACAAACCGACAGCACCCGATGGACATTTTCTCAAGGTCAATGGAGAGTTCTAATCAATTTGAATGCCTATGACATTGCCTGGTCCTATTTACCCAACATTAAGACAACCGACGTATCGTCATTTGGTATTTTGAACATTGGCACTGGAGTTGAGATGGCTTATCGTGACAATCGCACACTGCGATTGATGGCACATGTGGGAATAATTGGCAATAATCAGTTCTCTATTGCTGAAACTTTCCCTCCATACCCGCCAACGCGTATAGTCTTGAACTCAACTATATCGCTGGTACACATGTGGTATGCCAAGCGATGGGTGCTGGGAGTGGGTCCATCGTTTGAGCGGAGAAGAGTTAGCTTTGACGTAGAAGACGGCGACAGATCACCAAAATACGGCACACAAGATTTCCGTTCTATTCACTATGCATTAGGCCCCCTTATGACGGCAGGTTGGCGAGCCACTAGTACCACCTATTTGGGAATCGAGTATTCACCACGCATCGTTGTGGGTTCAAATTTCAATTACGATGATAATACTTCAGCTCCTACTGTATCCACTTCCAACGGCCACTTTGACCACCAACTCTCATTCGTGGTGCGCATGAGCATTAACCTTACCAAACATTGATCGTCCAGGAGAGTAAAGACTTGAAAGAGATCATCGCCCGTCTCAACGAACGATTGGACGAGCCCTTCGTCACCGCGGGCACCGTGACTGGCGACAAGGGCATAAAAACTTGTGCAAGGCCGAAGGCAAACGAACTCGTTCGATTTGCTGAGACGCAGCCAAGTTTATCCAACCAGGCGCAGGACGAGTGCCAGCGCCTCATGAACACCAATGCGAGTAAGAGAGCGCAATGTCAAGTTTTCTTGAACATTGCCGAGCGTGAGCATTGAAGACGAAGTCAATAAATCACCGAAATCTAAAAGAAAATGAAGTGTTTATAAGAAAAAACGTTATCTTTGCCACAAATCTTGATAATTCAAAATGTTTACGCATCGATGAACAGAAGAGTAAAATTTACAATAATAGCTATTATTGCCATTGTTGCAGTAATAGTAGACATCATTTGTGATTTTTTATTGTGGGCAAATGCTTACGTCGATGGCAAATATATTTTTGAAGGCAATGCATTTATTGAGGATACTTATTATATGAGAGTAGGTAGCCTATCGGCTGCTATGTTCATCAATCTTGGGGTTATTATTATATTGCTACTCTTCTTAGTAACCAGAAGAAAATGAGTGTTTAACAAAGATTTTTGCTACCTTTGCCTACGTTTACTGAACGATAAATCGGAATTTATGAGTTTCTTAACAGACTTTTTTAAAAAAGACGCCAATAATGTCAAGTTGATTATCCCTGAAGATGATCTCGTTATTGCTTCTAGCACACTTAACGGATTACCATCTGTTATAGTTCTAAATACTGCTCTTCGGAAATTCAAACATAAAAACATTTTTGGGTGGACATGCTCTCTATGGATGGAATTTAAAGAATTGGCTGATAATGAGATGCCTACTAGTGATGAAAGCCAATTGGTAATAGAGTATCTTGAAGGTATTTCCAAACAGATTATTGGTGACCCAGTTCATCCTAATGCATTATTCCTTGCTAGAGAAACAACTAATGGCCATTGCAGAATGATTTGGCAATTGTATGACCCTAAACCTGTTGACTCTTTACTGAAAAGCATCATTGAAGAAAAGTCATATCCAAGAGAATTTGAATACAAAATAGAATACGATACAAAATGGAAGGGTGTTTCTTGGTTCCTTAAAATCAAATAACATAGATTATCGAAAGTTGATTCCAATGTATCGGTACGTCTTTTCACAGCATACGCGGTTGATTTACCTTTGCGGCAAATCAACCGCTATTCTTTATAATACTGACGATAAACGGAAAACTTGTGCAAGGCCGAAGGCAAACGAACTTGCTCGATTTGCTGAGGCGCAACCAAGTTTATTCAAAACAGGCAGCGCTGAAGAAGGGGTCCTCGATTGAATGTTATCGCGAAAGTCGAGAGCAGAGTTAGTAAAAATTAGATTTTGTTTTCCGCTCGGCTTTCACTATCTTTGCAGTCATTATGGGTAAGATCATCGTAGCAGGCATCGGGCCTGGCAGTAGAGAAGACATCACCCCCGCTGTGCTGGACGCAGTGCGGGCGGCTGACGCCATTGTAGGCTATAAATATTATTTCCAGTTTATCCAGCAATACGTTCATCAAGGCTGCGAGTGCATCGACACGGGCATGAAGCGGGAACGCGACCGAGCCGAGCAGGCCTTTGAACTGGCAGAGCAGGACAAGACCGTGGTTGTCATCTCATCGGGCGATGCAGGCATCTATGGCATGACACCGCTCATCTATGAGATGAAACGTCAGCGCGGTTCGGATGTGGTAATCGAGTCACTGCCTGGCATCTCCGCTTTTCAGAAAGCCGCTTCGCTGCTGGGTGCTCCCATCGGTCACGACCTGTGCATCATCTCGTTGAGCGACCTGATGACGCCGTGGGAGGTCATTGAGCGACGCATCAAGGCCGCCGCTGTGGGCGATTTTATCACCGCCGTCTATAATCCCAAGTCCAACGGGCGTTACTGGCAATTATACCGCCTGCTGGAACTGTTCTTGCAGCAACGCTCGGCCGACACACCTGTCGGCTATGTGCGACAGGCTGGCCGCGAGGAGCAGGAAATCACAGTGACCACACTGGGTGAGTTCGACCCCGAACAGGTGGATATGTTCACCGTCATCCTCATCGGCAACTCCCAGTCCTATATCCACGATGGCCTGATGATTACTCCACGCGGGTACTATCGTGAGCAGCAAGACCAAGCCATCAAGCCCGGCCAGCAAATCATGATCAACTCGTTCCGCACCATCGAGAGCGAATTGCGCAACCAGGATATCCCGCTCGACCACAAGTGGGCACTCCTGCACGCCATCCACACGACTGCCGACTTTGACATGGAGCGCATCCTCTATACCGACGACAAGGCGGTTGAAACACTATACAACCAGGTCGTTAAAGGCCTGTTGAGAACCATCGTGACCGACGTGACGATGGTGACCAGCGGCATCCGCAAGGGAGCCTTGGCACGACTGGGCATAGAGGCCAAGTGCTACTTGAGTGATCCCCGAGTCGCCGAGATGGCTGCTGCACAGGGCATCACACGCACCCAGGCAGGCATCCGCCTGGCCGTTGAGGAGCACCCCGACGCGCTCTTTGCCTTCGGCAACGCTCCCACGGCATTGATGGAACTGTGCGATCTCATCCGCAAGGGGAAAGCGCATCCTGCGGGCATCATTGCGGCACCCGTCGGCTTTGTCCACGTGCGCGAGTCCAAACACATGGTCAAGCCTTTTAAGGACATCCCCAAGATCATCGTTGAGGGTCGCAAGGGAGGCAGCAATCTGGCAGCAACGTTGTGCAACGCCATTCTCACCTTTGACGACGCCGAGCAACTCAAACCCGGACGAGACCTGTAAGAGTTAACAGCGCATAGAGATCAGTTTTAAAACATCTAGAAACTAAAAACTAACCAACCAGATGAAGTTTTATGTGATAGGCATCAGTGATGCACCTCGGCCCTATTTTTCGCCCGAGGTGCTGGATGTTATCCAGAGGGGGCGCGTCTTCTCGGGAGGGAAGCGCCACCATGAGTTAGTGGCTCCGTTTCTGCCCGAAGGCTCAACATGGATCGACATTACCGTGCCACTGGACGCGGTCTTTGAGCAGTATCACGACGAGGTGATTGTCTTTGCCAGCGGCGACCCCTTGTTCTTCGGCTTTGCCAACACCATCAAGCGCAAATTGCACGATGCCGAGATTGTGCTCTATCCCACTTTTAACTCGTTGCAGATGCTGGCTCACCGCCTGGTGTTGCCCTATCACGACATGCGCATCGTCTCGCTCACGGGAAGGCCTTGGCCCGAGTTCGACAAGGCTTTGATTGAACGGGCCGGCAAAATCGGCATATTGACCGACCGTCAACACACGCCTGCCGCTATCGCCCGCCGCATGCTGGATTATGGCTATGATAATTACACGATGCATGTGGGAGAGCACTTGGGCAATCCTGATGACGAACGCATCACGACCTGCACTCTGCAGGAGGCTGCTGAAAAGGGGTTTGACTATCCCAATTGCTTGATTGTGTGTGGCCACGCCAAGGCGAGGCTCTACGGCATTCCCGAGAGCGAATTTGCCTTGCTCGATGGCCGGGAGAAGATGATTACCAAGGCGCCCATCCGCCTGCTGACGCTACAGGCGCTGGAGTTGCCGCAAAAGAGCGTCCTGTGGGACATCGGTTTCTGCACCGGTAGCGTCTCAATCGAGGCTCGGCTGCAATTCCCGCATGTGCATATCGAGGCATTCGAGATCAGGCCTGAATGCGAGGCTTTGATGTGCGAGAACAGCCGCCGCTTTGGCGCCCCCGGTATCAATTGGCACATCGGGGACTTCCTTGAAGCGGATATCGACGCCCTACCCCGCCCCGATGCGGTCTTCATCGGCGGTCATGGCGGAAAACTCAAAGAAATCATGACGCGGGTAATGACCGTGCTCACCGATGACGGCATCATCGTGATGAACAGCGTCACCTCGCCCATGGTGCATACCGACAGCCACCAACTGTTTAACGAAGCGTGCGAGGAGTTGGGGCTCACCCAAGACCAGCCCACACGCATTATCCTGAATGACAACAACCCAATCGACATATTGAAATGCAAAAGATAGCCGTTATCAACATCAGTGAGGAGAGCCGGCCATTGGCGCAGACCCTGGAACAGGACTTACAAGCCCAACTCATCAAGCGTGCCGAAGTCGGCACACGATGGCAGCAATTTGATGCCTTCATCTTTATCGGTGCCATGGGCATCTGTGTGCGCACTATCGCGCCTTATATCAAGGATAAGCACGAAGATCCCGCCGTGTTGTGCGTGGACAGTCTGGGCGTGAATGTGATATCGGTTCTATCGGGTCACGTGGGAGGAGCCAACGAATTGACGCGCCAGGTTGCTGCCATTTTAGGGGCCGACCCCGTCATCACGACCCTAAGCGATAACGCTGGATTGTGGGCTCTCGACACATTTGAGAAACGGTTTGGCTGGTCACTGGCCGGTGATGAGAACCTGAATGCATGCATCTTTGCCTTTGTCAACCGCAAGCCCACCGCTTTGTTAATGGACATCAGAGATGCGGGCACGGAGTATCTTGAAAAAACGCTGCCACAGCATGTTACCATCATTAATGATATCAGCGAAGCCAGCCCACAAAGATTCAAATTGCTCATCATTGTAACTCCCTACAGCCTCGAGACACCGATTGGCATGTTGTCGCTGCACTATGTGCCCAAGGTTGGCACCATCGGTTTTGGTTTGGCGCACCATCCAGATGACTACAAGTTTATTAAGAGCCAAATGGACTCGCTGTTGTCCCAGCAAGGGATTTTACCCTGTGCATGCCGTTACTGCACCATTGATGTCAAGGCCGACGAGCCGTTTGTGCATCTGTTAAGAGAGCAGGATCACGAAGAAGTCGATTTCTTCACAGCCGAGCAACTCGCCGCTGTTGAGGTGCCTAACCCGAGCGACACGGTGAAGAAGCACGTGGGCACGCCCAGCGTGTGTGAGGCAGCGGCCATCTTGGGCTCCAATCACGGCAAACTGATTGTCCCCAAAATCAAGGGCAAGAATTTCACCGTTGCGCTGGCCATCGACCATCAGCATCTGCGCGAGCAGGAAGGCTTCATCGAGATTGTGGGCGCCGGACCTGGCGACCCCGACCTGGTGTCGGTGCGCGGGCGCAAGATGCTGGAACGGGCCGACTTGATCCTCTATGCAGGTTCGCTCGTGCCACGTGAACTCACCTCGTGTGCCAAGGCGGGCGCCGTCGTACGCAGTTCGGCCGGCATGAATCTGGAAGAACAATGTGCCTTGATGAAGGAATTCTATGACCAGGGCAAATTCGTTGTGCGCCTGCACACGGGCGACCCCTGTATCTTTGGAGCCATTCAGGAGCAGATGGCGTTCTTTGACCAGCACAAGATGCACTACCACATCACGCCGGGCATCTCGTCGTTCCTTGCTGCTGCTGCCGAGTTGAGGAGCCAGTTCACCATTCCCGAGCGTACACAGACCATCATCCTGACCCGCGGCGAGGGACGCACTCCCATGCCCGAAAAGGAGCAACTGCACCTGCTGGCACGCAGCCAGAGTACGATGTGCATCTTCCTGAGTGCCGCCATCGTGGATGATGTGCAACGGGAACTGCTTCAGGAATACCCCGAGGACACGCCCGTCGCCGCCTGCTATCATCTCACATGGCCCGACCAGCGCATCTATCGCGGGGTGCTCAAGGACTTGGCTAAGATTGTCCACGACAATCACCTAACACTCACGACCATGCTCGTCGTCGGCGAGGCCATCGACAACCGCAAGGGCTTGTCTGAATTGTATAACAAACATTTCACCCACCTGTTCCGCAAAGGAAGTTAGCAGCAAGCATCCACATCTAACAACCAAAAACTAACAACTAAAAACTAAAAACTAACAACTAAAAACTAACAACTAACAACTAACAACTAACAACTAACAACTAACAACTAACAACTAAAAGCCATGATCCTAGTTTTCGGCGGAACAACGGAGGGCCGTCATGCGGCTAAGGTGCTTGATGAGTCAGGGGCCACCTACTTCTATTCCACCCGTGGCGAACTTCAGGACATTCAACTGGCACATGGCATCAGGCTCACTGGCGGAATGGATGTGGCTGAGATGGAATCGTTCTGCCACGGACATGACATACGCTTGCTGGTAGATGCCGCTCACCCGTTTGCCGAGGCGCTGCACCGCAACGTGGTGGAATTGGCCAGTCTCATCGGCGTGCCCGTCATCCGTTATGACCGCATCTATCCGCCACGCGACATTGACCTCGTGTGGTGCCGCGACTATGATGACGCTGTACACCAATTAAACGAGCAGGGCATCACCAGGTTGCTGGCCCTCACGGGCGCCAACACCATCGTCAAATTAAAACCTTATTGGCAGGAACATGAGTGCTGGTTCCGTATCCTTAACCGCACAGTATCTCAACAATCGGCCCAAAGGGCTGGTTTTCCCGCCAATCATCTGGTTTATTATGAGCAAGATGATACCGCAACGCTACTTGAGCAATTGCAGCCCCAGGCCATGATCACCAAGGAGAGCGGCACGAGCGGAGGCTTTGCCGAGAAAACTGGAGCGGCAAGGCAGGCGGGCGTCAAGGTGTTTGTCGTGAAGCGTCCAGAATATCCATCATTACCAGATGTGGTGATTGAACACGTCAATGGCCCCTATGGACTGCGACGTGCGGTGGAGCGGCTATTCCCCGAATTTTACCCGCTGCACAGTGGGCTGACCACGGGCACCTGTGCCACCGCGGCCGCGATTGCTGCCACACGTCGGCTATTGACAGGCGAAACGCCCCATCAGGTTCCCGTCATCCTGCCCGATGGCGAGACCATTCACGTAGCGGTACAATATGGCGATGGCTACGCTTCGGTCATCAAGCAGTCGGGCGATGACCCCGATGTGACCAACGGCATCGAGATCCGAGCCAGCGTGGACAAGAGCGACAAGTTTGAAATCCATGGTGGCGAAGGCGTGGGACGGTTCACAGTTCCTGGCTTTGACTTTCCTCCGGGTGAGCCCGCCATCAACAAGGCGCCTCGGCAGATGATGCGTGACAACATCCAGGAAAACGTGAGCATCACCATCAGTGTGCCCGAGGGAGCCACGATTGCCCGCCGCACCTTCAACCCGCGTCTGGGCATCGAGGGTGGCATCAGCATCATCGGTGTGTCGGGCATTGTCAAGCCTTTCAGCGAGGAGGCATTTGTGGCGAGCATACGCAAGTGCATGCAGGTGGCCAAGGCTTCGGGCAGCGACCGTGTGGTCATCAACAGCGGCGGCAAGAGTGAGCGCTTTGTCAAAGCGCTATACCCCAACCTTCCCCAGCAGGCCTTTGTGGAATATGGCAACTACATCGGCGAGACGCTGGCCATTGCCAACGATCTCGGCATCAAGAATGTCACCCTGGGCGTGATGCTGGGCAAGGCGGTGAAACTCGCTGCGGGCAACCTCGACACCCACAGCCGCCTCGTCACGATGGACAAAGAATTTGTGGCAACGATGCTCCACGAGGCGGGCATCGACCTCGACCTCACCGACCTCACCCTCGCCCGTGAACTGTGGAATCGCATCCCCCAGGAAAAACTACAGGATTTTGCTTCGGTGGTCATCACCCACTGCACCCGTCACTGCGCCCCCCTACTCCCCAACGGCAAACTCACAATCCTCTTGATTGATGATG
The DNA here is from genome assembly GCA_900320055.1 of uncultured Prevotellaceae bacterium. Lineage (GTDB taxonomy): Bacteria > Bacteroidota > Bacteroidia > Bacteroidales > Muribaculaceae > Sodaliphilus. The sequence continues at coordinate 9,118 of ONQS01000044.1, forward strand.
TGGGGAAGATTTACTCGTAGGAGGTCTTGCGGCGGCGATACAGGACGTAGATGATGATGGGTGCGCCGACCAGGGCGGTAACGCTGTTGACGGGCATGGCACCCTCGAAGCCCGGGGCGCGGGCAATCAGATTACAGATTAACGCCAAGGCCGCACCACACAGGGCGGTGGCAGGCAGCAGGCGCGTGTGGTCGCTGGTGCGGAAGATGCCGCGTGCCAAGTGGGGAACCGCCATGCCGATAAACATGATGGGGCCGCAATAGGCCGTTGCTATGGCCACCAACGTACCTGAGCAAATGATAATCCAGGTGCGGGCCCGCTTGACGTTGACGCCCAAATTAGCAGCATATCGGTCGCCCAGCAGCATGGCATTCAGCGGCTTGACGAGCAGGAAACTCAAGGGCAACAGGATGCACATGAGCACGACAAAAAGGATCATTTCGTCGCCCGACACACGGGAGAACGACCCCAATCCCCACACGACAAATGCCTTGACGTCCTCCTCGGGACTCAGGAATTTCAATACTCCGATGATGGCCGTTGCCAGGTAACCGATCATCACACCGATAATCAGCAGCGTGACATTGCCCTTGACCTTGCCCGAAATCCACACGATCAGCATCATCACGGCCAGGGCTCCAACGATGGCGGCAATGGAAACCGCAGCATCGCCCAAATAACCCAGTGTGCTCAACGCGACCCCACCTAACTGGCCCGACAGCAGCACAACAAAAGCCACTCCTAGGCTGGCCCCATTAGAGATACCCAAGATGGACGGACCTGCCAGCGGGTTGTGGAAGATGGTCTGCATCATCAGGCCACTCACGGCCAGACCAGCACCGGCCACGATAGCGGTCAACACTTGCGGCAGGCGGGAACTGAGGATGATATTGGTCCAAATCTCGGACTCACTGCCTGCACCCACAAGAATCTTGCAGATGTCCCGCACCGGAATCTCAACGGAGCCAATAAACAGGTTGGCAATCACCAATACGGCTATCGCCACTATTAGAGCAAGCATCAACGGCAGTGTTCGCTTCATATTTTCTATTATAAGAGACCTTAAAGACCTTAAGAACCTTAAGAACCTTAAAGACCTTAAGAACCTTAAGGACCTTAAAGTCTTTGTAAAGGGTTACTTCAGCAGGCGGTAGAAGGTGGGCTGGTAGTCCTTCTCGACCAGTTCGGGATGGAAGATGGCGACAAAGTCCTTCAGCAGCACGTCGGGCTTGACCGGAGCAATCTCATAGTAGGGAGTCTGCTTCATGTTGCAGTAGATGACCTTCTTCTCCTTGAACGACTTGAACATCTCGTTGCGGGGTTCGCTGGCCTTGAGCGCCTCATAGGAGAAGTCTCCCTGGTAACTATTGAGGATGCGCCAGTAGTCGGCATTGGCCGACAGAGCATACATCTTTTCAAACTCCAGATCCTCGCCCGAGGTCTCGTCATCATGGATGACATAGTCCGCTCCAGCATCGCGGAAAATCTGCGCCAGGTAGTTCTTGCCACCCACGGCATGCCAGTTTCCATAGTGCATCTCGCCACTGGTGACGGTGGGACGGTTCTCTACTCTGGCAGCCTTTTCTTTCAGGTCGTTGTAACGGCTCTCGATGCCAGCAAAGATTTCCGCGGCCTCTTTCTCCTTGCCGATGAACATGCCGATGAACTTGATCCACTCGGCTTGTCCCAGCGGGTCGAGTTCCTTGTAGCCCAAGTGAGGAACCAGCGTGATGCCGATTTCCTTGATGGCATCATAGCCGCCACGCTTGGACGGCGAGATGAAAATCACATCGGGATTGGCAGCCATCACCACCTCGGGGTCAAACTCTCCCTCCATGCCTATCTTGACAATGCGGCCATCCTTGACACGCGTCTTGATATCCTCGTCAAAGAGGTTCTTGGTGCCGGTGATGCCCTTGACCACGTCGTGGGCATCGAGGATGGTGAAGTTGGACAATTGCAGCGCTGTCATGCAGATGGTGCGCTCAATGGGAACTTTGACCTTGGTATAACCCTCGGGCACAGCCACATCCGCATCATGGACCAGGGCAAAATGGTCTTTCTTGCCCACATCCACCAGACGAATGTCGGCCGAGTCCCTAACACTGAATCCCGTGGCATACTTCACGGTCACCTCTTCCATCACTTCGGTTGCTGTTTTATCCTGCTTGTCACCTTGAGTCGAGCAAGCACACAGCAATGCCAAAACTGCACAAATTCCAAAAAATTTCTTCATCTCGATTGTTATTGATATTATGCTACAAAGGTACTACTTTTTCAGGGAACAAAGGACTGTAAAAACTGAATATTTTGTACCTTTGCAGGTATGGAAGAGACATCGGTAAAAACGAGATGGTATGACACCCTGTGGGCGGCATTGATTTTCTTCACGAGGCTGCCTTTCTGGCGCGTCTATCAGCCGCCACAAGCGAGTTACAAGGCCGTCGTGGAGTTTTGGCCCTTGACGGGTTGGCTCACGGGGGGCGCCATGGCGGCAACGCTGTATTTCGGCAGCATCATTCTGCCGTGGTCTGTGACCGTGATTGCCGCGATTGTGGTGCGGCTGCTCATAACGGGGGCACTGCATGAGGATGGACTGGCCGACTTTCTGGACGGCTTCGGTGGCGGTGGCGATCGAGCCCGCATCCTGGCCATCATGAAGGACTCGCACATCGGCACTTATGGCGTATTGGGACTGATCCTCTACATGTTGCTGCTGGGCACCACGCTCTACAGCATGACACCCAGGGTGGCTGCCCTCATCGTTTTTGCAGCCGGCCCGTTTTCCAAGATGGTCACCAGCCAACTGGTGAATATGCTCCCCTACGCTCGCCGCGAGGAAGAAGCCAAGAACAAGACAGTTTACCGCAAGCCCTCTCTTGCCGCTGGATTGAGCCTGACTGTTCAAGGACTGCTACCGATGGCGCTGATGATTTGGCTGACGGGCATTAGTTGGTATCTGATCATCGCTATCCCCGCCCTGGTGATGTACTTCCTGTATCTGCTCTTGTTGCGTAAGATTCAAGGTTACACGGGCGATTGTTGCGGAGCAGTCTGCCTGCTGGTGGAATTGGCGGTATATCTCGTGGCATGCTCTCAATTTTTTATTGACAACTGATATGGAAGTGATTTTAGTCAGGCATACGAGTGTCGATGTTCCCAAGGGGACCTGTTACGGGTGGACCGACGTGCCGGTGAGGGACACATTCGAGCAAGAGGCCCAGGCGACCAAACATGCCCTTGAACAATTCCTGCCGCTTGACAAGGTTTATTCCTCCCCTTTAACACGAGCACGCAAACTGGCTGCTTACTGCGGCTATCCTGATGCCGAAACCGACAACCGACTGAAGGAGATGAACATGGGAGAGTGGGAAATGCAACTGTATGACGAAATTCAAGACCCCCACCTGCAGGAATGGTACGAGGATTACATCAACCAACCCACGACAGGAGGCGAGAGTTTCAGACAACAATACCAACGCGTGGCAGCATTCCTTGACGATCTCAAGAGAAAACCATTTTCAAGAGTGGCCATCTTTGCCCATGCCGGCGTGCTCATCAGCGCCGGACTGCATGCAGGCATCTATTCTTGGGAAAACGCATGGAGCAACCTGCCCGATTACGGGGAGTTTATCGTAATAAGAAACTGATATGAAAAAAATCATACTAATCACTGGCGGACAGCGGTCAGGCAAGAGCAAGCAAGCCGAGGAATTGGCACTTAGTCTTGCCCAGAATCCTGTCTATGTGGCTACAGCCCACGTGTGGGACGAGGAGTTCCGCGAGCGCGTGCGGCGCCATCAGGAGCGCCGCGGCCCGCAGTGGACCAACATCGAGGAGGAAAAATACCTGAGCCGCCACGACTTGACAGGCCGCGTGGCCGTTATCGACTGCGTCACACTGTGGCTCACAAATTTCTTCTTTGAGAACCAGGACGTCGAAAAGACGTTACAGGCCGCCCAAGAAGAATTTGACCGCTTCACCGAGAAAGACGGCACCTTCATCTTTGTCACCAACGAGATCGGCAGCGGCGGTGTGAGCGTGGATGCCGTGCAACGACGGTTCACCGACCTGCAAGGATGGATGAACCAGTACATCGCCAGCCGAGCCGACGAGGTCATCCTTATGGTCTCTGGCATTCCGGTTACAGTGAAGGGAGAACAAATCCAGGATATCTAGAGCATCTAGAAAATCGAGAAACTATAGACCAGAAAATGAATCTATTCAATATACACAACACCGATAAGTCGCTGAAACAGAGCATCCAGCAGAAAATCGACCACCTAAATAAGCCTAAAGGGTCACTGGGGCGCCTAGAGGAACTGGCCATGCAGATTTGCCTCATCCAGCAGACCTTGTCGCCCTCCCTCAATCATCCTTGCCACCTGTTGCTGGGCGGAGATCATGGCATCGAGCGTGAGGGCGTGAGCGTGTCGCCCCGCGAGGTCACCTGGCAGCAGATGATCAACTTCACCCGTGGCGGTGGCGGCGTGAACATGTTCTGCCGCCAGCACGGTTTCAAACTGCGCATCGTGGACATGGGCGTAGACTATGACCTGAGTGATATTGAGGGCATTATCGACCGTAAAATTGCTCGTGGCACCCGCAATTTCCTGCATGAGCCGGCTATGAGCCTAGAGGAGTTTGACCGCGCCATTCAGACGGGCATCGACCTGGTCGACGACTGCATCAGCGAGGGGTGCCAAGTGCTGTGCGTAGGCGAAATGGGCATTGCTAACACCTCGCCGTCAAGCATCTGGATGAGCCTGTTCGGCAACATACCCTTAGACGAGTGCATCGGCGCGGGAGCAGGCCTTGACAATCCCGGCATCCAGCACAAGCGCGAAATCCTCGCCCAGGCTATGCGTAATTACTTTGATACAATGGAAAACACGACCGAGAACGCCATCCGCTACTTCGGCGGTTTTGAAATGGTATCGGCCATCGGAGCCATGCTGCGCGGAGCCGAAAAGGGACTTGTCGTGCTGGTCGACGGCTTCATCATGACGGCCTGTGCCATTGCCGCCATTCAACTCTACCCTGCCGCCCAGGACTATATGATTTTCACCCACTGCGGTGACGAGAGTGGCCACAGGCGCATGCTCGATATTGTCGATGCTAAGCCCATCCTCAATCTAGGTCTGCGACTCGGTGAGGGAACGGGCGCCCTGTGCGCTTATCCTATCATCGCCTCATCAGTACACATGATCAATGAGATGAACAACTTCGACACCGCCCACATCACCAAATACTTCTAGCCAGCCTCTACCCCACAATGCAAGCACCTCTATTTTCTAAAAGAGATTATACTCTACAGGCTTGAATCATGACACTGCGCCTTTTGACACAGTCTCATATTATTTTGCATTATTGTCCGGGGAAAGTTTAGCAGGTCATTCGACCTGCCCGCCTGACATAGCAAGCCCCCTCGCATAAGGCCGCCATAAAAGCATTGATTTCAATGTGATTATTTTGGATTTATCTGTCGGTCAGTCGCTTACAATCATCAGAGCAATGCGGATGATAGCAGGACCAAGGCAAGCATGAGGAGTTCTGCGAAGCGGTTGATGCGGACAGCGGTGTGCATATCCCGAGTGGTCAGTTCGCGGTCATTCTCGCCGATGTAGGGTTTGTCAAAGAGTTCGCCGAAGTAGATGTGCGGGCCACCGAAGCGGCAGTTGAGGATGCCGGCAAGGGCGGCCTCAGGATAGCCGCTGTTGGGGCTGGCGTGCTTGCGACCGTTTTGCCATACAAATTTCAGCAGGGACCATTTGCCAGAGGCTATGACCATGAGCAGGGCGGTCAAGCGGGCTGGGATGAAGTTGGCCACATCATCGATGTGGGCAGCCCAGCAGCCGAAGTCCTTGTATCGTTCGGTGCGGTAACCAATCATCGAGTCTAGCGTATTGACCATCTTGTAGGCCAACATGCCTGGCGTGCCCAGCAGTGCCAGCCAAAATAGCGGTGCAATCACACCATCGCTCAGGTTTTCGGCAAGTGTCTCGAGGGCGGCAGTCCGCACCTCTTGGGCAGTAAGTTGCGAGGTGTCGCGTCCCACGATGCGGGCGACTTGGCGTCGACCCTCGTCCAGCGAGCGGTCCAGCGCCAAGAAGACTTCCCTCACCTCGCGAATGAGTGTCGTCCCTGCCAAGCAATAGAAAATGATGACCGTGTCAACAACGAGCCATAATATCACATTGGGTATCAATCGCTTCAGTCCCCAAACCAAAAAGAAGACCATCAGTATCAAGGCAATTGCCAGTACAGCCCCCTTAGCCATACGATGGCTACCCGTGTTGAGGCGATGTTCACCCCACGAAATCATCTTGCCGAACCACACCACAGGATGCGGCAACCGTGATGGGTCTCCGAAGAAGAAATCCAGCAACCAGCCCAACAGCAACGGCAATATAATCAACAATGTCTCGTTCATCATTTTTTAAAAAAAGAAGACAACTTTAAAAAGCAAAACAACAACTAACAACTACACAACTAACAACTAACAACTAAAAACTAAAAACTAAAAACTAAAAACTAACAACTACACAACTAACAACTACACAACTAACAACTAAAAACTAACAACTACACAACTAACAACTACACAACTAACAACTTTAATTGTATTGAAAGAAACCGATGGCGGCGACCAGGGCGTCGTTCTCAGTCGGTGACTGGGTGGCGATGCGAAAGTGGTGAGGCGTGAGGCCCGTGAAGTTAGACGCATCACGGATCAGGATGCCGTGCTCACAAGCCAAATACTCCTTCAATTCGCTGGCTTTTGCCCCCTGGATAGTACACAGAAAGAAATTGGTGCTCGTCTCCATCGTGTCGATTCCTTCTATCCCGCCGAGGGTCTGACGTAAGCGCTGCGTCTCGGACAGATAGGAAGGCAAGTCGGGAATGGCGGTTTGGCCTCGGCCGACGAGCCACTTGCCCGCCTCCAGCGACAGGGCGTTAATGGCCCAGGGGCGGTATTGCTCACGCAACCGTGCGATGATTGCAGCAGGCGCGGTTATATACCCCAATCGCAACCCTGGCACGGCATAGCGCTTGGTCATCGAGTGCAGCACGATGATATTGTCGCATTGCACCGCCTCGGCAGGTGTGAGCAGCGGTGCCTGGGTATAGTCTTCGTAAGACTGGTCCACAATGAGTAACCGGTGACGGGCAGCCAGCGCCATAACCTCGCTGGGAGACATGACTGAGCCTGTAGGATTATTCGGGTTGCACAGCCAGCACAAGGCGCCGTCCTCACTCTCCTGATAGCCAAACACACGGCAGGCGTCCTCATATTCCCTGAACGTGGGCCGCACAATGCGGCAAGTGCCCTCGTGGCGGTAGGCCTGGGCTATCAGGTAGATGGCATCAACCGCACCACTGGTCACCAGCACCTCTTCAGCGCTGATGCCGCATTCGCCGGCAATCAGCCGCTCCAGCGAAGCCGCCGACGGCTCAGGATAAGAGCGCACGACATCCATGCGCGATGACAGATAAGTCTGCAACGCAGTCAAGTCAGTCCCATTATAGATGTTGGAACTGAAGTTCATCTTGATATGATCGTAGCGATACAGGTCATCGCCGTGTCCTTCAATCATTGTTTGTAAGTATTTGATAGATATGATCCATGTCAACGTATTGGCGCACATGGGCTGCCAACTTGTCGTATTGTTCTTCCTTGAATGCCGCGTAGTCAAATGGCTCATCACCCTCATCAATTTTATCTTGATAGGGTTCCAGCATGAAGTCGACAAACGGCTGATTGTCGAGAATGCCATGCACATAGGTGCCCATGCACTTCTGATCGACGATATATCCGTCGTCGCGTCCGTCGTCGAGATGTAGCAGCGGCGAAGCCTTGGCATCGGCGGCGGGATGCGTCTCTCCCTGATGGATTTCGTAGCCTCTTCCGTACTGACATGTGACCTGGCGCGTCTGTTTGTTACCGTTCATCGTCGTGGTCGTGGGCAACAGGCCTAGGCCCGGCAGGCGCTCGATATCACCCTCCACATGGTCTGGGTCGAGTACTTCCATCCCCATCATCTGATAACCGCCACAGATGCCCAACACTGTCGCGCCCTCGCGATGAGCCCGCACGATAGCCTGAGCGCAACCGTTGCGACGCAATTCATACAAGTCGTGCAAGGTGGACTTGGTTCCTGGCAGGACGATGATGTCGGCCTTCTTGATATCATCGGTATTGTTAGTATAGAACAGGTGGACTCGTGGGTCGCGTTCCAGGGCGTCAAAGTCGGTGTAATTGGACAGATGACGCAGCATCACCACAGCCACGTTCACCTTGCCGCGTTGGGCCTGCATAGACTTCTGAGCCAGAGCCACACTATCCTCTTCCTCAACATAGATGTCCTTATAGTAAGGAATCACGCCTAGGACAGGCACGCCGCAGATGTCCTCCAGCATCCTGCGCCCATCGTCAAACAGACGCATATCACCACGGAACTTGTTGATGATGATGCCCTTGATGAGGCGGCGGTCCTCGGGGGTCTGCAACGCGATGCTGCCATAGACCGAGGCAAACACGCCACCACGGTCGATGTCCCCTACCAGGATAACATCGGCATGGGCATGGCGCGCCATCGGCAGGTTCACCAGGTCGGTGTCACGCAGGTTGATCTCGCTGATGCTCCCTGCCCCTTCCATCACGATGGGATTGTAACGGCTGGCTAAACGGTCAAAGGCATCGCAGACCTCACGGCGATAATCGATGTCGGATGTGCCGCGGCGCCAATAGTCATAGGCATTTTTGTTGCCGATAGGTTTGCCGTGCAGGATGACCTGTGACGTGTGGTCGCTCTGAGGTTTCAACAGCAGCGGATTCATGTCGGTGTGGCAAGGGATGCCTGCCGCCTCGGCCTGTACCGCTTGGGCACGGCCAATCTCAAACCCCTCGGGCGTGGCAAAGGAGTTCAGTGCCATGTTCTGGGCCTTGAAGGGCGCAGGGCTATAGCCGTCTTGCTTGAAGATGCGGCACAGGGCCGCTGCAACTACGCTCTTGCCCACGTCGCTGCCCGTTCCGGCCAGCATGATCGGATGCAATCGTTTAGCGATACTCATTCTTTCTCGTTGGATAATACAAACAGATAATCAGACAGGCGGTTCATCATCACCAGTACTGCGCTGCCTACGGGATGTTCCCGATTTAGCGACCACAAGCAGCGCTCCACTGTTCGGGCCTGGGTGCGTGCAAGATGGACAAAAGCGGACAACTGAGACCCTCCGCCAGGCACGACAAAACCACCCTGAAAGTTGGCTTGGTCGATGGCTCGTTCCAACTGCGATGTGATTTCGGCAGCATGGAGTTCACGAGGATTTTCGCTTCCATCGGGGGTGGCAAGGTGGCTCATCACCGTCATCAGTTCGCGTTGCACAGCATGAATGAGATCGCGGTTCTCCTCGTCATCGCCTAGCATCGACCGCACCACACCCAAGCAGGCATTTAATTGGTCGATCTGACCGTTGGTCTCGATGCGCGGATCATCTTTTGCGACCCTCACCCCTTCACGCAGGCTGGTCAGGCCCTCGTCACCGGTCTTGGTATATATCTGCTTCATTGTATATGATAAAGGTGTGTATAACTGGCTAAAACATTCTTATATCGGATAACGGGCGTCGGCACTGGCTCACACTTGGCATTAAACACTTGTGCAGCCGATGGCGGCACTTCGCCCAGAAACTGCGTGTAGTGGAATTCATGCCCGCGATACTCTCTGCCATCGAGCGTGAATTGGCGATAACCCAGCGACAACTTGCGGTCGCTCTTGCGAGCCGTGATCACATAGGGCAGCACGCCACACATGGGGAACTCACCCTCGTCGGTCACAATCTTATCACACAGGTACATCATGCCGCCACACTCGGCGATGATGTGCCCGCCGCGCTCGGCATAGTCCTTGATGACGCGCCTTGTCGCCTCGGCACCTACCAGTGCGTCAAGATGCTTCTCGGGATAACCACCTGGCAGATAAAGCAGCGATACTTCATCAAGGCATGGCACTTCACACTCGGGGTCAAAGTATGACACATTCTCAAGCCTGTCGATATTCTCCTGATAGATGAAGGAGAACGACTCATCATTGCATGCTATCAGAGTTCTAAGAGCCTTTGCCATTGTACATGAGTTTCTAACAATTCCACCAAAATCCTATTCTCGGGCTTTTCACTGAAGTCCAACCCCAAGTAGCGGGAACCTTGCTCTAGTTCGCCTCTCTTGGGCATGTAGCCGTAGCACTCAACTCCCAGATCATCACACACCTGCTGCAGCATGGTGAAATGACGCTCAGAGCCGACTCGATTAAATATCACGCCACTGATGCGCACATCCGCACGGAAGTGGATGAAACCCGATATCAGAGCAGCCATCGAGTAGGCCGCTGACTTGGCGTCAACCACTAGCACCACTGGCAGCCTCAGCACTCGAGCAATCTCGGCCGATGAGCCTCTGTCGCGATCGTATCCGTCAAACAGGCCCATCATACCCTCCACAACGCACACATCGGCATCCTTGCCATAATGGTCAAACAATTCACGCACATGCTCGGGCGCAGCCATGAATGTATCCAGATTAATGCTCGGACGGCCACACACTGCTGCATGAAACTTCGTGTCGATATAATCAGGTCCACACTTAAATGGCTGGACCCGATAACCCTTTCGGGTAAACAACGCCATCAGTCCCCGGGCAATCGTCGTCTTGCCCGAGCCGCTGGTAGGCGCCGCTATCAGAAATCCACGTCCCATATAACCCGCAAATTTACACATTTTTTGCCCAAACCGTGGGCAAAAAGTTCAAAAAACCATTGGTGTCCGGGGAAAAATCGCCAAGGGTGCATAAACACATTGAAATCAATGCTTTTATGGCGGCCTTATGCGAGGGGGCTTGCTATGTCAGGCGGGCAGGTCGAATGACCTGCACACCACAGCAAGGCCGCTGGAGGCTGCTGCCGCCGTCCAGTCCGTCCAGTCTGTCCAGTTTCTCCAGTTTCTCCAGCCCTGCCTGCCGCCCCTGGCAGCCCCGTCCGCCAGGTTTCGTCATCCCTGGTCGTCTATGCCGCGACTCAGTCGCGGCCCCGTCCAGGCTGGTCCAGTTTGTCCAGTTCGTCCAGTTTCTCCAGTTTCTCCAGATTTTTCTGGATTTTTAGGGCCCACCCGATAAAAGGTGTGGGCGGGCAGGTCGAATGACCTGCACAAGGCCAGCGGCCTTGACTTGAGGCAACCCCGCGGCGCACAGGCCGTAGGCCTCGTGTGGCGTGGGGAAAGTGGCGACATCAATCAACGGGCCTCGAATGAGGGCCACTCACGTCAGGCGGTAGTGCTTTCAATTGCTGAGGCGCAGCCCACCTTGCACGAGCAAAGCGAGTAAAACTTTTTTTGTCTTTTTCTTTTATTTTAATCAAATCTTTACTAAATTTGCGACAAATAACATTTTTAACCCTATAAAACCCATCAATTATGAAAAAAGCACTACTTTTCAGACTCGCCGTCCTGGTGGCGGCCATGATGTGTGCTCTCGGCGCCGCTGCTGCCGAGGCCTATGCCTGCTACACGTCCTCGAACACGACGCTGACGTTCTACTACGACAAACTGCGCAGCAGCCGCACGGGCACGACCTACGACCTGAACGAG
>ONQS01000052.1 GCA_900320055.1 uncultured Prevotellaceae bacterium
GCCCCAATTGGGGTCGCCTCCAGCGACAATCTCAGTTATCTTTTACCCCCAGTGAATCATACTCCCTCGCTTGCGCTCGGTCATCTGATTTACTGGGGGCTATTGCATGGGACACCCTTCGGGTGAGTGACCCTGTTTAATCCAGACACACGGTTTTGCAGGTGACCCAAAAAAAATCACCACAATTTTTGTTTTTTTTGTATTCAAAACGGCAAAAAATAATTAACTTTGCTCTCTCATATCATTCAACTCGAAAAATCGCTTTATAGCAATGAAAATATTCACCAATGATGGACTTCGCCGCATCGGCGACCGCACTGTGGAAAAAGAGGACATGTCCATGCTCGACCTGATTGAGCGGGCCGCGTCGGCTGTGTCCTACGAACTCATTTCCCGCTGGAGGACCTCTAAGCGCTTTGTCTTCTTTGCCGGCCCTGGCGATAATGGCGCCGACACGCTGGCTGTGGCCCGCATGATGTATGAGCAGGGATACCGCCCAGAGGTCTACCTGTTCAACATCAAGTCGGCTCAGTTGTCACCCTGCTGCTTGGCTAATCGCGACCGCTTGCTGGCGACCGCTGGCGACGATATCGAGTTCATCGAGGTGATTCAGAATTTCTCACCGCCCGAACTGGACGAGAACGATGTCGTGGTCGACGGTTTGTTCGGCAATGGCCTGCGCACCCCCCTCAGGGGAGGCTACACCGCGCTGGTGCAGTACATCAACAGCAGTGGCGCTTATGTTGTGTCCATCGACCTGCCGTCGGGCATGTTTGGCGAGTGGAATGTGGGCAACGACCGCCGCAATATCATCCGCGCCAATCTCACCCTCACCTACCAGAGCAAGCGCCTCGCCTTCTACTTTGCCGAGAATGCCGACTGTGTGGGAGAGTGCAAGGTGCTTGACATCGAACTCGACAGCGAGAGCCTGGCACGCACGCCGACCGACTTCTATCTTATCGAGCGTGACGATGTGCACGAGGTGATGCATCCGCGCAACCCGTTCATCAACAAGTATGACAACGGCACGCTGCTGCTCATCGCCGGCAGTTACGGCATGATGGGCGCTGCTGTGCTGGCTGCGCGCGGTGCCTTGCGCACGGGTGCGGGGTTGGTTACCGTGCATGCGCCGCGTTGTGGCTACCAAGTGCTGCAGACGGCTGTGCCTGAGGCTCTGTTTGAGCCTGACCGCAACGAGATTGTCACCTCGGCAATCGACCTGCACCATACCTATAGTGTGGTCGCTTTGGGACCAGGCATGGGCGTTAACGATGAGACGCTCGAGGCCGTCCATCACTTCATCATGAACTACAAGCGTCCCTGCCTGCTTGATGCCGACGCGCTCAACTGTATCGCTCGTCGTCCCATGTTGCTGAAGAACATCCCGCAGCGCTCCATCATCACGCCGCATGCCATCGAGTTTGACCGCTTGTTTGGTGACCACAACACCGACGAGGAGCGCCTCAAGAAGGCTATCGACGTGGCTAAACTCTACAAGATCACCATTGTGCTCAAGGGTCATTACACCATGACGGTGCGCCCCGACAGCAAGATCTATGTCAACAGCAGCGGCAATCCTGGTATGGCCACGCCCGGCAGTGGTGATGTGCTCACCGGAGTCATCTCGGCGCTGATTGCCCAGAACTATCCTGCCGACTGGTCGGTAGTGCTTGGCGTTTATCTGCATGGTTTGGCTGGTGATCTGGCCGCACGTGAGCATGGCACCTATGGCATGGTGGCCAGCGACATTATCGAGCATATCGGCAAGGCGATTGTCGATGTGATGAAGTAGGGCGTAGTGGCTGGCGCAGGCTTGTGGGGTGATCCTGGCAGAGCCTGAGCCTATAGGCCGCTTGGGAGATAAAATACGGCGGGGCTGGTAAAATGCTTACCAGCCCCGCCGTAGTACCTGAAGTGGGACTTGAACCCACACGGCCGCAATGGCCAAGGGATTTTAAGTCCCTCGTGTCTACCGATTCCACCATTCAGGCATTCGGTCTATTTTTTCGGCGACAAAGATAGTACTTTTTGCTGAAAGAACACGGCAAAAGCCGTTTTTTTTATCATTTTGCTGCCCGTGTCCTGGGTTTTGCCGACTGTGGCTCTCACAGCAGTCGGTAGAGCGGCACGTCGTTGGCCATTTCCTGCTGGCTCTGGCGCAGGGCCTCGAGGTGTTTCAGCACTGGGGCAAAGCGTTCGTCGGCCTTGACGATAAAGTGGGAGTGCCCTTGGTCGGCTAGCGCGTTGGTGGCCATGACGATGGTGATATCGTCTGGGTCACATGCGGGCTGGAAGGCTTTGTCGTCGTCATGCTTGCCGCCGGTGATGGCGCAGATGAGTCCGGCGCGCTGCAACTGCTCGAGCATGCTGTCGGCTAGTGGGCCTGGAATGTCATAGTCGTATATCAGTTCGTGGCGTGTGAGATAGCCGTCGCGCTGCTTGAATCGTTTGGCAGCCAGGGCAAGCACGGCCAGCGTCAGGTGGCGGCTGTAGGCTGGGGAGACCTCCTGAGCCTTGCCACGATAGACGAAACTGTCGAAATTCTGCCAGGCATAGGTGAGCACCACTCCGGCCAGGGTGATGAGCCATGAGATCTGCATCCACACGAGCATCAGTGGCAGGAAGGCGAAACTGCCGTAGATGGCGTTATACTTTGACACATAGATCTGTCCGCTCATAAACAGCATCTGCACCACCTGGAACAGCGTGCCGCACAGAATGCCTGCACAAAGGGCGCCTGTCAACTTGACCCGGGTGTTGGGCACCATGTAGTAGGCCGCTGTAAAAATAATCCACGAGATGACTGTGGGCATGAAGGAGAGCAGGCGGTGAACCATGGGTGAGAGGTCTTTGCCCTCAAACACACGCTGCACGGCATCGCTCATAAAGATCGAGATGCCTGCCGAGCACACAATCAGCACGGGCAGTAACAGGAACAGCGCGCTGTAGTCGGTAAACTTGCGCTGCAACGACCGCCTGGTGGTGATGCCCCACACGTGGTTAAACGTGTTCTCGACATTGCTCATGAGCGAAACCAAGGTCCACAGCAGGAATATCAGGCCGATGCCGATGAATATGCCTTGTGAGGCCTGCGAGAGGTAGTTGTCGACATATACCAGAGCGTTTTCCAGAGCCTGGCGCTGTGAGGGAAAATAGCGTAGGAGTTCGCTTTGCATCAGGTTTTGGAAGCCAAAACCTCGTGCGATGGCAAACAGCATAGCCAGTGCTGGCACGATGGCCAGCACTGTGCTGTAGGTGAGTGAGGCGGCACGGAGTTGCAGGTCGCGGTCGAGAAATGACTGTACGCTCAAGTTGATGATTTTCACCATCTTCACCGACCAATGGTCGCGTGTGTCGTTCCACACGCCACTGATGATGTAGCGCAGGTTGCGGTTGATCCGCGACCACAGGCTTTCTTGCCGTTCGCCCATAATAGAACAGATGTGGAGGTTGTAATTACTTGGTGCTGTCCAGAACCTCTTTGATCAGTTCAAAGATTCCGTCGATGGTGCCCAGACCATTGATGGCGCGGTACTTGCCCTGCTCCTCGTAGTAGGCCTTGAGCGGAGAGGTCTGGTTGTGGTAGACCTCCAGTCGCTTGCGGGCGGTCTCCTCGTTATCATCGGCGCGTCCGCTCTGCTGTCCGCGCAGCAAGATGCGCTTGATCAGTTCTTCCTCGGGAACTTCCAGGCCCACAACGGCGTCGATGCGGGTGCCGCGGTCGGCCAGTAGTTGCTCGAGCGCCTCGGCCTGCGGAATCGTGCGGGGAAATCCGTCAAAGATCACGCCCTCGCTGGCCTTGTCCTTGTTCTCGTCGAGCACTTGGGCCAGAATGTCGATGATGAGTTCGTCGGGAACGAGTTGACCCTGGTCGATATAACCCTTGGCGGTTTTGCCCAGTTCCGTGCCACGGCGGATGTTGTCGCGCAATACGTCGCCTGTTGAGATGTGGAACAGGTGGTAGTTTTCGATAATCTTATCGCTCTGTGTGCCTTTGCCCGATCCGGGAGCACCAAAAATAACAATGTTCAACATAGTAGCTTCTTGTCTGATTGATTATAGTTGATTGAAATTAATAGTCTCACTCTTTCGCGTAGTTCTGCCGAAGATGAGTCGTGGACGATTCTTGGCTCAGATTCTCCATGTCACATCTTCAGCAGTGCGCATGTCTTTTCATCGACGGTATGTCGATGAGCGGTTATTTCTCTTTCAGGACGTAGATGTCGGGCAAGTTGCGTGCCAGGCCGTCAAGATCCAGACCGTAGCCTAGGATGAACTTTGACGGAATCTCAAAGCCTACGTAATCCGGTCCTCGTCCCACGGTCAGTGCGTCGGGCTTGAACAGCAGGGAGACCATCTTGACCGACTTGGGGTTGCGCTTCTCAAGTTCCTTGCGCAACTGGGTGGCCGTGACACCGCTGTCGATGATGTCCTCCACGATGAGGACATTGCGGTCGGTGATGTCTTCGCTCAGTCCCATGATCTCCTTGACCGTTCCAGTCGACGACATGCCATCGTAGGACTTGAAGCGGATAAAGGTGACCTCGGCATCGCGCAGGTCGCACGCGCGGAACAGGTCAGCCGTAAAAATAAAGGCTCCGTTGAGGACACATAAGAAAATGACTTTCTCGTTGGCGTAATCGCGTTTGATTTCCTGGGCAAGGCGGTGCACTTGCTTGGCGATCTCTTCACGTCTGATGTAAGGCTCAAACGTCAGGCCCTGATAGGTTACTTCTTCCATAACTAAAAAAATAGACCGCAAAGTTAGCAAAGTTTCTCGGCTTTCACAACATTTGTGCTCAATAATCGCCGATTCAAGCCCCAATCTATGCGTTTTTACAAGCGGGAAAGCACGGTACTCGTTGACTATTAAATAATGTTAAATATTTGGATCCGCTCTTGTGTGGTACGGGATTTGTATATATCTTTGTGATATTAAAATGATATCAATTTATTAACTTAGTTATTGACCTTTTTAAATACATTATTTATTATGGAATCCAAGGAATTTAATTTCAAAGGTGTGACCCTTAACGGCTTTTTGATGGTGTTTGTGGGCCTTGTCCTGCCTGCATTGGCTGTGTGGTGCATCTTCAAGTGTGTTGACTTTTACGACTTGGGCAATCATGTGCTGGGAACGACCTTTCTGATAACCGGCATCTTGGCGGGCATCTGCTCGCTGCTGGTGTGGATCGGGTTCCTGATGCTGGAGCCCAACACCGCCAGGGTGACCACCTGGTTTGGCAAGTACAGTGGCACGTTTACCCGCACGGGCTTCTATTGGATCAACCCGTTTTATGGCACCAAGTCGGTCTCGCTGCGAGCCCGCAACCTGGATGTGGAGCCCATCAAGGTCAACGACAAGGTGGGTAATCCCGTGATGATCGGTCTGGTGCTGGTGTGGAGGCTCAAGGATACCTACAAAGCCCTGTTTGAGGTCGATTCACAGACGATGGCCTCGTCGACCATCGGCGATACCAAGGGATTGATGAAGGCGTTGGAAAACTTCGTGAGCGTGCAGAGCGACGCCGCCTTGAGGCAGGTGGCTGGCCAGTATGCCTACGATGATAACGACGAGAACACCTCCGAACTGACCCTGCGCTCTGGAGGCGAAGAGATCAACGAGGAACTCGAGGCTAAGTTAAACGAGCGTCTGGCGATGGCCGGTATCGAGATTGTGGAGGCCCGCATCAACTATCTGGCCTATGCCCCGGAAATCGCTGCCGTGATGCTGCGTCGCCAGCAGGCTAGCGCTATCATCACCGCGCGCGAGAAGATTGTCGAGGGCGCCGTGAGCATGGTTAAGATGGCGTTGGACAAACTCTCGAGCGACGACATTGTGGAACTCGACGAGGACAAGAAGGCCTCGATGGTGAGCAACCTCTTGGTTGTCCTGTGCGCCGATGAGTCGGCACAGCCCGTGGTCAACACCGGCACATTGAACATGTAATACTGCCGGGCCGATGCGAATTACGCGAATTGAACAAATCTCACTGTCACATTATTCGTGCAAAAAGTATAATTCGCGTAATTCGCAATAAAAGTCCCGCCTAAAGAATTAGCAGACTATGGCAAAGAAAGCCACAAAGAGTTTCATCCTGCGTGTTGACAGCGACACGATGGATGCCATCGAGAAGTGGGCAGCCGACGAGTTCCGCTCCACCAACGGCCAGTTGCAGTGGATCATCACCGAGGCGTTGCGCAAGGCCCGCCGTCTGCCCAAAAAGAAACATGCAACCGACAATCAAGACCAGAACAATGAAACCGATGAATAAAAAATTAATCGCACTCATCCTGATTGCGGCCACGATACTGATGTTTGCCGTCGCGTTCACGATTTGGGGAATTGGCTTGATCAGCGGCAGGCAATTTGTGATGATATTCTTCATCGCATGCGTGCTCACGCTTGTCGGCGTGGTGACCTATCTGTATAAGTTCCCCCTGCAGATCGATCTCGACGCCTTTGACCCGGATTCGGTCAAGGTGCCCCGCACCATCCAAGGGACGATAGTGGAAGTCATTGCCGGAATGTTGTGTGTCAGCGCCATTGCCATGTCGGTGATCAGTCACACGCTTTCCGATACCTTCTCGCTGTTTTTGATCGCTATCTTTCTCTTAGGTGATGTCTATATGCCCAGTTCATCGCTGCTGGTGGGTAAGTTGCGCAATGTTAGGCAAGTGATTCTGGCATCCGACATGTATCGCGTGCTGGCGCTCGAAGTGGCTGTGCTCGCGACATTGAGTTGCATACCGGGAGTGACCCTTCCCCAGTGGCTAACCCTTATGATGGTGGTCATCATTGCCGTGACCTTTGCCGGCTACCGTATCGCCATCAGAGCGGCGCGCTAGACCTTATGGCTATGATGGAGCGATTGCAGCGGTTGCGGCTACGGTGGGGTGACGCGGTCAGGTTCCTGGCGTGGGGCCTGACTGTGGGGTTGGTATGCTTTTTGCTGTATAAGGTTGTTGTGAACGACAGTACTCCACATCTGGCCCCCATAAGCGATGGTGAGCGCGATAGCCTGATGGCAGTAGCGCTGCCCCGTGCCATGAGTGATACCCTGCTAAGGTATAAAGCCTTCGGGGTACACTTCAACGGCGACCGTGGCATTGCCAACTGTGCCGCCTATCAACTGACGCGTGGTCAACTGCACGGCACCGCTTTGCGTAGCGAGGGTTTTGCCCAGGATACAGGCGTCAAGGGTTGTCCCTCGCCCGAGGATTATGCCGGTAGCGGCATGGACCGCGGCCACCTGGTACCTGCAGCCGACCTGAAGTGGAACGACGCAGCGCTGAGGCAGTCCTTCCTGCTCACCAACATCGCTCCCATGCACAAGACTCTCAATCAGGGAGGATGGGCCAAACTCGAGGATAAGGTGCGAGAGTGGACCGCTCGCGATAGCGTGCTGCTGGTGTTCACTGGCCCCGTTGTGAGTAGCGGCGACACCACATTGGCTAATGGACGGGTCACCGTGCCCGGCGGTTACTACAAGGTCGTGATGGCGCCGTGCGTGAGACCACGGCGAGTCATTGCCTTTATCTACCCCAACGGGCGCAGTGGAGGCCGCCTGAGGCAGTATGCCGTGAGCGTCGATGAGGTGGAGCGCAGAACGGGACTCGACTTTTTCCCGCTGCTGCCCGCGCCTGAGCAGCAGCGCCTGGAGGCCGACGTGCATCTCGATGTGTGGCTCAATTAGTTAATGGTAATAGCACATATACATTAGTTAATCGTGATCAGATGAAACAATTACTGAAAATCTGGATTCTCGCAGTGGCGATGGTCATGGGCGCTGCCCTGCCGCCGCAAGTGGCGGGTAATAGCCCGATCACCGCTCAATGGTCGGCTCAAGCCAAGTCAAAGAAAAAATCCAAAAAGAAGAAATCCCGCCATTCCAAGAAGGCTCGCCGTTCCACCCCGTCCAAGTTATCCGGTTCGTTCACTACGTCCAGCGATCTCCTGGCGGTAGGCATCCCCAACGGCGTCTCCAACCAGGTGATCAACTACAGTGCCATCAGGGTCAACTTCAACCCCTCGTTGCGCATCCCCAACTGTGTGGCCTATGAGTTGACGGCGACCATGGTCGATATGGCCGATGCTCCTGGTCACGAGAGCCGCAAGCACTACAACTATGCCAAGGATGCCGCCATCAAGTCCTGCCCAGAGAATTGGGAATACCGTGGCAGCGGCTATAGCCGTGGCCACATGGCCCCGGCGATGGATATGCGCTGGGACAAGACGGCCATGACGCAATGCTTCTACATGACCAACATGTGCCCGCAGGATACCAAACTCAACAACGACCACTGGCGCATGCTGGAGGAGAAGGTGCACCGCTGGGCCAAGCGCGACAAGCGCCTGCTGGTCTATACCGGTCCCATCATGGGTAAGAATCCCAAGCGCATAGGCAAGGACAAGAAGGACATCGCTGTGCCCGACGCCTTCTTCAAGGTCGTCTATGCGCCAGATCAGGGCCGTGCCATCGCCTTTATTTATAATAATGTGCCCAGTCCGGGAGGTGTTGCCAAGCATGCGGTTACGGTGGCCGAGGTGGAGCGCCGCACAGGCCTGACCTTTTCCCGCTCCATCCCCAAGCAGCAGTGCCGCATCGAGGACTGGAACCTATAAAATGATTAACAACTCTACAAACCTCAGATAATCAACAATGACAATACAAGAATTCAGAGATTATATGGCCTCGGGCCAACCCATTGGTGGCGGTTCGCCCGTGCACATGATGTTTCACCAACTCTCACAAGAGGCTTTGAGAATCACAGCCGAGATCAACGGCAGTTACCACACGCCGGAGCAGTTGCACGACCTGCTGGAGCAGTTGTGGGGTCGGGAAGTGCCTCAGTCGGTAGGCTTGTTCCCACCATTCCACACCGATTGTGGCAAGAATACCGTGGTAGGTGAGCGTGTGTTCATCAACATGGGCTGCAAGTTCCAGGATCAGGGCGGTATCACCATCGACGAGGGAGCCCTCATCGGTCACAATGTGGTGCTGGCTACCCTCAACCATCTTGTGGATCCAGACCAGCGTGCCGGCATGACCCACGCGCCCATCCACATCGGCAAGAATGTGTGGATCGGTGCCAACGCGACGGTGCTGGCCGGCGTGACCATTGGCGATGGCGCCATCGTGGCGGCTGGTGCTGTGGTTACCAAGGATGTGGCTCCGCGCACCATTGTGGGCGGTGTCCCCGCCAAGTTGATCAAGCGCATCGACTGATCATCGTCACAAAACCGGAATAAGGCGACCCGCCTGTGTCTCTGTTGTCAGGGCTGGTCTGTGCCCTAGTGGCGTGGATGATTAGGCCGTGGGTTTGCTCAAATTTTGGTTTTTGCGCTCAACTTGCCCTTTTTTTCAATATCTTTGCCCTCCAATAAATTTAATGAGGTAATTTTATGTATTTTCTGATAATCGCTCTGGCAATGGGCTTATTGATGCCCTTCCAGACGGCCGCCAACTCGCGGCTGCGTGGCGCCGTGGGTCCAGCCTACGTCTCGACGCTCGTTTCGTTTTCGGTATCCACATTGGCATTGCTGCTTGTGTCGATGCTCGCCGGCATCCCAATAGTCCCCTCCAGCCAAGTGCTGGCGGCTACGCCCTGGTGGAGTTGGTTTGTGGGACTGATCGCTGTGGTGACCATCACCATTGCCATCCATCTGTTTAAGGAAATCGGCCAGTTACAGGCTATCATCATACCCATGTTCAGCCAGTTGATATTCAGTCTGCTGATTGATCACTTTGGCTGGTTTGGCGCGCAGGTCATCCCGTTAGGGGGCAAGCGCATCATGGGTGCCCTGTTGCTCATCTTGGGCATCATCATGGTGGTGATTCTGCCTCGGCTGGGCGCTAAGCAGCAAGCCGGCAACAAGGGCTCTCGCCTGGTGCTGTGGCAACTGCTGGCTGTGTTGTCGGGATGCTTGTCGTCCAGCGTCACAGGCGCTTACGCACAACTGGCAAGTGCCGTGGGCAACCCTGTCCAGGCTACGACGGTAGCCTTCTTTGTCGCTACGGTGGTGCTGTTGCTGATGTGTACGATCAATGGCAGCGTGCGCCTGGTGGGTAAAGCCTGCAGCCGTGACTACCCGTGGTGGATGTGGACAGGCGGCCTGTGCGGCGCGATGATCGTGTTTGGCAACGCCTGGCTGGTGCCCAAGGTCGGTGTGGGTGTGTTCTCGATGGCGTTGCTGGTCGGCCAATTAGCGCTCAGCATGCTCATGGAGCACTTCGGCTGGCTCGGTGCCCCGCGCAAACCCATCACATGGATCAAGGTTGTCGGCATCCTGCTGATGCTCGGTGGTGTGGCATTAATCAGATTGTAATTTAACATGTTAGTGACTATGATGATAGACCAGATTCTCGAATTCAACAAGTCCTTTGTGACCAGCAAGGCCTATGAGCAGTATGTAACCGATAAGTATCCCGACAAGAAGTTGGCCGTGCTCTCGTGCATGGACACCCGCTTGACCGAACTGCTGCCCGCAGCCCTGGGACTGAAAAACGGCGATGCCAAGATTATCAAGAATGCCGGTGGACTGGTGATTTCGCCGTTTGACTCGGCTCTGCGCAGCCTCGTTGTCGCCATCTACGAACTCGGTGTTGAGGAGATTATGGTGGTCGCTCACACGGGTTGCGGTGCCTGCCACATGAGTTATGACCACTTCCACCACGAGATGATTGCCCGTGGCGTGACCGATGAGACGCTCGATACCATTCGCCATTGCGGCATTGATCTTGACCAGTGGCTGGAGGGCTTCAAAGACACGCCCGAGTCGGTGCGCCGCACCGTCGCCACCATCAAGGCCCACCCGCTGGTGCCCCGCGACGTTACCGTGCGCGGTTTCATCATCGACTCCACCACCGGCGCCCTTGAGGAAGTCGAGTGAAAACAACCGGTTCTAATGGGAGAAAACAAACAATGAATATCGAGGAGTTGCGTGATTATTGCCTGTCGTTGCCTGGAGTGACCGAGGCGACCCCCTTCGAGAAATTCTCTCGAGGTAAATTCACGATACTCGTGTTCTATGTCGGTGGTCACATGTTCTGCTACTTCAACATCGACGACTTCACCTCCATTACCCTCAAAGGGGACCCCGTTGGAATCGCCGAACTTAAAGAGCGCTATCAAGCCATCAACGACCCCTACAATGGCAACAAGCGCCACTGGATGAGCGTCGATGTGCATGGCGACGTTAACGACGCGATGCTCCGTCAATTGGTCAAGGCCTCCTATGACTTGGTGAAAAAACGATCTGTCCGCAAGTGAACATAACAATAAACACAGTTGATAATCAATCATCTGTGCTTGTTGCTCCCCTTTTGTGAAAATGTTGTCTTTAAAATGATGAGCGGCTCACCCGATAAAAGGTGTGGGCGGTGAGGTCGAAGACCACAGCAAGGCCAGCGGCCTTGTGCAGGCCTCCTGGCCTGCTAAACTTTCCCCGGACAATAATCATTTTAATCCTTATAATTCGCCGACCAAAAAATCTTAGCGGCTTAGCGTCTTAGCGTGTGGCGATGAGGGCGCGGATGCCAACTAGAAAGGTGGTGCAAGCCGAACGCAATGGAAGTTTGCTTTCAATTGCTGAGGCGCAGCCCACCTTGCACGAGCAAAGCGAGTGAAACTTTTTTTGCCTTTTTCTTTTATTTTAATGCGCTGCCGAGGCCTATGCCTGCTACACGTCCTCGAACACGACGTTGACGTTCTACTACGACAACCAGCGCAGCAGCCGCACGGGCACGACCTATGACCTGAACACGGGCAACTACAGTCCCGGCTGGTACACTGACGGCACCTATTCCAATGTGAGCGAGGTGAAGTTTGACCCCTCGTTCACTAATGCCCGCCCGACTACTTGCCACTCTTGGTTTCGTGATATGGCCCAACTTCAGACTATCTATGGGCTAAACTATATGAACACAAGTGCTGTAACCCATATGGTGAGCATGTTCAGGGGCTGCAGCAGTTTGACGGTCTTAGACCTGAGCAGTTTCAGCACGCCTTCGTACCATTTATGCGGGCAGTGGCTGGAGCACGGCTGCCGTGGAAGCATCCGCAGGCATGTTCTACAGTTGCACCTCTCTGGTGGGCGGCCAGGGCACGACCTTCAACAGCAGCCATGTTGGTATCGACTATGCCCACATCGACGGCGGTCCGAGCAACCCGGGCTACTTCACCGAGAAGGGGCCTGAGGCCTATGCCAACTACACGCCGTCGAACACGACGCTGACGTTCTACTACGACAACCAGCGCAGCAGCCGCACGGGCACGACCTACGACCTGAACGAGGGCTCCAACATTACCGGCTGGGAATCGGACGGCACCAATGCCAGTGTGACCAAGGTGGTCTTTGACCCCTCGTTCGCTGGCGCCCGCCCGACGACCACCTACGATTGGTTCTATGGTATGACAAACCTTCAATCCATCACGGGCATGAGTTACCTGAACACCAGCGAGGTGACCAATATGGCCTATATGTTCATGTGGTGCACAAGCTTGACGAGCCTTGATGTGAGCCGCTTCAACACGTCCAAGGTGACCAGCATGAGAAGCATGTTCAAATACTGCACAAGTCTAACAAGTCTTGACTTGGGCAGTTTCAACACGTCCAAGGTGAACAGTATGTACAACATGTTTTATAACATTTATAATCTGCGGACCATCTATGTGGGCAATGACTGGAGCACGGCTGCCGTGACGTCCTCGACTGATATGTTCCTTAACTGCTCGAGCCTGGTGGGCGGCCAGGGCACGACCTACGATGCTAGCCATGTGGACAAGGCCTACGCCCACATCGACGGCGGCACGAGCAACCCGGGCTACTTCACCGAGTGGAAAGAGGCCTATGCCTGCTACACGTCGTCGAACACGGCGCTGACGTTCTACTACGACAGCCAGCGCAGCAGCCGCACGGGCACGACCTATGACCTGAACACAGACGCCAACTACACAGGTTGGGACACCGACGGCACCAATGCCAGCGTGACCAAGGTGGTCTTTGACCCCTCGTTCGCTGGAGCCCGCCCGACGACCACCTACGATTGGTTCTATGGCATGGAGAACCTTCAATCCATCACGGGCATGAGTTACCTGAACACCAGCGAGGTGACCAATATGGGTTCGATGTTTACGAATTGTAAAAAACTTGCGAGCCTAGATGTAAGCCACTTCAACACGTCCAAGGTGATAAAGATGAATCATATGTTCTCTGGCTGCATTGGCTTAACGAGCCTTGATTTGAGCAGTTTCAACACGTCCAACGTGACCAATATGAGATACATGTTCGCTGATTGCACTAATCTGCGGACCATCTATGTGGGCAATGGCTGGAGCACGGCTGCCGTGACGTACTCCGGTGATATGTTCACTGGCTGCACCAGTCTGGTGGGCGGCAAGGGCACGACCTACAGTTCCTCCAACCCGAAGGACAAGACCTATGCCCACATCGACGGCGGCACGAGCAACCCGGGCTACTTCACCGACAAAAACGCCAGCCTGCGTGGCGACGTGAACGGCGACGGCAGCGTCAACATCAGCGACGTGACCGCCCTGATCGACTTGCTGCTGGGCGGCGGCACCATCAGCAACCCGGCCGCCGACTGCAACCAGGACAGCAGCGTCAACATCAGCGACGTCACCACCCTGATCGACTACCTGCTCTCCGGCCGTTGGTAATGCTCGCGTTGCTCGCAGTTTAGAGAGGCTTCCGCGTTTACGCTCGCTGCGCGATCTGCATAAAGGATAAAGGATAATGCTTAAAGGGGCATCCGCGTTCAAATTGGGGCGCGGATGCTTTCGTTTAGGCAATGATATAGATGTTGGCCCATTGGTGGTATTAACCGCCC
>ONQS01000036.1 GCA_900320055.1 uncultured Prevotellaceae bacterium
TCTCTGATTGCTGAACACACAGTTTTGCAGGTGCCCCAGTTATTGACAGCATTGTATCAAAAAGCGCCATAACTGGTGCCGAGCCTGAGAGAAAGCGTGAGTATCATCGTGATGGCAAGATGTCGGACTACGAGGTGATGACCATTCTGATATTGTTCCACAATTCTGGGTACCTTATGGCAGGAATCGCCGCTTACCGATTCTTCCCCAAGAAACCGATGCTACAATTAGACCGAGAAATCAATAACCAACTGATTATCTTTTGACTATTTCCGTCGAACTCACGTTATTTACAGTGACTACAGATACTTCTTAATCACATTGGCGGGAATTTCAACAGGCATGATTACGCCGGGCCAGCAGTTGTCGATGGGTTTCTCGCCGCTTCCAACCTGCTCGTTCAACTTCAAACCCTTGCGGAAGGCACTCTCCACGACGTAATACTTTCCGTCTTTCTCATAGTAGCAGCGGAACAGCAGTTGGCTGGCCGAAAAATAGACGCCTTTGAGCGAGGGGTCGCTGCCAGTGGGCACACCAGTCCATCCGCTTTGTGCCATATACGTGCCTAAAATTTTGGTAGGCGAATACAACTTATTCACAAGGTCATTCACCTGCTTGCGGTATGTCTCCTTGTCAGGAAAGCCCTTGGAGTCCTTGTCGTCACCCAATTCATCCAACCAGTAGTTGTTGCGCTTCACGCCCTTAGCGTAGTCATCGTAGGCGGCATTCACCTGCTCCTGTGATACGGGCTTCTCATTCTTTGCCAAAAAAGCGTGGTACTCGGCATTGACGCGTTCCCACTCTGCCATAAGTGCATCAGCATCAGCCTTGGCGATGGGTTCATCCTCTTTACCTTTCTTGACTTGAGAACGCTCGATATATTCCTTGGCATTCTTGAGTTTATCCTCGCCATACACCTTGGAACTATATTCACCGTAGTGCTCACGCTCACCCTTCATGTAGCGGATAACCTGGCAGATGAGAGCAGTAGCCTGTTTTGCGCCATTCAGGCACATGTTACTGGGGAACTCCTCGTAGCCGGGCGCCTCAAAATATTTGTACATCACACGCCCATTGGCTGTTTTGTCCAGTTCCAGATATTTGTCCCAGCCGCCGGCCTTCTTCACGCGGTTGAACTCGGCATCTCGCGACCCCGAACCGCCCATCACAGTCATTCCTCCATCGTTGGAATAGCCGCCGTCCTCGTACTCCTGATAACTGCTGTTTGACTGTGATGTGGTGCCTGTTACCGCATCTTTTGCCTTCTTTACCTTCTCTGTAGCGGTTTTCTTCGCCTTATCAGCAGCCTTCTTCAGACCACCGAACTGTGCTGAAGCGCTAACCTGCACTCCCAATAAGATGACAAGTGCCACCATCATTCTCCTGAAAAACTGCTTCCTATTCATAGTCGTAAAAGTTATTATGAGGTTCAACATGCTTTTGCAACAATGTGACAAATTTAGTAATAATATTTTAATTTTTCAAACAAATTGACAAAATTATGACAGAAATGATAATAAACCAGAGAAATTACATCAAAGGGACGGTTCTTTTGATGTAATTTTTAGGGGGTAGAACAAGATTGCACGGGCTTGTGGGTCCGTGCAATCTGTTGTATTAGGGATTTGGTTGTGGTCGGTTTAGATCCAGCCCATCGAGTGGTAGAGGAAGGCGATGAGGTAGCCGGCTACACAAGCGACGACGGTATGGACCATGCCGGGCATCATGAACGAGTGGTTCAACAGGTACTTGCCGATGACGGTGGTGCCCGTGCGGTCGAAGTTCACCGTGGCGATATCCGAGGGGTAGTTGGGGATGAAGAAGTAGCCGTAAACCGAGGGCAGCACGCCCAGCAGCACCCAGCCGTCGATGCCCAACTTGTAGGCCAGCGGCAGCATAGATACGACCACGGCACCCTGCGAGTTGACGAGCACCGACACCAGGAAGAACGCAAACGCAATCGACCACGGATATTGCTCTACCATGCCCGCCAGCATCTGCTGGATTTCGCCCAGATAGTTGGCAAAGTAAGTGTCGGCCAGCCATGCGATACCATAGATGGCGACAACGGCCACCATACCGCTCTGCCAAACGGGACCAGCGATGGCCTTCTTGGGCGCGGCCTTGCAGAAGATAATCATCAGAGCCGCAGCGGTAATCATCACGATCTGGATGACGAGGTTCATCTTCAGCGGGGTGGGATTGGTCGTGGTCAAGCCGTCAACGGTGATACCCAGTTTTGCCAACTGATCGGCGGTGATCTTCACACGAGAGGCCATGAGTTCGACAGTGGCATCACCATCGATGGCCTTGACCGTGTCGTAGGTCGGCAGCAAGTCCTGGAAGATGGCAAAGAACACAATCACCAGCAGGGCGCCAAAGAAGATGTACACGGCGCGCTTGCTCTCGGGTGCGATTTTCTTGTCGAGGGTGGTAGCGTTGCTGCCGTAGATGTACTCGCGCTGGGCGGGATCGGCGATCTTCTTCTGGAACTCGGGATCCTTGTCCAGGTCTTTACCGCGCTTGTAAGATGCCACCGAAGCAATCACGATGCCCAGCAAGCAGGCTGGGATGGTCACCATGAGCACCTGAGGTATCGTGATGTCGTAGCCGTTAGCGCCGCTGATAGAGATAAAGGCGACTACGGCTGCCGCAATGGGCGAACAGGTGATACCGATCTGAGAGGCGATGCTGGCGATACCGCAAGGACGCTCGGGACGGATGCCTTTTTTAATCGCGATGTCGCAGATAATGGGCATCAGCGTATAGACCACATGGCCCGTGCCGACGAGCACCGTCAGGAAGAAGGTGGCCAGCGGGGCCAGGAAGGTGATGCGGTCGGGATGCTTGCGCAACATCTTCTCGGCCAACTGGATGAGCCAATCCATACCGCCCGAGGCCTGCATGATGCCGGCGCAGGTGACGGCTGCAATGATGATGTAGATGACATCGGTGGGAGGGGTGCCCGGCTTCATGCCAAAGCCGAATACCAGAATGGCCAGGCCAATGCCCGAAATCGCTCCCAATGCCAGACTGCCGTATCGGGAGCCTAGCCACAACGCTGCAAGCACGATGCAGAGTTGTAAGATCATGATGAGTGACATATTGTTAGTTGTTAGTTGTTAGTTGTTGGTTATTAGTTATTAGTTATTAGTTATTTGGTTGTTAGTTTTTGGTTTTCGGTTGGGACGGGTGAGCGAGGGCTCATCAGTAGCGGATGCTCACCTGCACGAACACGCTGCTGTAATCAGGCTTGGCCAGGGCGCGGTCATGAGTGAGGCAATACTCGGTCTGCACCTCAAGGTACTTGCAGAAGCGATAGTTCAGACCCACCTCATAGTTGGTCTTGGCTGCGACCGACGAGGCTGTGGGACGGTACAGGTCGTAACGGGCCTTGGCCATCAGTTTGTCCTTCACTACAGGGATGATGGCAAGGGCATAGACACCGTCGGCTTTGTCGTTAGCCACTTCGTTGCCGTTTTTGTCGGTATAGGTCTTGATGGTGGCATCATTGCCGTCGGCCGACTTCTGATAGGTGGTGGCGAAACCGCGGCCTGTCGAGTGGATATACTCGGTGCGCAGTTGCAGGTCGCCCTTCTTGTACTCGGCGCTCAAGGCATAGCGGTGCTGGCGCAGGCTTACGGTCTGGCCGCCGCTCTTGCGGGCATAGGAACCTTCCCAGCCAAAGGCGCCGATGCGCATGCCTTGGATAGGCATGACCCAAGCGCCGCCGATGATGTCCTTGCGCTCATCCACGTCCTTGACGTTGATACCTTGACCGTTGAACACGCCCACCTGATAGTGTATCAGGTTGCGGCCGCTGCTGTTCTTAAGGAAATCGCCTTGGAACTGCAGACCGATGTCACGGCCATTGCTGGCGTGCATACCTGTGCGGTCGCTGAAGCCCGCCAGCCTTGAGATGGGCTGCGAGTAGGACATGAAACCCTGGTCGATAGGATTCATCGGGTTCTCGTAGGTGAACGGGCGCTTGAATTGACCCAACTTCACGCGGAAGAAGTCAAACTTCTGCCACTCCATGAAGTAGTCTACCAGCCTGGGGCTGCTGCCCATCGTTGCGGTGTTGCCGTTGATTTGACCCTGAATCTTGTAGTAGAAATCATTCAGGATGCGGCCCTCGATCGAGGCTCTGACGAGTCTCAAATCAAATGAGTTGCTGTTGTTGCCGTCTTGAAACGTGGCTTGATACGATGCCATGGCAAAGCCGCTGAACTTGGGCTTTGTGAAGATGGCATGATTGCCATCGCCTTCGGCAGCCATGGCCGAGAAGAGCAACGTTATTCCTGTCAGGGTGAGAAGTAACCTTTTAATCATATTCTTTAATCATTTTGGAGGTTAATTATTGTCATCAGTGACAAAAGTACAAAAAATACTTAATAAATAAGCCTTTGTGGGCATTTTTTGTCATCATCGCTATTTTTGGGGGCATCAAACACTCCAGATATTGCAACCCGCAAGGGTGTGATTCGCAAAACAACGTAAAAATGGGTGATGGATTTGTGGCTGTCGATGGTATTGACTAAATTTGCGGTCAAGAAACAATAACCATTTATGATGATCACCAACAAAAAGTATTACCTGCGATGGATGCTAGCGATACTGCTGGCCATCGTGACCGTTTTGCCCACCATGGCACAGTATGGCAGCCGTGGCGATAAGCGATATCGTGACCGTTATAGCCGCACCAACACCTATGGCGATGTGGTCGAGATCAGACTCAGTGAGCCCGGGACCCTTGAGGCCAAGATGCCACCCGACATGTTCAACCGTGTGCGCCTGTTGCATATCGAGGGACCCATGGATGCCAAAGACTTTAAGTTCCTGAAGAAGATATGTGACCGCTCGCGCTGTGTTGATGGCCGCGAAAAGTCGGTCGACAACTACATCGACGTGGAACTGGAGCGCGCTCGCATCATGAGTGCAGGCACTACGGGCCTGTTTGGCGGCAGCGGTTCGCATGATGTGCTTGACGATGCTTTGGCCTACAGCAGCCACCTGAGGTCTATCGTTCTGCCCGAGCGGCTGAAGCGCATCGGCAGCAATGCCTTGCATGGTTGCAGCCAACTCGAAGAGGTGATCATGCCTCCTGGTGTGCGGGCACTGGACAACAGGGCTTTCTCGGGTTGCACCAGACTTGAATACATCACCATGCCTGATGGATTGCAGACCATCGGCGATGGCTGCTTTGAAGGCTGCGAGAGGTTGCGGGAAATCACGATCCCGCGCCATGTCACCGAGATTGGTGACGAGGCCTTCAAGGGCACTGGACTGCGGCGAGTGATGCTGCCCGACGGCTTGATGTCGCTGGGAGCGGGAGCCTTTGACCAAGTGCCGCTCACCACACTGGATATCCCCGCGCAGACCCGCATTGGAGACAACTATCTGGGTTATATGCCCAAGTTGCTCGACATCACTGTGGACAATGGCAGCCGGTATTATACCTATGAGGATGGCGTGCTCTATGATAACACAGGCAATATGCTGCTGATCTATCCTGCCGGGCGTGATGGCTTAGGCATGGTGCCGGATGGCGTCGAGGTCATTGCGGGCAGGGCATTTGCAGGCAGTGCCATCTCGGGGGTTGACCTGCCTGCCTCGTTACGTGAGATTGGCTTCAGGGCCTTTGCGGGCAGTTCCATCGAATCTGCCGTCTTGCCGCCTCATGTGACATCGGTAGGCGAGTATGCGTTTGAACACTGCTCGCGCCTGCAGCATGTCGAGATGCCCGGAGTCGTCAGTCTGGGCAAGTGCGCTTTTAAGTATTGCGGTTCACTCAAGTCGTTCATTCTCAGCCCAGATATCACGGCGATTCCTCAAGAGGCCTTCGAGGAGTGCAAGAGCATGACTTCGGTCCGGTTGCCGTCGGCCGTAACGACTATTGCCATGCGAGCCTTCAAGAACTGCCCGGCAATTGTTGATGTGGAATTCCCGATCGGCCTGACCGAAATCGGCAAGGAGGCTTTTGAGGGGTGCAAGGCCCTATCGGCCATCGACCTGCCCTCGGCGTTGAAGTCCATCGGAGAGCGGGCCTTCAAAAATTGCAGGGCACTCACGCGTGTCTCGTTGCCCGATGCTTGCACGACGGTGGATAAGGAGGCCTTCCGTGAGTGTGTCTCTGTCACCGAGATTGATCTGGGACAGGGCGTAACCAGCCTGGGAGATAATGCCTTGCGTGAGACGTCCATCTCCACGCTCGTGTTGCCTGCAAGCATCACGCGCCTGGGCAAAAAGGTGACAGAGAAATGCAAGAGTCTGACCCGTATTGAGTGCCATGCCATATTGCCGCCTACGCTCGAAAAGGAAAGTAACAGCAAGGTGGAATTGCATGTCATCGGCACCTCGATGGATGCTTATCGCAGCGCCAAGAATTGGAAGAATTTCAAGAACATTCAAGCCCTGTAGCATGGTTGCGACTCGTTCGCAACGAGGCTAACGGAAACGATGATGCTGAGACACTGAGATGGGACAATCGTCATTCACATCGGCATTGATGGGGTGGTTTGCGCAGTTTGGGCGCGAACTGCCGTGGCGTGGAATCGCCGACCCGTATGCCATCTGGGTGAGTGAAGTCATCCTGCAGCAGACGCGCATCGAGCAGGGCCGTGACTACTGGCTGCGCTTCATGGAGCGTTTCCCGACGGTCGAGTCACTGGCTGCCGCCACCGAGGATGAGGTGCTGCGCTTGTGGCAGGGACTGGGCTATTACAGCCGCGCACGCAACATGCATGCCGCTGCCCGCCAGATTGTGGACCTGGGTGGCTTCCCGCGCACCATAGAGGGGCTGCGGGCCTTAAAGGGGGTGGGGGATTATACGGCTGCCGCTGTGGGGTCAATCGCCTTCAATCTGCCTGCCGCCGCAGTCGATGGCAACGTCTATCGCGTCTTGTCACGTCATTACGGCATCGATGTGCCCATCAACACAACTAAGGGTAAACGCACCTTCCAGTCGTTGGCTCAAGACTTATTGCCGCCAGGACAGGCATCCCTGTTTAATCAAGCGATGATGGACTTTGGCGCCACTTGGTGCACGCCCAAGTCTCCCCGATGCATCGACTGCCCTGTAGCCGACACGTGCGACGCCCTGCGCACTGGCCGCATCTCTCAGTTACCTGTCAAGGAGGCCAAAGTCAAAGTGCAGGAGCGCCATTTTTCCTATATCTATATCCGTCATGATGGACAGACCGCCCTGCGGAGGCGTCCTGCCGGGGGCATCTGGCAAGGTCTGTGGGAACCATTGTTGATCGAGGATGAGCCTCTGCCCGATTTGGGATGCCCGCTCACACTGCTGGCCAGTGGCGTGAAGCATGTGCTCACCCACCGCATCCTGCGGGCCGACTTCTATATGGCACAACCTGATTGCCGCCCTGCCTTACCGCAGGGCTATCGGTGGATAGATGAGCGTGAAGTCAGCGACCATGCCGTGCCGCGGCTGGTCGAGAAGTTGCTCCAACTTGTTAACAGTTAAAAGATCCTGTTCTGAGATAGATCTTTCCACTACTGCTCAATGTCGGTGGCAGGAGTGTTGATGTCATACACGTAGGTCCTAAGCATCTCGCTCTGAACGACCTTGGTGCCTTGTTTGACGGCACGCATCAGGTGGAACAGGCAAGTGAAGTGCTCGGTACCGCCGCTGTACATCTCGCGGTAGGCCAGAAACTCATGGTCGCAGGCTTCTACCACCAGTTCGTCGGCACCCTTGGCATCGGGGGTCGGATACACCTTGCGGATGGCATCCCTCATGCGGGTGATAGGGCTGTAATAGCGGTCGGTGTGGGATGTGGATCCGTTGATGAGGAATTCTTCCTCAATGTCGAGATAGTAATCGATGACAATGCCCTTGGGCTCGTCCTTATCGTCGCCACACGACGATAGCGTGACAGTCATCGTGATGGCCATGATCATCAATGAGCACACCAACAAGGCTGCCCGCCATGTTTTGTGATTCTGTTTCATGTCGGTCAATTGGTTGTGACAATATCAGCCCTCGGCAGGGTTTACTCGTCTTGGTTCTTAAGATTGTGCTTGACGGCTTTGTCCACGTCGCTGATATCGGGAGTGCCAGTCTCGCTCATGATCACTTGACGAGCGAGTTTGTTGACGTCGATATTCTGGGCCGGAGCATTCTTCTGGGCATTTTCTTCTGCCAGAATCATGTCGATAAGGGTGGTCACGTCAGTAATGGTGATCACGCCATCGTTGTTGGCATCAAGATTGGCGGTTGAGGCTGTGGCTCTCAAGGCTGTAGGCTGATTGTTGCCCAGCAGCACGTTGATGCACTGGTCCACCGTCGTTACGTCGGTAGCGTTGGCAGCACTGAAGAGGGCTGCGCAAAACAGAAGTGTAAAGATTCTTTTCATAGTCTTTCCCTTAAT
Organism: uncultured Prevotellaceae bacterium; assembly: GCA_900320055.1. Classification (GTDB taxonomy): domain Bacteria; phylum Bacteroidota; class Bacteroidia; order Bacteroidales; family Muribaculaceae; genus Sodaliphilus. The sequence continues at coordinate 8,391 of ONQS01000036.1, forward strand.
TACGTTGTTGTTTATCTGACCACAAAGGTAGTGCGCTTAAATGGATTCTGCAAGAAGTATCCAGGAAAAATTATAGCCCTTCGGGGCTGATGATGTCGGGCATAGCGCTGAAGTGGTAGGTCTTCAGCGGGGTGCTGCTCTTTGACACTTCGCCTTCCAGGCGTGTCTTGTAGAGCACGACAGAGCAAACGGTGACTTTACTCGGTTCATAAGTGCTGCGGTATGACCTATAGACGCTGTCACATGCCGTGAGCACGGCAGCGTCGTTGCCGGTCAGCGTTGGGGTGGGATAGGCCTCCCGCAAGGCTTTCTTCATGCGCTTGATGGTGACCGAGATCACGTTGCTGGTCATATTGGCGGCGGTGCCTTGATTCTCGTCGTTATCCGACAAGTCGAGCATGACCTGGGAGTGGATGCTCAAGTAGTAGCCCACAGGCAACTCGGGCTCGTCGTTGCCGCATGAGTTGGCGGCAAGCGACAGGATTAATGCTGCCAGCACCTTCAGCAGCCATCGGGTGGAGTACTTCATCATCTGTAGTCAGCGTTATTTAGATTAGATATGTTGTCGCAAAGATAGTCAAACAAAACTGTTTTTCCAAATCAATGGCTGCATAAAGTGCAGGATGGAGACGAGATCATCGCCTTAAGCCATCCGACTTGCACTAAAGTTGAGGGCATTTTGCCCTCGAAATTAGGCTGCGCCTCGGAAAAACCAAAACAAGATTTTGTTTTTTCGCTCGACTTGCACTAACGTTGAGGGCATTTTGCCCTCGAAATTAGGCTGCGTCTCGGAAAAACCAAAACAAGATTTTGTTTTTCGCTCGACTTGCACTAAAGTTGAGGGCATTTGCCCTCGAAATTAGGCTGCGTCTCGGAAAAACCAAAACAAGATTTTGTTTTTCGCTCGACTTGCACTAAAGTTGAGGGCATCTTGCCCTCGAAATTAGGCTGCGTCTCGGAAAAACCAAAACAAGATTTTGTTTTTTCGCTCGACTTGCACTAATTTTGCAGGTTAAATCAATTCTGTTTTAAACTACGATATGGCAAAAAGCAATAATATGGCGGTGACCGACTATGGCATGGTGCGTGTCGCAGCGGTGGTGCCTCAAGTCAATGTCGCTGACGTCGAGGGCAATGTGGCTCATCTCATCGAGAGTGTGGATCAGGCAATAGGCATGGGCGCTAGCATCGTCGCAACTCCTGAGTTGTGCGTGACAGGCTACACCTGTGGCGACCTCTTTGGCAATGATTTGCTGCTCGACGCCGCCGAGCAGGCACTGGTTGATCTCAACGAGCATTATCGCAATACGTCCGTGATGATTGTCCTGGGGGCGCCATTGCGTTGCAACGGGCATCTGTTTAATTGCGCCGTGATACTCAATCATGGCGAGATGTGGGTGGTGCCCAAGACCTATATCCCCAACTATAAGGAGTTTTACGAAAAGCGTTGGTTCACCTCGAGCAACATCACAGCCATTGCTGGCCGAGACAGCATCGTGGTCGGTGGCGAGGAGGTGCCTTTTGGCACCCATCAGATATTTGAAGCCGGGCATGCCCGAGTGGCCGTGGAGGTCTGTGAGGACTTGTGGGTCCCCGCTCCCCCCAGCAGCATTGCCGCCATCAATGGCGCCAATGTCATCGTCAACCTGTCGGCAAGCAACGAACTGATCGGTAAGCACACCTATCTGATGGACCTGATCAAGCATCAGAGTGCGCGATGCATCGCTGCTTACGTCTACGCCTCGTGCGGATTTGGCGAGTCGACCACCGATCTCGTCTTTGGCGGCAATGCGGTCATCGCCGAGAATGGCAAGGTGCTGGCCCAGGGTGAGCGTTTCACCACCCGTGGTCAGTTGTCCGTTGCCGATATTGATATCGCCGCTCTCGACAATGAGCGCCGCATCAATGGCAGTTTTGCCGATAGCATGGTCCAGTTCGGCACTCCGTTTGAGCATATCGCTCTGGAGGTCAACGGGCCATTGGACTACGAGAGCCAGGAACTGAAGCGTCCGGTGCGCCGATTGCCCTTTGTCCCCGCCGAGGATGACCGCTTGAATGCCCGCTGCGAGGAAATCGTATCCATCCAGACCGAAGGACTCATGCGCCGTCTCGACTTTACGGGCATTCCCACGATGGTTGTGGGCGTGTCGGGCGGATTGGACTCAACGCTGGCACTGCTGGTGGGCGTGCGCGCATTTGACCGCATGGGACGTGACCGTAAGGATATCCATGCCATAACGATGCCGGGTTTTGGCACTACCGACCGCACCTACACCAATGCTTGCGCCATGGTCAAGGCTCTGGGGGTGACCTTGCATGAGATCAGCATCGCGGCTGCAGTAACTCAGCACTTCAAGGATATCGGCCATGATGCAGCCAACCACGATGTGACATACGAGAATAGCCAAGCGCGCGAGCGCACTCAGATACTCATGGACTTCTCCAACAAGGTGAATGGTCTGGTACTGGGCACTGGTGACCTGTCGGAACTGGCGCTGGGTTGGGCGACCTACAATGGCGACCACATGTCGATGTACAATGTCAACGTGAGCATTCCCAAGACGCTGGTGCGCCATCTGGTGCGCTGGTTTGCTGCATCGCTGGACGATGGCTCCGAGGCAGGCAAACAGATACACGACACGCTGGTTGATGTGCTGGATACGCCCATCAGTCCGGAACTGACTCCCGCTGCACAAGACGGCACGATCTTGCAAGTGACCGAAGATATCGTGGGGCCTTATGAGTTGCACGACTTCTTCCTGTATCACATGCTGCGTTATGGCTATGCCCCCGACAAGTTGTATCTGCTGGCCCGCAAGGCCTTCAACGGGGTGTATGACAACGCCACGATCAGAAAGTGGCTGCGTACCTTCGTCAAGCGATTCTTCTCGCAGCAGTTCAAGCGCTCATGCCTACCCGATGGGCCCAAGGTGGGTAATGTGTCGCTGTCGCCGCGAGGCGATTGGCGTATGCCTAGCGATGCGTCGGCGCGTCTGTGGTTGGCTCAATGCGATAGTCTGCCGGAATGAAATAACATCTTTTAAGTCCTGACGCTCTGACCCTGGCACTGGATTTGCATGCCATGCCGTAAAAACGGATTCAATGACAATCTCGAGAGGTACATATAACGTGTTGCGCAGTGTGGTCGTCACCGCACTGGTGGCGGTGGTTGCGATTGTGGCACTGGCTTACCTGCTGTTGCCACTGCCGTTTGTGCAGCAGCGGCTGTGTGCCGAGGGTGAAAAGGCCTTGGGCGAATTTCTGAACACTAGAGTTCAGATCGGCTCAGTGTCGATCGTTCCGTTCAATCAGTTGGAACTTAACGATGTGCTGATCGATGACCAGCAGGGCAACTCGCTGTTGACGGTAGAGAAGTTGGGCGCGGGCATCAGTCTCAAGGACCTGATTCTGGACAAACGCATGATCATCACCTATGCCGAGGTCATCGGCTTGAATGGTCATATTACGCGGCCCGACAAGCAGAGCCCCACCAACATGCAGTTTATCGTGGATGCGTTTAAGCCCAAAGAGGAAAGGGAAAGCAAGCCATTTGAAGTGCAGGTCAAGACGGTCGTCATCCGCCAGACGGCCCTCACTTATGATGTGATGGACCAGCCTAAGAAGGCTAACCGGTTGGACTTGAATCATCTGGATGTAAGCAACCTGCGCGCTGATTTGTCATTGCCGGTCCTGAAAAACAACGATTTCACAATCTTGGTCAAGCGACTCTCGTTTGACGAGGGAAGCGGCTTGTCGCTTAATCGGCTGTCGACAGCCGTCCATATTACCGACAAAGCCCTCGATATCCGCAACTTCAGGGCTGCACTGCCTCATAGCGATATCCGCTTGGATGATGTGCACATCAACTACACGTCGCTCGACAATCTGGGCAGCGAGTTGGCTCAGATGCCTCTGAAACTCAGCACTCCGGGCAGCACCATCACACCGTCGGATTTGGCCGCTTTGGAGCCCCGTCTCAAGCAGTTCAACGAACCGATCGACATTGTCACGACGGTGGTGCGTGATGGCAACCGCATCGAGGTGCCCGTCTTGAACTTAAAAGCCCGTGCTGATGGACTTACCCTCAACACCCGTGGCAGTTTTGTCATCCCGAGCCAGGGCGGATATGAAGCGCTCAATCTGGATCGTATCGACCTGGATGCCAAGGCGGTGACCCTAAGCCGACTGATGGACATCATACCCGGAGTATCGCCTCAGGCTCGTAATCTCATTACCCGTTGCGGCAATGTCTCGCTTGATGGTGAGTTGCACAAAACCGCCAACCGATTGACTTTCAACGGTAAAGTGGATACTTCGCTCGGGTCGGCCGACTTGAATGGCTCCTTGGTTCAGCAACAGGGCAATAACCGATTTACGGGCCATGTCAAGACCGATGGATTGCAACTGGGCACGCTGCTCGATAAGTCCGACCTGCTTGGTCAGGTTGCTGTAGATGCGCAGATCGATGCGCTGCTGCACGGACAGGATGTGTCGGGGCACCTGCAGGGGAATATCCCCTTCATCGATTTTAAGGGGACCCGTTACCACAACATCACTGCCGATGTGGACAAGCAGGGCAATGACTTCATGGGCACCCTGGCCATGAATGACCCGAATGGCCGGGTCGACATCAATGGCCGTGCCGTGCTGGATGGGGCCAACTCCAACTATGACGTGAACATTGTTACCGATGGCTTGAATCTGGCGCGGTGGGGAATCACCGACAAGTATCCCGACCACCGCTTGACGGCTCACGCCACGGCATCGTTCTGGGGCAACTCGCTGGACAATGCTTCGGGACATATCCAGGTCGAGGACTTCTCGTTTGCCGATCACAATGGCAAGGGCTGGGTTTTCAATAACCTGCAACTCAATGCCGACAACAATGGCTATGACAAGGTCATCAACGTCGAGAGCGACCACTTGAGTGGGTATATCTCGGGCCAGTACGACTTCAAGACCATCGTTCCCACGGTCAAGCACATGCTCTCCAATGCCTTCCCACAGTATTTCGGCGAGTATGCCAATTACTCTCATGGCGGAGAGCCCAACGACGTCAGGCTCAACTTTGTCATCACTCCCGACGAGGCGCTTCACAAGATGCATAATCTCCCCTTCAAGTTGGCTTATCGCACGGTCATCGAGGGCAATCTCAACGAGAGCGACACGACGTTTGACTTTGTCGTTGATGCCCCGCTGATTGTGCAGGGCAGTAACAAGGTCATCGAGCAGACCCGCCTGTTTGTCTCGCTGGACAGTGTGAGCGACAGGGTGGTCATGAATGTCCAGTCGCGTTATCCCCTCAAGCAGGGTATGGTCGACTTGAATATGGATGTCAGTGGACAGAACAATCGGGTCGACGCCAACTTGGCATGGCGCATGCCCGTCGATCATGACTTCCATGGTGTCCTCAATCTGGATGCGATGCTCGATAAGGGGACTAACGGAGGCCTCAAGGCTGACATCAACATCAATCCGTCTGACCTGGTGTTTAACGACACGATCTGGGAAGTGCAGCGGGGACATATCAATGTCGATGGCAGCGTGATAGAGGTCGATAATCTGGCGGGCGGCCGAGCCGGACAGTTCCTGCAGGTCAATGGCAAGATTTCGCATGACCCTGAAGACGTTTTGTGCCTGGAGATGAAAGATATGAATCTCGACTATGTGTTCGAGACGCTGGCTATCGATCATGTGGACTTCGGTGGGCGTGCCACCAGCAAGGTCTATGCCAGCGACCTCTTGTCGGGCGCTCCTCGATTGTACACACCCAGCCTGTTCATCAAGGGCATATCCTACAATGGCGCCGAGATGGGCGACATCGACATCAAGGCGGAATTTGACAACGATAGCAAAGGCATCCTGGTCCAGGGCGATATCGCTCAGGCCAACGGACGGCACAGCACCCTCGATGGTGGCATCTATATCGCCGACGACTCGCTCTATATCGAGTTTGACACCGACCATGCCAATGTGGAGTTCCTCAAGCCCTACATGGAAGCCTTCACAAGCGATGTCCAGGGCGAGATGTCGGGAAAGGCCATCCTGTTTGGTAACTTCCACACCATCAACCTCAAGGGGGATATCGTGGCAGACTCGTTGCGATTCCTGGTAGATTATGTGAACTGCTACTATACGGCATCTAATGCTCCGATTCACATCATCCCCGACTTCATTGAGTTCAACGATGTGCCCATCCACGACCGTGAGGGGCACGAGGCGCGTCTGGGAGGCTGGCTCAAGCATGACGCGTTCCATAACCCCGAATTCAATTTCGCCATCACCGATGCCCGTAATTTCTTGAGTTATGACACCAACCCGACGATCAATCCTGACTGGTACGGGACCATCTATGGCAATGGCGCCTGCTTTGTCGAGGGCGGACCAGGCATTGTCCAGATCAGGGTGAACATGTCTTCGGCGCCCCATAGCCGCTTCACATTGGTAATGAGCGATACCAAGCAAGCCGACAATTACGACTTCATCACCTTCCGCGACCGTGATGCCGAGAGTGCGCCTGTCGTGCACCAGCCCATCGATAGCATCGACATGGTCTTGAAGGAACTCAAGCAGACGGTTATCCAGGAGGAAAACTCCGAGCCCAGTGCTTACCATATCGATTTGCAGGGCGACATCACGCCCGATGTGGCTCTGACGGTAATCATGGACCCCGTGGGCGGCGATCGCATCAAGGCCACCGGTAGCGGACACATGCGCCTGACTTATAACAATAACGGCGAGTTGGAGACCTTTGGCAAGTACACCCTGGATAAGGGTACTTATAACTTCACATTGCAGGACGTCATCCTCAAGGACTTCACCATCCGCGATGGCAGCAGCATCAGTTTCCAGGGTGATCCCTATGCGGCGCAACTCGATCTCGAAGCCGTCTATTCACTCAATGCCAACATCCGTGACCTGGACGAGTCATTCGGCAAGGATCCTGACCTGAACCGTACCAATGTGCCCGTGCATGCCCTGCTGCGCGCCAAGGGCATTATCAGCCAGCCAGAAATCTCGTTTGACCTGGAGTTCCCGTCACTCACCAGCGATGCCTATCACAAGGTCAAGAGCATCATCAGCAACGATGAGATGATGAACCGGCAGATCATCTACCTGCTGGCCCTCAACCGCTTCTATACGCCTGAATATATGGGAACGTCGGCCAATCAGAACGAGTTCCTCACCTCGGTGGCATCATCGACCATTGCCGGACAGTTAAGCAACATCCTGGGCAAGATGACCGACAACCTGTCGATCGCGCCCAATTTCCGTACCGACAAGGGCGACTTCAGCGACATGGAGGTGGATGTGGCCCTGTCTAGCCAGTTGCTCAACAATCGCTTGCTGCTCAACGGTAACTTCGGTTACAGGGACAATACCTATAACACGATGGGTACCAACTTTATCGGCGATTTCGACCTGGAGTATCTGTTGGGCAATAGGGGCGCTTTCAGGCTCAAGGCCTACAATCACTTCAATGACCAAAACTACTACCTGCGCAATGCCCTCACCACACAGGGCGTAGGCATTGTCTGGAAGCATGATTTTAATAAACCGGGACGCAAGGCCAAACATCAGTTGACGCCCGCATCGGACAAGCCCGACACCATCCCGTCACGTGAGATGCCTCCTGCAGGCAGTCGTGACTCGAGTGTCAGGCAGCCGTTGCCCATGGTGACCATGCGCCCCTTGCAGCACGATACGACCATCCACAACCAATGATATTCAACAGATTTGCGACATTACTGATGCTGTTGTTAGCCGGTTGTCTGGCTTTGAGCGCTGGTGAGCCTCAGACCGACGGTGACTCGCTGGCGACCCGCTCGCCTGCCAGCGACAGCATTGCCATGATGTATGACAGCGTAGCACTGCGTCTCGATCAGATTGCCCAGCGGCTAAACCTCCAGGAAGGTGCCTCTGTTCCGACCGATGAACCAAATCCTAAAGACCACTGGAAAAAAGTGGTCTTGCGCAAGGGGTGGAGCATCAATGATACGAGCATAGTCTATCCGCGTGTGCTGGATTTCGGAGTGAGAGCCTACCGCTGGCTCAACCATGCCCTCAACTACTACGATTCCGCCTATGTCGTCAATCCTGGCAAGACCAGCGGCAAGAAATGGAAGGTCATGATCAAGAACAATAACTGGATAGACTTCTATTCGGGTCACTTGAGCCAATGGAGAACCTATGTGCAGATGAACAGCGACGTCACGTCGCTCTTCGGGTTCCAGATTTGCGGCATGGGGCTGAGTTTTACCTATATGATCAATGTCAGGGACCTGCTGGCGGGAAACTTCATCCGTAACCGTCGATTGCAGTTCTCATTCACCACTTCGCGCATCTTTGTCGAGGCCTATTACCGCAAAAATGACGAGAGTACCGTGCATCTCAATTCCTTGGGCAAGTGGAAAGGCAGTGTCATCTTTCCAGGTCTGAAGCGAGAGGGATACGGACTTGACGCGTATTACATATTTAATCACACCCATTACAGCCAGGCTGCGGCCTACTGCTTCTCCAAGTACCAGAAACGCAGCAGCGGCTCGTTGCTCTCGGGTATCTATCTGAGCCATCAAGACGTGGTGATGGATATGAACAAACTCGACAACAAACTCAAATCTTATCTGCCAGACAAAGTCACCGACTACCGTTTCCGTTACAGGGACTTCGGTGTGCTCATCGGTTACGGCTACAGTTGGGTGTTCCATCATGGATGGCTCTATAACATCACTTTTGCCCCGAGTCTGGGCTACCGCCATAGTTTCCCCAATAGTATTGATGGCAAGCGATCGCTCTTGTCCACCAATCTCATGGTCAAGATGGCTCTGGTGCGTACCGCCGGCAATTTCTTCTATGCCTTAACAGCCAACCACGAGGGACATTGGTATCACAGCACGCAGCACAGTTTTTACAACAGTTACAACAACTTTGAACTCACGGCAGGATTCCGTTTCTGAGCAAGGATTGTATTAAATTGTATTAAAGTGAATAAAAACCGCTATTTTTCAATATAAAATAGCGGTTTTGTTGCGTGTTTTAAAAAATAATGATATATTTGCACATTCTCCAATTGATGTATTACCTATTAAATTGATGTATAACCTATTAAAACATATCGCTTATGAAAAACTTGACTCATTTATTATTTATCCTATTGGCTTTAGTGCTGACAGGTGCCAGCCAAGCCTCGGCCTATGACTTCTACACAGGGGGCATATACTATGCCTTCGGTTCCGGGGCGAATGTTACGGTTGAAAACAAGGGTACCTTCAACACCTACAGCGGTAACGTGACCATTCCGTCATCCGTCACCTATGGCGGCAATACCTATAATGTCGTGGGTATCGGCTACCAGGCTTTCAAGAACTGTACCAACCTGACGGGCGTGACGTTACCCAACTCATTGACGATGTTGCTGAACGAGGCCTTCCGTGGTTGCACAAAACTGACAACCATTGTCATTCCCAGCGGAGTGACGGCGATATATAACAATGTGTTTCAGGACTGCTCGGGGCTGACGTCGATCTACGTGAGGAGAAAAACTCCTACCAGTGCCAGCACCAACAACTTTAGTGCATCGACCTATAGCAGTGCCACGCTGTTTGTGCCTGAGGAGGCCTACGACGCTTATAAGTCGACAGCGCCATGGAGCAGTTTCACCAACATCAAGAAGACCAACTACGACTTTGAGAAGAATGGCATCTATTACAAGATCACCAACACCAGTGCCCGGACAGTCAAGGTCACCTATCGTGACACCAATTATGACAACTATTCCGGCAGTGTGAGTATTCCCAGCAGTGTGACCTATGATGGCACCACCTACACGGTGACAGCAATCGGAGCCTTCGCCTTCAGGGGTACCAACGATGGCGGTCATCTGACCAGCGTGACCATCCCCAGCACGGTGACCGAGATTGAGAATTATGCCTTCTGGCTGCAGAAGAATTTGGGCAACGTGACCATTCCCACGAGTGTGAAGACCATCGGTGATTATGCCTTCTGCTGGTGCTCATCGATGACGTATATGTATCTTCCTAGTTCAGTGACTACGCTGGGCAAGCACGTCTTCTCACAGTGCAAGAAGTTAGAGAACGTGGTCATTGGCGTTGGCATCACCAAGATTGACGAGGATGCCTTCTATGGCTGCGAGAAACTGGTAACAGTCAATCTCCACAACTATATTACCACCATCGCTAAGAACGCCTTCCAGGAGTGCACCAAATTAACTACGGTGAATATGGGAGCAAGTCTTACCTCCCTGGGCAATAGTGTGTTTAATGGATGCCCAGCGCTGAAATATGTCAATATCAATGCGTTTACGCCTCCCACCATGACGAGCAGCACGTTTGACGCCTCACACTATTCCAACGTGACCGTGACGGTTCCATACTCGTCCAAGAGCGCTTATCAGACAGCAAATTACTGGAAGAACTTCACGACTATTAATGCGCGCGCCTACGACTTTGTAGTCAATGAAATCTACTATAGGAGGATTACCAGCAATACAGCCAAGGTCACCTATCGTGATACCAATTATGACAATTATAGCGGTTATGTGTCAATTCCTGCCTCCGTGTCCTATGCCGGCACGGCCTATACGGTGACCAAGATCGGCGAATACGCCTTCAGGGGTACCAACGATGGCGGTCATCTGACCAGCGTGACCATCCCCAGCACGGTGACCGAGATTGAGCATGATGCCTTCTGGTTGCAGAAGAACTTGGGCAACGTGACCATTCCCACGAGTGTGAAGACCATCGGCGATTATGCCTTCTGCTGGTGCTCATCGATGACGTCTGTCGAAATTCCTAATTCAGTGACAACGCTGGGCGCGGACGTCTTCTCACAGTGCAAGAAGTTAGAGCGCGTCGTCATTGGTACTGGCGTGACAGCCGTGAACAATGATGCTTTCTATGGATGTGAGAAATTGAAGAGTGTGGACATCCCCGACAATGTCACTCTCATTGGCGCTAATGCATTCCAGAAATGTACTGCACTGGAAAGTGTGACGATCGGATCGGGTGTATCCAAGATTAGCACCTATGCCTTTGATGGCTGCTCTGTGTTGAAGACCGTGACTTGCGTGAGGTCGACTCCCCCGGTCATGAGCAACAGCAACTGCTTTGATGCGAGCACTTATTCCAGGGCTACGCTCTATGTGCCGGGTGCATCAGTCAACAGTTACAAGAGCGCCGACTGGTGGCGTATGTTCTCAGCCATCAATTCCTTGCCCTATGACTTCTATGTTAATGGCATCTATTATAAAAAGACATCCAACAACACCGTTGCGGTGACCTATAAGGATAGCAACTACAATTCTTATAGCGGCACGGTCAACATCCCTGCAAACATCACCGTGGGTGGAACCACCTATAAGGTGACTAAGATTGGAGATAATGCTTTCTGGCAGAGCAAGGATCTGACTGCTGTGACCATGCCGTCGACGGTCACCGAGATTGGCTCGTATGCCTTCTGTCTGTCTGGCCTCAAGAGTGTTGTCGTTGGCAGCGGCGTTAAAACCATCGGCAATCTTGCCTTTGATGCATGCACCTCTCTGAAAAGCGTGACCTTGCCCGAGGGGCTGACCACAATTTCTGCTCAGGCATTTATGTATTGCACGGCGCTGACTTCGGTCGTTATCCCCAATTCGGTTACCGAAATCGGAACCTATGCCTTCAATCAGTGTAACGCTCTTAAGACATTGACCTTGGGCTCTGGGTTGCAGAAACTGGGGAATTATGCCATCTCGCAGTGCGAAGCCTTGACGACAATCACTTCGTTAGCCAAGGTGCCGCCCACGATGGCTTCCAGCAACTGCTTCTCGACGTCAACGTATAACAACGCCAACCTGTATGTGCCCAAGACCTCGCTCAATGCCTATAAGAGTGCCGACTGGTGGCGCATGTTTATCCACATCACTGGCGCGGATATCGGCGCTGATCCCAGCGATGTCAATGGCGACGGCGAAGTCAACATCTCGGACGTGAACGCCCTCATCGATGCTATCCTCAAGGGATGGAACGACTCCAAGTATGACGCCAATTGCGACGGTGAGGTCAACATCTCGGATGTGAATGCCGTCATCGACGCCATCCTCAAGGGGTGAGCGGGCCAGAAACATAACGGTTAGAGTAAACTGATTCCGAGAGGGGATGTGCTAGGCAACTGGCGCATCCCCTCTCTTGCTGCTCGCATCGTCACAACACGGCAACCGCACCAAAATTTTTGCTGGATTTGCAAGATTGTGCTACCTTTGCAGTCGTTTTTTAAGCAAGAAAGGAGAATTTCAGTACATGAGTGTTACGATATTAGGTATTGAGTCGTCATGCGACGACACGTCGGCAGCGGTGTTGCGCGACACCGTGTTGTTGAGTAATGTCATCGCCAGCCAGCGCGTGCACGAGGCCTACGGTGGCGTGGTGCCCGAGTTGGCCTCTCGTGCTCATCAGCAAAACATCGTCCCCGTTGTCAGCGAGGCCATCCGCCAAGCGGGCATCGACAAGGGCGACATCGATGCCATCGCTTTTACTCGTGGCCCCGGACTGCCGGGATCACTGCATGTGGGCACCTCGTTTGCCAAGGGGCTTGCCTTGGCACTCGACATCCCGCTGGTCGACGTGAACCACTTGCACGGCCATGTCCTGTCACACTTTGTCAAGGAAGACGAGAACACCCAAGTGCCCGACTTCCCTTACCTGTGCTTGCTTATTAGTGGCGGTAATAGTCAGATTATCAAGGTGAACAGCCCTCGTGACATGGAGGTGCTGGGCCAGACCATCGACGATGCCGCCGGCGAGGCCTTCGACAAGTGCGCCAAGGTGATGGGTCTGCCTTATCCTGGCGGTCCCGTCATCGACCGCTTGGCAGCCGAGGGCAATGACAAAGCCTTCAAGTTTGCCAAGCCTCATGTCGATGGCTACAACTATAGTTTCAGCGGCCTGAAGACGTCATTCCTCTATACCTTGCGCGACGCCTTGAAGGAGAATCCCGACTTTATCGAGGAGAACAAGGCCGACCTGGCTGCCTCGCTGCAGCGCACCATCATCGAGATACTGATGGACAAGTTCGGCAAGGCCATCAAGGCCACCGGCATCAAGACCATCGCCATAGGTGGCGGAGTCTCGGCCAACAGCGGCGTGCGAGCCGCCGTCGAGGACTACGCCCGTCGTCACCGCCTGCGGGCCTTCATCCCCAAGCGCGTCTTCACCACCGACAATGCCGCCATGATCGCCATCGCCGGCCACTACAAGTA
>ONQS01000055.1 GCA_900320055.1 uncultured Prevotellaceae bacterium
GCGATCTGCCAATCGTCACTCATGCCCATGCTCAACTCGTTGAAGTCCTCGCTCTCATCAAAGCAGCCATCCTTCAGGGTCAGATAGGTGCGCCTGACGGTGTCAAACTCCTGCGCGACCTGATCCATGTCGTCGGTGAGGGATGCCATCGCCATCAGGCCGCACACGCGCACGTGCGGATAGCCTGTGAGCAGGCCTTCGTCGGCGGCTTCAAGCAGTTCGTCAACGCTGAATCCGCTTTTGGTCTCTTCCTGTGCCACATGCAGTTGCAGCAACACGTCAACGGTGCGGTCGATGCGGGCGGCTTCTTTCTCGATGAGACGGAGCAACTCGATGCTGTGCACGCTCTCGATGACGTTGACGTAGGGCATGATAGCGCGCACCTTATTCTTCTGCAGGTGTCCGATGAAGTGCCAGCAGATGTCTTTGGGCAGTTGTGGCGCCTTGGCGATAAACTCTTGGGCGCGGCTTTCGCCGAAGAAGCGTTGGCCTGCATCATACGCTTCCTGCAATTCCTCGACGGGATGGAACTTTGATACGGCTACCAGACGAGTGCCAGACGGTAATTGCCTGTTAAAATCCTCGATGTTTGCTTTAATGTTGGGCATCTTATTATCTGGTATTTACTGGTTTTGCGCTTTTTGCCTGGCCTCGCGATCGGCTTGGGTCTCGCTCAGGTCGGCAGGGAAGACGTCCATCAGGGGCGTTTCGGTAATCGATGCGATCTCAAAGTCGGCCATCGTATCGTGCATGCCTTCCATAAAGGTGGCCAAAGCGCCCTTGAAGTCGCTGGCTTGGACCATTTGAAAACTGGCAGTGCGTTTCTCGACGGCGGTCTTCTCGTCGATAGTGATGAAATTGGTCTTGACCTTATACCAGCGGTCGCCAGCGTCATTATAGAAAATGTCGCTCAGTTTCACGCGCTTCACGGTATCCACGCTGAATTCACCTGAGATATAGGGTTGCATCTTGTCGGTGATGCGGGCTTCTGCTTCTGTAAATGACAATGCGTCGACGAGATAAGGCTCAGAGACTGTTTTCAATGTGCCGTTCTCCATCATGCGGTCATATTTCACTTTACATTCAAACCACTGTGACATAGTTGTTTAAGTTTGATTTATCTGGATTGATGATTGATTGTTGTTGTTTAATAGGATCTTCTCGAAATCTGCTCGTCCAATGCCTGGTTGATGAGTTGCTTGCGATAGGAGTAATACTCGCGCACAAAGCGGTTCATCACCACCTCTACGGGTTCGATCTGGCGTCCCTTGAGTACGCCGGTGGCCTGGCCGATTTCCAGTTCGCCGTTCTCGACATCTCCGTCAAAGATGCCCACTTTGGTCTTGCCGATGCCGATGATCTCGAGCAACTCGTCGCTGGAGGCGCCTCGCTCCTCGGCTTCCTGCACCTGGGCCTGGAATTTGTTCTTGACCAGGCGGGTGGGGGAGAGTTTCCTGAAGTGGAGCATGGTTTCGCCTTCCTCCAGGTTCAGGCAGCGGCGCTTGAACTCCTCGTGAGCCGAACTCTCCTCGGTGAGGGCAAACAGGGTGCCTACCTGCACGCCGTCAGCGCCCATGGCTTCAGCGGCGAGCATTGCGTCGCCGGTAGCGATACCGCCCGCGGCAATCAGGGGCAGATCTGTCGCGCGGCGCACGGCGGGGATGAGGCACATCGTTGTGGTCTCTTCCTTGCCGTTATGGCCCCCGGCCTCAAAGCCCTCGGCCACGATGGCATCCACGCCAGCGGCTTCACATTTGACGGCAAAAGCCGACGATGATACCACGTGGGCAACCTTGATGCCACGTTCATGCAGCCATCCGGTCCACTTCTTGGGGCTGCCGGCCGAGGTGAACACGATGGGCACTTTTTCTTCGGCAATGACTTGCATCAACTCTTCGGCTTGAGGGCGCATAAGCGGCACATTCACGCCGAAGTTGTAATTCGTGGCCTGACGGCACTTGGTGATGTGCTCACGCAGCACCTCGGGTGTCATCGACCCGGCTCCGATCAGTCCCAAGCCTCCTGCATTACTTACGGCAGCGGCGAGTTCCCATCCGCTGCACCATACCATACCGCCTGCAATGATTGGATAATCAATGTCAAACAGTTCGGTGATTCTGGATCTCATGGCCATGGTGATAGTCTCCTTTTGATTGCGTTAGATAATGCCAAATGCCACGTCCATCATTTGGGTGAAGTTGTTCTGGCGCTCCTCGGCGGTAGTTACCTCGCCGGTAACGAGCGAGTCGCTGATGGTACACAGGCACAAGGCGCGGGCACCGCTGCGCGCTGCGTTCATATACAGGGCGGGAGCCTCCATCTCGACGGCGAGCACGCCCATCTTCTGCCACTGGTCGGTAGCAGGGTTTTCATCATAGAAGGTGTCTGACGAATAGACGTTACCCACCTTGTAGCGATAACCCAGTTCCTCGGCCTTTTCGACGGCTGCACGCAGCAGGTCGAAGTCGGCGATCGGGGCATAGATGCCGGGCAAGTGGAATTGCATGGCATAGGCGCTGTTGGTGCACGCGCCCATCGCCATCACCAGGTCGCCAATGTGCAGGTCGGGATGCATCGAACCTGCCGAGCCCACGCGGATAATGGTCTTCACGTCATAGAAGTTGAACAACTCGTAGGAGTAGATGCCGATCGAGGGGATTCCCATACCGTGGCCTTGAACCGACACTCGCTTGCCTTTGTACATGCCGGTGAAGCCGAGCATGCCGCGCACTTGGTTATACATCACGGGATTCTCAAGATATCGCTCTGCCATCATCTTGGCGCGCAGGGGGTCGCCAGCCATAATCACAACGGGTGCAATCTCGCCATACTTGGCGCCAATGTGCGGAGTAGGTGTTTTGTCTGCCATAATTCTTGTGTTGTTTTAATGTTATTGTTACTTCTTCCTGCAAAGGTACTGACATTTTCCCATATTTCACAACATGAGCCCCATTAAATTTTGCGCACATGGTTTTGGTGATCTCTTTCGCCAAGCGGCAAAAGGCGGTCGGGCAGGACGCTACCTGCTCGATTGCCATGGCTTCATGCATTTATTGCTGCATTCTCTTGCCTGATTTCTGTATAAAGAGTAAATGTGCTGTCCAATGATTGACCCCACTATGGATTCTGAGTGCATACTGACCTGTGCTACCATTGCCGTGTTGATAGCGTTGGGGATAGTCATCCTTGCCAAAACATGGGCCATGAAGAAATAACCTATCGCCGTTGCGTGAACCTGAAGGCGTAGAAGATGTCGCCTGCGGTTACATCGACGGTCAGACTCCTCGACTCAGTGGATGCGTCGAGCGGTGCAAAACTGACTTTGACGTGATTATGGTCACAGTTCACGCCGAACCCC
Source organism: uncultured Prevotellaceae bacterium (assembly GCA_900320055.1). Taxonomy (GTDB): domain Bacteria; phylum Bacteroidota; class Bacteroidia; order Bacteroidales; family Muribaculaceae; genus Sodaliphilus. Next base: position 3,359 of record ONQS01000055.1, read on the forward strand.
TTGCCCATGTATGAATGGAAGTCCTCATGGTCAGCGGCCGGATAGACAATCTCGCCGTTGTCCTCGATCAACGACAGCCAGACTCCTGAATAATTTGTGCACTCAAAGGTGTATTCCCCGCCCTCGGCGGGAACGATGTAGATGCCGTTTTCCTCGACTAGATTTTGCGGGGCGTTCCATTTCATTTTGGGCCATAAGCCGTCGGGCTCATCTTTATCGCATGATGCAAGTCCGGTAATGGCTATTACCAGCACAATCAGTGTTCTCGTGATGGATTTCATATACTTTTCTCGTGTTTAATGTTGTCACTTATTAAACGCTACCAATCCCCGTTTCTTGCATCCTAGTCAGGAGATTCTGCGATATTCTCTTCAGTATTCTCTTTTACGTACGATGGCGTTGTGCGTCTCCAGCATCTGGTAGATGGCGTAGGCCTTGCTGCAATAGCGCTGGTCGAGCATTTTGCCCTGGGTAATCTGGTTGATGAGGGCTCCCACGTTCAGATCCTCGGTTTGATACACATAGTTGCCACAGGTGATCGTCCAGGGCGAATACAGGTAACTCACCTTGAATTTATCGTTGTGGCACGACATGGTGCTGCCGTCCTCAAAGGTGAACTCGATCTTGTGGGTCTCGTAAGTCGTGGATATGATGCTTGATGCGTCCTCGCGTGCCTGTTTCAACTTACTCTCATTCAGAACGGTGATTTGTTGGCCGAGTGATGCCCATTGGTCTCGATTGCTGCCATCCACGTCTATTATGATATCATAGAAATCATCCCCTTCCTGGGGTGTGTTAATCAGTTCGAGATATTCGGCCCTGTCCTCGTCGGTGATGATCGTGTCAGGATAGGCTTGGGGGTGAGAGCGCGAATCGTCGATGAGTGCTACCAGCCGTTGGATATCACTGGCTTTGAACCGCTTGGGCATGTCGGGGTAGGGGTCGCGTTTATCGGGATTGCTGGTGGAATCTATCTCCCACACCAGTTCATCGCCATGCAAGCGGTATCGCTTATAAAACCAATCGCTATCAGACCAACAGGTCTCGGTGTTGATGACCCGCATAGCCACCACTTTCTTGTGGCCAAACATTTCGCTGGGCCACTCAAATGGCTTTATTGTTTTCTCCTTAAAGTTTACCTGATAGAGAGCCTTGTAGCCAGCATAATTGGACTCATAGAATAAGGCTTTGCCATTATCCACAAAGGATTCCACGGGATTGAAGTCAAATGTCATGTGACGGTACCACTTGCCTGTCGCCTTGCTCTTGACGATCAGGTCGTAGTTGTAGAAGTAGAACTCCTGCCCATCGATGGAAAGTATATCTGGTTCCTCGTCGGCATGCGTTGGGTCAATTTCTTGGTCAATTCTGAAGAGTTCATACCTATCATTGTCCCGGATGCCGCATTTGTTCAGGTATCTCTCATCGATGATGTAAAAGTCGTGACCAATGGCTGTTTTTTCTTCTCTGAAGACGTCCAACTCGGGAGCGTCAAACTCCTTGACCACATTCTGCTTCTCATCGAGGATGCGTATCGTCTCCTCATCGGGCATCATGACGATAAATCGATTGTCCATCACGTCAACGTACTCTGCCGTGTCCGAACCTTCAATCAGCCTCCAGTGGATGTCGCTGGCGCTGGTGATGAATGCCATTTGGTCTTGCTCCACGAGGTAGTGGTCTCCCCACACGCGCACCTTGCTGATCGTGGGCGTCATACCCCGGACTACGCTCTGATCGTATGCCTTCTGGTCGAGTGGGGTGGGGATGCGCTGCAGGGTCTTGCAGTTGTCCAGTGTCAGGTATAACTCATTGGAGTTGGAGCCGATCAGCCCTTGCTTGCCGTCTTTGTCAAAATGTATATCATTGATCTTGTGTCTAAAGAAACTCGATTCGTTATCCATCGCCTCCAGTTCCTTGATATGTGCCACTTCATTCCAAGCACGGCCACCATTGCTTGAGTAGAACACCTGATTATCATCATTCCAAGTCCATACATTGTCCTGGCCGTTGCTATACAAATTTTGGATAAAACCCTCTGGGGCATTTTTCACTGCACATGGCTTGAATGTGCCATCGTCGGCTTTCTCCCAGGCATAGAGTTTGCATTCGGCGCTAACAATGGCAATCAGGGTTCTCTCGTTCGGCCAGCACAGGTCGGGAACCTTACGATATGTGGGCAGGTTATTTGGCATAGGAATCTCTTGCCAGCCCTTTTGTGGCGCGTCGGTCACATAGATGACCGTGTCGGCGGCCAGCGCTATCTGCCCCTTGGGAGAGACGGCCAGTTGTGTTTCGTATCCCAGATTGATCCGTTCGCGGTAATCCTCCTGTGCACTACATGAGCAACTTGTGATGGTCAGCAGTGCCATGACTATGATCAGTAGTTGTTTCATCGTGTCTATTATTGTTGGTTTTCTCGGAGGCAAAGTTAAGAATTATTATCCAGTCTGGCAAGAAAATGCGGAACATTTGTGGTTTTCTATAATATTGATAATCAGATATTTGGAAAAACAAAAGGTTGTTTGGGAAAATCGTTGCGTTTTCCTTGGTGCCCAACGGGCTCGTGCCGTCCTGCTTCTTGCTGTCACGGTGCGCTTTCCATCGAATGCGTATGGACCAAGATTTAATGCGGAATTTTCTTGCATAATGTCGCCAATTGGGAAATAATGAGTACCTTTGCGGCCAAATTTCAGAGAAAGAGAGATATGATTAAGATTGATCCCAAGAGAAAGTTGTGGCAGGAGGTGTTTGCCTACATCCTGCTCACCATCGGTAGCCTCCTGTTTGCCGTGGGCGACGTGATGTTTGTGAACCCCTACCTCATGGCACCTGGCGGCACCTACGGTTTGTCCAACGTGTTTAACACCCTGTGGCCGTGGAAGATTTCGCTTTACGCCATCTGCATGGACGTTCCCCTGCTTATCATCGGCACATGGATATTAGGTCCCAAGTTCGGTATCAAGACCATCGTTTCGACGGCATTGATCTTCTTGTTTACATTCGTTCTAGAGAGCGCTTGGGGATACAATCCCGTTATCCACGACGGTGATATTGTAAAAGCCATTGACCCCTCGATGCTCAAGTCGATGGTCGAGATTCCCCATCATGGCGGCTGGTTCCACCCCGACTATTTCCTCAATACGGTAGTTGCCGGTATCATCTATGGTGTGGCCATCGGCCTGATTTTCCGCTCTGGTGCGACCAGTGGCGGCTCGGATATCATCTCGATGATTCTGCACAAGTACACCAAGATATCTCTGGGCACCCTCGTCATGATCGTTGATGGCATTATCACCCTCAGTACGCTGGTTGCCTTCGGTGACATCCGCCTGCCCATCTACTCCATCATCATCATCTTTATCGAGGGCAAGGTGATCGACCTTGTTGTCGATGGTATGAAGAGTTACAAGACCATGTTCATCGTTACCGACGAGGCCGAGGCTGTGCGTGACTACATCATCAACGACATCAAGCGCGGTGGCACGCTCATCGCTGGCACGGGCCTCTACAAGGGCACTGAGCGCAAGATGCTCTATGTCACCCTTGACCGTTCCGACATGATTAAACTCCGCTCAGTTCTCTATAACATCGATCCCCGCGCGTTTGTCAACATCATGGAGAGCAGCGAGATCCTGGGTGAGGGCTTCCGTCGCCTGCCTCACGAGTAATGTGTTGCATCCAAGTTTTTATTCACCTTAAATATTTAAGACCAATGAAAAAGATTGCAAAGACACTGCTGATGGTGCTGCTTGTGCTTGTAGTAGCAACATCGTGTGGCAAAGATGAAGAAGAGCCTATCGGTATTTGGACCCCGATGAAATGGAAAGTTCCCGGCGACCTTGTCCGGATCCAAGAAGGTGTCTATCAGGTACCCTTGGCGGGAGGCTCTTATACATTCATTTGTGAGAACTATGTGCCCTGGATTGTATCACTCCACGAGAGCGGCCCCTATGTTACTTATGACACCCCATGCCTCGGTGATACCGTCTATGGTAAGTGGTGTAATGTGAAATGCGTGAATAAGTATTTGACCATCACATTTAGTCCTACAACTGAGGAAGATCCTCATGAGTTTGAGGTCATGCTCCAATCAGGAGATGCCTTTTACCAATTTCTTCTCTTGCAAAGGAATCGCCTGTACTAGACACTCCCTGCCACCATTAAAACAAAGAAAGAGGCTCCATCAGGCTTCTTTCTTTTGTATCTAATATCTCGCTGCGTTATTGTGTCTGTTCAAACAGAACAGCAAATCATCAAATTTTATTAGATTATGAGTATTTGAGACGAAAAAAGTGGTATTTTTGCACAATCAATTATATTGCCTCGAATCTATCGGGTTGTGTCTTAAAACGTCGATTAACCAATTAAAACCTAACGATATGAAGAAATTTACCTTATTATTCCTGTCACTTCTGGCGGCCTTTAGCGTTAACGCATCAATAGCGGTTTGCGGCATTGACCCTGATGATAACGGCCATTTCAACTGCCCATACATCAAGAGCGGCAGCATCACCTGGGATGAGACGAACCGCACGCTCACTCTGGACAACGCTGTTATTGAATACAATACCGACAACCTCTACGATAACATTCATCCTATCCTGATTACCGAGGATGAGGCCACAATCATCGTCCATGGAGCGTGTAGATTGACTACCAACGGTTATGTCGCGATTTCGTTTGACAGTTATAATGCCAAGCAGGTTACCATTCAAGGTGATGGTAGCCTGTGCACTTCCAGCACCTGGATTGACCTGTTTATCAAAGCGACACACCTCACCGTCAAGGACATTTACCTGGAGACGGTCAATGGTATTGGTGACAATGGCGACGGTGTGGGGGTTGCCCTGGCATTTGATCATCTGCAGGCCAATCTTAAAGGGTCGGTACAAAGAATCGCCGAGGGTATCACCTTTACTAACTGCTCCATCACTTATCCCGCTGATGCCTACATCGGATTTACCGAGGGCTACGGCTATGCTATCATGTGTAGCAACAATGATTACCCTGATCACATCATCATCTCTCGGGGGAGCAACATCATGGGGGATGTGAACGCTGACGGCGAGGTCAACATCGCCGATGTCAATGCCATCATCGGTGTGATACTTGGCGGTGGCAGCAATTCACGTGCTGATGTCAACTGCGACGGCGAGATCAACATCGCCGACGTCAGTGCCGTCATTGGCATCATCATGGGCGGTGGCCCGTCGCATGATGATCACCAATACGTTGATCTGGGTCTGCCCAGCGGCACGCTCTGGGCCACGTGCAATATCGGAGCCAATAGTCCCGAGCAGTGCGGTGACTACTTCGCCTGGGGCGAGGTCACTCCCAAGGGCGTCTACTCATGGGAGACTTACAAGTGGTGCAACGGCACGAGTAACTCGATCACGAAGTACTGCACTGATGGCGAATTGGGTGCGGTTGATGGCAAGACGGAACTGGATGCTGAGGATGATGCCGCCTATGTGAACTGGGGCCCATCTTGGCGCATGCCCACCAGCGAGCAGCGCAACGAGTTGTTCAGCGCTTGCACCTGGCTTTGGACGTCACTGAACGGCGTGGACGGTTTGCTGTTTACCGGTCCCAACGGCAACACCATGTTCTTACCCGCATCGGGATGCTGCTGGCAAACCATTCCTGACGGGTCGGATTTGTGGGGATATTTTTGGACGTGCACGCTCATCCCTAGTGCGCCTAACTCTAACTGTGCCGCATGCATGATTTTCAATGGGGAGGGCAAGCATTGGAACAGCCCGTTTTCCCGTGCTGCAGGACTCGCTATCCGTGCCGTGCGTGTCTCTTAAGCATAGTACCCGGCCTCGGTCGTTTGATTCAAATCACCGATTAACAAGCGCTAAATTCTCTCACGGTTTGTGCATAGCGACTTGCCAAACTGCCACAGAAGTAAAGCGGAGTTTCAACGTTGAATATAAATTTAAGACCAATGAAAGAGATTACAAAGACGCTGCTGCCGTTGTTGCTGTTAGTCCTCGTTACAGCCACATCGTGCGGCAAAGATGAGCCAGACGGAACGTCCGGCAAGATGCAATGGAAGGCACCCACCGATCTTGTCCAAGTGCTGGAAGGTGTCTATCAAGTCCCCTTGTCAGGTGGCTCGTTCACATTCATCTGCGAGAACTGTGAGCCCAAGGTTGAATCACTCTACGAGAGAGGCCCCCATGTTTCGTATGAGATACCAGGCCCCAGTCACTACATCGAGGGGGTGTGGAGCAGTGTGCAATGTAAGAAAAAGAAAGTAACCATCACGTTCAGCCCTACGACTGAGGACGAACCTCGTGTGTTTGATATCGGATTCACTGCTGGAGACATGGCCTACTACATGCACTTCTTGCAAAGGAATCGCCTGTACTAAACGTCCTTGACACACCCACTTTTTCCATAACGGGTTGCGTCCATGTCGTTATTCAAACTACGCGGCAAAATCACCGAAATCTCGAAGATAAAATGGAGCCTACCGGGCGAAATAATCGCCGTTTGGTTCTAAACTTCTGCTATTCCTGCGTGTCTAATGAGTAGGAGTATTAACCAATAAAAATGAGAAGTCATGAAACCGGTAGAAAATGGAAATATCAACCGATACGAGATGTTTGAGATGCTCGCTCGCAAATGTAAATCGAGAGGCGTAGTCTCAATCTGCATTGGACTGCTCTTCTTGATTCTTACGGTTGGGATCATCATTTTCATCTTGAAATATCATCCGGAACGTCCTTATTGCGACGAGGAAGATGTCATTTGCTTCTTGATAAGTTTTACCGTTATCGGTTGTGCGTTGGTATCGTCGATCCCCTACGATTATCTGTATATCAAGAAAATCGATAGCATTGACACTCCAGACCAGTTGTTGTGCCTGTTAAAGAAGAGAAATCGATTTGAAAAGGCATGTTTTATTGTACCCATGCTTGTCGTGATAGCATGCGATTTTTACGATAGATTCAGGCTCTACACTTTCCGAACCGACTTGTTCCATTCTCTTTGGGTATTGGTTCTTGTTATTGTGTTCTTTTTGTGCGCATTTCATGTGTTCAAACCCGAAAAGATGAGTTACAAGGAAGAAGAGGTGGTCGTGGAACTGGAGGATCTCATCGACATGAAGTAGCACAACCTCTTTTCTGGTCATCGGGCGGTAAACAACTTATGCCAATTACGAGTACCAGCGCCTCATGAATAATAAATCACCGAAAAATAAGAGAAAATAAGAGAATTTGTTGTAATTTTGTTGTTAAAAATGTTGAACCATTAAATATTAGCCTATTATGAAACGAATAATTGTAGTAGCCGCTATTTCTGGCATTATCTCCAGCGTCATTACTGCGCTGCTTTTCTTTCTTGTTTTTCCTTCCGCTTGGCTGTTCTTTATTATACCCGCAATAATGGGTACTTGCATCCATAAATTTGGTAAAATTTCAGCCGCAGATGTGGATAAGGATGAAAAACTTGAAAAAAAGGTTGGATATATATGTGCAGGAGCAGTTCTGTTTTTTATCCTCTTAACCGCCATACCTATTCTTATTGTGGGCATTACTCAAGGATTAGGGTGGAGCATGCTGTTAAATATCCCATTTTTTATTGCATGTGGTATTGCAGTATGGTATGGATATAATCGTGGGGTTAGAGCTGTAGTTGATTCATACTATGACTCAGATTTGAAAGATTACGGTAATCAATAACGCATCAAGGAAACACCGTCTTTTCAAGGTCTAATCGATTGGCTTACTTTTGTCTGAGTAAACCAACCGATTTTCTTATGATACTGACGATAAACGGAAAGCAGGCAGCGCTGAAGAAGGGGTCTTCGATAGAGTACGTATCGGAGAACCGCATCTTCACCGA
>ONQS01000037.1 GCA_900320055.1 uncultured Prevotellaceae bacterium
GCAAAACTGTCAACCCAGTTTAGGCGAACGATAAAATTAGTGTAAACCAACTTAGTTAATCGCTCTCAAATCTGTCAAGTATTCTTAGGGAAAGACATCGTGACTTGACCTGATTTATATTTTGTTAATATAATAGTGCCAATATCTGGCACTTTGTCGTTCTACCTTTGCAGTGTAAAAATCAATACAAGGAGGAACGACTATGAACAATCATCTCAACAACATCGTAAATCTAGGCGATCAGATCATCGCAACCATCGAGTGCAACGGCCGCCGTCTTGCCAGCGTCAGCGGAGCCGACTTTACCAGTCTGGCTGCTGTTAAGCGTGTCTTGTTGCAACTCGCTGGTTGCTATACCGGGATGGCCGTGCTCACCGTGCGCAACTGCACTCAAGGCTGGCGCGACGTTACGGCAATGGCGACCATGCGCCGGGCGGCCTGCGCACAGTCGACGGTGCCCGCTGCCAGTCCGCGCTTGGGCAGGCAGTACCTGATACCTTGGGCTTCATAGATGCACAGCCATGCCTGCGATTGACACGGATAATCTTGGTGTGGGATAATCTGTATGGTCTGCTTTTCCCATGTCATTGCCCAAAATTATGTGCTGCTCGTTATGCCATGATAAGTAAAATAGTTGTAAATTTGTAATCTCAAAAATAAACACATGCTATGAAAGGAATTATTGGAGCCATTGCCGGCGATGTGATTGGGTCGGCATATGAGTTTAACCCTACGCGTGACTACAACTTCGAGTTGTTCACACCCAAGAGTACCTTCACCGACGATACGGTACTCACCATGGCAAATGCCCTCTGGCTGCTCGAAGATGAGCAGCACACCCATGAGCGCCTGGTCGAAATCATGCTCAACCTGTGTAACCGTTATCAGGACCGTGGATATGGCGGGCGCTTTGCTCGTTGGATTTCTGCTAAAGACCCCCAGCCCTACAACTCATTCGGCAATGGGTCAGCGATGCGTGTGAGCCCTGTGGGCTACTATGCCCAAACGCTCGATGACGCCCTCTCCCTTGCCAAAATCTCATCCGAGGTGACCCACAACCATCCCGAGGGTATCAAGGGGGCCCAGGCCACTGCCGCCGCCATCTTCTTGGCCCGTCAGGGCAAGAGCAAGGCCGATATAAAGGATTATGTGGTTAAGACTTTCGGCTATAACCTCGATCGCACCCTGGAGGAAATCCGTCCCGATTACACCTTTGATGAGACTTGCCAGCGCACCATCCCCGAGGCATTGACCTGCTATCTTGAGGGACATGATTATGAGGATGTCGTCCGCTTGGCCGTGAGCCTGGCTGCAGATGCCGACACACTCGCTTGCATCGCGGGCTCAATCTCGTCGGCAACCGAGGATGTGCCTAACGAGATCACTCAATCCGTTATCGCCCTCTTGAGTGACGAATTTTGTACAACGCTGCTACGCTTCAACGAGCGGGTGGCACAACGTGATAAAGAGACATTATGATGGACATGAACAATGGCATCCTCAAGGTCGTCAAGAGCCTGGCTGCCAAGAAATACCGCGATGATGAAGGCCTGTTTGTGGCCGAGGGTACCAAGTGCGTGCGCGACACATGGCAGCACTTCAACTGTCGATGGCTCATTGCTAAGCGCTCATGGTATGAGCAGTGTGGCACTGCCGAGCATTACGACAAGATCGTGTTTGCCAACGGTCAGCAGTTGGCCCGCATCTCGCAGTTTGACACGCCCAGTGATGTCATTGCCGTATATGAGAAGCCTGCCGACGTCATCGACACAGACCGTGTGGCAAAGGGCCTCAATATCGTCCTCGACAACATTCAGGACCCAGGCAACCTGGGCACCATTATCCGTCTGGCCGATTGGTTCGGCGTGCGCGATATCTTTGCCAGCAAGACCACTGTCGACGTCTATAACCACAAGGTGGTTCAAGCCACGATGGGGGCCATTGCAAGGGTCATGGTGCATTATGGCGACCTTGAGGCTCTCTTCGAGCAATATCCTGATTTGCCTGTGTATGGCACTTTCCTCGATGGACAGAACATTTATCAGCGTGATTTGGGTAAGCAGGGATTTGTCATTTTTGGCAATGAGGGGCAAGGCATAAGCGCCAAGGTGGCCAAGCATGTAGATAGCCGCTTGCTCATCCCTAAGGCCAAGACCGCTGGCAGCGAGTCGCTCAATGTCGGTGCCGCTGCTGCCATCACCATCAGTGAGTTTTTCCGTCGTTAACTTCTAACATAAGATAGCCGTGGCCAAGCAACAAGTCAAAACCACCTACTTCTGCAAGAATTGTGGCAACGAGTCACCCAAGTGGCTCGGCAAGTGCCCCGCCTGTGGGGAGTGGAATACCTACGTCGAGGAGCCCAAGGCTCCCAAATCTGCTCCTGTGAGATATGCTGTGACAGGCGAGAGTGGGCGCCAAGCAGCCCAACCGGTTAAGATTTCAGAGATACGGGCCGAGGACCAGCCGCGCATCAACCTCCCTAGTGGCGAACTCAATCGAGTGCTTGGCGGTGGACTTGTGCCTGGCAGTATCGTGCTGCTTGGTGGTGAGCCAGGGATTGGCAAGTCCACGCTTGTGTTGCAAAATGTGCTGCGCATTCGGTCGCGGAGAGTGCTTTATGTCTCTGGCGAGGAGAGCCCGCAGCAACTGCGTATGCGTGCCGACCGCATCGCTGGCGGTCGTATGGACTGTGAGTGTTACCTCTTGTGCGAGACATCGCTCGACAACATTTTCGCCAGCATCCGTTCGTTCCAGCCAGGACTGATCATCGTTGATTCCATCCAGACCATTGCCAGTGACCAACTCGAGAGCGCACCAGGCAGTGTGACGCAAGTGCGAGAGTGTGCCGCGGCTTTTCAGCGCTATGCCAAGGAGACATACACCCCTGTCATCCTCATCGGACACATCAACAAAGAGGGCAGCATCGCCGGACCCAAAGTCCTTGAACACATTGTGGATGCCGTCATTCAGTTCGAGGGCGACCGCAATTATCTATACCGTATCCTGAGGCCTATCAAGAACCGATTTGGCAACACCAGCGAAATCGGCATTTATGAGATGAAGCAAGACGGCCTGCGTGAGGTAACCAATCCCAGCGAATTACTCTTGAGTGACCGGGATGGTGAGTTGTCGGGTACTGCCATCGGTGTGACAATCGATGGCATGCGTCCTTTCCTCATCGAGGTGCAGGCTCTGGTCAGCACCGCTGCCTATGGCACCGCTCAGCGATCGGTTACGGGGTTTGACCAGCGGCGCATGAACATGTTGCTCGCTGTGCTCGAAAAGCGCCTGGGCTTTAAGTTGGCTCAGAAGGACGTCTTTCTCAATATCGTGGGTGGCATTAAGGTGAGCGATCCTGCGCTGGATTTGGCAGTCATCAGCGCCATCCTGTCATCCAATGTGGACATGGCTATCAACACTGGCGTGTGTTTTGCAGGCGAAGTGGGACTGTCGGGCGAGATACGTCAGGTGACCCGGTGTGAGCAGCGTGTCACCGAGGCGCAGAAACTCGGTTTTGAGACGATTATCATTCCCAAGAACAACCTTAAGGGTGTCAAGCGGGACAGTTGGACGATACGTGTCGTTGAGGTCGCGCGCGTCGAGGACGCATTCCGATACCTCTTCGGCTGATAGTGGTGCCGACCGATAGCCAATGGCCATGATACACGGGCAGGGAATTTCAGAATTCCTTGCCTGGTTTGTTATTGCACTTGCAGTCCTTGCCGCACCCGCACCCGCAGTCACCCTTGCCGCGGGTCGTCTTGATCACTTGGCGCAACACATACAGCAGTGCCACGGCGACGATGCCTAGCACCACGATGGTCTGTATAATACCAGATGTTGTCATTAGATTATATATTATATGTGTAGTCTCTAATTGGATTCATATCAGTCTTGCCACTACTTGGTAGAAGATAAACGACACGATCCATGCCACAGCGGTCGTGTAGAAGATCTCAAACACCATCCACTTGGTGCCTGCCTCGCGGCGAATGGCAGCCAGGGCTGCAATGCACGGGAAATAAAGCAAGATGAACAGCATGAACGAGTAGGCCACGATGGGGTCAAACACGTGCTCGCCGTTAGGTTTGGTAGCCGTCTGCAGTTTTTCCTTGAGTGATGCTGATTCCTCCGTGGCGTCCGACTCGCCTGTGTAGAGTACGCCCATGGTCGAGACAACAATCTCTTTGGCGGCAGCGCCTGTGAGCACGCTCACGCCCATCTGCCAATTGAAGCCCAGCGGAGCCACAATGGGCTCGATGGCCTTGCCCATCTGACCCATGTAGGAGTTCTCGATCTGCTCTTGCGGTGTCTGCCCATCATGGCGGGGGAAGTAGCCTAGGGCCCACACGATAATCGATGCTGCCAGGATGATGGTTGCCATCTTCTGCAAGTATTGCTTGCCTTTGCTCCACATGTGGATGGTGGCATTGCGAGCCGTGGGTTTGCGGTACGGCGGCAGTTCCATCACAAATTGTGTCTTGTCATGTTTCAATATCGTCTTGCTCAGAACGATAGCAGTCAATGCCGCTATCAAGATGCCAATCAGGTAGATGCTCATCAAGATCAGGCCCTGATTGGCCGTGAAGAAGGCTGCAACCAGTAGCAGATAGGCCGGCAGGCGGGCTGAGCACGACATGAACGGCACGGTCAGGATGGTCACGATGCGGTCGCGGCGGTTTTCCAGCGTGCGCGTTGCCATGATGGCGGGTACACCGCAGCCAAAGCCGATTAGGTAGGGGATGAACGATTTGCCATGCAGCCCCACGCGGTGCATGACGCGATCCACGATAAACGCAGCACGAGCCATATAGCCACTGTCCTCTAGCAGCGAGATAAAGAAGAACAGGATCAAAATCTGAGGCAGGAACACCAGCACGCCGCCTACGCCACCGATAATGCCGTCCACGATCAGATCCTTGAGGATGCCATCGGGCATGGCCTTGCCGATCCATTCGCCCAGCCAGCCGATGCCGTTCTCGATCCACTCTTGAGGATAGGCTCCCAAGGTAAACGTGGCCTCAAACATCAGCCACATCAGCACCAGCAGGATGGGCAGTGCCAGCCAGCGGTTGGTCAGCAGGCGGTCCATCGAGTATCCGGGTTTTGTGTCCTCGATGGCTCGTTCGGGATTGGGGGTCAATGTCTCGGCCAGGGCTCCTCGCACAAAGCCGTATTTCAAGTCGGTGATGATGCTTGTGATGTCGCTGTTATAGTCGCGTTCTATGCGCTGGCGCATGTCGGCTGCGGCAATTTTGACTTCAAGCCCGTTGGACTGGGAATCAAGCAATTCAATCGCATGCTGGTCATTCTCAATGATTTTCAGCACAGTGTATCGGTCCAGGGTGGGGCACATCTCGCCCAACTGCTTCAGGCTGTCTTCAATCAGCGAGCCATAGTTCACATTATGGTGTTTCGTCTCCTGCTCGCTCTCGTCGATAGTGGCCATCGTGGCTTCAAGCACATCCTTTACGCCATGGCCATTATAGGCTGTCAATGGCACCATGCGCGCCCCCAGCAGGCGACTCAACATCTCGATGTCGAGGCGGTCGCCGCTCTTCTCCAGTTCGTCCCACATGTTCAGTGCCACCACCATCGGGATGTTCATGTCCATCAACTGAGTGGTCAGGTACAGGTTGCGCTCCAGATTGCCGGCATCCACGATATTGAGGATGGCGTCGGGATGATTGTCGCGGATATAGGTGCGCACATACATCTCCTCGGGTGAGTATTCGGTCAGTGAGTATGTGCCCGGCAGGTCCACCAGTTGCACTCTGCGACCTCCGATGCTGAACCAACCCTCCTTGCTGTCGACGGTTACACCTCCATAGTTGCCCACCTTTTCGCGGGCTCCGGTTACGTTGTTAAACAGCGACGTCTTGCCACAGTTCGGGTTACCGATCAGCACCACGCGCAGCACGTTGTCAGCCATCGGGTCGACCGCAGCCACTTCGGTCTCGACTATGCCCTGATAGGCGTCTTCCATATCGCAGAATTCCGCATCACGGTCGGTCACCTCGACTTGTGCCGCCTCGCTATGGCGCAGCGAGATGTGTGACCCCATTATCATGTACTCGACTGGGTCTCTCAATGGGGCGTTCTTCAGCACGGTTACCTTGGCTCCGCGCACAAAGCCCATTTCCAGCAGTCGCTGGCGAAAGGCTCCGTCACCCATCACCCTCACCACTTGTACTGTCTGTCCCACAGGCTCATGGTCCAGTAAACGTATTGTGTTGTTATTGTTTTCTGTCATTATTTCGTGTCTGTATTATATTCCAAACTGCAAAGGTACGCCATTATATCCACTATCAAAATCACTATTTCTTGCTTTTTTGTGCGATTTTTATCCCCATTTATGGGGATATCGGTCATAATGGACGAGTCGCTACGTTAATAGATGTTAAATATTGTCTGCTGATTAAACTATTCTGCATTTTGTGAGTCAATATATCGACTTCGATGAAGAACAAAAATGCTTCAAACGAAATAAAACTGACTTTTTTTTAATAATAAAACACTTCAACAACCCTTGTGTCAAACTGCTGACGAAGCATGACGCGACACAGAACATATAGGTCCCGATCGACCCTCAGCGGTCACGGGACTTTTGTTTTTTTTGTGCTCAGCACATGATTGCACTCACCCGAGACTAAGTGGGACAAGGTTGATGATGATAAAGAATCCTGCAGGATGGCGTCATCTACATCTTCAGATAGAAGTCGCCGGTCAAGGCAATATACTCGTCGGTGAAGGTGCCGTCGCTATGTGCGATGGTCAGGGTTTCGTCCCGATAGGGTGACTCGCTGCGCGACAGCAGCCATAGTGTGCGTTTGGGGGCGGCGCCCTCGACTGGGATGACGCGAGACATCGCTCTGATAGGCAGAGCGGCAAATGTGCTGGCTTCGATCACTTCGGCCTCGGCGTCGGTGGGAGTGATCAGCGACAACGATCCTGTGGCTGTGAGCAGCCGTGAGGCTCCATCGATAAGTCCGCCGTAGGTGAGTGAACCGGTATGACGGGCTTGGGCCCTGGCATCGCCTGTCGGTAACACACCATGGGTGAAGTAGGGTGGGTTGGACACGATCAGGTCATATCGCTTCTCGCCGCCCATGCCGTTAAAGTCCTGTAATCTGGCCGTTAGCCGATCGCTCCAGGGCGATTGCTCAAAGTTGAAAATGGCCTCGTCGATGGCGGCCTCGTCGATGTCGATGCCCTCGATGATGGCTTCGCCATTGCGCTGGGCGATCATCAGAGCGATAACGCCGCATCCGGTACCCACATCCAGCACGCGGCTTGCGCCCTCTACGGGGCACCATGCCCCTAGCAGCACACCATCGGTGCCTACCTTCATTGCCGTCCGGTCGTTTAACACGGCAAACTGCTTAAATCGGAATGTTCTCTCTCGTGACATATCTGTATGCAAAGGTAGCGCATTAATTGCGATTAGGTGTTGGTTATGCTTCGTTTTTTACCACACATGGCATGGTTTTTGCACTCATAAGGGGCGGTTGTATTGTTAAAAACAGGTACATTTAGCATTTTTTCACTTTAAAAAATATCGCTTGTATCTTTTTACGTTATAACTTGCAACACTTTTTTAAACACACCTTAAACTTTTGTAAAAAAGTAGGGTCTAAAAGACGTATAGAAAACTTAATATTTAATGAATTTTTAAAACGTAAAGATTATGAAGTACCGTGTATTTGCATTGTTGGGCTTACTGGCTTTTTCGGCTGGTTCGTTGATACAAGCCCAAGACTATGATGACATCTACTACGATGCGTCAAAGTCAGAGAGCGCTATTAAAGCCAAGGTCGAGCAGCAGAAGCCCAAGACCGTGGCCGTTTATGGTAATGTCCCTGAGAAGTACAAAGTGGCTGCCAAGGACAACTATCGCTTGGAGCGTGACGTCGACGAGTATAATCGTCGCGGCAACTATGAGCCTGATTATGAGGTGGACATCAACGGAGATACCATCTACTTCAACGGCGATTCAATTTATGTCGACGCCTTTTCCAACACCCGTATGATTGAGCGATTCTACAATCCCGATGTCGTGATTCTGAGTGATGACGACGACTTGATCGAACTCTATTACGACGAGTCTCCGACCATCAATCTGATTGTAGGTAACGACTGGAACTATGCCCCCTACGGATGGTCTGCCTCATACTACCCCTGGTATACTGGATGGTATGAGCCTTGGTATGCTAGTTATCATGTTCCCTATTGGGGCTATGGCGGCTGGTATTCGCCCTATCGCTATTGGGGATGGGGATGGGATTGGTACTATTCTTTCTGGGGATGGCCTCGCAATCCATGGTATTGGCATACCGGCTATTGGGGCTGGGGTCATAACCACTGGGCTTGGGGCGGACACCATGGCGGATGGCGACCTGACAATAATTATGACGGCCGATACTTGGGCCACAACAGCCGTCCTGGTAGCGTGCGTGCCGGATTGGCTGGCAACCGCAATACCAATGGTCGAGTGTCAGCAGGTACGGCCAACCGCAATGGTGGCATCTCAGGTCATGGAGCACCTGCTTCCAACCGTGGCAACATGGGCAACATGGGCTCGCGCAGCCGTTCTGGATATGCTTCATCACGTAGCGGCAACATGGGCTCGCGTGGCAATGGTGGCGTAACTACACGTAACTCAGGATATTCGCCTCGCTCCAGTAGCGGATCATCCTACGGCAGCGGTTACCGTTCCAGTGGTGGCTCGAGCAGCAGCCGGTCCTATGGCGGATCTCGTTCATCTTCGTCCTCCTACGGCGGCAGTTCGCACAGCAGCGGCTCTTATAGCGGCGGCGGCAGTTCGCATAGCAGTGGCGGTAGCCATGGCGGATCGGGTGGCACTTCTGGCGGTGGCGGTCGTCGTCGCTGATTGACCAGACATCCTTGATCTACAACCGTGTTTCAACAAACATTAGTTCAACGACACTAAACTGAATGATTTAGATATGAACAAGAAAGTTTTAGCCCTCATGTTGTGCGGACTTCCTCTGATGATTAACGCACAGGACGCGTTCGACGTCTTGCAGATGTCACAAACAGAATTGCGTGGTACTTCGCGTTTCCAATCAATGGCTGGTGCGTTCGGCGCACTGGGAGGTGACCTCTCAACATTGACACAGAATCCTGCCGGTATCGGCGTCTATCGCAATTCCGATGTGGGCATCACCATGAGCCTGGACTTCAATAGCACCAAGGCCGGTGTTGACAAACTCAACCAGACCAAGTTCAATGTCAACAATGTCGGATATATCGGTGCCATTCGACTCAATTCCGAGACCGTGCCCAACCTCAATTTTGGCTTCTCCTACAACAGGATCCAGTCCTACAATCGTCACTATTTGGGTGGCGTAGGCGACATCTCCACCTCGATGAGCAATTTCATTGCCGATGAGTTTGTCAACATGGCTGGTTACGACATTGGCGACTTGACCAAGACCAGCACTTTCAATCCCTACAAAGGTATGGCTCCTTGGAGCGCGGTTACCATGTATGACATGCCAACCAAGGGCGCAGGCCGGGTGGGTATCATCAATGCCATGCCCGATACCGATGGTGGGTACATGCTGCAGGGACTTTATGGCCCCGGAACGACTGGCAATGCCTATTATGAGGTCGATGAGACCGGACATGCCGACGAGTACAACATCGCATTTGGCGGCAATTTTGCCAATAAGTTGTACTGGGGTCTCGATTTCGGTATCCTGGATCTGGATTATAGGAGTTATCAAGCCTATGAGGAGAGTCTGGCCAATCCCTATATCATGCTCGATGACAAAGATCTGATATATACCGACATCGATAACCTCAACACCAATGCCGAGTGGGGACTCTACAACTATCTGCACAGCGAAGGAACTGGTGTCAACTTCAAGTTGGGCTTGATCTGGAAGCCAACTCAGACCTTGCGTATCGGCGCTGCCTTCCACACGCCCACATACTATGACATGCGTGACACCTATTATGTGTCGGCCGCTCTCGAGGGCTATCAGGATGGTAATAAACTCTACAGTGCCGATAAGGGCAGCAATGATGGTTATAACTACTCCAGCACTTATACCCTGTCCACCCCGTGGCGTTTCATGGGTAGCGTGGCTGGTGTGATCGGAACCCAGGGCATTCTAAGT
Source organism: uncultured Prevotellaceae bacterium (assembly GCA_900320055.1). Classification (GTDB taxonomy): domain Bacteria; phylum Bacteroidota; class Bacteroidia; order Bacteroidales; family Muribaculaceae; genus Sodaliphilus. The sequence continues at coordinate 10,146 of ONQS01000037.1, forward strand.
TTCGACTACGAGTATGTTGCCAACCAGACGATGCGTATCGGTGACGACCGGGGGCACAACTACTCTGACGTGACCTATAACGTGAAGAACTATTTCAAGCCCTCACACATCTTCCGCTTGGGTGCTGAGTACCGCGTCAATCCCAATTGGAGTCTGCGCGCCGGTTACAGTTACAAGACCACACAGGTCAAGAAAGGTGTCGATGAGTATGACTACAACATCGCTACCGTAGGCACCAATCCTGCCTACCAGTACGATAACGCAGTGCACAACATCACTTGCGGTGTGGGTTATCGCTACAAATCGTTCTATGGCGACCTGGCCTATGTGCACAAGATTCGTGAGAGTGTATACAACGCATTCTCGCCCATCAACGATCAGTTCGGCTATGAGCCTAACATCAGTGCCGATGTCAAGGACAATAACAATCGTGTCTCGCTCACCCTGGGCATGAGGTTCTGACCGTAAAATAAAAAGATTAAGATTTCCAGAGAATTACGTTTATAAAATTCATTAGAGAACGTCTGGCAATGCGCGGCGACCGCGTGTTGCCAGATTTTTTTGGTGCGCCCCTCGTGCCCGCAATGCACAGTAGCATGATGCCGTTATACCTAGATCACCCTATAAAAGGAGAGGGACGAGCATGGCCGTCCATCCAGTCTTGCCAGTCCAGTCTTGCCAGTCCAGAGGGTCCAGCCCATCCAGTCCGTCCAGCCCGTCCAGTTCCCACCCTTGTCGTCTATGCCGCGACTCAGTCGCGGCCCCGCCAGTCCGTCCAGTCCGTCACACATATATTACAACAGAGGGCGGCTCCTGTCTAGGAAACAGCCCTCTGTCGTTGTGTCTGGTATAGGCGTGCCTGGATTATTTCGCTGCGGGGATGTCGGGAAACAACTCATCCAGCGCGCTCTGAAAGGCCTGCAGTTGCTGCTTGATATCCTTCAGTTGCTCGATGGCGACAAACCGCTTGTCCACGCCATCTCGATTGTGGCGTATCTGTGCCTGGGCTGCATCCAGTTTCAGCCCCTTCTCCTTAACCAGATAATAGACTTTGCTGATGGTCTCGATGTCGCTAGGCGTATAGTAGCGGATGTTCTTCTTGTTACGGCGCGGCTTGATGATGGTGAACTGTGACTCCCAGTAGCGAAGAGTGGACTCGGGAATACCCAGTATCTCCGAAACATCACCGATTTTGTAGAATTTTTTATCCAGTTCTCGCATGCTCTTGCACAAATTGATATAAATGAGTAACTTTGCAGGTTGATTATAACACGGCAAAGGTAAACAAATAGTTTAAACTTTGCAACAAAAATCGAACATTTATAACATATTAAGATAAATACATTATGCTGACTGCAAAAGAAATCCGCGAAACCTTCAAGCGTTACTTCGAGGAACATGGCCACCACATCGTGCCATCTGCACCCATGGTAATCAAGGACGATCCAACCCTCATGTTTACCAATGCCGGTATGAACCAGTTCAAGGACATTATCCTGGGCAATAAGCAGGCCCAGTGGCGCCGTGCCGCCGACTCGCAGAAGTGTCTGCGCGTGAGTGGCAAGCACAACGACCTGGAAGAGGTGGGACACGACACCTACCACCACACGATGTTTGAGATGCTGGGTAACTGGTCGTTTGGTGACTATTTCAAGCACGAGGCTATCGATTGGGCTTGGGACCTCCTGGTCAATGTTTATAAACTGGATCCCAAAAACCTGTATGCCACTGTCTTTGAGGGCGACGACAGCATCGGCGTGGGCCGAGACAACGAGGCTGCTTCGTTCTGGGAAGCGCATTTGCCCAAAGATCATATCCTGAACGGTAATAGCCACGACAACTTCTGGGAGATGGGCGATACCGGTCCCTGCGGACCCTGCAGCGAGATTCACATCGACTTGCGCAGCGAGCAGGAAAAGGCTGCTGTCCCTGGTGCATCGCTGGTCAATAAGGACAACCCCCTCGTCATCGAAATCTGGAACCTCGTCTTCATGCAGTACAACCGCAAAGTGGACGGGACGCTCGAACCCCTCCCCAACAAGGTAATCGACACCGGCATGGGCCTGGAACGCCTGTGCATGGCACTCCAGGGCAAGACCTCCAATTATGACACCGATGTCTTCCAGCCGCTTATCGGCAAGTTGGGGGAGATGTGTGGCAAGAAGTATGGCGACAACAAGGATGTGGACATCGCTATGCGTGTTGTGGCCGACCATGTCCGCACCATCGCTTTCTCCATTGCCGACGGACAGTTGCCCAGCAATGCCAAGGCCGGATACGTCATCCGCCGCATCCTGCGTCGTGCGGTGCGATATGGTTACACCTTCCTGGGATTCAAAGAGGCGTTCATGTATCGCTTAGTCGATACCCTCATCGAGAGCATGGGCGAGGCTTATCCCGAGATCAAGGCGCAGGCCGACCTCATCAAGCATGTGACCAAGGAGGAGGAAGATGCCTTCCTGCGCACGTTGGAAACCGGTATGAAACTCATCGAGAAAGTCATCGCCGACACCAAAGCGGCCGGAAAGACTATTGTCGATGGCAAGGAGGCCTTCACGCTCTATGACACTTTCGGATTCCCTCTGGATTTGACCGAACTGATTCTGCGTGAGAATAATATGACAGTCAACGAGGAGGAGTTCAATGTCGAGATGCAGAAGCAGAAACAGCGCGCACGCAATGCTGCCGCAGTCGAGGCCACCGATTGGGTCGAACTCCAGGACGGCGTGACGGAGTTCGTTGGCTACGACCTCACTGAATGTGACGTGAACATCCTGCGCTACCGCAAGGTGACTCAAAAGAATAAGTCTTTCTATCAGATCGTGCTGGATCGCACTCCGTTCTATGCTGAGATGGGTGGTCAAGTGGGTGACCGTGGCACGCTCACCCTGGATGGCGAAACCATCCAGGTGACCGACACCAAGCGAGAGAATAATTTGCCCGTACACATCACAGCCAAGTTGCCCAGCGATGTCAATGCCACATTGCATGCCTCCATCGACTTGGATGCCCGTCGGGCCACCGAGTGCAATCACACCGCAACCCACCTGCTGCATGCTGCCCTGCGTCAAGTGCTGGGCACACATGTCGAGCAGAAAGGCTCCTATGTTGACCCCATCACGCTCCGTTTCGACTTCTCCCACTTCCGCAAAGTGACTCCCGAAGAGATCCGCCAAGTCGAACATCTGGCCAACCAGATGATTCGCAATGCCATCCCGCGCGAGGAGCATCGCGACATGCCCATCGACGAGGCCCGGCAGATGGGTGCCATGGCTCTCTTTGGCGAGAAGTATGGTGATCGTGTGCGTGTGATCAAGTATGGCGACTCTGTTGAGTTGTGCGGTGGTACCCACGTGTGCAACACAGGCAATATCGGCATGGTGAGAATCGTCAGCGAGAGCAGTATCGCTGCCGGCATTCGCCGTATCGAGGCTGTCACTGGTGCCCGCGTCGAGGAGATGCTCGACACGATTCAGGACACCATGGGCCACATCAAGGAGATGCTCAACAATGCTCCCGACGCTGTTGCCGCCTTGCAGAAGTCGCTGGCCGAGAATGCCGAACTCAAGAAGCAAGTGGATGACTACATGAAGCAGCGCATTGCCATCCTCACGCAGCAACTGATCGCTGAGGGCAAAACGGTGGATGGACTCAAGGTCATCACACTGACCGGTAGGCGGATACCTGACATCGTTAAAGGCGTTGCCCTGGCGATTAAGGCTGAATGCCCCGAGGCTACCGCCTTTCTGGCGGCCACTGAGCATGAGGGCAAACCGATGCTCACGGTGATGCTTAGCGAAGACATCGTCAAGGCTGGAAAGAATGCGGGCAACATGGTCCGTGGCGCTGCCAAGTGCATCCAAGGTGGCGGTGGCGGACAGCCGCATTTTGCGCAGGCTGGTGGCCGCAATCCTCAGGGATTGAACGACGCCATGCAAGCCATGCTCGAGGCTTTAAAGTGAAGTGAAATGACTATTGCTGCCGCATCATGCGCTTTGTCGCCGATGCGGTAGCATTACTTAACAATCATCAGTTATGGATTATATTCTGCTTATTGTCGGGCTAGGAATGCTTCTGCTTGCCGCTAATTATCTCGTGGATTCATCAGTGGCTATAGCACAACGGGCCAAGATTTCAAATTTCATTATCGGCCTGACCATTGTCGGTATCGGTACCAGCGCTCCTGAACTCTTTGTCTCGGTCTCTTCTGCGTTGAGCAATAGCGGTGACATCGCAATGGGCAACGTCATCGGTTCAAACATAGCCAATATCTTGCTGATTTTGGGCGTGACGGCGATCATTTATCCGTTTGCCATTGAGCGTTTGCAGCGCGATAGGGACATCCCTTTCCTGATCATTGCGACGATTTTTGTATCAATCATTGCCAACGACACCATCGTCCCTGGGATTCACAAGAATTCACTCAACCGCTTGGATGGCATCGTGCTGCTGGTGTGCTTTATCGGTTATATGGCTTGGGTCATCGTCCAGAAAGGCAAGAATCCGCAGCAGGCCCTAGCCGATGCCGACGAGGAAGCCTCTTCTTCTTTGTCCGGAAAGAATCCATGGCTCTTATGGGCTATTGCTATCGTTTCGCTGGTCGCTCTTATCTTTGGCGGTAACTTGTTCCTGGACAGTGCCAAAAATCTGGCACGTGCATGGGGTATGAGCGAGGCTGTCATTGCCATTACTATCGTTGCTGTGGGCACATCACTGCCCGAATTGGTTACGGCGATTATCGCTGCCACCAAGCACAATCCGCAGTTGGCTCTCGGTAATGTGATTGGTAGCAATTTGTTCAACCTGATGTTCATCTTGGGTGTCGCTTCCACCGTCAAGCCTCTCACTCTGGTCGACATCAATCTGTGGGATTATGCCGTCATGCTTGTAGCGGCTATCATGCTCTTTATCGTAGTGCTCACCTTCAAGAAGGATAAGTTTGATCGTGTCGAGGGATTCATCTTCTTTGGTGCCTATGTAGCATACATTATCTTCCTGCTGGTTCGCTAGGCCACTGTAGGATATCATTTTAAACCTATCGACGGGTAATTAGTCTAAACCGTTAAACAACCCGAATACGTATGATGACAAGACGCAACCGAGCCATTCTGACCCTCTGTTACTGTGTGACGGCAATCATCGTCATGGCTCAGACTAGGGTGGACACACGGCCGCATATCTTTGATAACAATGTGCGTTCGCTCAAGGTGTGCCTGGAGAACAACATGTACATCCCACCTGTGCTCATGATCAGTGGTGATGACCATCTGGTTGTCAGTTTTGATTATATAGATTATGACGTCCACTACTTGCGCTACAGTATCACCCACTGCAATGCGGACTGGCAGCCGTCCCAGTTGATCGAGAGTGAGTATGTCAGCGGTTTCAACTATGCCGATATCGACGATTACGCACAGAGCGAGGCCACATTTGTGCATTACTATAATTACCAGTTCATGTTGCCCAATGCCGACATGCAGCCTCTGGTGAGCGGCAACTACCTGCTCACGGTCTATGAGCAGGATAATCAGGACGACATCCTCTTCCAAACCCGTTTTTCGGTCTGTGAGGGTGCGGTTGGAGTTTTCCCGCGGGTCACCTCACGCACCGATGTTGAGTATAACAATCGTTTCCAGCAGGTGTCATTTGATGTCCGTTACAAACCTGGGTTTATCAAGGATCCATACGGCGAATTGACATGCGTCGTAACCCAAAACTCGCGTCTGGACAATGCCGTCTCGGTTTCTAAACCCTTGATGGTGGGCACCGATTATGTCACTTTTGATCACAATCGCAATCTCATCTTCCCGGCCGGAAACGAGTTTAGGCGATTTGAGACCGTCAATGCACATAGCATCAACATGGGGGTACAGTCTATCAAATATTTTGAACCGATGTACCATGCCATTCTTGCCGTGGATGAGCCGCGCAACGAGGTGCAGTACCTCTATGACCAGACACAGCATGGACGCTTCACCATACGCAATGCTGAGGCTTTTGGCGAAAATGCTTTGCAGGCCGACTACATGATCACGCATTTCACACTCAACACCGAGGGGAGGCTCAACGGTGGTAACGTGCTGCTCTATGGGGAGTTCCTTCAAGGATATCCCACATCGCAGGCAATGATGAACTATGATGCTGCTTCTGGTTGTTACACGGCCGACATACTCCTGAAACAGGGCGCATATAACTATATGTATCTGTGGGTGCCTGATGGCACCAGTGTCGGCCAGACGTCCACCATCGAGGGAGACCACTTTGAGACCATCAACGAGTATACGGTCATGGTCTTTGACAGGCCCATCGGCGAGCGTTACGATCGTTTGATAGGCTATGGCGTAGCCTACTCGGGCAAATAACCATAGCGTCTAATACGGACGTTACTAGCAGGTCAGGATCGTCTAACTCATTCTTGTCTTGTAATCGATGTAATCAAATTCACGCAGGACCTCGATGCGGCCATCCATTCGCTTCAACAGGATGGACGGATGCTGTATGCCATTAAACATGTTGGTCTTGACTGTCGTGTAATGGTTCATGTCCTCAAATGTGATGCGGTCGCCTCGCTGTAGCGGACGCTCAAAACTCCAGTCGCCCACATAATCTCCACTTAGACATGAGTTGCCGCCCATGCGATAGGTGGGCTTTGTCGGGTCCACGTTGTCGAGCGCTTGGGTGATTTTGGGCTTATAGGGCATCTCCAGGCAGTCGGGCATATGACAGGCAAACGACACATCGACGATCGCTGTGCTGATGCCGCTGTTGCTCACCACATCCACTACGGTGGCTTCGAGATCGCCGGTTTGCCAGCACCAGGCACTACCTGGCTCCATAATCAGTTGCAGATTGGGATAGGCGCCCTGGAACGCTCCGAGCACTTGTTCCAGGTGACCGATGTTGTAACCCTGGCGGGTCATCAGGTGGCCGCCGCCCATATTCAGCCATTTCAGCCGTGGCAGATAATCGCCGAACTGTTGCTTCAGTGCCAGCAGCACCTTCTCAAGGTCAAAACTCGTGCTCTCACACAGGGCGTGGAAGTGGAATCCTTCGATCCCATCGGGCAACTCCTTGAGGTCGCTGGCCAGCACGCCAAATCGCGACCCGGGGCAGCACGGATTGTAGATGTCGGTCTCAATCACCGAGCACATGGGATTGACGCGCAAGCCGCAACTCACTTGTTCGCCGGGCCAGTCTTGGTTGTGCTGTTTCACGCGGTCGGCAAACCGGTGGTATTGCTCTACCGAGTTGAAGGTGATGTGCGAACTGCCGGCAATATAGGCGTCGATTGTCTCGTCGGTATAGGCTGGGCAATAAGTGTGGGTGCGGCACTTCAACTCATCGTTAGCCAGCAGCATCTCGTTGACTGAACTGGCAGTCGATTCTACGCCATATTCGCGGAACACATCAAAGGTGCGCCACAGCGCGTTGGCCTTAAAGGCCATAATGATGTCCACTCCTGTGCGCCTAGCCACGCCTGTGATCAACTCGATGTTGCGGCGCAACTTTTCCTCATATACGATATAGTAGGGTGTCTTGTACTCTTCCATTGCAAATAATATTAGGGAATCCCTTAGGATAATATTTCAAATTTGGCAAACTTAAGCAGCAGTTTGCGCGTTTGGCCATCGTTAAACAGCACGTCGATTTTTGCGTCACTGCCACTGGTATCAATATCGGTAACCCTTCCGTGACCGAAACGCTGGTGCAGGATTTCACTTCCCTGCCGCAATTCGTCTACTGTGTGGATCGAGAAATTGCCACTAGTGGCTGGAGCCACGGGAGTGGGAGACTTGGCTTGAGGCTTTGATGCAGAGGGCCGGTCCACGCCACGCGGGGTGAGCCTCTGGGTAGAACTTGCGGAGCGCTTGTCACTGACCGAACGGTGGGGCGTGTCATTGTTCCATCGGCGGCGCATGCTGCCGAAGTCATCGTCTTCATCGTCATCCCAGCGCGATCGCTGGCGCGACACGGTGGGGACTGAGTTGGTGCTTCCCATCAACAGGAATTCAGGGCTGATGTCCCTCAGAAAACGGCTCATCACGCACGTCTTGGTCTGTCCGTTGTGGTAGCGTGAGGTGGCATAGGTGATCACACAATTCACCTCGGCTCGCGTGATGGCGACATACAGCAGCCGGCGTTCTTCCTCAATCTGGTAGATAGAGTCCATGCTCATGGCACTCGGAAACAGGTCTTCCTCGACTCCTACGATGATGACGTTTCTGAACTCAAGGCCCTTGGCGGCATGCACAGTCATCAGGGTGACTTTCTCTCCATCGGGATCGTTCATATCCTGGTCGGTAAGTAACGATGTCTCAGCAAGGAAATCGGCTATCTGGTAATGTTCGTCTCCGCTTTCCTCTTTGGCTTGCTGAAAATCGTTGACGGCATTGACAAGTTCGTCAAGGTTCTCGATACGGCTGATGTTTTCAGGTGTGTTATCGCCCATCAGCACACTCTTGATCTTGGTGCGCAGCACGGTCTCTTTGGCTACAGTCAGTGCATCGGCCCCGGTATGGTTCAACTCGATCAGACCACCGATCAGTGACGTGAAGTTATCGATTTTGGAACGGGTCCCTCGGTTCACATCCAGTCCGTAGGTATCGGCATGATTCATCACTTGCCACATGCTCACGCCATTAGTGTTTGCACAGTGCGTGATTTTGCCCACAGTGGTGTCGCCTATACCGCGGGTGGGATAGTTCACCACGCGGCGCAGTGCCTCATCGTCGTCGGGGTTGATCACCAGCCTCAGGTAGCAGATGGCGTCCTTCACCTCTTTGCGTTGATAAAACGATAAGCCGCCATAGATGCGGTAGGGGATCGCGTTGCGCATGTTGCCATGCTTATCGCGCCGTCCGCCGTTGCTCAGGGCCTCCTCCAGCACACGCGATTGCGCATTGGTGCGATAGAGCACGGCATAATCCTCATAACTGTCGCCCTGCCGTGCCTTGAGGGCTGCAATCTGGTTGGCGACGACGTAGGCTTCCTCATAGTCGCTATAGCATTGTATCACCGGGATGCGTTCTCCTACATTATTTTTGCTGAACAGATGTTTGGCAATCTGACCTTTGTTCTTCTCGATCAGGCTATTGGCAGCATCGGTAATGGTTTGGGTTGAGCGGTAGTTGCGCTCCAGTTTAAAGGTCTGTATGTCGGGATAGAAGCGTTGCAGGCGCAGGATGTTCTCAATATTGGCCCCGCGGAAACTGTAGATGCTCTGCGCATCGTCCCCCACCACACACAGGCGGTTATTCTTCTTGCTCAACTGGTGCACGATCAGGTGCTGCGAGAAGTTGGTGTCTTGGTACTCGTCGACAAGGATATAACGGAAGAAGTCCTGGTATCTCTCAAGCACGTCGCGGTGGTCGCGCAGCAGGATGTTGGTGTACAGCAGCAAGTCGTCAAAATCCATTGCCCCGGCTATGCGGCAGCGCTGCCAGTAGGCCTTGTAGATGTTGGCGGTCTCGGGACGCCCTGCGTCGCGGTCGGCAATGATCAGGTCTTGGTTGCGCTCATAATCATCGGGCGTGATCAGAGCGTTCTTGGCATTGCTGATCTGATTCTGGACTGTCGCGGGTTTATAAGTCTTGTCATCAAGTCCCATATCCTTGACGATGAGTTTGATCAGCGAGCGGGAATCGCTCTGGTCGTAGATCGTGAAGTCGGGCTTGAATCCGATCAGTTCTGCATTGCGGCGCAACAGCCTCGAGAAGATCGAGTGGAATGTGCCCATCCACAGTTGGGCGGCTACTGCGGGACCTGCTAGCGGCTCGATGCGCTCGCGCATTTCACGGGCAGCCTTGTTGGTAAATGTCAGTGCCATGATGCGCCAGGGCTCGTAGCCCTGATTGAGCAGATGCACGATTTTATAGGTCAGGACGCGTGTTTTGCCTGACCCCGCTCCTGCGATTACCAGTTGAGGTCCGTCGCAGTATTCTACGGCGGCTCGCTGTTGTCCGTTCAGTTTGTCCAGGTAATTCTCGTTCATGGTGACAAAATTACTGCTTTTTCTCCATTATCTCAAACAAGTCAGATAACAATCGAGGCAACAGGTCATTCATGCTCGAGGAGTGATTGCCGGTCATCGATTGGGCGACCCATGCGATGACTGGCTGCCCACGTTAGGGCTCTTGTTATCAATGCATGATTGTTGCCACGGCGGTTACAGGTCGGCATATTGGGGAATATCTGCCAGAAAGCGGTAACTGCCGTTGCTGTAATCAATCTGGCAGCAATAATGGCTCAAACCGTTGCTCACGATCAGATAGCGGGCGTGCAACACCATGTTGTACCGCACGATTTGGTCAAATGTCTTCTGCGAGACGGTGATATCAGGAGCCTTGTATTCTACTATCACAAGCGGCTCTCCGGTGGGGTCGGCGACAACCGTGTCACAGCGACGGGCTATGCCATTCTGGTTAAGAGACACTTCATTACCCATCAATGTGGCAGGAAAACCCCTATCGCTGATGAGCCACTCCACAAAGTGCTGGCGCACCCATTCCTCGGGAGTGAGTGCGACCCAGCGCTCACGAAGCCGGTCCCAGATCGACCATGAGCCATCGTCACGCTTCTTCACCTTGTAATCATATTCCGGCAAATTCAATTCAACCATAAAAATCTCTTTTTCTCCCTCAAAATTACATAATTCCCGCTAAAAAGTGAGGAAGGATGTGATCCGTTTTAATTTTTGTTAACATTCCCGCACCTCCCCCTCTATATAATTGTTTTTTGATATGGTTTTGGAAATCAATATGATAACAATATTTCCGAAAATACTCAAGTTCTGCTTTTTGTCGCAAATCGGTTCATCGGTAATGACTCCAATTGCCTTTCTTTTTACTTTTCAATCTCAGATGAATTGTAGTAATTCTATTGAAGTAATACCAGGGCTGTTTTTTTGGGGGCACCTGCAAAACCGTGTGTCTGGATTAAACAGGGTCACTCACCCGAAGGGTGACCCATGCGGTAACCCCCAGTAAATCAGATGACCGAGCTGAAGTGAACCCAAAAAGTTGGACTGATTAATGTATATGTTAAACTGTATGCGGGTAATCGTTTCCTGAGGCTTAGCTGGCAAACCAGTGGCGAGACT
>ONQS01000030.1 GCA_900320055.1 uncultured Prevotellaceae bacterium
ACTGAGGTTAGCAGCCAGACGCTGGTAGGTGACGTGGACGAGGACGGCAATGTCAACATCACCGACGTTACCGCTCTGATCGACATGCTGCTGAGCGACAACACCAAGCCCTCGGGCGACGTGAACGGCGACGGCTCCATCAACATCACCGACGTGACCGACCTGATCGACATCTTGCTGAAGAACTAATCATCCAGCATCGGTCGGCAACGGCCGACTGATCTGAACCACACGATAGGCATCCGCCCCCACCCTCGGGGACGGATGCCTTTGTAGTCGCCATGGGTGGTTGGTAGTTGTGTAGTTGTTAGTTGTGTAGTTGTTAGTTGTATAGTTGTTAGTTGTGTAGTTGTTAGTTGTGTAGTTGTTAGTTGTGTAGTTGTTAGTTGTGTAGTTGTTAGTTGTGTAGTTGTTAGTTGTGTAGTTGTTAGTTGGGCTAAGAACTAAAGACTAAAGACTAAAAACTAAGAACTAAAGACTAAAGACTAAAGACTAAAAACTAAAATATACTGTTAAAAATGGCGATGCTCTCGAGAATTATTGCTAATTTTGCAAACTATGGCAATAACGTTGAAACATATCCAAGATCAACTGGCTCCGGAACTGGATGCCCTCAATAACATCATCGTCACCACCCTGACGAGCAGCAGTGAACTCACTAACAGCATTGTGACCACCTATCTTAAGAACAAGGGCAAACTGCTGCGTCCCATCGTGACGCTGCTGAGCGCACAGTTCTTTGGCGGCATCAACGACAAGGCACTGCAGGGCGCCGCAGCCCTCGAGATGCTGCACAACGCGTCGCTCATCCACGACGACGTCATCGACGAGGCCGAGCAGCGGCGCGGGCTGCCCACCATCAACAATGTGTGGAGCAACCACGTGGCAGTGCTTGTGGGCGACTTCTTTGTCACCGGAGCGCTGCGCTGTGGCGTGGCCACCGGCGACGGCCGCATCCTGAGCGCCCTGGCCGACATGGGCCGCGACCTGTCGCTCGGCGAGATTGACCAGGTCGATATCGCCCGCAACCACGACATCAACGAGGACACCTACATGGAGATCATCCGTGCCAAGACCGCCTCGCTGTTTGAGTGCTGCGCAGCCGTGGGCGGATATGCCAACGATGCGCCGCAGACCGCCATCGACGAGTTGCGCCGCTATGCGCGCCTGCTGGGCATCTGCTTCCAGATCAAGGACGACACGTTTGACTACTACAACGACCCCATCATCGGCAAGCCCACCGGCAACGACCTGCGCGAGGGCAAGGTGACCCTGCCGCTGATCCACGCCCTGAGCCGCGAAGACCTGCCCGAGCACGAGCAGATGCTGGCGCTGATCGGCAAGGAGACCCTCTCGAGTGAAGACATCGACACGCTCATCGACTTTGCCAAGCGAGCCGGGGGCATCGAGTATGCCTACCAGACGATGCAGCGCCTGCGCGACGAGGCCAGCGCCATCCTGTCGCCCTACCAGCCCGACGAGACGGTCGACCGCTTCCGCGAGATCTTTGACTACGTCATCGACCGCAACATGTAAGCCCCGCACACCGCTTGACCATTCCACACAGTCCACATGCTGCAGCAGTATCTGATAGCCGGACGCATCGAGGCCGGATGTGACGAAGCCGGGCGCGGATGCCTGGCCGGACCCGTCACGGCGGCTGCAGTGATTCTGCCCCCCGACTTTGACAACCCGCTGATCAACGACAGCAAGCAACTCACCGAGCGCCAGCGAGAGCGGCTGCGGCCCGTCATCGAGCGGGAAGCCGTGGCATGGGCCGTGGCCATGGTGTCGCCGCAGGAGATTGACCGCATCAACATCCTGCGCGCCAGCATCACCGCCATGCACCGCGCCCTCGACGCGCTGTCGGTGCGGCCCGAGGGCATCCTCGTGGACGGCAACCGCTTCTTCCCCTACCACGACATTCCCCACACCACCATCATCAAGGGCGACGGCAAGATGCTGAGCATTGCCGCCGCATCGATCCTGGCCAAGACCCACCGCGACGAGTTGATGCGCCAGTTAGACAAAGAGTTTCCCCAATATGGCTGGGCCAAAAACAAGGGTTACCCCACGGCCGACCACCGCGCCGCCATCGCCCAATATGGCGTCACCCCGCATCACCGCCACACCTTCCAACTGCTGCCCCAGCCCACCCTCTTCGACCTCTAGCCCTTCCGGTCTGTCCAGTTAGTCCAGCCCGTCCAGCCCCTATTTCAAAAAAAATCACTACCTTTATGGCCTGAAACATCAGCCCATTATGGAAACAGATAAGAAACTACTGCTGCTCGACGCCTATGCGCTCATCTTCAGGGCATTCTATGCCATGATACGCAGCCCGCGCGTCACGTCGACCGGCATCGACACCTCGGCCGTGTTTGGCTTTGTCAACACCCTTCAGGACCTGCTCAAGCGCGAGCGCCCCACCCACATCGCCGTGTGCTTTGACCCACCCGGCGGCACCTTCAGGCACGAGAATTACGAGCCCTACAAGGCCAACCGCGAGAAGACCCCCGAGGGCATCCTCGTAGCCGTCCCCTACATCAAACGCATCCTGCAGGCCTACCACATCCCCATCTTTGAGGTCGAGGGCTATGAGGCCGACGACGTGATCGGCACACTCTCGCATCAGGCCGAGCAACAGGGATTCTTCACCTATATGGTCACCGGCGACAAGGACTTCGGTCAACTGGTCACCCCCAACATCAAGATCCTGAACCCCGCCAAACAAGAGATCCTGGGCGTGGACGAGGTCAACGAGAAATACGGCATCGCCGCACCCACCCAACTCATCGACATCCTGGGCCTCATGGGCGACACCGCCGACAACATCCCCGGCTGCCCCGGCGTGGGTCCCAAGACGGCCGAGAAACTCATCCAGCAATACGGCTCCATCGAGAACTTGCTGGAGCACACCAGCGAACTCAAAGGCGCCCAGAAGCAGCGCGTCGAGGACAATGCCGAGCAGATACGCATGTCGAAGTGGCTGGCCACCATCATCACCGACGTGCCCATCACCCTCGAGGCCGACGCCCTCAAGCGCCAGCCCACCGACATGGAAGCCCTCAGGGCCATCTTTGCCGAACTGGAATTCCGCACCCTGACCACGCGCCTGATCGACGGCGGCGAAGCCAACGCCGGCCTCGACAGCGCCCCGTCGGCCCCCGCAAGTCCCTCCACCCCCACCAGCAAGCCCGGTCCCATCAGCAAGCCCGGTCCGTCCGCTCCAGCCCGCCAACTCTCCCTCTTTGACATGGACACGCCTGCCCAAGAGGCACAGGACGCCGCACCCGCCTACCAGTCGATCGACAGCATCGCCTGCCGCTATCGCCTGATTACCACCCCCCTCGAGGCCGCCACGCTGGTCAGCGACCTGCTCGATGAGCCCCGCGTGGCCATCAGCCTGCTGGGCAACGGCAGCAGCGCCATGCAACTGAGCATCATGGGCATCGCCATGTGCGCACGCAAGCACGAGGCCACCTTTGTCAAGTGCGGCGACAAGCAGGACATGCTGCGCGCCATAGCCCCGCTGTTTAGCGGCAAGGCCTGCATCGTGAGCAGCGACGTCAAGCGCACGATGGTCGCCCTGAGCCAGCACGGCATCACATTCACGGCCCCCTACTACGACACCGCCGTGGCCCACTACCTGCTGCAGCCCGAACGCGGCCACAGCATCGCCGAGATGGCCTACGAACTGCTGCACTACAACGCCATCACCGCCGAGAGCCTGCTCGGTCCCAAGGGCCGCAACCAACTCAAGCCGTCGCAACTCTCGCCCGAGGCCATCACCCGCTGGGCCTGCGAAGCCGCCGACCTGACCCTGCAACTGCCCGACGCGCTCGACCAGGCGCTGAAGCAGCAAGGCCTGTACACCCTGCTCACCGACATCGAGTTGCCCCTGGTCGAGGTGCTCGCCAGCATGGAACTCGCCGGCGCCCGCATCGACGTCAAGGCCCTGAACGACTACTCGGTGACCCTCACCCAGCAGATGAACCGCCTGGAGGACGAATGCCACCAGTTGGCCGGTGTGCCGTTCAACACCGCCTCGCCGGCTCAAGTGGGCGAGGTGCTGTTTGACCACCTCAAGATCGACCCCAAGGCCAAAAAGACCAAGACGGGCCAGTACAGCACCACCGAGGACATCCTGCTCAAGTTGCGCGACAGACATCCGCTGGTCGACAAGATACTGGAACTCAGAGGCATCCGCAAGTTGCTCTCGACCTATGTCAATGCCCTGCCTGCCCTGATCAACCCGCAGACGGGCCGCATCCACACCACCTATAACCAGACCGTTACCGCCACCGGCCGCCTGTCGTCGACCAACCCCAACCTGCAGAACATCCCCGTGCGCAACGATGAGGGCAAGGAGATACGCCGCGCCTTTATACCCGCCGACGGCAACGTGTTCTTTAGCGCCGACTACTCGCAGATCGAACTGCGCCTGGTAGCCGACCTGAGCCACGACCAGACGATGCTCGACGCCTTTGCCCACGGCCACGACATCCACGCCATCACGGCCGCCCGCATCTACCACAAGCCGCTCGACCAAGTCACCAGCGACGAACGCCGCAAAGCCAAGACAGCCAACTTCGGCATCCTGTATGGCATCAGCGCCTTTGGCCTGGCGCAGCGGCTCAACATCCCTCGCGACGAGGCCAAGATGCTCATCGACGGCTACTACACCACATTCCCGCAGGTGCGCGACTACATCGACCGCTCCATCGCCCAAGCGCGTGACAAGGGGTACGTCACCACGCTGTATGGCCGTCGCCGCATGCTGCCCGACATCAATTCCAGAAACGCCGTGGTGAGAAGTTTCAGCGAGCGCAACGCCATCAATGCCCCTATCCAGGGCACAGCAGCCGACGTCATCAAACTCGCCATGGTGCGCATCTACCGCCGATTCCGCGACGAGGGCATCCGCTCGCGCATGATCCTGCAAGTGCATGACGAACTCAACTTTGACGTCCTGCCCGACGAACTCGAGCGCGTGCAGCACATCGTCATCGAGGAGATGGAAAACGTCTATCAAGGCAACGTGCGCCTCACCGCCAGCCACGGCGCAGCAACCAACTGGCTCGACGCCCATTAAAAAAAAACGGCGAAATCTTGCTCCAATTTAAAAAATAGCAGTATCTTTGCACCGCTAAAAAGAGTTGCGGGGTGTAGCACAGTTGGTTAGCGCGCCACGTTCGGGACGTGGAGGTCGGAAGTTCGAGTCCTCTCACCCCGACTCAAGCACAAGAGGCTGATGCAGTCGATCGACTGCACCAGCCTCGTTTCTTCTACACCCATCAATGGCGGCTCACCCGATAAAAGGCGGGGGCGGTGATGTCAAAGGCCACAGCAAGGTGTTGCAAAACTGAGATATCTGAGGTGTGTCATTGCATTTGTTTTTCGCCATCAGATTTGCACTAATTGGGAAAAAATCATACCTTAGCGCCCACAATCAGAATAATAACGCATTCATGCCACAGCAATGAAGAGCAACAAAGTCACACAACTCGACCTGAACGATGTGCCACAGGTCTATCATAACCTCAAGTACAATGACGGCGAAATCTTTTTTGCCGACAACATCACCTCCATCCCTGGCCTGATGAAGCAGTTTCAGGTCAACTTCATCGCCTACGTGATGGTGCTCGAAGGCACACTATCACTGGAACTCAACGCCACGCCCTATCATCTGGAGAAGAACCACTCGCTGGTGGTCGACCGCAAGGTGATCATCGACAACGTGGGACACAGCGATGACTTCCGCTGTCTGATCTGTGCCCTGAGCACCGATGTGGGCTTCTCCTTCATCAACAAGAGTCTCATGCAGTCGGTGATGCACATACTGTCTCACCCCGTCATCGAGATGGGTCAGGAGGACATGGACCTCATGGTCAGGTACTACGACCTGTTGACCTACAAGATGGACCACCCACAGATGAATCATGGGCGAGAAACCATGCGTGACATCATCCGCTGTTTTGCCTACGACCTGCTGTCCGGCATCAACAAGCGCCTCAACCAGGACGAAGACGACATGCTGCGCCAGGGCGACCGCATCTTTCGCCGCTTTATGCTCCTGCTGGCCGACAACACCAACGTGAACCGCAGCGTCAAGTCCTATGCCAACGACCTGTGTGTCTCGCCCAAGTATCTGACCAGCGTGTGCCGCAAGCACAGCGAGTATACCGCCAGCGAACTCATCGCCGCCTCGGTCATCAGCCGCATCAAGCAACTGCTGCTCTACAGCGACTTGAGCATCAAAGAGGTATCTAAGGAGATGGGGTTTGAAAACCTCTCCTTCTTCGGAAAATATGTGAAAAAGCACTTAGGGCTCTCGCCCAACAATTACCGCAAGGCCAACAACTACGGCAAGTAACCCACCGCACTCCCTACCATTCAATCCCGCACCAGCATCATCTATACGGGTGTGCCGTGATTCTGGCTCACCGCTAAGAAGACCGCAATGCTTGCAGCATCTCGGCTGCAGTCAGGCCCGTAATGGGGTGGCACCAGTTCGGAGCCAGTTGCATCATGGGCCGCAGAAAGAAGTCGCGCTCAGCCAGATGGGGATGCGGCACCTGCAGTGCGGGCGAGTCGATAACCAGATCACCGATGGCCATGATGTCGATATCCACCAGGCGGTCCACATAGGCGCCATGCTCATCGCGGTGCGCCATGCTGCCCAAGCGGTGCTCGATGGTGTGGATGCGCTCGAGCATCTCGTGAGGGGCACAGTCGCTACACAGCCACAGGCCGATGTTCAGGAAGCGGTGATCACTCTCAAAGCCCCAGGGCTCACTCTCGACCACATGCGAGGCCACACTGCCGCCAGTGCCCGCCGTCAAAGCAACGACGGCGCGATAGAGGTTATCGCGCCGGTCGCCCATATTGCTACCTATATTCAGGTAATAATCCATCAAGATTACAAGGTCTTGTGAACCTCGATTTCCTCAAAGGCCTCGATGATGTCCATCTCTTGCAGGTCGTTGTAGGACTTCACGCTCAGACCGCAGTCATAGCCGCTGGTGACCTCCTTGGCATCATCCTTGAAGCGCTTGAGCGATGCCAGTTCGCCCGTGTGGATAACGATACCGTCACGGATCACACGCACCTTGCTGCCACGCTTGATCTTGCCCTCGATAACCATAGCACCGGCGATGGTGCCGACCTTGCTGATGTGGTATACCTGTCGCACCTCGGCACTGCCGATCACCTCCTCCTTGATATCGGGCTGCAACATGCCCTCCATTGCGCTCTTGACCTCCTCGATGGCGTCATAGATGATGGAGTAGAGACGGATGTCAACGCCCTCCTGCTCGGCAGCACGCTTGGCCGATCCCGACGGACGCACCTGGAAGCCCACGATGTAGGCATCGCTGGCGGCAGCCAGGGTAACGTCGCTCTCGGTGATGGCACCCACAGCCTTGTGGATGACATTGACCTGCACCTCGGGAGTGGACAGTTTGATGAGCGAGTCGCTCAGGGCCTCGATCGAGCCATCCACGTCACCCTTGACGATGATGTTGAGTTCGTGGAACTCACCCAGTGCACGTCGACGGCCGATGTCCTCGAGGCTCACACGCGTCTGCGTGCGGCGGCTCAACTCGCGCTGCAGTTGCTCACGCTTGTTGGCAATCTGGCGAGCCTCCTGGTCGGTGTCCATAACGTTGAACTTGTCACCGGCGGTGGGAGCACCGTCCAGACCCAGGATCAGGGCCGGAGTCGACGGGCCGCTCTCGGTGATGCGCACGTTGCGCTCGTTGAACATCGCCTTGACCTTGCCATAGTGTGTACCGGCCAGCACGATGTCGCCCACATGCAGGGTGCCGTTGTCGACCAGCACGGTGGCGATATAGCCACGGCCCTTATCGAGCGACGACTCGATGATGGAACCCGTTGCCTTGCGATTGGGGTTAGCCTTGAGGTCGAGCATATCGGCCTCGAGCAGCACCTTCTCCATCAGTTCCTCAACGCCGGTGCCCTTCTTGGCCGAAATGTCCTGGCTCTGGTATTTACCACCCCAGTCCTCGACCAGATAGTTCATCTGGGCCAACTCTTCCTTAATCTTCTCGGGATTGGCACCCGGCTTATCAATCTTGTTGATGGCAAAGATGATGGGCACGCCAGCCGCCGATGCGTGGTTGAGAGCCTCGACGGTCTGCGGCATGACGCTATCGTCGGCAGCGACGATCACGATAACGATGTCGGTCACCTTGGCACCGCGGGCACGCATAGCGGTAAAGGCCTCGTGACCAGGAGTGTCCAGGAAGGTGATGCGCCGGCCGTTAGGCAGTTTCACGTTATAGGCACCGATGTGCTGCGTGATGCCACCGGCCTCACCGGCAATCACGTTAGAATTGCGGATGTAGTCCAGCAACGACGTCTTACCATGATCGACATGGCCCATCACGGTAACGACGGGCGGACGCTGTACCAGGTCGGCGGGATCATCGGCTTCCTCGCTGATGGCCTCGACCACCTCGGCACTGGTATACTCTGTCTTGAAACCGAACTCGTCGGCAACGATGTTGATGGTCTCGGCATCGAGGCGCTGATTGATGCTCACCATCACGCCCAGGTTCATACAAGTGGCGATAACCTTGTTGATGGGCACGTTCATCATGATGGCCAAGTCGTTGGCCGTCACAAATTCGGTGAGTTTCAAAATCTTGCTCTGTGCTGCTGCCAGTGCGGCCTCTTCGCGCACCTCCTCGCGGTGCTCCTCGCGGCGCTCGCGGCGACGGTTGGCGGCCTTCTTGCTGGTCTTGGCGGTCAGGCGGGCCAGCGTCTCCTTCATCTGGCGCTGAACATCCTCCTCGCTCACTTCGGGACGCAAGGGCTTGCGGTTGCCCTTCTTGTCCTTGCCACGCTTGCCACCCTGGTCGTCACGGCCACCACGGCCCTTGTTGGGCTGCGATGAGGCTTGGTTGCCAGCGGTCTCGATATCGATTTTCTCCTTGCCGATGCGTTTGCGCTTCTTCTTGCCGGCGCCTTCGGCTTGAGCCTTGGCGATGCGCTCGTTGCGCTTCTCCTCCTTGGTCTTCTTGCGGGGACGCGTCTGCTGGTTGAGCGAGGTCAGGTCCACCTTGCCCACGACCTTGAGTTGGGGGCCGCCTACCGTCTGCGAGACGGGCTTGAAGACGTCCTCGGCGGTGTCGTTGGCCTTCTCTGCAACGGGAGCCTCGGCAGGTTGTTCCTTCTCGACCACGGGAGCAGGAGCCTCAACGGGCTTCTCCTCGGCAGGGGCGGCAGGAGCCGGCACCTCGATAGCGGGCTCGGGCTGCTTGACGGGCTGCGCAGGCTGCGGCTCGACCACCTCCACAGGTTTCTCGACGGGCTCGACGGGCTGCGGCTCGGTCTTGGGGACGGAGACCTCAGGCTCGGCCTTAGCGGGCTGCTTGGGTTTGACGGGAGCATTCAGGTCGATCTTGCCCAGGATCTTGGGTTTCTGACCTGGCACGACGGTTTTGATCTCGTGCGACTCGGCCTTGGCAGCATTCTGCTTGGCTTTTTCCTTCTGGCGCTCGTTGGCCATCTTGTCCGACTTGGACTTGAGGTCCATATCGGGCTTGAATTCCTTAACAAGCATTTCATACACATCGTCCTGGATGCGCGCGTTGATGCTCGCATCGATTTCAATGCCTTTTTTGTGCAGGAATTCCTCGATGGTCTGCCTACCCACATTTAAATCTTTAATGACTTTACTTATCTTTATCGCCATATAATGTCATTTATCGGTTCGCTTTCGGCTATATGCTTCAGGCTGTTTTAGTTGCTAGATTGTGAGAGAATGAATGGATGTGAAACTGTTGATGACTGTTCGCCGTGGGATTACTCTTCAAACTCGGCACGCAGCACGGCCAGCAGGTTGTCCACGGTGTCCTCCTCGAGGTCGGCCTTGTCGATGATGTCCTCACGCGGGGTGCGCAGCACCGACTTGGCAGTGGCAAGGCCCACATTTTTCAGAGCCTCGATTACCCACTCGTCGACTTCGTCCTTGAACTCGTCGAGATAGATGTCCTCCTCGGTCTCGGTCTCCACGTCGCGGTAGACGTCGATGCTGTAACCGGTCAGGATGCTGGCCAACTTGATGTTCAGGCCGCCCTTACCGATAGCCAGCGACACCTCCTCGGGACGGAGGAAGACCTCGGCATGCTTGTTCTCGTTGTCCAGACGTATCGATGAGATCTTGGCAGGGCTCAGCGCTCGCTGGATAAGCAACTGGGGATTGCTGGTGTAGTTGATCACATCGATGTTCTCGTTGCGCAACTCACGCACGATGCCGTGGATGCGGGCACCCTTCACGCCCACGCAGGCTCCTACGGGATCGATGCGGTCGTCATAACTCTCGACGGCGATCTTGGCGCGCTCGCCCGGGATGCGTGCCACGGCACGGATCACGATCAGGCCGTCATGAATCTCGGGCACCTCCTGCTCAAACAGTCGGCGCAAGAAGTTCTGGCTCGTGCGCGACACGATGATTTTGGGATTGTTGTTGGTGTTGTCCACCTTCTCAATGACTGCGCGCACGACGTCCCCCTTGCGGTAGATGTCGGTCGGAATCTGTTCCTCCTTGGGAAGGAGCAGTTCGTTCTTGTCATCGTCGAGCAGCAGCACCTCACGCTTCCACACCTGGTACACCTCGCCAGCAACCAACTGGCCCTCGAGGGCTTTAAACTTGGTGTATATGGCATCCTTCTGCAAGTCGAGAATTTTGCTGGCCAGCGTCTGGCGCAGGTTCAGGATGGCCCGGCGGCCAAACTTGGCAAAGTCGATCTTGCGGGTGTGCTCCTCGCCCACCTCACAGTCGGGGTCATCGTCGGCCTTAGCGTCACTCAGAGAGATCTGCTTGTTGGGATTCTCCACCTCGCCGTCCTCAACGACCTCAAGATTCTGATAGATCTCACAGTCACCCTTGTCGGGGTTGACAATCACGTCAAAGTTGTCGTCGTTGCCAAACATCTTGGACAACACACTGCGGAACGACTCCTCCAGAACGCTGATCAGGGTCGTCTTGTCGATGTCCTTGAGTTCCTTGAACTCGGCAAACTGTGCGGTCATGTTCACCGCTTCTTCTCTTTTAGCCATAATTTAGTTGTTAGTTGCATGTTGTAAGTTTTAAGTACGATCGCAATCGCCTAAAGCCTAAAACCTCAACTTCAGATTTTGATGATATTTTTTGTTTGTTTGATGTCACTGTAATTGAACCGCTCTTGCTCCTCGACCATCTCAGGACGCTTTTTGCCCTCGAGTTTGCGCTTCACGCTCATCGTCAGGGTAAAGCCGGTCTCGTCGGCATCGGCAACGACTCCCTTGAGTTTGCGGCCGTCGCCGGTCAGCACCTCGACCTCATAGCCGATGCTGTTGCGATACTGGCGGGGAAGCAGCAGGGGCGAAGTGATGCCATACGAGCCCACCGTCAACTCATAGTCCTCCTCGTCGCGGTCAAACGCGGCGAGCACGGCGTCGTTCACGGCCACACAGTCGTCGATGGTGATGTCCTCGTCGCTGTCCAGGGCCACGTCTATCACGTTGTCCTTACTCACCTTCAAGGTAACCAGAAACATCTTGGTACCCTCAAGGGCCTCGTTAATCACTTGCTCCAGTGCCGTCTTGTCTATCATCGGTTCAATTTATTATAATAAAAACGAGGAAGCCCGAGTGCCCCCTCTCACGAATGCTGGCGCAAAAGTACTCATTTTCCCACATTCACGCAATATTTAATGTGGAAAAGACCCACAAAACCACGGAAACATTCACAACATTTAACATTAATTAACCACACATGGCCTTATGGGCACTCCCCGCATGCGCCCGAACAGCCGTTTTTCTCACCGATGGCGGGGCCTTAGGGACACTCATCATAGCCCCGGTGCTGCGATAAAAGAGCGTTTCGACAGCCATGTCAGAATTATTTTGTATATTTGGAGCCCCAAAAGACATCATTCTAAACGATGAAACCGGCTTTAATACTATTGGCGATACTTGTGGTGGGCGGTGCCATCGTGTGGCTCATCGACAGGCTGTTCTATCACAAGCAGGAGGCACAAAACGATGCCGCCCCCTCCGACACATCGGCACACCCGACCGACAGCGCACCCGCTCAGGGATGCGTCGATGAGTCGTGCGGCATACGCTCGATATGCCCCAGCGAGCAGATTCTCAAGGGCGAGTGCAAGCAAGAAATCACCTATTATGAGGACGAGGAACTCGACGCCTTTGCCGGCCGTGACGCGAACGGCTACACGGCCGACGAAGAGGAGCAGTGGCGCGACGTGCTCTACACCCTGCAACCAGCCGATCTGCTGGGATGGGGCCAGAGCATCAAGCACCGTGGGCTGGTCATGCCTGCCGCCATCAGGCAGGAATTCATGCAACTTGCTGCCGAACATCGAGGAGGTTAAAACAATAAAATGTGCCGCAACACGTTTATATAGTACTAAACGCATCAACAACAGTCAAGACTGAATTTGAACAGAACCAGACGTTTCATACCAGTAGTCATTTTAGCGATGGTGGTCGTGCTCGCCGCGTGCAGCAACAAGACCAACACCGCGCGCTCACGTTTTTGGCACTCATTCACGACCAAGTACAACGTCTACTACAATGGCAAGACCAGATACGACGAGCAGATGAAGGAGATGATGAACACCTACGAGGATGACTACTCGCAGCGGCTGTATTTGCACCCCGCCGAAGCCCGTTCCAACAGCAAGGCCGCGCAGCCCTCAGGCAGTTTTGACTACACCATCGAGAAGATGGAAAAGGCCATCGCCCTGCACTCCATCAAGAAGAAGCCAAAGCGCAAAAGCGGCAAAAACCACGATCCCAAATACCGCGAGTGGCTCGAGCGTGACGAGTACAACCCCTACCTGCACAATGCCTGGTACCTGCTAGCCAAGGCACAGTACATGAAGGGCGACTTCCTCGACGCCGCCGCCACTTTCCGATACATTGCCCGCCACTTCACTTGGAAGACCGACCTGGTTCAGGAATGCCAAGTGCGCGAGGCATTGTGCTATTGCGCCATGGGATGGGTAACCGAGGCCGACAACGTGCTGGCCCACGTCCACCTCGACCAGATCACCAACAAGCGCGTCCGCACGCTGGCCAACGCGGCCTTTGCCGACTACTACATCAAGGCCCAGCAGGCCGAACAGGCCATTCCCTATCTGACTCAAGCCGTCAAGGGCTTCAAGGGCAGCAACAAGGTGCGCATGAGTTTCCTGCTAGGACAACTCTATGAGGAGGTCGGCGATAAGCACAACGCCTACCTGGCCTACAAGCAGGCCGGTAGCAGCAGCGGTTCAACCTACCGCACCAAATTCAATGCCCGCATCAAGCAGAGCGCCGTCTATGAGGGTGCCAACATCGCCAGCGAGGTCAAAGCACTCAAGCGCATGACCCGATATGACCGAAACAAGGAATACCTGGACCAGATTTACTATGCCATCGGCAACCTGTACCTCACCCACAACGACACTGTTCATGCCGTCGAGAACTACAAACTCGCGGCCGAAAAGAGCACCCGCAACGGCGTGGACAAGGCCATCAGCCAGTTGACCCTGGGTGGTATCTACTTTGATCAGAGACAATACGATGACGCACAACCCTGCTATGCCGAAGCCATCCCCCTGGTCAACGAGGACTACCCCAACTACAAGTTGCTCAAGAAGCGCAGCGACGTGCTCGACGAACTCGCCGTCTACTCCCAGAATGTCACCCTGCAGGACTCACTCATCAAGTTGTCCAAGATGACACCCGAGGAGCAGAAGGCTATCATCAAGAAGATCATCGACGAACTCAAAAAGAAAGAGAAAGAGGAAGAAGAAAACGCCAAGCGAGAGGCCTACATGGCAGAACAGGACGCCAAGGGCAGCCTGATCAAGGATAACCAAAACGCGCCGTCCAACTACACAATGAATACCGACAACTCTTGGTACTTCTATAATGCAGGCACCAAGAATGCCGGTAAGACCCAATTCCAGAAACTATGGGGCAGCCGCAAACTCGAGGACAACTGGCGCCGCCACAACAAGATGACCTTCTCGTTCAACGATGAGGAGGCCGATAGCGCCCTGCTTGCCATGGCCGACAGCATGACGGTCGACGAGAATGGCGACAGCGTCAAGGTCGACCTCGAAGCGCTCAAGCGTGCCGAGGATCCCCACTTCGAGGAGTATTACCTCAAGCAGATACCCAAGACCGAAGAGGAAATCCAATCGGCTCATGAGATTATCCAGGAGGGCCTCTACAACATGGGTATCATCCTCAAGGACAAGATGGAAGACTACAATGCGTCGGCCTATGAGTTCAACCAGTTGCTCGAGCGCTATCCCGACAACACCTATCGACTCGACGTGTTCTATAACATGTACATGATGTACATGCGCAACGGGCAAATCGCTGATGCCCAGCCCTACCGCGACAGCATCCTCACCGAGTTTGCCGACTCTAAGTACGGACAAGCCATGCAGGATCCCAACTACATTGAGAATCTCAAGAACATGAACAAGGACCAGGAGGCCATGTATGAGGCCGCCTATGCCAATTACTTGGCCGACAATCACAATGCCGTGCACGACGCTTATGCCGAGATGATGCGCAAGTACCCCTTGTCCAAGATCATGCCCAAATTCATGTTTATCGACGCGCTGAGTTACCTCACCGAGAAGAACCATGACAAATTCAAGGAGACCCTCAAGGACATGCTGCAGCGCTACCCCGAGACTGACATCACCCCTGTGGCTTCAGAGATTGTAAAGCACCTCAACCAGGGCCGCCGGCTTGAGGGCGGCAGCAGCAATGCCCGCGGCATGTTGTGGACCACCCGACTGAGCAACGACACCACGCCTCAGGCGCTCGAGCGCACGTTCACCCCATTTGCCGAGGATAACGACAAGCCGCAAGTCTTCATCCTGCTCTATCCCGTCGACAGCATCAACAGCAACATGCTCCTCTATGAGGTAGCCCGACACAACTTCAACACCTTCAAGGTCAAGAACTACGATATCGAGCAGATGAACTTCGGCACGCTGGGACTGCTCATTGTCAAGGGCATGGACGACTTCAAGGAGGCCATCAACTACAGAACCCACTTTGAGCAGGCCACCAGCATCAACATACCCCGACAGGTACACTACGTGATCATCAGTGTGGACAATTTCAACCTGCTCCTGAACGAGGGACGCACCTTTGAGGACTACTTCAACTACCTAGAGGAGAAAAACGACAAGCAACATAGCGACCTCGAGAAGAAAGAACTCGACGAGGCCGAGAAGAAGGCCGCCGAAGAAGCCGAAGCCGAGCAGAAGGCACTGCGAGAGCAAGAACGCCTCGAGGCCGAACAGTTGGAGCGAGAGGCAGCCGAACTCGCTAAACGCGATGCTGAGGAAAAGGCACGCGAAATGGCCGAAGAGCAGGCTCGTCTCGAAGCAGAGGCTGCCGAGCGGGCACGCATCGAGGCCGAAGAGAAAGCACGCGCCGAAGCCGAGAGCAAGCAGCAGATCAAGGCCAGCGACTATCGCAGCAGGTCAACTGCCACCTCACAGCAGAGCACCCTTTCCGATAAGGAAATCAAGGCTCAAGAGCGCGCCGAGGAAGAGCACCTCAAGCAACTCGAGCGCGAGGCCAAAGCCCGTGAAAAGGCCGAGCGCAAGCGCCAGAAGGAAATCAACGACAGCATCAAGAAGGAGCAGAAATATCAGCGCAAACTCGCCCGCATCGAGGAGATTGCCGAGCAAGACTCCATCGAACAGGCCGAGAAGGACAAAGAAAAAGAGCGTGACTTCCGCTACAAGTGGCGTGAAGATTCGGCCAAGGCCGCCTACAAAGCCGCCCAACAGGCCAAGAAGGACGCCAAAAAGGCTAAGGAGCAGGCTCGAAAAGACAAAGCCAAAGAGCGCAAAGAGATGGCCAAGCAACGGGAGCGCGAGCGCAAAGAGAAGGCTAAACAGCGTGAACGCGAACGCAAAGAGAAAGCCCGCGAGCGCAAGGAGCAAGCCAAGGCCCGCGAGCAAGAACGCAAGCAGCGGCAGAAGGAGCGCGAACAAGAGCGCAAAGAAAAAGCCGAGCAACGCAAGCAAGAAGCCCGCGAACGCGAACAGCAACGCAAAGAGGCCGCTAAGGAAAAGGCCGCCGCTAAGGAAAAGGCCAAGACCGAAGCCGCTGCTGCCGACGATGCCTCCTCTAGTGGCGATTCCACTAAACCTGCCGGCAGGACCCAGTCCACCAAGTCAGGCAGGAAGAAGAACGACTGACACAACATTTGTTTATTATTATCCATTAAGATAACGACCAGACAAGGTATATGAGCAAAGAAAGAATCCTGTGGGCCGACGACGAAATCGACCTCTTGAAGCCACACATCCTGTTCCTCGAGAACAAGGGTTACGAAGTCGAAACGGTCACCAACGGCCGCGATGCCATCGACATGCTGAGCAACCAGATCTTCAACCTCATCATCCTCGACGAGAACATGCCCGGCATCAGCGGACTTGAAGCCCTGCAACGCATCAAGATCCTGCAGCCCAATGTCCCCGTCATCATGATCACCAAGAGCGAGGAAGAGGACATCATGAACCAAGCCATCGGCAGCGAAATCGCCGACTACCTCATCAAGCCGGTCAATCCCATGCAGATACTGCTGTCCATCAAGAAGAACCTGCACAGCGAAGCCCTCATCAACGAGAAAGTGTCGGGCGACTACCAGCAGGAATTCATGCGCATCAGCCAGATGATCAATTCAGCACAATCCATCGAGGACTGGTATGAACTCTACAGCACCCTCGTGCGATGGGAACTCACCCTGTCCAATGCCGATACCAAGATGGATGAGTTGCTGAGGATGCAGAAGGTCGAGGCCAACAACGCCTTTGCCAAGTTTGTCAAGCGCAACTACGAGGACTGGCTCACCCAACCCGAACACCCGTTGCGCAGCAACGAGATCTTCAAGAACAAGATCCTGCCGCTGCTCGACAAGGGTGAGAAAGTGTGCTTCGTCGTCATCGACAATTTCAGGCTCGACCAGTGGAGGACCGTCAGTCCCCTGCTCGCCGAGTACTTCAACATCGAGAGCGACGAACTCTACACCACCATCCTGCCCACAGCCACTCAATATGCGCGCAACGCCATCTTCTCGGGACTCATGCCAGTCGACATCGAGCACATGTTCCCAGACCTGTGGGTCGATGAGGAGAGCGAGGAGGGCAAAAACCTCAACGAGGCGCCCCTGATCCAGACCCTGCTCGACCGCTATCGCCGCAAGGTGCACTTCTCCTATAACAAGATGAACGACAGCGCTGCCGGCGAGAAACTGATGCAGAACTTCGGCATGTTCAAGAATTACGAACTCAACGTGCTCGTGTTCAACTTCGTCGACATGCTCTCGCACGCGCGCACCGAGTCTAAGATGATACGCGAACTGGCCAATACCGACGAGGCCTACCGATCGGTAACCGTCTCATGGTTTAAGAACTCCAACGTGCTCGACATCTTCAAACTCATGGCCGACAACGGCTACAAGGTCATTCTCACCACCGACCACGGCACCATCAAGGTGGACCGCGCCATCAACGTTGTGGGAGATAAGAACCTCAACACCAACCTGCGATACAAGGTGGGCAAGAGCATGACCTACAACGGCAAGCAAGTGTTTGAGATCAAGCAACCCAAGCGTGTGGGTCTGCCCGCCCCCAACATTTCGAGCACCTACATCTTTGCGATGAACCGCGACTTTTTTGCCTATCCCAACAACTACAACTACTACGTGTCATACTACAACGACACCTTCCAGCACGGCGGCATCTCGATGGAAGAGATGCTCGTCCCCATTGTCACGCTGTCGCCCAAGTAACAGCCACAGCGCGACATGACCGCGTCAAATCCATGCCGTGACTCCGTCACGACCACCAGCAATAATAACTAAACGATAACCGCAATGAAGACAATCGAAATACCCATTCCCAATCTCGAGGCTCTCGAAGAGGCCGCCTACAAATTCATGACCGAGATGGGCGACTTCACCGTCTATGCCTTCTATGGCGAGATGGGAGCCGGCAAAACCACATTTATCAATGCCCTGTGCAAGGAACTCGGCGTCGAGAGCGACGTGACCAACTCACCCTCGTTTGCCATCATCAACGAGTACCGCAGCGACACCACGGCCGAGTTGATCTACCACTTCGACTGCTACCGCCTCGAGAAGGAGGAAGAAGCCGTAGACCTTGGTGCTGAGGACTACTTCGATAGCGGCGCCCTGTGCTTTATCGAGTGGCCTGAACGTATCGAAGGCCTGCTGCCCGACGATACCGTGCGCGTCGACATCACCGCTGGCGACGACGAGAGCCGAACCCTGAAGATGACTTTCCCCACCGCCTGACCATGCCACACTACATCAAGGTCAGCCAGACGGCGAGCACCAACACCTACCTGTCCCGCTTGGCAGCAACGCTGCCGGGCGGTACGGTCATTTATACCCCCAGCCAGACCGCCGGACGGGGCC
The DNA here is from genome assembly GCA_900320055.1 of uncultured Prevotellaceae bacterium. Taxonomy (GTDB): domain Bacteria; phylum Bacteroidota; class Bacteroidia; order Bacteroidales; family Muribaculaceae; genus Sodaliphilus. Next base: position 18,500 of record ONQS01000030.1, read on the forward strand.
AGAAAGGCAACTCCTGGGAGAGTGAGGACGGCAAGAACCTCACCTTCTCGCACTTGCTCAAACGACCGCCCGTCAAAGCCCGTAACCAGTTCTACCTGAGCGAAGCAGCCGCCCTAGCCGTTGTCGAGGCACTGACCGCCGAGGCGGGCGACGGCTTTAGCGTCAAGTGGCCCAACGACGTCTACTGGCATGATAAGAAAGCCTGTGGCATGCTCATCGAGAACTCGCTCGATGGCAGCGACATCGCCACGAGCATCGTGGGCATCGGCATCAACGTCAATCAGGAACGATTTCTGAGCGACGCCCCCAACCCTGTGTCCCTGATCAACATCACGGGCCATGAGCATGACCTGATGGCGTTGCTGGGGCGCGTGTGCTCACGCATCGAACGGCTTGTCGACAGCCTAAGCGACGAGGACGCCCGCAAGAGCCTGCACCAGCAATATATGGCAGCCCTCTATCGCAACGATGGGCAGATGCACCCCTACGAGGATGCCGAGGGCAACCGCTTTATGGCCACCGTGGCCGGTATCGCCCCCGATGGTACCCTCACTCTGCGCCACGACGACGGCACCACCCACGACTACCTCTTCAAGCAAGTCAAGCACATCATCGGCAAAGACGTCCTTTAGTCTTTAGTTTTTAGTCTTTAGTTTTTAGTCTTTAGTTCTTAGTCTTTAGTCCAACTAACAACTACACAACTAAAAACTAACAACTACACAACTAACAACTAACAACTACACAACTACACAACTAAAAACTAACAACTAAAAACTAACAACTAAAAACCAAAACATGACCATCGTCGTTTATTGCAGTTCGCGAGAGGGGCTGGACGAGAGATACCAGCAATTGGCCCGCCGGTTGGGCACTTGGATCGGGGAGCATGGCCACACCCTGCTCTATGGTGGCTCCAATGCAGGGCTCATGCACATCACAGCCAGCGCCACGCGTCAGGCAGGAGGCCACGTCACGGGTGTCATCCCCGAGATGTTCAAGCACAGGCTAGACCCTGTGTGCGACAACGCTGTCCATACGGCCAACTTGGGCGACCGCAAGCAGTACATGATTGAGCATGGCGACGTGTTTGTCGTCCTGCCTGGCGGCATCGGCACCATCGACGAGTGGATGTCGACACTTGCCGTCGTAACCATCGCCGACGACACTCGCCCCATCATCGTGGCCAACATCGACGGCATGTATGACGCCACCATCCAGCAACTCGAGAGCCTGACCCGCACCCCGTTTGCCCGCGGCAAGAACCTCTCGTGTACCCGAGCCGCCACCAGCGCCGACCAACTGCTCCAAATCCTAAACGAAGTGACCCCCTGAGACCCTGACCCCGTTTTTTTGAAAAAAAATTGCCATTTAGGGTTTAGTAATTGCCAAGTTACGTGTCTTATTAGTGAATGGCAATCAACAATCGTCATATCGAACAACTGTTCAAGGCACATTATCACGAAATGTGCCGATTGGGCGTCAGACTCCTGCATGACCCAGACCAAGCCAGAGACATCGTTCACGATATCTTTGCCCAAGTGCTTGACGGTGAGGTTAGTTTCCGTCCAGACAAAGCAAGGAGTTTCCTGATGACCTGCGTGCGCAACAGGTGCCTCAACGTGATGCGCAGCCGCAGTGTCCGCGAACAAGCCATGATGCTATATCCGCTTGACGAAGAGCAACAAGCCCTGGATGATGATGAGCAACACATCAAGGCTCTGCTAGACGGCATCGAGCGGCTAGCACCACCCATCTGCCGCGGGATTGTGCTGATGCACTACCGTGACGGACTAACCTTCAAGCAAATCGCCGCTCACTATCACGTGAGTGAGACGACCATCTACAAGCACCTGCGCGATGCGATGAGTCAACTACGTTTAACATTAAAACAATTGGGATGATGGACAAGACCGAATTACTGTTCCGCATGATGGAACAGCCCGAAAAATATGATGAAGGGCAATGGCGCGAAATCCTATCGGACAAGCAGTGCCGTGACCTCTACTCGATGATGTCGGCCACCAAGAGCGCCCTTGACGCTAAGCGCTACGACCAGCAGGCCGATGACGCGACCCTCCAGCAGGAGTGGGAACGGCTGGTCTTGGCACACCCGCAATCGGCATCCAGGCATTACACCTGGCGCAGAATCGCAGCCGCAGTTGCCGGCTTTGCCATCTGCTTTGGCATTGTGGTCGCAGCGGTTCAGACCCATGGCTTTGGATTGATACGCGGAGAGTCGGCTGGCATCCACGACGAGTCAGCAGCAGGCGTGACAGGCCGTGACACGTCACTTGAGGCCACTGCCGGGCAAGACGAGATTCCGACGCTTGACGACGGGACACGCCTGTATGACAACGTGCCTCTCGAGCAGATCATCAGCGACCTGGCCGCAAGATACGATGTCGATGTGGAATGGCAGAGCGATGACGTCAAGTCGCTACGCCTCTATTATCTATGGGAACCATCCTACTCCATCGATAAAGTAGTGGACATGCTGGGCAGTTTTGAATCGTTCAGCATCAAGCGGGCAGGAGACAAACTCATCATCTCGGAAGCGCCGACACAGGGCAAATGATAAGACGCTGGTGCATCATACTGCTCGTGCTATGCCTCACGGCAGTGACCATCGAGGCACAACGCGTTACTCATCGGTTTGAAAACGTATCGATGAGTGATGCCCTGCGTTACCTGCAGAGCCAATCCAGCCAATACCACATCGTTTTCATCTTTAACGATCTGGAGGACTTTAGTGTCACTGCCAGCGTCAAGAACCAGACCATTCCCGAGGCCATCAGGCAACTCATCAACTTCTACCCCATCTCCATGACCATCAAGGGGGGACGTGAAATCTATGTGGAATGTACCCACAAGACTGATTACCGAGTGATTGGCCGCTTGGTCAACGAGATGAACGAGCCCATGGAGTATGCCAATATCGCGATACTCAATCCCGCCGATTCGTCCTACATCACTGGCGGTGTTAGCAATGCCAGCGGTATGTTTGTCATCCCCGTGGAGCAGTCCCAGGTCATCGCCCGCATCAGTTTTGTGGGCTATAAGACCCTGTATAAGCATTGCCGGGCCAGCAAACTCGGAACCCTTAGGATGGAGCCATACATCACTCCGCTCGATGAGATGCAGGTCAGCGCACCCAGAGCCAGTATTCAGCGCAATGGCACCGACCTGATCCTGAGCGACCTCGACGGCACCATGATTGGCAATGCCGGTACGGCGCTCGAAATGCTGCGATGGTCTCCTGGCATCCTGGTCGATGCCGAGGGCCACATCAAGACTGTCGGGCGCAACAGCACCCTGCTCTATGTCAACAGCCGATTGATTAATGACACCCAGCAACTGACATCGCTCAACTCACAGGACGTCAAGCGCATCGAGGTGATCCGAGACCCAGACGCGCAATATGCCTCCTCGGCCGATGCCGTCATCAAGATTTACACCCATAGTCCCCTCAAGAATTTTCTGGGTGCCAGCATCACCGATGTCATCGACTTCAAGCGCAAGGTGTCAAATGCCACTACGCTGAACATCGACGGCAAGTACAACAAGTGGTCGGGCAACATATCGCTCGGCTACAACCGCGCCCATCCCCGTGGCAACAACAGCCAGAACGCCTATGGCAACAATGGCTGGAAGATGAATACCACCCACTACGACGGAAAGACCGACGACTACCGTGTGTTTGCGGGCATCAACTATGCCATGACGCCCAAAAGCGTCTTTGGCCTGCAGTACAACGGCAACTTCATCACATCGGGGATAGATATGCAGGGCTTATGGTCATTCTATCGGCAGAGTTGGTTTAGCATCGACACTGTTTATATCTCGTTAAGCGACATGAAACTGAAGTCGGTCAACAATAGTTTTTCGGCCAGTTACCTGTGGCAACCCTCCGACGATTCCCAACTGCTGCTCATCGCCGACTATGCCACGTCATACCAGACCAACAGCCAGAGCATCCTGGAGCAGGGAGCCCTGGAGCCCAAAGCCATCGACTACTACAACGACTACGACATCATCACCGCAACAGCCAGATATGACTTTGCAACCCACGGCTGGCAGCACAAGAGTGGCCTGGAGTGGGGCAATGCCAATAACTACAGCCAGGTGAGTAAGAACGATGACATCCAGCGATGCTCCCGCGACAACAAATGGCTGGCAGCCTACTACATCCTCGAGCGTCAATGGAGCCACTGGCGGGCAAACATCGGGCTGCGTTACGAGTTTGACCATACCCGGACCGAGCAGGACGTCGTCATCCGCTACAACAAGAATTATCACGACCTGCTGCCGAGCCTCTCCATCGGTTACCGCATCCATCCAGATCTTGACCTCTCGGTCCGTTACCGCCGCACCCTCGCGCGTCCCACCTACAATCAGTTGCGCTCCACATTCTACTACAACGTGTTGCCCCAATCCAGCCTTGGCTACTCCACCACGCCGTCTGGCACCGGATTCATGCTGTTTGACAACGCGCCACAAGCGACATCGCCCGGTAACGGATTGTCGCCCAACGTCATCTACATGAATGCCGAAGACATCGCCACTGGCAATCCCGAGTTACGGCCCACGGTCACCGACCGCATTGCCCTCACGGCACAATATCGCCACTTCACGGCGACGCTCTCCTACCGCAGCGTGAACAACGCCATCGAGTCGATCTACCAATTATTCACATCGGGGACTCTGTGCCAGAGCCCGGTCAACATTCCGCACTTTCACACCTGGACCGTCGACCTGGATTATACCTACAATTCCGACAGGCTCAACCTGTACCTGCTGGCATCCAACACATGGCCGCACAACCACGGCGACAACTATCGGCCAATCACCATGCTGCACGGCAATGTCCAGTACAAGGTCCTGCCGCACTTGACGGTGGGGAGCAGCCTGATGTATTCCTCGCCATGGAAGATAGGATACACATGGCACAATTCCACGCTGTGTTGGAATCTGGGCGTGCGGGCATCGTTGTGCCGCGACAGGCTTCTGTTGGGAGCAGATTTCAACGACGTTTTCAACCGTGGCATGAGCACCCGCCGCGACACCAGATACATGATGATGACCCACTATCTGGAAGTCCAGAACGACCTGCGCAGCATCTCGCTCATGGTCAGGTGGACATTCAACACCATCAGCAATCCGTTCAAGCGCCGCAACGGCAACGACACGCCCCTGCAGCGTACCCAAGAGACTATCAACTAACCAACTCAACAATTAAATTACACCGACATGAAACAAAAACTATTTATGATGGCCATGATGGTCACAATGGTCTTAACAGCCTGCACGGCAGATGAGCCAGGCCCAAATCCCAATTACGAAAACAATCAGGATCTGCCCATGTTTGATTACGACAGCACCAATGATTTTGTCTTCTGGCCCACACCATCGATCGACGACAGCGGCCTGCAAGGCGAGGGGTATGACTTCGCCTACTGGCAACAGCACAAGGCCGAGGCACAAACCGTCGCGGAGATGATGGCCATGTGCAACATCCCCAAGGATATGTTGAGCGCGATGTCAACCCGCAATTTGGCGGTCACCTGTTTCCATTATCCCTATAATCCGACGTTTGCTGCCTACAACGATCAGTACAAGGGCTTCTTGGAAACCATCGCTCACTTCAACGGCTATGCCGCCCTCATGAAACGTAACGGCGGGTTACAAGCCACGCTAGACCTATATGCCGAATTAGAACAAGACATCAGTTCGTTTGGATATTTCCAGGCTTGGACATTCTTTGTCTGCTCTGCGGTGGACCACAAGGTGATATCCAACGAGCAGGTAGCCCGATTAGCACAGGTAGTGACTGCTAGATTTACCGATGGAACCAAGAGTAGCAATCTCGCGCTCACTTATCTGCTGGGCGGTTTTATCGCCTATCACTACGACACCACCCTACCCGACGAGCAACTGTATTTGCTCAAATCGTATCTTCAGTTTTACTGCCGTATTCCATCATCCGACAAGCCCATCGACCGTATCTCCTCCATCATTGAGTCAAGTCTGAACCGCCTGGCAGGCCGCAACCCGTAACACCTGCCAAGCGATTGTTAACAAAATATAATAATCGGGGGCATAAGAGTGAAATTGCATCAGTTGATTATCTTTGCAACATCCGACACGGCTATGACCCATTAATCCATCACAGATATGAAACGGACATTACTATTATCGATCTTGTGCCTGCTGGGCGCCATCGCTGTTCTTGCACAGAATGGGACCGAGCGCAGCATTTCTATCGAAGCCCTGGGCGTCCATGGCATCGTCGGTGTCAACTTCGACAGTCGATTTAAGGCGGGCCATGGGTTGGGCTACCGAGTGGGCGTCGGCTATACTCAGGGCACACACGCCTACATGAGTCCTAGCGCCACTAAGGTACAGGGCTTCGCCTTCCCGCTCGAGATCAATTACCTGCTGGGCAAAAACGAGCAGAAACTGGAATTGGGTCTCGGTTGTAGCCTGGGATACTATGGCGAGCGGATAGAATTCCCAGAATCCGGTGGACATGCCCCTATTCCAATCACTTCAAGGAGTTTCGGATACTTCGTGTTCGGCAATATCGGCTATCGGCTGCAGACCAAGAGCGGCTTAATGATTCGTGCCGGCTGGGCGCCATCCATCAACTATGATGATACCAGAAACGTGCGCCGCCGCCCGCTCACCTCACTCTACATCAGCATCGGCTGGAGGTTGTAGTGAGAGTAATGATCTGAGTATTGACAACACCTTAATCAAATCGAGAAATGGAAACAAAACATCGTATCTATACAACTAATAGGCTGGCTACATTGCTGTTACTGCTGATGCTGGCACTCATGAGCGCAAATGCTCAAGAGGTAACCGACGACGTCACTTGCGCGCCCCAGTTTCCCGGTGGCGATACCGCATTAATCAAATTCCTCAACGACCACATCATTTATCCGCCCCAAGCGGCATTTGATCAAGTCGAGGGCAAAGTCATCGTGCAGTTCATGGTAAAGAAAACGGGCAAAAAAGGCAAAATCAAAGTCCTGCGTTCGGTGCGCAAAGACCTTGACAAAGAGGCCGTGAGGGTCATTAAGATGATGCCCGACTTCTTGCCTGGCAAGCAGAACGGACAGGTTGCCGATATGCTGCTCACGATTCCGGTCAACTTCAAACTGTTTGATGATATGGTTCCGCTCACACTCACCAAGGAGCCAACCGATACCACAACCGATGAGATGACCGACGACTTCCAGCCACCGATGTTCCCTGGCGGTGAAGCCGCCTTGATGCTGTTTCTCAAGACCAATGTCAAATACCCGCCCCAGGCAGCCAAGCGCAAAGCCCAGGGCAAGGTCGTGATGAATTTTGTCGTAGACAAGACGGGCAAGGTGACAAACATCAAGGTCGCCAAGTCGGTCGACATCTACTTGGACAACGAGGCCATCCGCGTCTGCAAGTTGCTGCCCGACTTCTATCCGGCCAGGCAGAATGGCCAGCCAGTCAGCGTGTGGTTCACCTTGCCCATCACCTTCAGACTGTAACCGAGTCATCGGCACGCTACGAGACTGCGCACGCTTTCTCTCAGGCTCGGCACCAGTTATGGCGCTTTTTGATACAATGCTGTCAATAACTGGGGCACCTGCAAAACTGTGTGTTCAGCAATCAGAGA
>ONQS01000039.1 GCA_900320055.1 uncultured Prevotellaceae bacterium
CCGTGGTGTTACCTCAAGTCAAGGCCGCTGGCCTTGTGCAGGCCTTCGACCTGCTTCTCTAGAGCAACACAACGGCGTGCCCCAATGCGGAAAACAGGAGACTCCGGCCCGCAGCGATGCGCACCGGAGTTTTTTTGTTTATCTCGCTGCAAGTGTGGGCATTTTGTAGTATCTTTGCAGCGAGATTTGGTGCTTGGGGCTGCGGCCCCGGGTGAAAAGGGAACCAGGTGAGAATCCTGGACAGACGGCGCTGCTGTGTGCCCCCCTCGATCAACCCTGCGCCAGTCCACTGTGCATCCAGGCTGATGTCAGGCAGCCACGGCATGGGAAGGACTGAGGGCAATCCACATAGGGTAGGGGCGAGTCAGAAGACCTGCCAAGTCGCAAATATAGAGACCCGGAACAAATGCGTAAATCGATAGTAGTTATAGCATTCTATGTGATCGTCTGTGTCCTGTGCGCCCATGCACAGGAGGGCGTCCTCGCGCATCAGGCCGACTCGGTGATGGCCAGCGTGGGCCATGGCCGACTCGACTCGATGCAGTACATCCAGAATGTAATCATCTATGGCCGTCGCCCCTACGAGGATGTGATTCCGGCCCAGGAACTCACGGGCAAGCAACTCGAGGGCTTGAACAGTCACTCGGTGGCCGATGCCGTGCGCTACTTTGCCGGTGTGCAACTCAAGGACTATGGTGGTGTGGGTGGCCTCAAGACGGTAGACATCCGCTCGATGGGCACCAACCACATGGGGGTCTTTTACGACGGCATCCAGATCGGCAATGCGCAGAATGGTCAGGTGGATTTGGGCAAATTCTCGCTCGACAATATCGAGGCCATCTCGCTCTATAACGGTCAGCGCAGCAACATTTTCCAGAGCGCCAAGGACTATGGCTCGGCAGGCACCATCTATCTGCGCACCCGCCGGCCCAAGTTCCAGAGCGGCAAGCGTGACAACCTCAACGTGTCGTTCAAGACGGGCTCCTTCGGCCTGATCAATCCCAGCCTCCGTTGGGAGCACAAGTTGAGCCGCTCGGTGAGCCTGTCGTTTAACAGCGAGTTTACCTATGCCACGGGCAAATACCGTTTCCGCTACATGCGGCACTACAGCGACGGCTCGCTGGCATGGGACACGACCGCCGTGCGCCAGAATGGCGATGTGCGTTCCTATCGCCTTGAGGGGGCCGTCTTCGGCGTGATGAGCAGCGGCAAGTGGCATGCCAAGGCCTACTGGTATGACAGCCGCAAGGGCATTCCCGGTGCTATTGTCAACAATGTGTGGAAGCATGCCCAGAAGCAGTGGGACAGCAACTTCTTCCTCCAGAGTGCCTATCAGCGCAAGTTCACCGACCGCTACGAGATGATGTTCAACGCCAAGTACTCGCGCGACTATCTGCACTATCTCAATCCCGACACCACGCTGATGTACATCGACAACAAGTTCTGGCAGGACGAGATCTACCTCTCGACGGCCAACAAGTATACCATTCTCACCGATTGGGACGTCAACCTATCGGTCGACTATCAGTGGAACAGCCTCGATGCGACGATGACAGGCTTCGGCTATCCCATACGCCACACCGTGCTCACCGCCTTGGCGACAGCCTACACCTGGCACGGCCTTAAGGCTCAGGGCAGCCTGCTCTACACGATGGTCAACGACCGCTCGTCGGCGCGTTTCGACGGTCAGGTGGTAGGCAAGATGAGCAAGTATATGAACAAGGTCACTCCCGCCGTCTTCCTCAGTTGGCAACCCTGGCAGGAGCGTGAGTTCAACCTCAGGGCCTTCTACAAGCGCATCTTCCGCATGCCCACGTTCAACGACCTGTATTACACCGACATGGGCAATATCACCCTCGATCCCGAGTATGCCACCCAGTACAATGTGGGCTTCCTCTACCGCCTGCTCACCGACCGAGGACTGCTGGCTGGCGTGAAACTCAGTGCTGATGCCTATTACAACTATATCACCAACAAGATCATCGCCGTGCCTAAGGGTACGGGCCAGTACCGCTGGATGATGATGAACGTGGGCATCGTCAAGATACGCGGCATCGATGTGAGCGCCCGCACCACCTTGCGCCTGCCAGCCGACGTCATCCTGGACATCAACCTGAGTTACACCTACCAGAAGGCGCAGGACTATACCAACCCTGCCGACAACGGCGATGGCGGCACCTACAAGGGCCAACTGGCCTATATCCCCTGGCATAGCGGTTCGGTGGTCGGCCATCTGGGATGGCATGATCTGGATGTGAACTACAGTTTCATCTATGTGGGCGAGCGCTACCATACCAGCGCCAACACCCGCGAGAATCATGAGCAGCCCTGGTACACCCACGACCTCTCGGCAGGCTACCTCTTCCGCTTGGGCAAGACATCGCTCAAGGTCTCGGCCGAGGTCAACAACCTCTTCAACCAGTACTACGACGTCATCCTCAACTATCCCATGCCGGGACGCAATTACAAACTCATCCTCAAATTTGACATCTGATGAAAAGGATACTGTATCTCATATTCCCCATATTGCTGCTGGCGGGATGCCGCGAGGAGGTCACCATCTTCCTGCCCGAGCACGTGTCGGTGGCCCAGCCCGAGTTTACCGACATCGAGGGTTTCTACCTGCTGTGTGAGGGCAATATGGGCTGGAACAAGGCCACCCTCGACTATTATGACTATGCCGAGGGCGACTACATCCGCAACATCTTCTCCTATGCCAATCCCACAGTCCCCAAAGAGATGGGCGATGTGGGCAACGACATCGGTATCTATGGCAGCAACATGTACTGCGTCATCAACTGCTCCAACAAGATCGACGTGCTCGACAAGTACACCTGCCAGAAGAAGTATCAGATCGATATCCCCAACTGCCGCTACATCCGCTTCTACGGTGGCTATGCCTATGTGACCAGTTATGCAGGGCCGGTGCAGATCAACCCCAACTATGAGCAGCGCGGCTATGTTGCCAAGATCGACACCGTGACCATGCAGGTGGTCGATACTTGCCTGGTAGGCTTTCAGCCCGACGAGTTGGAAATTGTCGAGGGCAAGATCTATGTCGCCAACTCGGGCGGATATATGGTCCCCAACTACGAGAACACCGTCTCGGTCATCGACTTGGCCACCTTCAAGCAAGAGCGCCGTATCCCCATTGCCATCAATCTGTCGCTGGTCAAGGGCGACCGTCATGGCATGCTCTGGATCGCCTCTCGCGGCGATTACTACACCCGTGGCAGCAAGATCTATGCCTATGACACCCGCAAGCACCAACTCGTGGACAGCATCGACTGCCGTGTGAGCAACATGTGGCTCGATGGAGACTCGCTCTATGTGGTGAGCACCGAGTGGAGTTATGTGTCGATGCACAACGCCTTCTCCTATGCCATCATCAATACCCAGACGCATGACAAGGTGTGTGACAACTTCATCACCGATGGCAGCGACAAGGACATTGTCATCCCCTATGCCGTCGCCGTTAATCCCATCACCAAGGACATCTATGTCACCGATGCCAAAGACTACGTCTCGCCCGGACGTCTATACTGCTTCGACCGCTATGGGGTCAAGAAGTGGGATGTGCGCACCGGAGACATTCCCGCTCACTTTGCGTTTCTGGGCCATAACGTCAACGAGCGATAACCATCATCATCATCGATAAAGATATATTATAATGAGAAAATCAAGATATGCGATATTGGCGCTGACGGCCCTGATGACCACACTGTCCCTATGGGCCAATCACCCGTGGCTCACCCGAGTCTATGAGTACCGCCCCGCGCCAGGGCAGTTTGTCAACACCATGCCGGTGTGCCGCGTTGGAGAGCCTGTCGACAGTGTGCTGGCCCGTTGCCGAGCGAGCATCTGCGGCTATATTGACACCACCACCACGACCTTCCACGGCCAGACCATCACCCGCATCGATACCGTGTGGGCCCAGAGTATGATCTCACTCGGCGGCTATGGTGGCTACGTCATCGTGGGATTTGACCATCCCGTGGTCAATATGCACACCTGGGACTTCGAGATCCAGGGCAATGCCTTTGTCAGCGAGCAGCAGTCTCAGGGCGGCAGCAGCGAGCCGGGCATCGTCATGGTCGGTGTGGACATGGATGGCGATGGGGTGCCCAGCGAGGGCGACAAGTGGTATGAACTCGCTGGCAGCGAGTATGATCATCCTTCTACTCAGCACGATTACAGCATTACCTATTATCGGCCCGACGAGAACAAGCCGCGCACACCGAGCCATGTCGATCCAGCGCTCAACGACACCACCTATATCCGCTGGACCAGCAACGACGTGAACCCCGACAGCACGAGTGGCTACATGAGCCGTAACACCTTCCACAACCAGCCCTACTGGCCCTTGTGGCTGAGCGGAGAGGAGACGCTGACCTATAGCGGAGCCAAGTTGCGCTGTAATGCGGTCAACCAGGGTGGCCTTGCCGACCAATCCTACTTTGTGCAGTACTTCTTTAACTGGGGATATGTCGATAACCTGCCCAACAATCCTGCGCGCATCCCACAAGAGGGCGGCTCCTATAACCCTGGATTCAAGATCGATTGGGCTGTGGATGAGCAAGGCCGTCACGTCAATCTCACCCACATCGACTTCATCAAGGTCTATAATGCCATTAACCAGTATTGCGGCTGGACTGGAGAAACTTCGACCGAGGTGGCCGCTGGCATCGATTACCATCCCGAGGCCGTCATACCTCAAGTGCTCCCTGGCGACGTCAATAGTGACGGCGAGGTCAACATCGGTGACGTGAATGCCCTCGTCAGCATGATTCTTGCTGGCGATGAATCGGCATCGGGCGATGTGAACCGGGATGGTGAGGTCAACATCAGCGACGTGAATCAAGTCATCGCTTTGATTCTGCAATAATCAGCCCGTATCATAGCGAGCGTCATGCTCGCCATACAATGATGAAACACCCGCCTCATGGTGAAATGAAGCGGGTGTTTGTTAGTTGTGCCTTTTCATGGATTTGATGCTAACCGTGTTTTTTATTAACATTTTCCACATTTTTTTGATAAAATGATTTGCAACTTGCTTTTTTTGCTGTAACTTTGCCGTAACAAATGATTGTTTCTCCCTGTGGTTAAGAATCATTTTATACGATATAACATTTATATTATTATTAACTTTACTAACTTTAAATTTCAAACAACATGAAGAAAATCTTTACGCTTATCGCAGTGGCCGTTATGGCACTGGCCGCACAGGCCAATGAACTCACCGTTTGTGATAATGGTGTGGTCGGTGAAGATGCTTGGAATCCTATTCCCGTTTATGGCTACTGGTTTGATGCTGAGGGTATGACCCAGCAGATCTATCCGGCCGAGATGCTTACCGAGATGGCTGGTGGCAAGATCTCCTCGCTGACGTTCTACTCTGCCGCTTCTTGGGGTGAGGAATATGAGGATTATGCTATCGCCTTTAGTGGTGGTGAGATTCTGCTCTCTCTCAAGGAGGTTGACCAGACCGCTTTTGATGAGGCTGATCCTATGATTGGCGGTGCTACTGTCGTTGCCCACGTCGTGCCTTCGGCTGGTAGCCTTTACCTGACTTTTGAACTGGAAGAGCCCTTTGAGTACAATGGTGGCAACCTGCTTGTCGAGGTGTACTGGGATGGCGAAGGCACCTGGGGCAATACCTATTTCATTGGTGAAGAGACCGAGCAGAATACCGCTTATTTTGCCTATGATTACTATGGTGAATGGAGTGAGAGAGTCTTAAATGTACTGAACAAGGTGACCTTTAACTACGAGGCTGGCGAGGCTCCCGTTGAGCCCTCTGGCCAAACTGCTGCTCCCGAAATCGTTACCACCCCTGCCGACGATGTTTACACCATCACCGGTCAGGTCAAGGAAGGCGATCCCGAGGCTGTAGTGACCTTGTATGTCGTTAACGAGGATGGCGAAGAGGTTGCCGTAGAGAACCCGTTGGTAATTCCCCGCGTCGATGAGGACCAGTATGTAACCATCGTGGCTTATGCTCACATCGATGGCCAGAACGACGGTCGCACCGAAATCATCGTCTTCATCCCCAAGAGGATCATCACTGGCGTTGACGAACTCATCAGCGGCAAGGACGTGAGCAGCGTGCGCTACTACAACCTGGCCGGTCAGGAGATGGCACAGCCCAGCGGCTTGACCATCATGGTTACGACCTACACCGACGGCACCTCGAGCGCTGTTAAGGTGATCAAGTAAGTCCGAGAGGCTTGCAAAAAGCGCCCGGCCTGTGGCCCGCAATGGCCCAGGTGAGCGGTAAATGAATGATGGACGGCTCCCCGCGCGTGTTTCAGCGGTGAGCCGTCCACTTGTTTGTGCCTAATGGGGAGTGCGAGAGTAGTGCCGATGCAACACTACCAAAATCGACTATAAATCAATCTGTTTTATGCTTTTGACATGATTATTTTTGCGCCTTTCGCTTTTTAAGGTTAATTTTGTCACATCAATCGGAAATCGGATTCTCTTGACAAAGGAATTGATGATTCTTCTAATATTAATTAATAACCTTTTATCTTGATTTTTTAAACGTGGTGAAAAAATTTTTTACACTTATCGCTGCTTTGATGGTGCTTTCTGCATCTGCTAAAACTCTCACTGTGAATGATGGTACTGACTATCTGGCTGCTGTCCCCTTCAACGGCTCGTGGGTTGACCAAGTCGGTAACAAGACACAGGTGCTCTTCCCCGCTGCCGACCTTGCCGACATGGTGGGCAAGGAGATTAAGTCGATAACGTTCTACACTGAGCCCGAAGGTTGCAAACTCGATGGAGGCCTGCTGGCCATCTCGTTGGGTGAGACCGACGCTACTGTGCTGAACGACTATATCACCGAGGGCCTGACTCAAGTCGGTACATGCTCGTTTACAGCACTTGAGGATCAGGTAGTAGAGTTGACTATCACCTTCGACAAGCCCTATAAGTACAATGGTGGCAATCTCCTGTTTGAGAATGTGGTGGTAGAAGCCACTGAATACCAATTCACTTATTGGACTGGCGTGAAGACTAATTATAATTGTGCACTTGTGGAATCCTATGGTAGCGCTTCGGCTCGTCAGTTCCTGCCCAAGACCACTTTTGTGTATGGCGAGGATGGTGAAGAACCCCAGCCCGTAGTGGTGCGTGGCGATGTGAATGGTGATGAAGGCGTCAACATCAGCGATGTGACCGCCCTCATCGACATCCTGCTCACCGGCACCGAGGCTCCCGCAGCCGCCGACTGCAATCAGGATGGTGACGTCAACATCAGCGACGTGACCGCGCTCATCGACTTCCTGCTGAGCAACCACTGGAGCGAATAAGTCGCGGGACCAGTGCTCCACACATTATTGATTATCCGCCACGGGGTGGGCCATACACGGGCCTGCCCCGTGTGGCTTTTGTGCCTGATTGACTGGGCGCTTGAGTAATTTTGAAGACTCATATTTGTAAAAAGTTTTCCAAAAATATTTTTATCACATTGATTATCAGGGATATAAATTTTGATTGAGCCCAAAAAGTTTTCCAAAACGAAATTTTTCTAGAAATTTTCTTGCCAAAATGTTTGCCAATTCCACGGGCTGTATTATCTTTGCACACGCTAACCGGCATGGCCGGTTTTTTATCGATAGCAATAACCAGATAGATAACCTTAATATTATTTTTGGCAACCAATATATGATCCAGACTGTACTTAAACGAGATGGCCGTGTGGTCGGCTATAACGAGGAGAAAATCAAGGCCGCAATCCGTAAAGCGATGCTTGCAACCGATGCCGGTGAGGACGAGAGCCTCATCCAGCGCATTGCCGACCGTATCGGCCAGCGCGGACGCAGCCAGATGAGTGTCGAGGATATCCAGGACCAGGTGGAACTCGAGTTGATGAAGAGCCCCCGCAAGGAGGTGGCCCGTTGCTACATCAACTACCGCCATAAGCGTAGCGTGGCCCGTAAGGCCAAGACGCGTGACCTGTTCTTGGAGATTATCAATGCCAAGAATAATGATGTCACCCGCGAGAATGCCAACATGAATGCCGACACACCCGCCGGCATGATGATGAAGTTTGCCAGCGAGACGACCAAGCCCTTTGTCGACGACTATCTGCTCAGCGAGGAGGCCCGTGAGGCCGTGCGCGGCAACTATCTGCACATCCACGACAAGGACTACTATCCCACCAAGAGCCTCACCTGTGTGCAGCATCCGCTGGACAAGGTGCTCAAGCAGGGCTATATGGCCGGACACGGCGAGTCGCGTCCCGCCAAGCGCATCGAGACTGCCGGCGTTATCGCATGCATCACCATGGAGACGGCCCAAAACGAGATGCACGGCGGGCAGGCTATACCTGCATTTGACTTCTATCTTGCTCCCTATGTGCGCCGCTCGTTTGTCGAGGAGGTGAAGGTGCTCGAGGACATCATGGGACAGGACTATCATCACCTCTATGACGCCAAGATCGACGATTACATCGAGCGCGACCTCGACTTCCTGCAGGGCGAGCAACGCATCCTGCAGCACGCCATCAACCGGACCGTGCGCCGCGTCCATCAGGCGATGGAGGCCTTTATCCACAACATGAACACGATCCACTCGCGTGGCGGTAATCAGGTGGTGTTCAGTTCCATCAACTATGGCACCGACATCAGCGCCGAGGGACGTTGCGTCATCCGTGAGTTGCTCAACTCCACCTATGAGGGCGTGGGCAACGGATCCACGGCCATCTTCCCCATCCAGATCTGGAAAAAGAAGACCGGTGTCAGTTATAAGCCTGGCGATCCCAACTATGACCTCTATCAGTTGGCTTGCAAGGTCACAGCACGCCGTTTCTTCCCCAACTTCGTCAACCTGGATGCCACCTACAACCAGCATGAGCAGTGGCGCATCGACGATCCCGAGCGATACAAGTATGAGGTAGCCACCATGGGATGTCGCACGCGCGTGTTTGAGAATCGCTTTGGCGACAAGACATCTATCGGACGCGGCAACCTCTCGTTCTCGACCATCAATATCGTGAGACTCGCCATCGAGTGCATGAGCATCGAGAACCAGCAGGAGCGCATCGACCGCTTCTTTGCCAAACTCGATAACATGCTGGAAATCACAGCGCGCCAACTCGATGCCCGCTATCAGTATCAGAAAACCGCCATGGCCAAGCAGTTCCCCCTGCTGATGTCGCAGTTGTGGAATGGTGCCAGCCAACTCGGCCCGGATGACAAGGTCGAGGGCGTCATCAACCAGGGCACGCTGGGTATCGGCTTCATCGGTTTGGCAGAATGCCTGATTGCCCTCACGGGACACCACCATGGCGAGAGCGACGAGGCTCAGCAGTTGGGCATCCGCATCGTGACCTATATGCGCGACCGTGTCAACGAGTTTAGCGAGCGCTACCAGCACAACTACAGCGTGCTGGCCACTCCGGCCGAGGGACTCAGCGGCAAGTTTACCCGTCGCGACCGCAAAGACTTCGGAGAAATCCCCGGCGTGACCGACAAGATCTACTATACCAACAGCAACCACGTGCCTGTTTACTATAAGTGCTCGCCCAAGCACAAGGCTGAAGTCGAGGCGCCCTACCATGAGTTGACTCGTGGCGGTCACATCTTCTATGTCGAGATCGATGGTGATGCGACCCACAATCCCGAGGCCATTGCCTATGTTGTCGACCTCATGGACAAGTACAACATCGGTTACTGCTCGGTCAACCACAACCGTAACCGCTGCATGGACTGTGGCTATGAGGACGCAACCGAGGGCCTCGAGGAATGCCCCTGCTGCCATGGCCACCACATCGACCGCCTGCAACGCATCACTGGCTACCTCGTGGGAACCACCGACCGCTGGAACAGCGGCAAACTGGCCGAACTCAAAGATCGCGTCGTCCATAAGTGATCCCTTCAAACAACAATAACAACTTGATCAACAATAGTTGACAACATTAGTTATTGTTGTTGCTTGTCTATTATGTTGTCCTTGTTGTCTGAAAAAAGAATTCGAGTGCTGCACATCGTCGAGGGTACCAGCGTCGACGGGCCTGGTCTGCGCACGTCGATCTATCTGGCGGGCTGTGACCACCGTTGCCCTGGTTGTCACAATCCTGCCTCGTGGGACCCACAGGGTGGGGAAGACCGCACGCTCGACGAGTTGATGCGCGTTATCGCCTATAACGAGGCGCCGGTTACCCTCAGCGGCGGCGATCCGTTGCAGCAGCCCGACGGCACGCGCGACCTCATCCATTGCATCAAGAGTGAGTTGGGGTACAACGTGTGGTGCTTTACGGGCTACCGCTGGGAAGAGATTGTGGCTGACCCGGAACTGATGACTGTCGTGCAAGAACTTGACGTGCTTGTCGACGGACCCTTCGTCCTGGCCGAACGCGACATCTCTCTCCACTTCCGTGGTAGCCGCAATCAGCGCCTTATCGACGTCCAGGCCACCCTCTCCTCCGATGATCCTGTCACACCTGTCCTCTGGTCGCACGCGTCTTGAGTTGGCGGTCTAGTGGCCTGCTGGAGGCGCACCACCGATCTGTCATTGAAATTTTTTTGGCAAAATGATATTGCGGCATGTCAAAATATATAGTATCTTTGCACCAAACATTATAGCGTGTTGAGGTTCGCTTACCCATTATCGGTAAGGGATCAAAAGGGAATCAGGTGAGAAACCTGAGCAGTACCCGCTGCTGTAACTCCCCGCAACACATCGCGAGGCACTCATGCCACTGGTTGCAACCTATTATGCTTGCATCATCACCGGGAAGGCGCCGTCGCGATGGGGGAGAAGCCAGAAGACCTGCCTCCGCACGGCCTGTTGATTGTGGTTCACGTGGCATTTGGACCCTGGCGAAGTTGATGATGCAGAGCAAATACACCCTCTGTGCTCTTTTTCGGGAAGATGATTGCTGGCCATTGAGCGGCGTCGCTATGCCACACGGCTCACGACAAACAGACGTGAAACACGACACAATGTTTGTTTGTACAAATAATAAACCGTCGCTATATATTATGAAGAAATCATTACTTCTCGCATTGGCCATATCCGCCTCGATGGCGGCCGGAGCAGACAACTCGCCTTACATCGCGCGGGTGTATGACTTTCTGCCCGCACCGGGACAGTTTGTCAACGTGTTTCCGGCCTACAAGCCGGGTTATACTCAGGACAGCATCAATGCTCAACTCGAGGGCGCCTTGTGCGGCAAGTTGGGCGGATCGGTGAGCCTGGGCAGTTTCGGTGGCTATATCGTCTTTGGTTTTGACCATCCGGTGATCAACAAGCATGGCTATGATGTGAAGATCTATGGCAATGCGATCCAGAGCGAGGCGGTGCCTGGAGTGCCTGGCGGCAGTTGTGAGCCTGGCGTGATCATGGTGGGCGTGGATGTCGATGGCGACGGTGTGCCCAGTAAGGGAGACAAATGGTATGAGATTAAAGGGGACGCCTACGACCGCAGCCAGCACGGTTACGAAATCACCTATTATAAACCCGACGAGGACAAGGCCCCCGTGGCCCATCCGTCGTGGCGATTTATCTCTGATGTGGAGTACCTCTACTGGACCAGCAACGACCAGGTGGCCGACAGCACCAGCGGATATGTGTGGCGTAACACGTTCCATAAGCAACCCTATTGGCCGCTGTGGATCGAGGATACGGTGCTTACCTTCCGAGGCACCAAACTGCCTAACATGGCCGTCGACATGAGTGGCGGCAATGGCAATAGTTGGTTCCAGCCGTTTATGGGCGAGGGCTATGTCGATAATCTGCCCAATGGCTCTGAACCGGGCTTCATGATCGATTGGGCCGTGGATGAGCAAGGCAATGCCGTCGATCTCGACCACATCGACTTCATCAAGGTCTATACCGGGCAGATGTCCTATTGTGGCTGGCTGGGTGAGACCTCAACAGAGTTCTGTGGCGCCGAGGACCTCCATCCCGATGCCCAGGCCGGCGGTTCCACCCCCGATCCGCAGGATTTCACCTTCACCAATGGCATCATCTTTGTCAACGAGGATCGTTATGGCCCCAATCAAGGCTCGATCAATTTCTATAATTATGACTATGACGAGATGGAGTACAACGTCTATGCCATGGTCAATCCCGATACCAAGTTGGGTGTGACCTCGCAACATGGACAATTGTTTGGCAATCATCTGTTTGTGGTAAGCAAGCAGGCCAACTCCACCGAGTCGTCGGGCGCAACGATTGGCTCCAGGCTTGCCGTGCTCGATGCCGTCACGCTCAAGCAGCAGGGCAGCATCCTGCGCTTCGGTCAGTCGCCCGACAGTGTGTACGACGGCAGGGCCTATTGTGCCGTCAGCGCCGACAAGGGCTATGTGTCGACCAGTGCAGGCATCTTTGTCATCGACGTGCCCACTGTGACTGTCAAGGGGGCTATCGGCGGCACCTTGTCCAGCGCTAAGGGCGATTACAATAGCCTTTACTACAACCAGTGCGGTGACATGGTGCGTTTTGGCCAGTATGTGTTTGCCGTTCAACAAGGCAAAGGACTTCATGTGATCGATCCCGCCTCCGATACTGTCGTTAAGACGCTGCCGTTCCCCAACATCGTCACTGTCTTTGTCACTGCTGGCGGAAATCTCTATGTCGCCAACAATTCCCGTGAGATCTATGACTACTCTGGCGGCCCCTATGAGGCCAATTTCACCCGCATCGATCCCGTCATGCTGGAGCCTGCCGACGTGTATCAACTCGACGGCTTGCATGGTGCGATGAGTTCGTGGGGGGCATGGCGCCCTTGCATGGTCTGTGTGGATCCGCAAGCCGAGCGCGTATATTACAACTACGATGAGTATCAGAACCATATCAGCGCTTACGACTTCACGACCCGGCAGTTTACCGACTCGCTGATTGTCCTGCCCGATGGCGTTGAGATCAATTGGGACGGTACCGTAGAGCGGCAAGGACTCTATTCGGCGGCAATCAGTTTTGATCCTCACACGGGCGACCTTGTGGTGCATACCACCGAGGCGGCACCGATGTCCTATCAGAATTTCAACCACAACTGGGTGTTGTTCTATGACCCGGCAACGCTGGCTCTCAAGCGGCAGGTGCGCCTGCAGGATGCCTACTGGTTCACCTCGATGGCCGTTTATCCTGATGTGAGCAGCCCCTCCGTGGTCATCACCGATCAGGAGGTGAAGCGGGGAGAACAAGCCGTCGTGTCGTTGCTACATGCCGTCAGCGATGATGACAATATGGCTGCCCTCGCTGTCTCAACTGCCTGCAGTGCCGACGAGTCGATTGCCCGAGCCTCGGTGCGCGGTCTGCAACTGCTCATCGATGCGGTGGCGCCTGGGCAAACCACGGTGACCGTCACGTCCGACAGCAATGGCCGTCTGGCCTCCTGCACCTTTACGGTCACTGTCTTGCCCGCTTCGATGCGTGGTGATGTGAACATGGATGGCCATATCGCCATCGATGATGTCACCGCTCTGATCGATGTGCTCTTAGGGTCGGTACTTGCTAACTATGACCCAGCCGCTGCCGACTGTGACCGCGATGGGAGCATCTCGATCAGTGATGTGACCACGCTCATCGACATGCTGCTTGCGGGCGTCTGATGATATGGAGAATTTTAAATGTTTAACCAATAAATCAACATTAAATTAGAAATGAAGAAGATTTTTACTTTTGCAGTGAGTGCTCTGATGGCTTCGGCCGCATGGGCAGGTGTGATTACCATGGACTTGAACAAGTCGATCAACCCCGAGACCATTGAGTACAATGACAATGGCATCTGGACGCTCTGCTACAACGATGTGGACTACACTTGGCTGGAGTTTGGCGACCAGGGCGGCGAGTTCATGCTTTCGCACCTCATCGATGGCGAGGGTGCATCATGGGGTGGCTACTACTGGGATGGATTCTGCCCCGCTATCGGTGGCGACCAGACCGACTATGACCAGCCTGGAGCAGGTGGCTCCTGGACAACCAATTATGGCGGTTGCATGGCTGGTGGCGGTTGCGTCATTAATGCCGATGGCAGTGTGAGCGCCGATCCCGCACAGCCCTATCTGGTGGCTTATTACAGCAGTTGGGCATCAGAGGGTCCCAGCAATCAGGTGATGTTTGTCGACAAGGATGGCAACACGACCTTCAAGCCCGCAGGCGTATATGTCTGCAACCATCCTTGGGCTTATTATAACTGCCTCAATGGCGGTGGGTCGGCAAGCGCATTTGGCGAGGGTGACTTTTTCCAACTCGTTGCCGTCGGCGTGACGGCCGAGGGCGAGGAGAAGAGCACCAGCATCAATCTGGCTGAGTATGCCGATGGCCAACTCAAGGCTCTCAACGACTGGACCTTCTTTGACCTGTCGAGCCTGGGTGAGGTGACTTCGGTTTATTTCACGCTCAACTCTACCGACATGAGCAATTATGGCATGAACACCGCTTCCTACTTCTGCATGGACAAGTTCCAGGTCAAGGACGGTATCGGAACTGCTGTCGAGAGTGTCAATGCCGACGTGCAGGTGGCTGGTGTGCAGTATGTCAACATGGCCGGCATGACCAGTGACAAGCCCTTCGATGGCGTCAATGTGGTTGTCACCACCTATAGCGATGGTACTACCCGCACTGCCAAGGTCATCAAGTAATACCAATCCGACGAAGAGAAAAGTATTATAGTATATAGTAACCTAGATGTGTGTATGATTGCGTCTCGATGGCTCTGCCTGCCATCTAGACGCAATCTTTGTTCTGTCTCCAAGTCCTGGGTGGGGTAGGGGATTATAGAGGCTACCGAAATCGGTAGTTTTGTTTCCACCTTAATAATATATTATTAAAAGATGTGTGAGTCAAAAAAATCTTGCTCCCTCGCATGCCATTTTTCAATTAATTGGATTACCTTTGCAGCCGATTTTTAAAGATAGAGTTGAATACAAGTATGGCAAAGAACTTAGTTATCGTAGAGTCTCCCGCTAAGGCAAAGACGATCCAGAAATTTCTGGGTAATGATTATAAAGTGATGTCCAGTTTCGGACACATCCGTGATTTACACAAAAAGAACTTTAGCATCGATGTTGAGGACGGCTTCAAGCCGCTCTACGAGATACCCGAAGACAAGCAGGAGCAAGTCAAGAAACTCAAGGACGAGGCAGACAAGGCAGAACTTGTCTGGCTCGCAAGTGATGAAGACCGCGAGGGAGAGGCCATCGCGTGGCACCTGTTTGAGGTCTTGGGACTCTCGGAAGACAAAACCAGGCGCATTGTCTTCCATGAGATTACCGAGCCCGCTATCCTGGACGCCATCAAGCATCCGCGCAATATCGACCTCAACCTGGTCGACGCGCAGCAAGCCAGGCGCGTTCTGGACCGCATCGTGGGATTTGAACTCTCACCGGTGCTCTGGCGCAAAATCAAGCCCGGCCTGTCGGCTGGACGCGTGCAGAGTGTGGCTGTGAGGCTCATCGCCGAGCGCGAGAAGGAGATCAAGGCCTTTGTCAGCGAACCCTATTACCGCATCGCCGCACAGTTTGCTGGCAACGATGGGGGAGAATTCCAGGCCGAACTCAACAAACACCTTGCCGATCATCAGGCGGCAGTCGATTTCCTGGAACACTGCAAGCAGGCCGACTTCAATGTCACCGATGTGACCGTCAAGCCGCTCAAGCGCACGCCCGCGCCTCCCTTCACCACGAGCACCCTGCAGCAGGAGGCTGCCCGCAAGTTGGGACTCTCGGTCAAGCAGACCATGAGGCTGGCACAGCGCTTGTATGAGGAAGGTCTCATCACCTACATGCGTACCGACTCTGTCAACCTGAGCAACCTGGCGCTGGGTACCATCAGCAAGGAAATCAAGGACAATATCGGCGAGCAATACCTCAAGGTGCGTCGTTACCGCACCACCAGCAAGGGCGCACAAGAGGCTCACGAGGCTATCCGTCCCACCTATATCAGCAACCACACCATCACCGGAACACCGCAGGAGAAGAAACTCTATGACCTCATCTGGAAACGTACCATCGCTTCACAGATGGCCGATGCCGAACTCGAGAAGACCACTGCCAGCATCTCGGTGACGGGGCGCAAGGAGGTCTTTGTCGCTGAGGGCGAGGTTGTCAAGTTCGACGGCTTCCTGAAGGTCTACTTTGAGAGTACCGACGACCAGGATACTGGCAGCAAGATGGCTCCCGCAGAATTGCGCATGTTGCCCGCTCTCACACGGGGTGATGACCTGAAGGCGCTCTCCATCAATGCCATCCAGCGCTACACGCAGCAGCCCAACCGATATACCGAGGCTTCGCTCGTGCGCCGGTTGGAGGAACTGGGTATCGGACGCCCCTCTACCTATGCCCCCATCATCTCGACCATTCAGGATCGCCAGTATGTCGAGAGGGGTGAGGACAAGGGCAAGAAGCGTGACTATGAGATTATATCGCTCAAGAACGGTAAGATCTCTACCAGCAAGAAGAGCGAACTCTATGGTATCGAAAAGGGCAAACTCATCCCCACCGATGTGGGAATGGTAGTCAACGACTTCCTGGTACAGTATTTCCCCACTATCATGGACTACAATTTCACCGCCAAGGTCGAGAACGAGTTTGATGAGGTGGCACAGGGCCATGTCGTCTGGAACAAGGAGATCGCCGATTTCTACGAGGGTTTCCATCCCAACATCAACGAGGTGTCATCGCTGCGCCTCGAGCACAAGGTGGGTGAGAGGCTCCTGGGTACAGACCCCAAGACCGGTATGCCTGTCATGGTCAAGATCGGCCGTTATGGTCCGCTGGTGCAGATGGGCAGTGCCGACAACGAGGCCAAGCCGCGCTTCGCTTCACTGCAGCATGGACAGAGCATCGAGACGCTCACCCTCGAGGAGGCACTCCGGTTGTTCGACCTGCCGCGTGACCTCGGCAAGTTCGAGGATGCTGAGGTGACCATCGGTGTTGGCCACTACGGTCCCTATGTGAAGCATAACGGTAAGTACGCCTCCATCCCTAAGGAGTATTCGCCTAACACTATCACCTACGATGAGGCTGTCGCCCTGATCAAGGCTCAGCGCGAGGCCGATGCCAAAAAGGTCATCAAGACCTTTGACGAGGATCCTGACATCAAGGTGCTGAACGGACGCTATGGCCCCTATATCGCCTACAAGAAGCAGAACGTGAAGATACCCAAGGGCAAGGATGCTCAAGCGCTCACCATCGAGGAGTGCCGCGAGATCATTGCAGACGAGGCTAATCTCTCCAAGGGTGGGGCACGCAAGAGGGCCACACGCACGCGTTCCACGGCTCGAAAAACAACGGCTAAGAAGTGAATTTTCTAAAGCATTGGTCGAGGTTGCTTATGATAAGTTGTTCATAAGCAACCTTTTGATTTGTTGTCGTCATATCAGGGTAAAATAAAAATCAGTCCAAATTTCAAAAATAATTGTTTTTTTAGGCTTGTATTAGAAAAAATCGTCGTAATTTTACCGACTGGAGAGGAAAACACGCTGTGGCGTTGCGTTTCTTCGACCAGCCGTTCTTTAGGCAAGTTTTTGATAAATACCGGTTTGCGGTATTGACCTTAAAGCAGTTTCGAGGTTTTGAGACCTCGATGATGCCTCAGAAACGGACCATAACAGACAATAACTAAAACAAACCAACTAAAAACAGTTAGAATTATGTCATTTTTCAAATCAATCAAGAGCGCTTTTGGCTCTGACAGCGATGACTACGATGTCTTTGGCCAGCCCACGACATTTGTGAACCCCTTCAGCAAGGATAAGAACGTTCCCGACAGGGAGCACGATAAGGAGGATGAGCCCCATATCGAGGTGGACAAGAAGGAGGAATATGCTATCGACGCAGAGTTCGCTGACAAGGCCGCGCGACTGATGAACGAGCACACCCAGGCTGTCATCGACATGCTCAAGGGCAACTGGAAAAAGGAACGCGAAGACCTCATGAAGATGGTCGAGGAAGCCAAAAAGAGCGTCGAGGACTCCAAGGAGAAGATGCAGGTCAATGAGGCCAATAGGCGCCAAGCACAGAACCGCGCCAACGACCTTACGGCAAAAATAGCCGAACTCGAGGCCGAGCACGAGAAACTCGATATCGAGAAGAAGAGCCTGGAAAGCCGCCTCAAGGCCATGGAGGTGCGCGGAGAGGGCAACGACGAACTCAACCAGAAGATTGAGGAACTCAATGGCACCATCGAGGACCTCCAGCGTCAGGTCGCCGAGCGCGATGCCGAAATCGAGCGCCGCGACAGCATGCCCCTGCCTGCCAACGACGGACCCACCGTTGACCAACTCACCCAGCAGGTAGAGCAGCGCGACGAACTCATCGAGCGCCTCCGCTCCAGCGTCAAGGAACTTGAGGGCCGCCTCGATGCGGCTGCCGAGGAACTCAAGGCTGCCGAAGAACTGCAGAAGGCCGTTGAGCAGGTCGAGGAGTTCAAGGACAAGAAGAATTCCGAGATTTCCTCGCTGCGCCAGCAGATTATCGACTTGCAGAGGCGCGCGTCGGAATACGACGAGTTGCGCAAAGCCCATATCGTGCTGCAGCAGGATAACGAGAACCTGCAGAAAAACATTGAGCAACTCGAACTGACCGCCAAGCAGAATGCCGAGGTGCAGAACCGCCGCAGCATTGAGACGGGCAACACCATCGACGGGCTCAAGGCGCAACTCGCTGCTGCCACCGCTCTGGCCGAGGACTTCAAGCGCAAGTACAATACCCTGAGCGTGGACGGCAACGAGAAGGCCGCAAGTTTTGCTAAGATTACCGCCGAGCGCGACGACGCCAAGGCCGAACTCAAGCGCACCCAGGTCGCCCTGCAGAAGAAGCAGCACGAGGCGCAGGCCATGAGCGATGCCATCACCGATAAGGATCGCCGCATTGCCATGCTCACCCAGCAGATCGAGGAACTCAAGGCCGCTAAGCCCGCTCAGGTGGTGCAAGAGGCTCCCGCCGTTCAGGACGATCCCGCTATGGGCGCTATCGATGACATCGATTGGGCCGACGACGGCAGTATGCCTCCGCATCCCGGCGAGGATCCCCGCCAACTCTCGCTGTTCTGATCGCTTGGCGTGCCTCGCGCGTCATTATATATAGTGTCTTGACATTATATATATGTAAGTGGTACCAAGGAGTGGCCTTCGGGCTGCTCCTTTTCGGGAAAAACGGCCAAATAACTCCACTGAAATGTTATTAAATGTTATTTTTGAAATTTTTTCGCTGAAAAATTTGGTCAGTTTCCGGAGCGGTTGTAATTTTGCATCGCTTTTCGGCTCACAATATGACAAATTGCGTGAGCGATTTTTTTGACGCCTTTT
>ONQS01000043.1 GCA_900320055.1 uncultured Prevotellaceae bacterium
GAGCGGGCTTGGTCCAGGTGGGAGTGGCTTCGGCAGTCTTCATGTCGTAACCAGCCTTAGTAAGGGTAACGATAATCTTGTTTTCACCCTCCTGGAGTTGGATCATGCCGTCCTCGCCAACGACAGCATCTTGGCCATTCAGGCTGATGCTCATGGTATAACCAGTCTCGGGTCCGTTGTAAGTAACACTCATCTTACCGGTGGTGGGATCTACATCACCAAAGACGATTTCACCTTGGAATTTATTGTTAATGGTGTATTTCCATTCAGCCGACGCAGTTTTGGGCTCGCCAACATAGCCGGGGCCAGGTGCTACAGTCAGTTCAACCTTAACGATATGTTCACCGGGCTCGGTGAGTTTAACATGATTGTAGATAGCCTTCATGTAGCCGTTGTCAGGATCAGTGTCATCTTGAACAAGTGTCCAATTCTGCAGGAACTCGACATTCGTTAAAGGCGTACCATCAACGGTCACGGTTACAGTAACCTCAGGATTCTGATCAGGATCGTTACCTTCTGTTCTGTACAACAGATAGAAATTATTCTCATCGCCTGTGTGGTTAACCTTTACAGATGCTTCGAACTGAGGCTTTTCTTTAACGACCCAATCCTTAGATTCCTTAACCTCCTCACTGAGGACATCACCCTTCTTGGCTTGAGCAGTAACCTCAACGGTGCCAGCGGTGTAAAGGTCAGCGCGTTCTACAGTGTAGGTGTATACGTTGGACTCGATTTCTTCACCGTTAACGATCAGGGTAGCCTCGGTATCCTCACATTCAACGGTAACAGTCATCGTGGTAGTCTCCTCACCAGCAAAGGTGATGGTCGGCTTCTCAACAGTAACGGGCTTGGTCCAGGTTACAATCTTGGTACCGATAATCTCGTTGTAGCCATTGGCGGTAGCGCAAGCCGAAATGAAATAGGTGCCTTCTTCGGTCAACTGGATTTTACCTTGGTTCAAGGCAACCTCAGCACCATTGATGCGAGCGACTCTGATATTGCCATCCTGAGCATCATAGGAAACAGGAACCAAACCGGTCTCTGCCTCTACATCGCCAATCACAACCTTACCAGTCAGCAGGTTGTCAACTGCGGGCATATCAATGACCTTAGCATCACTACGAATTCCGACCATGTTAGCAGGACGCTTTTCTTCACCGCAAGCAGGAGCAAAGTGAATAGAAATGTCACCACCTTGGTACTCATTGGTAACGGTCACATAAAGCAATAACATCTCCTCATAGTCACCAACAGCCCACTTAACGGAACCGTACGACTCAATCGCTCCGGTCTCAGGATTATTCCAATATCCTGCATCAGCAACAGCAGTGATGAATCTGGTAGGATTCTCTTCAGAACCGTACAAAGGAGCCTTCAAAGAAGTGGTCCTGCCCATTCTGTTCATATACTCGAGATTCATGTCAGCGCCCTGCTCAGCACCTATGAAGGTCATACCCTCAGGGAAAGTGAAATCTGCCTGCCAAGCACTAACTAGTTCTTCGTAATGCGCCCTGACAGGAATCACTAAATCGCCAGGTGTCGCATTTGCATAGTCGGTCTTTGCTACATAGAGGTAACTGTCGGCAAAGGCAGTTCCCGCAACAAGCAAAGCGGCTAGTGTAAACAAAAATTTCTTCATAATGTAATGAAAATTAGGTTAATAAAAAAAGTAGTTATAACGTTAGTCATATTATATTTAAGTTCGCAAGCAAATAGAGGTTTTGGCCTATCATGATATATCTAAAGAGTTTCGGATCAACATTCACAGACATTAGTTAACGTAATAACTTATTCCACAAATTCTCATAGGTAAAGGTCAATATCTTTATCGTAGTCACAGGCGACACAATAGGCACCGCGGCATGCGGGCGCTAATGTGGCTCCTGACAGTTGGTTTTGTTGTCCCATGGACATCAGTCTTCTCGTCTTTTTCATCACAGTTGTCTACGATGCCACGGCCGTTTGAGGCAAGGTAGGGTTAATGCGGTTGTGCAAAAGTAGTTATATTTTTTATATTGCCAAAGAAAAATGGATTTTTTTTCACTCAAGGGGCCGCTGGGCCACACACCGGGGGCCGCCCGTCCAGAGAGTCCAGAGAGTCCAGAGAGTCCAGAGAGTCCAGCCTGTCCAGCCAGAGGGAAAAAAAGAAAGCGGCCCCGAAGGGTCGCTTTCCTTTTTCTTAGCCTAAAGGCTCAAGCGTGATTTACTTGATGACCTTAACAGCGGTGGTGGTACCGTCGGTGTAGGTGGTAACGACGATGGTCACGCCGTTAGCCTCCTGCATCTCCTGGCCAGCCATGTTGAAGTAGCGTACGCCAGCAACGGTCTTACCGTTAACGAGTTCGTCGATGCCGGTGAAGCCAGCCTGTGCGCACATTACGAACATGCTGCCATCGCTAGCAACGTAAACACCGATCAGGTAGTTGTAACCAGTGGGGATAACGTAGCAGTTCTCGCCCTCAACCAGAGGATTCTGGAGGGTCTGAGCCATGTCACCCATGTTGGTAACGTCGTCCTCGACCTCAGCACCGTAGCGAACGCCGTCGATCAGGAAGTAGTAGCGAACATCGGGATTCTCGGGATCCATCTCGGCATTGTAACCACCGTAGGTGGGATAGTCGAGAGCCACCTGAGCACCCTGGCCAGGAGTCAACTCAACGTAAACGGGCTCGCCGTTCTTGTCGATGAGAACCAACCACATACCCTCGGCGTGGGGATCCTGAGGACCAACCTGCTCGAGAGCGGGGATGAGAACGTACTGGCTCTCGCTGATGCCAACCAGGGCCTCCTCGTCGCGCTGAGCGGTAGCCCAAGCCGAAACGTAAACGTCCTCTTCGCCACGAGCGATGGTGTAGGTAGCAGTACCCTCACCGGTAGCAACAGGCTCAGCAGCGCGGAGTTCGTTGATGTAGATGGTAACGGTACCCTCACCGGTAGCGGTGAAGACAACAGCGTCGTCGTTAACCACGTAGGTCAGTTCGGGAGCGGGAGTCTGATAGGGAGCGGGAGGAGTTACTTCCTTGCCAGGAACGAAGATGGTAGCCAGAGCATAGTCGCTGACGAGTTTACCCTCTTCCTGAGCGGTAGCGCTTACGCCATACTCCTCGCCCTCGGGATCCTCACCGTAGGGGATGTCCCAAGTAGCGGTGCCATTACCCTCAGCCATCAACTGGTCGTCCCAGTACAGGCAGATGTGGCCATTACCGGTAGCGGTAACGTGAACAACCTGGAGGTCGTCATCTTCCTCGCTGGTGATGACGGGCTTCTCGGTCTGCTCGGTTACAGGAGGCTCAACGGCCTTAGCGGGAACGGTGTAGGTAAGAGTAGCGGTCTCACTGATCTCCTTACCCTCTTCCTGAGCGGTAGCGGTGATGATGATCTCGTGCTCCTCGTCCTGATAGTTGTACTGGAAGGGGTTGCTAACCTGCATACCATCGATATACAACTTAACGGTGCCGTCGCCAGTAGCGCTGATTACCAGGTACTCACCCTCAGCGTTGTCCTCAACGTTGATGGTCGGGGTAGCGGTAACCTCGGGCTCTACGCTGCCACCCTCAACGGTAACAGTAGCGACCTTCTCGTTAACCTGACCCTTGGGGCAGGGAACAACATCGGGACGAACGCCCTCATATTCTTCACCACAACTGGGCTGAGTTACAACAACGATGTCGCCACCCTTGAAATCTGCAGAAACAGTAACATAGAGCAACAGCATTTCATCATAGTCGCCAGCAAGCCACTTAACGCAGCCATAAGCCACCTTATCCTGAGTGTAACCAGCCTCAGCAACAGCGGTGATGAATCTGGTAGGATTCTCATCAGAATTGTACAAAGGAGCCTTCAAAGAAGTGGCCTTGCCCATTCTGTTGTAATACTCGAGAGTCATGTCAGCGCCCTGCTCAGCACCTTCCAAGGTCATGCCCTCAGGGAAAGTGAAATCTACCTGCCATGCACTAACGGCATAGTCGTAGTGAGCCTTAACGGGGATCTCAATCATGTCTCCCAGTTCTGACTGAGCAACCTCAAAGTTCTCGATGTAGAGGTACTCCTCGGCGCAGAGGCTACCTGCCATCATCAAGGCTACAAGAGTAAATAAAAATTTCTTCATAATGTAAACGAAATTTTAATTGTTAATAAATAAATGTTAATAAAATAATTAATGTATCTTTCTGAGTTTTTACAATCGCATAAATGGCCTATCTCTATCTTAGTTTGTCAAATCGTTTCGGAATTAACTTTCTATCCATTCTTCATTTATAAGGTCTTTTTAAACATTGAATTATTGGTTTCGGTTACTTCTCTAGGGCTGCCGGCCTTAAGGGGTAAAAGACGTTAGCCCGGACCAAGAATCCAGACTCGACAGCCGAGAATTGATTAACCGTTTCATTTTAAGTCACTTAGTAAAAAATAACCAGTTATTGTACTATATAGTTCATGGCAAAGATACAACTTTTTTTGAACCCACAAAAATTTTCGTCATTTTTTTATCCCTCCCCCCTGAAAAAAATTGCCCCCCTGGACGGGCTGGACGGACTGGACGGGCTGGACGGACTGGACGGGCTGGACGGGCTGGACGAGCCTGGACGGACTGGACGGGGCCGCGACTGAGTCGCGGCATAGACGACCAGGGATGACGAAGGCTGCCAGGGGCGGCCGACCAGGGATGACGAAACCTGGCGGACGGGGCTGCCAGGGGCGGCCGACCTGGGATGACGAAACCTGGCGGACGGGGGGCTGCCAGGGGCGGCCGACCAGGGATGACGAAACCTGGCGGACGGGGCTGCCAGGGGCGGCCGACCAGGGATGACGAAACCTGGCGGACGGGGCTGCCAGGGGCGGCCGACCAGGGATGACGAAACCTGGCGGACGGGCTGGCTGCAGTTTATAGAGCCAGGGTGATGAGGACGTAAAGCCAGTGGGCGATGATGGCTGCGAAGAGGCCTCCGATGGTGTGGGAGAGGATGGCTCGGGAGGTGAGTTCGCGGTAGTGCATCGAGTCGAGCATGGCGGTGTGTGTGCTCAAGAATCCGCTCCAGCACATGCCGATGGCGGTGAAGACGCAGATGGCGTTGCCATCGACCCATCCCTCCTGGATGAACTTGGGCACCAGTCCGAGGGCAGCGCCGACGGCACCCAGCGCGGTGATGGGGAAGCCGATGAGGTGCGGGTCGTTGAAGCCGAAGAGCCACTGGAAGACAAAACCGATCTTCTCGCCGAGCCAGGGCAGAACAGCCACGCCCTCATAGGCGGCACCGGTGTAGGTGCCATCGGCACTGGCCGAGAAGGTGAGGATCATGACCAGCGAGGAGATAATGATGACGCCGGGGATGATGGCCAGGCCCACGTCGACGCCCGTGCGTCCGCCATCGAGCAGCGAGTTGAGGATGCGCAGAAACACCGACTTGTACTCCTCGTGCTCGACCTTGAGGTCGGCGGCGGTGAGTTCGCAGGCGGGCTCGTCGGCATACTCGGGGTGTGTCTTCTTGACGAAGTGCTGCATCAGGCGCGTGGAGATGATGCAGCCGCCGATGGCTCCCACCAATCCGATGAGGGGCTCCTTGAAGTAGCCGTAGCCCATCATAAAGACGATGACAATCAGTCCCATACCGAAGGCCGTGCCAAAGTTGGTGAGGGAGATGAACTGGTACTTCTTGAAGTGGGAGGCGAAGCGCTTATCCTGGGAGAGGGTGATGATAGCAGGGTTGTCGCTCAGGAAGGTGAGCACGGCGCCAAGCGAAGCCATACCGGGCAGGTTGAACAGGGGCTTCATGAGCGGGCGCAGGATCTTCTCGAGCAGGTCCACCACGCCAAACTCGACGAAGAGACGGCCGATGGCACCGGTGATGACGCAGACGGCCATCAGGAAGAAGCAGGTGTTGAGCAAGAGGTCGTGGGCGGTGTGCATGATGGTGTTGAGCATGTTGGCGGCTCCCATGGTGATGGCCAAGCCAGCGAACAGGGCTACAACGATCGACAGACAAATGACGCCGCTGAGGCGATGGCGCGCACGCTTGAGGGTGCGGAAGTAACGCCTCGTGAGTGACATGTGGATTCTAGGCATAGGTGTATGTTAAAAATTATGTTTCGTTCAAAAAGTCGGGGCAAAGGTAGTAAAAAGAATCGGGAAAAGGCATCAGTCGGCCAGTGAAAAAACACGGCAGTGACACAGATGCCTGACACACAGCAGGAAAACTGCGGCCTATGCGGAAGATGAGTGGGGGCAAGCGTGAAGTCGAAGACCTACAGACAAGACAACGGCCTCGCCAAGGCGAGGCCTGTCAGGTGTGTCAGAAGGGGCGACGTCCGCCAGGACCGCCGGGACCGCCGGGACGTCCACCAGGTCTACCGAAGCCGCCGGGTCCACGGAAGTCATTGTCACGGCCCTTGGGCTGCTCCCCCTTCTTGAAGGTGGTGAAGCGGTAGGTAAAGGTCACCATGCCATAACGGCCCAGAGAGTTGTAGATGACGTCCTCGATGTAGTCGCCAGTGACGTTGCGGTTGATGTTTTTGCGCTGTCCCAGGATGTCATAGACCGAGATGGTGAGTGCCGCCTGCTTGTCGCGCAGGAACTGGTAGGCCAGCGAGCCGTTCCAGATCCACTGGTCGCTGTTATAACCGCTGGTGTAGCCGCTGGTGGTGCTGTAACGCAGGTCGGTGCTGATGACCAGGCCGAAGGGTGCCGAGTAGGTGCCGTTGAACATGCCGCCCCAGGTGTGGATGTTGCGGGTGTTGGCCTTGAGCACCGAGTTGGTGGTGTTCTGGAAGCCGTAGGACGGGCGCACCTCCAGGTCGAAGACGCTGTTGCGGAAGGCCAGGCCAGGCGAGTAGTTGATGCGGAAGGTGTTGCTGCGGTTCTCGACCTCGTCGGTAATACCCTTGGTGACGGCATAGCGCATAAACATGTGGCTGGTGAAGTACCAGGTCTTCTGGCTGCCGAAGGGGAAACTGAGCATGTTCATCGCCATGGCGCTCCACACGCCGCCCACATTGGTGTAACTGGTGCGGCGGGTACCCGTGAGTTGGTCGGTGGTGACGGTCGAGACGATGCTGTTCTGGGCAAAGTCGACGTTGGCCATCGCCATGATGCTGCGCTGTGCGCCCTGGGCAAAGTCGGCAAAGCGGATGTTGATGTTGTGGTTGAAGGTGGGCTTCAACTCGGGATTACCGATAACGATATTCTTGGGGTTGCTCTCGTCGGCAACGGGCTGCAACTGGGTGATGCTGGGCTGCTGGGCGCGCATGCGGTAGAAGACATTCATGTTGCGCGTGTTGGAGAACTTGTAGCGGAAGCGCGCATAGGGCGCCACCGACCACGCCCATCGCTCGGCGATGTCGCGGGCACTGTTGATGAGGTCCTTGCTCTTGGACATGGCGCTGTTGACCGAGATGCCCACATTGAGGTTATAAGCCTTGCGCACCTGGCGGAAGCCCATGCTGAACTCCTGGTTGAAGAACGTGTTGCGGAAACTGTTGCTCAAGCGCTCGTTCCACTCCTGGTCGGAAATCGTGCCCCCCGGCCAGATGCCCTCTCGATCATTGTCATAGACCATCTTGTCGCTGGTGGTGAAGCGGTAGTTGCCACGATAGGAGAACTCCAGGAAGCGGGCATTCTTGACGTTGCCGATGGGCTCTGTCCAAGAGATGCGTCCCGTGACGCTGTGGGTCTTGCGGCGGTTGTTGGCCGTCTGGTCGATGAGTTGGTCCTGATCGGGGACAAGATAGTAGGTGTTGTCGGTATAGGTATCGGCATCCTCGCGCACATTGCTGTAGGAGTAGTTGAGCATCAGCGACTGGCTGCGGCCGGGGTGGCTGGCCACCTTGTGGTTATAGATCAGGCGCGCTCCCCACTCGTAACTCTTGCCATCGTTGAAGTAATTGCTCAGACTGCGGTTGACGGCCGTCCGGGCGGGATCGCCGGCAAAGAGGCTAGAGGTGTCGCCGCGCTCGCTCTTGTTGAAGTTGAACGAGAAGTTGGGACGGAAGTCGATGGTGTTGTTGCTGTCGACCTCCCACTTCATGCGGAAGTCGCCCCGCAGGTTGTGTCCACGATCGCGGGCGACCGTGCTGGAATTCTCATAACTGGTGGAGTCCTGGAGGAGATACTGGCGAGCGGTGCTCGTGCGGGTGTCGCGGTCGCTGTGGCTGTACATGATGTCACCCCCCACGCGGAAGTGCTCGTCCTCCTTGCTGCCGATGTTGAAGTTGATGCCGGCATACTGCGACTTGGTCACGCCACGGTCTCCGCCGAAGCGCTGGAAACGCCCCGAAGCGCCGTCGCCAAATCCCAGGTTGTTGGTGTTGTTGCCCCCACCGAGCAGGGTGAACTGATTGCCGTCGCGGAAGTGGTTGATCATCACATTGCCCGCATAGCGCTTGTCGGTGCCATAGCCGGCATTGACGGTGCCAAACCAGCCATTGTTCATCCCCTTCTTGACCGTGAGGTTGATGACCGTCTCGTCGTCGCCATCGTCCACGCCCGTGAGGCGCGCCAGGTCGCTCTTGCGGTCGATCACCTGCAGTTTATTGACCATCTCGGCGGGAATGTTCTTGCTGGCCACCGTGGGGTCGTCGCTGAAGAACTCCTTGCCGTCGATCAGGATCTTTTTCACCTCCTTGCCATTGGCCGTGATCTTGCCATCGGTGCCCACCTCCACGCCAGGCAGTCGCTTGAGCAGGTCCTCGACCACGGCATTGGCCTGAGTCTTATAGGTGTCGGCATTGAACTCGATGGTGTCCTCCTTGACCGTAATCGGGCTCTTGACGCCCACCACCACAGCCTCCTTGAGCATGATGGTGTTAGGATCCATCTTGACGACGCCCATGTTGACGTCGCGGCCGTCGTCGCCCACGGTCACATGCTTGATCACATCGTTGTAACCGAGATAGGAAAAACGCAGCAGGTACTTGCCCGCCTTCACACCCTTGATGTTGAACACACCGCTCATGTCGGTGGTGGTGCCCTTGACCAGGGTGCTGTCCTTGTTGGTCATCAGCAGCCTGACGGTTGCCTCGATGAGTTCGGTGGTGTCCTGACTGTCGACCAGCACGCCATTGATGACGGCTGCGCGGGTCATCATCGGAGTCAAGCAAGCGAACGCTACGACCAGAAGAGAAAGTATCTTTTTCATGTCGGTGTCGAGTATATCTATATTATAAATATGGTGCAAAGTTAGTCGAAAACCATCATACGGGACAAATAAATTAGATGATTCCACAGTTTTTATCGACCAAATCGATGATTTGCCCAGTGCCGACCGATGTGCCATGCCGCCCCGCACAGGCCGCCAAACACAAGTAAAATGCGGCGCCCGGCGCTAAAAATGGCCCCTATTATTTTGCCTCTTGAGCAAATTATACTAAATTTGCGCAAAACTAATGAAAACGGAATACCTGTTATGAGCAAAGTCATTATCATCGGTTGCGGTGGCGTCGGCACCGTGTGCGCCCACAAGTGCGCCCAAAATCCTGACGTGTTTAACGAGATCGTGATTGCCTCGCGCAACCGCGCAAAGTGTGACGCCGTGGCCCGCGCCATCGGCAAGGACAACATCAGCACCGACCAGGTGGATGCCGACGACGTGGACCAACTCGTGGGCCTGCTGGAGCGCCATCGCCCCGACATGGTCATCAACCTGGCCCTGCCCTATCAGGACCTGACCATCATGGAGGCGTGCCTGCGCTGCGGCGTTCACTATCTGGACACCGCCAACTATGAGCCGCGCGACGAGGCCCACTTCGAGTACAGTTGGCAATGGGCTTACCGCGAGCGCTTTGAGCAGGCCGGTCTGACGGCTATCCTGGGCTGCGGTTTTGACCCAGGCGTGAGCGGCGTGTACACCGCCTATGCCGCCAAGCACCACTTCAGCGAGATGCACACGCTGGACATCGTGGACTGCAACGCCGGCAATCACGGCAAGGCCTTCGCCACCAACTTCAACCCCGAAATCAATATCCGCGAGATCACGCAGAAGGGCCGCTACTGGGAGAACGGCAAGTGGGTGGAGACCGGCGCTCTGGAGATCCACAAGCCGCTCACCTACCCCATGATCGGTCCGCGCGAGAGTTACCTGATGTATCACGAGGAACTCGAATCGCTGGTGATCAACTTCCCCACCATCAAGCGCGCACGCTTCTGGATGACCTTCGGCCAGGAATACCTGACCCACCTGCGCGTGATCCAGGACATCGGCATGGCCAGCATCGAGCCCATCAACTACCAGGGCATGGACATCGTGCCGCTGCAGTTCCTCAAAGCCGTGCTGCCCAACCCGCAGGACCTGGGCGAGAACTACACCGGCGAGACGAGCATCGGTTGCCGCATCGGCGGTCTGGACAAGCAAGGCAAGCCGCTCACCTACTACATCTACAACAACTGCGACCACCACAAGGCCTATGAGGAGACTGGCATGCAGGCCGTTAGTTACACCACCGGCGTGCCCGCCATGACGGGCGCCATGATGTTCCTGAAGGGACTGTGGAGGAAGCCGGGCGTGCACAACGTCGAGGAGTTTGATCCCGATCCGTTCCTGGAGGTGCTCAACAAGCAGGGCCTGCCCTGGCACGAGCAATTCAACATCGACCTGGAGGCATAAATCAAGAGGCACTTCATTGAGAAGTGCCTCTTGATTTTAGGGGTTAGGGCTTAGAGTGGTTAGGGAAATTGTTCTATCAGGCGGGCGTCGGCGGCGCACCAGTCGAGCGACGGCAGTTCATTCCACGGGAGCCAGCAGAAGGCGGCGTGCTCGCGCATCAGGAAGTGGCGCGTAGGGGCCGTGCAGCGATAGGCGGCCAGGGTGATGGTGAAATCGGGGTAGTCGTGAGTGACGGTGGCAAGCAACTCGCGCACCTCGACGTCAAGGTCCATCTCCTCGAGCAACTCACGGTGCAAAGCCTGCTGGGGTGTCTCACCCGGCTCGATTTTGCCGCCAGGGAACTCCCACAGGTGGCTCGTGTAACTGTAACGGGTGGTGCCGCGTTGCATGCACAGCACTTTGCCGTCCACCTCGATGACGGCGGCCACCACATGATAATGCTTGCGTGGCGAGGTCATTTCACCAGAGCCTTTCCGGCATCCTGCCATGCCATGACGCCACCGGCAAGGTTGGTCACTTGACAGCCTTGGGCCGAGAGCAGGTTGGCAGCGCGCGCGCTGCGTCGTCCGCTGCGGCAATAGACGGCGACAGGACGCTGCTTGTCGAGGATCGCCATCGCCTGCTCGACAAACGTGCTGTCGTTCACGTCGATGAGCGTGGCACCGGCAATGTGTCCCTCGTCAAACTCATCGCGGGAGCGCACGTCGAGCAGTTGCACCGCGGGATTGGCGATAAAGGTCTGGAACTCATCGACACCCACGCTGGCAAAGGCGGCCAGCGCCTTACTGTTGCTTGCCCCCTTGCTCAAAGCCCTAGCACACGATATCGCAATAATCGCCACAATGGCCAGCAGTAGCAGTGACTTGGTATTAATCATGAGTAACATATAGATGATAACTTTACATTAAAAAAAATAATATGTTTTTGGAGCACAAATGTAGTCATTTTTTCGCAACGAGCCCACTGAGTGGGCCATGATTGGAAGGAAACGTGGATTATTTGCCATAAAATAGAAAAATAAGTAGTAAATTTGTACCGAATTTGACACCACGGTCCATATTATAGAATACGCAACATGATTAAATTGAAACGTTTTATTCTGCTATTGCTGTTCCCCATGGTGATGAGCACCGCCATGGCTCAATACTATAGCGGGGAACACACTTTTGACGGAGAGAACAAGAACGAAATTTCCCTCTCATTGACCACTGGCAAGAACATCATTACCGGTCCTTGCATCGGCAACACCGTGCACTACAAGCATTACTTCAACGACCACTGGAGTATTGACGGCGGCGCCAACATGCAGTACACCAAGGAACTGTACGGCTTCAAGGCCAAGGGCGAGTACCACTTGAAGGTCAAGTCGTTCCACATGTTTGCCTCGGCCGAATACATGTTCAACCACTATCACCGTTTCAACACCAACGAGAACGTGGGGAACATGTCAGTCCGGTTTGAGCGCGGTTACTGGGACATCACCCTGGGCGGCTCGCTGATCGGCTACAACATGATGGGTGACCACTACACCGAGCCGCTGACGCTCACCTTTGGCGCCCATGCCACACTGCGCCCGCGCACCCATCGCTGGAACGTGGGCCTGCTGTTCCGCAACTATGACGACTTCTACTACGAGAACTGGAACATCAACTGGGGTTTGGACTTCTACTACCGTTTTTCGCCCCGGTTCAAACTCTTCGGGGAGTTTGACATCCGCCCCGCCGGCTCGATGAGCCAGTTGGCGAGCAAGTATGAGACAATAGGCAAGGTTGGTTTAATCTATCGATGGAAATAACAATGAAAAAGTCAATATCATATAGCCTCATGGCAGCCGCCGCGCTGCTGTCGGCATCAATAGCCTTCACCTCGTGTGAGAAAGTTAGCCCCCAGGGTGTGCTCATGGGCAACACCAGTGTTGACGACCGCGTGAAGCAGTCGCTGGTCAACTATTCCTATATAGACGTCGCCCTAGACAAGATCCTGCCCAACGACATGGGCGAATACTCATTTCTGGTAGGCAGCGACAGCCACATCACTAAAGACCCCGGGCGATTGACCGAGATGCTGGAAACGGGTATGGAACATGGTGACTTGTTCTACTGCCACCTGGGCGACCTAGCCGACACCAAGGCCGAGTACTACTTCAACACCGCTCTTGCACTCGACCTGTTCAAGGTAGACTGGGCAGATAAGTATCTCACAGTCGATGAAGAATTGAGCGAGTTTTCGGGAAAGACCATCTATATCGACAAGCGCACTGGTTGCTTTGACAACTTGCAAGACTACCGCGTTCCCTTTTATCCCGTCGTAGGCAACCACGACATCACTCACAACGGTTGGGCCCTGTTCAGCGATTTGTTCAAGACGTCCTTCTATGAATTCACGGTTCAGATGGGCGAGAATGGTCCTATTGACCGCTTCATTTTCATCGATTCGGCCAACGGCACCCTGGGTGAGTTCCAGATTGATGAGATCGAGAACGGCGTGTTCCAGCGCGACAAGAAGGAGATCCGCAAAACGTTTGTGTTCACCCACACCAACATCTTCCGCCCCTCGTACAACGAGTTTGCCTCGACCTACTGCCGCGAGGAACTGTATTACCTGCTCGACAAACTGGCCGACTGGAAAACGACCATCTTGTTCTGCGGCCACGTGCATGCGTGGGACGACCGCATGTTTGGCGGCGTGCGCCACATCACCATGCCGTCGATGAACTTTGTGGACCACCCCAACGGTGGCGACGACCTGCTCGTGCGCATCACGGTCAAGAAAGACGGCTCCTACGATTTGGAGCGCGTAGGCCTGTACAGCAAGCAGCGTAGCGACCAGGAGTTGAAGGATGCCGGCTTCCACGTCACAACCAGTGGCTCTGGTAGCGGTTATTTTGACGAATAAGAGGCTTCCCTATGCATAACAAGGAGAGCCGAGGCGTGGATCCATGCCCCGGCTCTCCTTTTCTTATCTGTCCACACTATCGGTTGCGCAGCATCTCCAGCACCTGCTCCACAGGCAGGGCATCGACGTGATTGCCATTGCGGCCCGTCATGGATTCGGCCATAAACAGGGAGTTCCACAGCGCCTCGGCAGTCGCCTCGATGGTGGCGGCAAACAGCGACGACATCTCGCCATTGGCCAGCACGGTCGAGGTGATGGTCTTGGCACCGTCATCAACGAGGTTGCCTGGAGCGACCGACAGGGCAATGACATAGTCACCGCTGCCATTGCTGGCGATGCCCCCGGTCTTGGCCAGGCCCATCATGGCACGCTTGGCTAGGCGCTCCAGGTTGCGCGAGTCGAGCGGAGCGTCGGTAATGACAACCATCATGCACGAGCCATCCACATTCTCGGTCTGCTTGACATGGTCGATGAAATCATGCTTCTCAAGCCGCTGGCCCACCTGCACGCCATCAATCTCGAGGATGCCGCCATAGTTGGTCTGAGCCAGCACACCCACAGTGTATCCGCCCAGCGATGCGGGCAACACACGCGACGAGGTGCCGATTCCCCCCTTATAGCCAAAGCAGATGGTGCCCGTGCCGGCCCCCACGTTGCCCTGTTGCACAGGCCCGCCATGGGCCTTGTTGATGGCGTCAATGACCATCTGCGGCGTGACGTGCATGCCGCGTATGTCGTTCAAGCGGCCATCATTGGTCTCCCCCACCACAGCATTGACCGAGCGCACATCCTCGTGACCGGGCTGCATCAGCGTGTAGCGCACCACCCCCTCGATGCCAGCCGCCACGCTCAGCGTGTTGGTCAGCACCACGGGCGTCTCGATATTGCCCAATTCGCGCACTTGAGTCACCCCCGCCAGTTTGCCGAACCCATTACCCACACAGATGGCAGCCGGCACCTTATGGCGGAAGATATCGCCCTGATGAGGCACAATCGCCGTCACACCCGTGCGCACGTTGTCGCCCTCGATCAGGGTCACATGGCCCACCGTCACACCAGGCACATCGGTGATGGCATTATACCGTCCCGTGGCAAAAATGCCCGTCGGGAACCCCCACTCACGCAACGTCTTGTGCGGCTGCGCGGCCAGCACCGTCAAGCCCACAGCCACGCCCAGCACCATCGATAATAACCGTTTCATAATCAATCCATATTATTTCATTTAAGATTCGCAAAGTTACAAAAAACACGACAAAGCCAACCCCACTCCCCCGCGCTTTCTGTAACATCAGCGCGCCTCACAGGACCGACCTCAACGCCTTCCATAACCCTTTAGAAACCTCCCGACGCCTGACCGACAGCGCTTTCCAACAAGCCGATGCGGCGTTTAAGGGCGCGGAAAGGCGCCCGACGGCGCAAAAAGGGGGAGCGCACGCCCCCCCCAAAAGCTGCTACACTAATAAGCAATTTCTTATCCGTTATTTGAATGAGGGCTAGTAATACCTGATATTGACCAGGCCTAATATTTTAAATGAGGGAAAAAATTGGCTCACTCATCTGATTCACTGGGGGAAAAAGATAAATGAGATTGTCGCTGGAGGCGACCCCAATTGGGGCGTCCTTGTAATTGAACCAGAAATTAATGCTACCTTTGCCGAAGAATACAGGCGCTTCATCCTGGACTGTGGCGGTGAGATTGATGAGCGGTTCTTCCTGAAAGAATGATACAATGGGGTCGCCCCGGGGCGACAGAGGTCTCTACTCGGCACCCCGCCGGGGCGGCTGTCCTCGCTACGCTTCGGAAATCCGCCCCAGCGGGGT
>ONQS01000041.1 GCA_900320055.1 uncultured Prevotellaceae bacterium
GTGGGCATTGCATTTCTTGTCAATTATTTCGTGGGCAAGAAGATGCTCGCCAAGGAGATTGAAGCCGAGGAGAGAAGAATGGCCGAACAACAATGATGATCGGGTGACCCGCGAAGTATTCATAGCGCATGTCGAGCGCGAGCAAGAGGCCCTGCGAGGCTTCTTGCTCGCCCTGTGCTGCGGCAACAAGAGTGATGCCGACGACTTGGCCCAGGATGCCCTGGTCAAGGCATACCTCTCGTTGGCTGGCTATCAGGATAAAGGGAAGTTCCGTGCGTGGCTTTTCAAGATCGCTTACAATACCTTCCTCAGCCACAAGGCGAGTTGCCGCACGATGGACAGCATCGATGAGGCACGAGCGCTCATCAGCGGCACAGCCACCGATTCCTCCTTCGAGCATCAAGATCTCTACCTTGCCTTGCGCACCCTGCCACCCAAGGAACGCTCGTCCATCACGCTGTACTACCTTAACGGCTACAGTATCAAAGAGATCGCCGCAATCACCGCCACAAGCGAGGGTGCGGTCAAGCAACAACTCTCACGTGGCCGTGACAAACTTAAAGCCAAAATTAGAGCAAGTTGAGAGGTGAACAAAAAGGATTTATTCTTTTTTTAACCCGAGACGCAGCCTAATTTATCAAAACTACAGTTATGAACAAAGATCAAGCACTCGAGGAACTCTTCCTCGCCCATAAACCGCAATTCGATGACAAGGATGCCTTTATGTCCTCACTGACTCAGCGCCTTGACGCTGTGGAGTACATCAAGCAGTATCAAGAGGAGGCCATAAGTCGTTACAAGATGGCTATAGTAGTGGCTTTTGTTGCAGGGCTCGTTGTTGGAAGTGTATCCATCGCCTACCTGCTCACGTCACCATCCGATACTCCCCTATTCCACTTCGACACGCATAACATCATTTTCCTGGAGTGGCTATGCGCCAACTCCCGTCTGGTCACCATCACGGCCATCTCGTTGCTCATGACCTTAGGCATCGCCTCGTTTATCAGCAATATTCAGGAACTCATGATCATGCGCCAATCACCGCAACATCGACAAATAGGCCTCTAACTTTAGGATAGTAAGAACTAAAAGTTGTCACTTCGCTGAAAAAAAGTCATCAAATATTGCAAAACTCGCTGGAAAAAAGTCATCAAATGTTGCAAAACTCGTTGGAAAAATGTATTTTTGCAGCCAAAATAAAGATGGTATGTCATGATGCTAAAAAGAAGAATATCAGGAACTTTAATGAGTTGGAAGGATAACCCCAGCCACTCACCGCTCGTAATTATGGGTATTCGCCAGTGTGGAAAGACATTTATCACACTGGAATTTGCGAGGGAAAACTATAAGCACGTGGCTTATATCAACTTTATCAAGCAAGAGGAGAGAAAGACAGCGTTCTACGGTTCAAAGGATGTGGACAGCATTATCCTCAACTTGTCTGCCCAAATGAGAGACACATCGTTTGTCCCGGGAGAAACCTGTATTATCTTGGATGAAATCCAGGATTGTCCTGAAGCGCGCACAAGTCTGAAGTTCTTTAAAGAGGATGGCAGATACGACATCATTGCAACAGGTTCGTTGCTTGGCGTGCAAGGCTATGGGCAAGAAGAAAAGAAAAAGCGATCGAGGAACGTCATTCAGCAGGGAAGAGGCTCCAATTCCGTTCCCGTTGGCTATGAGCAGATTGTGGAAATGTACCCGCTTGATTTTGAAGAATTCCTATGGGCGAATAATGTGAGTGACGATATCATCAACGCACTGAAGCACTGTTTAGCAGAAGAAATCCCCGTGCCAGAAGGCATCCACGTTGCCATGAAAACGCTGCTGAATCGATATGTTGCTGTGGGAGGGCTTCCTGCTGCTGTAAATGCCCTGTTAGAGACAAATAACATGAACGTCGTGAATGAGGTATGGAAATCCATCCTCAAGGAGTACCGTTCAGACATGGTAAAGTATGCCGATGATAAGGACAAAGCACACATTAGGGCCTGTTTCAATTCCATCCCTAAACAATTGGCCAAAGAAAACAAAAAATTCCAGTATTCAAAGGTAAAAGAGGGTGGTCGTGGCGTATTATACAGGGACTCACTGCAATGGCTTGAAGATGCTGACATCATCCGTCGGTGCTACAATACCCACATAACAGGGCTTCCGCTGGAAGGGAATGCAATCGACAATGTGTTTAAGGTCTATACTGCTGACATAGGAATGCTCGTTGCCATGTTGAGTCCCTCTACAAGGGCCGACATTCTTCAAGGCAATCTGGGTGGTTATAAAGGTGCCATTTTTGAAAGTCTTATGGCTGATACGCT
This sequence comes from uncultured Prevotellaceae bacterium, assembly GCA_900320055.1. Classification (GTDB taxonomy): domain Bacteria; phylum Bacteroidota; class Bacteroidia; order Bacteroidales; family Muribaculaceae; genus Sodaliphilus. Next base: position 2,316 of record ONQS01000041.1, read on the forward strand.
TATCAAGAAAGGGCAGAGCCTTTATTACTTCCAGAAAGATTCTGGTCTGGAACTGGACTTCCTCATCAGGTATAAGGGTGAATGCGTACCTGTAGAGGTGAAAGCCAGAAACGCCCAGGCCAAAAGTTTCGCCACCGTGAGGAAACATCCCGAGAAATATGGGGTGAAGCATTTCATCAAGTTCGGCGACTATAATATTGGTCGCGATGGAGACCTGCTTACCCTTCCTACCTATATGCAATTTCTTCTAGACCTTGAGCCTGAGGAAGTGACACTTGAGGCTATTGACATAGATGAACTCAATCGATTGGCAAGGGTGGTTCTTGATAGTTAATCTTCGGGAAACAATGTCATTTTGCCGATTTCTTTGGGCATTGAGCCAAAGCCAAAGAATGCTTTAGCGGGGCATCCTGAAGGTGATGTGCATGTAGTTGTCATCGGCTGAGTTGAAGCGCTGAACCAGGGTGGAGCCGTCATAAATGGCTTGCAGTTGCAGATTGATGCCTTGGCTGGCGATGGAGCGGAACGCCTCGGGCTGTCCCAGTGCTTCCTGGGTGAATGTGTAATACTGGCTGTTGTTGTTAAACTCGATGCGGATATGGTGATCCTCTCCGCCATAATGTAGCGATAGCGGCATCACGTTGGGCGTGAAGGCCCAGTTGATGTGCGAGTAGTCGGTATCGTAGCCGAAGTCGTAACTGGCCGTGACGGCGACTGGCGCGGCGCTTGCAAGGGCCTGGCTCAACACCATATCGGCATCCACCACCCTAGCGATCAGCGACACGGGAAAGTCCTGCAAGAAGACATGGCGCATCTTGTAGTCCGACACATCAAATTGCATGTTGTCAAGGGTTTCCCTATAGGCCTCGATACTGCGATGTCCTTCCTCATCAATCGTCACCTTGCTATCCTTGTCGGTATAGGTAACAATCAACTGACCAGTATATTCGCCCGCGATATTCTGCCCGTAGGTTTCTTTCTGCTGGTGAGTCAGCCACATTTCATTATCATTGTCCTTGTTGCATGATGCGAGAGCGACAAGCATCGCACAAGCGAGTATCCAAATCTTCTTTGTTTTCATTGTCTGCTATGTACTGGTTTTATGTGTTTCTGTCATAATAAACGTCGCTTGTCTATCAAAATTGCACATTGCCCGCATTATTTTATTATTTCCGGTAGAGAATAAACAAATCCATTCAACATGATGTTGAACACAACAGGGGCAAGAAAGACAGATTGTTAATCATCATTCTGATCTTTCTTGCCCCTGTTGATTGAAAAAAATGATTCTGGTCGGCTTGGAATATTAATGTGCTACCTGTGGATGATCACACTGCCTTTCCCAGATCATAGGCGGCTTGCAGTTTGTCGTTGCCGTCAATCTCACGTGGAGCACCCACGCCGCCGCAAAAGAGGTGACCTGCCAAGCGGCTCTTGGGATAGCAGTCAATCCAGCCCGTCAGGCCCGTCTCAGTGCGCTTGCAGACGTGCTCCTCGGCCTCGGCAGCGGTGGTCAGCAGATAAACGTCGCGGAACTGGTAGTCAAGCGGGTACATGGCATTCATGCGGTCGATGAGGGTTTTCATCTGCCCGCTCATCTCATAATAATAGATTGGTGTTGCCCATGCAATGACATCAGCCTTCAGAACCCGCGCCATGATATCGTTAACATCGTCATTGATGACGCAGCGGCCCAACTTCTGGCAAGCCAGACAACCTTTGCAGAACTGAATGTTTTTTCCCACCAGGGAGATTTTCTCGACGTCGTTGCCAGCGGCCTTGGCGCCCTCGACGAACTTGTCGGCCAGCATGTCGCTGTTTGAGCCAGGCCTGAGGCTCGTTGAAATCACGATTACTTTTTTCATAGTTTTCTGTGTTATTAATTGATTTTCGCTAGTAAATATATCAGAGTTTACAAACCTTCTTCAATGACCAGCCATCAAGCCCAATCGAAGTTTTCTGGTCCGACGGCGACCTCGAAGTGGTACTTGGCGATACCCAGGTCCATGTGTGTATAGCCGATCAGGGAAAAGCCTTTGTGGGCACGCACCTGATGGCGGCCATCTTTCACACCCAGATACTCGAAGGAGAACTTCTGCTGATTGACAGCCGTGGGTGCCAGCAAAGCAGCCTCGACGCCCCGACGGAACCACTCGGGAGTGGCGTCGCTGACATTGCTCACCTGATCGATGCGCTTGATCTTGTGCGTCGCGCCCTGCGTCGCGCCGTAGCCGATGGCAATGTAGGCCTTGATGACCTCGCCCTCGTCGAGGACATAGGTGCCTGGCACCTTGGTATAACTGAGTCCCACCCAGCAGGTGTTCATCCCGAGTGTCTGGGCCAGCAGCACCAACTGCTCGCCATAGTAGCCGATGCGGTCGTCCAGGTCGTCGGCTTTTACCCCTGCCATGACCAGATAATTGGTCACTCCGCGGAATTTGCCGTACTTGGCCAGCGGTCCCTGGAAGGCCCGCGGCTCATTCTGGATGAACTGGACGTGCAACCGGCCTAGGCGGTTGACCTCGGCAATCTTTTCTTGCAGCACACGGCAATGGGCCTCACTCAGCGGCTGCGCTGTGTAGGCCCTGACGCTGTGACGCGCCCTAATCGCTTCTTGTAGTGTCATAGTCAATATTGTCTGTTTTGGATTTGGATTTCACTCGTAGGTCACAAACACGATAGTTCTCACTTACTCCTCATCTGCTTGAGGTAGTCGCTGGGAGACATGCCATAGCACTTCTTGAACATGCGGGTGAAGTGCTGTGGATAATCAAAGCCCAGTTGGTCGGCGGTCTGGCTGACCGAGCAGCCGCTGAAGAGCAACTGCTGGGCACGCTTCATGACGAAGCGCCGGATGGTATTGCCAGCCGTGTCGCCCGTGATTTCCTTGATCAGGTCGCCGAAGTAGTTGGGCGACAGAAAGAGTCCCTGAGCACAATACTTCACCGTGGGTAGGCCATGCTCGCGGTAGGTGCCATCGCTATAGTACCTGCTAAGCAGGTTCTCGAAGCGCGTCAGCAGATCGTTGGCCTTGGTAGCCTCGCTCGACAGTTGCTCGGCATGGAAGCGGGCGATGTGCTCCAGAATCGACCAGACGGCCGCCGTGTCGATGCTGCGATAGCCTACCTCTATAGCGGTTTCCACCACACGCTGCGTCTCACGCCGCGAGATGTTATACACTCCGAGCCCCACCATCGGCATCTCGACCCCATTATTCAACATCTTATATTCCATACTCAACTGTTCCGATAACTAGGTTATTGTTTCTCTGATTGGGTGGTGAGGGTGCGGAGGCGGGTGGTGAGGGTGTGGACGTCGGCGAGGAGGTTCCAAATGGCGTCTTGGCTGAGGACGCCTCGCTTGAGGTTCTCGGGCAGGAGGCCGGCTTCGTCGTCGGCGAGGTCCTGCCGCCACAGGTCGCTGCCGTAGTACTCGTCGAGGGCGGCAATGGCTTGCCGGACGCTCTCATACCTGTCGAGTGCCGCTTCGAGGCGCTTCACGGCTGCCGATGCGGACACTAGGCAACGCTCCATCTTGCGGATGCGCGCTGTCTGTTGGTTGTTTCGTTTCATCATTCAGTCAGATAGCGAGTTAGAACTTCACGACCCGCTCGGGTGCAGAGAAGGAGCAGAAGCGAGCGGTGGCGTCGGTGATGTAGAGTACAGCCATGTTGTCATCGTCGGCCTTGTACATCGATTTGAGGCTCTCGTTACGGTTCAGGAACTCCTCTTTGACGGCCAGGGTCTCGTCATTGACCAGCGTGCCGCTCAGGCGCATCCATTCACTGCCCGAGGGCTTCAGGGCGCAGATCTCGAATTTGCCGTTCTTGTCCATCTGCTTGTAGACGTCCTTGACCTTGCCCGTCATGATGTAGAGGCGGTCGTTGATGATCTCTGAAACGCCAAAGGGGCGCACGCGCGGCTGGTCGCCGTCGCTGGTGGCGATAAAGAAGGCGCCACACTCTTTGAGGTAGGCCTGTACCTCTTGCATGTTGTGTTGCATAGTCTCTTTACTGATGGTGTCGTTAGTGATTGTTTCGCTGCCCGCACTGGCGGGGGCATCCGCCTGCTTGTTGCCGCATGCTGCCAGGGCAAACAAGGCTGCCACGATTAATAATATCTTTCTCATTGCTGTTATCGTTTTATCGATTCATAATCAAGAAACAAATATGCCTCACCGCTAAAAGCAAGCCAAGGCGTTGATCCACTCATTTCCAGATAGTTGAGTGTGGAAAAATTTTCTACAGTCCCACCCGCCGTGGCTGGCACTGCCACGGTTGGGTGTTGGGCTCGACTGGTTGCCACGGGTCAGCACTTTGTAATAGATACCTTTGGGCAGCGGCATGACGCCTGCCTCCTGTGCCTTGGCGGCGGGCCAATCGCGATTGGCCTTGATATAGTCACTTTTTGCCATGATACTGTATGATATACGGTAGATCAAAGACAAAGGTAATGACATTTTTTCATTTACGGAAGAGGGGATAGAGGGTTTTTATGTATCTTTGCGACAAACTAATAACCAAACTATTCAATTCAAATATGAGTATCAACAGAAAATTGGGCTTCATTGCAGCGTCGCTGCTGGCCATCAGTGCTACAGCCCAGGACAATCCCTTGTGGATGCGCTTTAGCGCCATTTCGCCCGACGGGCAAACCATCGCTTTCTCTTATCAGGGGGACCTGTTTACCGTTCCCGTGCAGGGCGGCACAGCCCATCAGTTGACCACCAATGGGGCCTACGACGCCTATCCCGTGTGGAGCCCCGATGGACAGCAAGTGGCCTTTGCCTCGGCGCGCGAGGGCAGTCTCGACGTGTATGTCGTGGGCAAGGACGGCGGCACGCCCCGTCGCTTGACCACCGATAGCGGCAACGAGACGCCGCTTTGTTTCCTGAACGACGCCACGGTGCTCTTCGAGGCCACCGATATGCCCACGGCCCAGTCCATTCTGTTTGCCAGCCGCTCGTTTCCGCAGGTGTATCAGGTGAGCACCAGCGGCGGCCGCGCGCGGCTGTTCTCGGAGTTGCCGATGCAGGATCTGAGCGTCAACAGCCGCGGCGACATCCTGTATCACGACATCAAGGGCTATGAGGACCCCTTCCGCAAGCATCACACCTCGTCAATCACTCGTGACGTATGGCTCAAGCGCGACGGCCAGTTCACCAAGTTGACGACCTTCAACGGCGAGGACCGCACACCGCGCTGGGCTCCCGACGGCCAGGCCTATTACTACCTGAGCGAAATGGACGGCACCTTCAACGTGTACAAGAGCACCGTTGGCGGCAAGCCCATGCAACTTACCCACCATACCAAGAATCCCGTGCGATTCCTGACCGTGGCCAGCAACGGCACACTGTGCTATGGCTATAATGGTGAAATCTACACCCTGCGCGAGGGCAGTGAGCCCCAGCGGGTGCCCATCACCATCGCTGCCGATCAGACCGAAAGGGAACTTGTGCGCCAGATCAAGAGGAGCGGCGCCACCGCAGTCAGCGTATCGCCCAGCGGCAAGGAGGTGGCCTTTGTGATGCATGGCGACGTGTATGTGACCTCGGTGGACTACAGCACTACCAAGCAGGTGACCAACACTCCCGAGCAGGAACGCACCATCGACTTCTCGCCCGACGGCCGCAGCATCGTCTATGACAGCGAGCGCGGCGGCATGTGGCAGATCTACCAGACCAGCATCAAGAATAAGGACGAGAAACTGTTTACCTATGCCACCGACCTGGTCGAGGAGCAACTCACCAACACCGGCAAGACTAGCATCCAGCCCACATACAGCCCTGACGGCAAGAGTGTGGCCTTTCTGGAAGACCGCGCCACACTGCGCGCCGTGGACGTCAAGAGCAAGGCCGTGCGCACCCTGATGGACGGCAAGTACATCTACTCCTACAGCGACGGCGACGTGTGGTATGAGTGGAGTCCCGACAGCCGCTGGCTGCTGTCGTCCTACATCGGCACGGGCGGCTGGAACAGCCAGGACGTGGCGCTGGTCAATGCCAGCGGCAACGGCGAGGTGCACAACCTGACCGAGAGCGGCTACAACGAGGGCAACGGCAAGTGGGTGCTTGGCGGCAAAGCCATGATCTTTACCAGCGACCGCGCAGGATTCCGCAGCCACGGCAGTTGGGGTGCAGAGGACGATGTCTATATCATGTTCTTTGACCTGGATGCCTATGAGCGTTTCACAATGACCAAGGAGGAGAAAGTCCTGCGTGAGGAGGCCGAGAAGGAGCAGAAAAAGGCCGATGCCGACAAGAAGAACGACAAGCCGGCCAAGAAGAAAGCCGACAAGAAGAAAAAAGGCGCCAGCGAGGACAAACCCGCAGTGCCCGCGCTGCAATTTGACCTGGAGAACTGCCGCGACCGCATCGTGCGCCTGACGGTGAACTCGTCGCGCCTGGGCGACATGGTGCTGAGCAAGGGTGGCGACACGCTGTACTATCAGGCAGCCTTTGAGGGCGGCATGGACCTGTGGAAACATGACCTGCGCGAGAACAAGACCGAAATCGTGCTCAAGGACGTGGGCTATGGCGCCATGCAGGCCGATAAGGACGTGAAGAACCTGTACCTGTGCACCCGTGGCGGCATCAAGAAGGTGGACCTGGCCAAGGGCAAGCCCGAGGCCGTCAACTATGAGGCCAACTTCAACTATCGCCCCCAGGAGGAGCGCGAGTACATCTTCAACCACATCTGGCAGCAGGTCAAGGACAAGTTCTACGTTGAGGACCTCCACGGTGTGGACTGGGAAGGCTACCGCGACAACTACAAGCGCTTCCTGCCCTACATCAACAACAACTACGACTTCCGCGACATGCTCAGCGAGATGCTGGGCGAGTTGAACGGCTCCCACACGGGCGCACGTTACAATCCCGAGGGACCCACCCTCAAGACCGCCGCGCTGGGCCTGTTTCTGGACAACACCTATCAGGGCAACGGCCTGCGCGTCGAGGAGGTCATCAAGCGTGGCCCGTTTGCCGTTAAGAAGACCGGCGTCACCGCTGGCTGCATCATCGAGAAGATCGACGGCAACGAGATCCGTGAGGGCGAGGATTACAATTGGATGCTCGACGGCAAGGCTGGCAAACCGATCCGCGTGAGCGTCTATAACCCCAAGCAGGGCAAGCGATTTGATGTCACCGTCAAGGCCATCAGCAAGGGCGAGCAAACCGAACTGCTCTACAAGCGCTGGGTGGACCGCAACCGCGCGCTGGTCGACAGCCTGTCGGGTGGGCAGTTGGCCTATGTCCATGTCAAGGAGATGGACAGTGAGAGTTTCCGCACCGTCTATCGCGAGTTGCTCAGCGACCGAAACCGCAACCGCAAGGCCGTCATCGTCGATGAGCGCCACAACGGCGGCGGCTGGCTGCACGACGACCTGTGCACCCTGCTCAGTGGCAAACACTATCAGGATTTCGTGCCCCACGGCAAGGTGGTAGGCGCCGACCCGTTCAACAAATGGACCAAGCCGTCGTGCGTGCTCGTTTGTGAGGACGACTACAGCAATGGCCACGGTTTCCCGTGGGTCTATAGAGAACTGGGCATCGGCAAACTGATTGGCACACCCGTTCCCGGCACGATGACCGCTGTGTGGTGGGAGACGTTGATCGACAACAGTCTTGTCTTTGGCATCCCGCAAGTGGGTTGCCGTGACATGCGCGGCAACTATTGCGAAAACACGCCGCTGGTGCCCGACATCGAGGTCTATAACACGCCCGAAGACTACATCACGGGCCACGACCGCCAACTCGAACGCGCCATCCAGGAGATGCTCAAGTAGCCCCCACCCTGGCACAACAACTTTACAGGTCGAGTCACATCTCCAATGGCTCGACCTTTTCTTTTCCACAACAACGCCTAAAAGAAAAACAACAAATACAACAAATACAAAGGCTATCCAGCGTGCCTAAAAACAGTTGTAATTGTTGTCTATAAGTTTGTCATGGTTGTCTAAACGCACCTAAGAGAAGACCTAATCACTCGAGGTAACGGGAGAAGAACCGCCAAACTTCCTCGCCGGTGTCGATGTCGGCAGTGTGCCAGGAGTGGACACCGCCAATGACTTCGTAGAGCCACACGTCGCAGCCCGTCGTCGGACTGCTGTAGCGATGCTTGACCACGGGATGTCCGTCAGCGCCCAGCAGGCTCTCGACCTGCTCCGTAACCTCGTGGGTGCAGCGGTTCTTGGCCACCCAATATCCTATGGCAACAGGTACGGGCAGATAGGCACCCCAGCCACCTTTATTCTCCATATCACCTGTCCATTCCGAGACACGGTCTTCGGTACCATGGATTTCCATGAGCGGAATGGGGCGCTGGGCCTTCATCGACTGGTAGATCCAAGCCATGGTCAAGCCAGCGATGGGCGCCACAGCCTTGAAAGTTGACTGCTTGCTATAGGCCATCAGGTAACACATCTCTCCCCCATTGGACATGCCCGTGAGGAAGGTGTTCGGCCGGCTCAAGTGATAGCGCTTCTGCACATAGCGCGCGATGCGGCATAGGGCTTTGACATCATCCACCCTCCAGCCTTGCTGGAAAGGATAGCCCACATTCCAACTGGGCTTGCCCTGAGGGTCCTTTAGCCCCTGCGGCAGACACACGGCAAAGCCATGACGATCGGCTGCCGCCAACATGGGGTTCTCACGCCAGATGCCCGCACCGTAACCATGCAGGATAAACACCAACGGGGCTTGAGCCCGCAAATCATCAGGCAGATACATGGCGAAGTGCCGCATGTGGCCATCCACCTTGAGCGAATCGTCGACAAATCGGCCCGCCCGACACGGCAGTGAAGCCAGTGCCAACGCCCAGATTATCAAGCCATATTTGAGGAGCCGTCTGGTCATTGTGCTGTCACGGATTCAACAAGACTTTGCGGGCCAGGACAGAGCCGTCACTCAAGTGGGTGACACTGATGCAGATGCCACCAGCAGCAACGCCCTTCGAGATGCACATACCCGTCGACGGGCTGTAATACTCGGTGGTGCTGATCGCAAGAGTATCGCCTTGCGGCTCCTGCAGGGCATCGGTACCCCAATCGACATCTTCAAGATCGGGCATATCGCTGGGATTAAGCGAATTGCAAGTCATCATATAGACGCCCATATTGCCATACTTCAGGTAGTTTTCTCTAGAGTCTACCGTCCACATAGCCACATTCAGCCCCATGCGGTGGAAACTCTTCACAGTATTGGCATCGAAGTTACCGATAGAGATGCTGGGATTCAAACCGTATTGGCAGCACCACTCCTCATTGCCCTCCCAGTTGGCATTGCACAGCCACTGACGGGTGAACTGCGGATAGTGCTCGGCAATATATTCTTGGGATTTCTTCATCGACGTGAGGAAGATGACCTTGTCGGCAAGCCCCTGATCAATGACCAGATGAGCCAAGCCGTCAAAGTTGCTCATGTCGTTGTTATTGATACCGGTAGTCCACTTGAGTTCGATAACGGGAAAGACCCCCTTCTCGACACAGATGGCCAAATACTCGGCCACGGTGCAGATGTGCCCCGTATAGGTCACACCGCCGCGCGTCTGGGTATATTCCTCGGCGCGCAGTTCGGCATAGGTGGCATCGGCCACGGTGAGATGGCCGCCCAAGCGGTTGGTGGTCTCGTCATGGCTGATGACATAGAAGCCATCTTTGGTCACTCTGACGTCACACTCCAGCCCGTCATAGCCATACACGTCAACGCCGTTGCGATAGGCTTCGGCGGTATTCTCCACACCGATGTTGCAACCGCGATGGCCCACAAACAAGGGCTTCCACGCCCAAGCATCAGTGGCGAGCGCCATCACAATCATGAATGTCAATAATTGTCTCATCATCCTTAATTTGTTTTGATAACGGGCCACAAATATACAAAAGAAATGACAAAAAGCCGAGAATAGTCAATCCTTTTGCTATATCTTTGCCACAGTTATTCACCCAAAAATGTATTCGTTATGAAAGATTTCCAATTATCCTTTGCATCGATTCTGAAGTACATCTCGATTGTTCTCATCGCCGTCGGGGTGATATCTATCCCTGTCGCTATCTTCGCAGGCTTTGGCCGTCCCTTCAGTACCGGCTTCAGTGAAATATTCTGTGGCATGCTGTTTTATGCCTTGTCCATCATCGTCCAGGCCGCTGCCATTTACATCAAGAAGAACACGCCCGAGCCCCAACAGCCCCAGCAGGTCCAAGAGGAAGAGAAGACGCGACAATAGAATAATGCAACGCCCCACGGGGACGCTGCATCAATTCTGAAATCATTATGACGTAGGGCTTATGTATGTGCGCCCTGCATTATGCCTCTTTAGCCTTGGGAATGACGAGGTTGAGAACCACACCAGCCACCGCCGCGAGGCCGATGCCGCTAAGCGAGAACGAGCCCATCGGAATAATGGCGCCGCCAATGCCTAGCGTCAAGACGACGCTCACGATGATGATGTTACGGGTCTGATCCAAATTCACCTTATTATTAATCAGATTTTGGATACCTACCGAAGCAATCGAGCCAAACAGCAGCAGCATGATGCCGCCCAGCACTGCGCTGGGAATGCTCTGCAGGATCGCGCTCAGTTTGCCGATGATCGAGAAGACAATAGCCGTGCCCGCCGCAATGCGGATGACCACTGGGCTGGTAATGCGGGTAATCTGCATGGCACCGGTCACCTCGCTATAGGTGGTCACGGGAGGGCCACCAAAAATCGATGCTGCCAGACAGGCCAATCCATCACCGAGCATGGTGCGATGCAGACCCGGATCCTTGACAAAATCCTTGTCGGCCACAGCACTGACCACATACACGTCGCCGATGTGCTCAATCACAGGCGCAATGGCAACGGGTATCATAAACAGGAAGGGTTCCCAAGCAAATTGCGGCAACTTGAAGTGCGCGACACTCTGCGGCAAGGCGAACCAGGGAGCACTGCCCACCGCCGACAAATCGACCAAGCCCATCAGCCAGGCAGCGATATATCCCACGATGATACCGCACACCACAGGCACCAACTTGATGAGTCCGCGCCCCACGATGAGCACAATGATGGCCGTCAGCAGCGAAATCAAGGCCAGAATCCAATTCTCCTGAGCCATATTGACCGCTGCGGGTGCAAGCGACAGTCCGATACAGATGATGACAGGCCCGATGACGACAGGCGGGAACAGGCGCTCGAGCAACCGTCGACCCTGCCACTTAATCAGCGCCGACATCACAAAGTAGACCAGCGCGACACCGATAATGCCCGCCAGTGTGCCAGGCATGCCCCACTGCTTGGAGGCCGAGATGATGGGAGCGATAAAGGCAAAACTTGAACCTAAAAAAATGGGCACCTTACCTTTGGTGACCATGTGAAAGATAAAAGTGCCGATACCCGCTGAGAACAATGCTGTGGCTGGATCCAATCCTACCAGCAGCGGTACAAGAACCGTAGACCCGAAGGCTACAAAAAGAAATTGGACGCCCACGATTGTCTTTCTTGCCGCAGACAACGTGGATGCATCCATCACCGTATTTTTCATATTGAACACGTTATTTAGAAAGTTTTACAAATGTACTATTTTTTTTCAACATAGAGCATCACAGACCACAAAAAACAGTAATCTTTTTTTATTTTTTTGCCCTGATGGGGCCAAAGCCTTACCTTTGCCAAGAGAAAAAGATGCGTTGTGACATGACTTCAAGAGAATGGATCGACCTGTATGCGGGCACCTACACCGACCAGGGTAGCCGCGGAATCTATGCCCTGCGTTACAACCAGGTGACTGGCGAAGCGCAGGCAGTGGAGGCCATGACCGTGCCCCACCCCTCGTTCTTGATAATCGCCCCCGACGGGCGCCACCTGTATGCCATCAGTGAGGTTTCGGGCAAGGATGCTCCCATGCACGTGATCGACATCAGCAGCCAGGCCATGCGACTCGAGCAGAGCGTGCCCACCGCGGCTGGCGATCCCTGCTATGTCGCCACCGACGGACGCCTTGTCGTAACCGGCAACTACTCCGGGTCGATGAGCGTTTACGCCTTGAGCGACGATGGTGCACATGCCCGACTGGTCAACTTGTTTGCCGGGTCGCTGGGCGGCCCCGACGCCCGGCGCCAATCGTCACCGCATGTGCATTGCGCCGCTTTTGCGCCCGATGGCCTGTTTATCCTTGCCACCGACTTCAGTGCCGACCGCATCCTGTCGTACCGCATCGCGGGCAACGATGTGACAGAAAATGGCGTTGCCGCAGTGGTAGAGGCAGGTAGCGGACCACGGCATCTCGTCTTCAGCAACGATGGTCGGTATGCCTATCTGATGAGCGAATTATCGGGTATGGTGACCGTGTTTGCCTACCATGACGGCCGTCTGGAGCAGTTGCAGGCCATCGAGTCGGACCACGCGAAGGCCCGCGGCGGAGCCGACATCCACCTGAGCCCTGACGGCAGATTCCTGTATAGCAGCAACAGGCTGCAAGACGACGGCATAGCCATCTTTGCCGTTGATGCTTCGACCGGCCTGCTAACAGAGATCGGCTACCAGCCCACGGGACGGCATCCACGCCACTTCAACATCACGCCTAACGGCAAGTTTCTGCTCTGTGCTTGCCGTGACGAGGACAAAATACAGGTGTTTGCCCGTAACCAGGGTAGCGGGTTACTCTCCGACACCCATCGTGACATCGCCATCAGCCGACCTGTATGCATCCAATTCCACTAAAAATATGACAAATCCCATGATGAAAGCAAGAGAGATTATCGGTTATATGGAGTCGCTGCGCGACGAGAAGCAGCGGCGGGAGTTGATGCGGTTTTTCAAGACGGGGCCCGGTGAGTATGGCGAGGGCGACGAGTTCCTGGGCCTGAAGGTGCCGCAGACGCGCGAAGTGGTGAAACTTACGGGTAGCGATCTGCCTATCGACGAAGTGCCGCAGTTGCTGATGTCGCGCTGGCATGAGGTGAGGCTGTGCGGACTGCTGATCATGGTGGCACGATTTGAAAAACTGGCTACCAAGCGGCTGGTGAACAACGAGCAGGCAATCGATAGCCGGGACGGGATTGTGAGGATCTATCTGCAATATGCCGAGCAGGCCAGCAACTGGGATCTGGTGGATCTGTCCGCCCCGAAGATTCTGGGCCATTGGCTACTGTTACCCACTCGATTGGGCGACAAACGGACCATCGTGGATGAATTGGCGGCGAGCACCAACCTATGGCGGCAGCGCATGAGCATGGTATGTACCTGGAAGACGTCTCAGCAGGGCGACCCGTCGTGGTGCCTGCGCTATGCCGAGTGGCACCTGCATCACCCGCATGACCTGATGCACAAGGCTGTGGGCTGGATGCTGCGCGAGATGGGTAAGCGTTGCAGTATGGACCTGCTGCGGCAATTCTTGGAGCAACATGTCCATGAGATGCCCCGCACGGCTCTGCGCTATGCCATCGAGAAGATGCCACCCGATGAACGACAACGCTGGCTCAACGCCTAACGGCGACGTGAGCCGCGAAGATTTTTTGGTCGGCGAATTTAACGAAAGCATCCGCGCCCTCATCTCCCCACGCCAAGCCGCCAAGATTATAAAGTCGGCGAATGAAACGAATTAAACGAAGGTAACGATATAGCAGTTAACCCTGCGTTGAAACGTCTCTGCATCAAACCGTGCTAACGCA
>ONQS01000042.1 GCA_900320055.1 uncultured Prevotellaceae bacterium
AAAAGGCGTCAAAAAAATCGCTCACGCAATTTGTCATATTGTGAGCCGAAAAGCGATGCAAAATTACAACCGCTCCGGAAACTGACCAAATTTTTCAGCAACTTTTTTTTAAAAAAAATTTGCCGTTTTTCTTAAACCATTGATTCACTGATTGTTTTAAAATAAAAAAATTTGCCCATTTTTGACCTATTGATATCAATTAGGCAAAAATGGGCAAAAATGGTGTCAACCGGCATGCAGGGACATTAGGCGTTGACCTGCACTTTTAAGCCTGCATCGCGGAATCTTTGAGCAATCTTTTCCATCTCCTCCTTGGAAACCTTCTCAAGGTTGTCGGCTGGTGTTTTGCGGTCAATGCTATAGAGCATCACCTCTCGTGGCCCGATCTGCAAGTAGGCGCTCAGCAGGGCATCGAGTTCCTCATCGGTGGTGTTGTCGAAGTGCTTACCCTCATACTCACCGCGGATCATGATCGTCTGCACCACGCACTGTCCCTTGAACTTCTTCAGGTCGGCAATCACGCCATCGGGCAGGCAATTGGGCGAAACAGGGCGGTTGATGGCAATAAAGGTGTGTGGGATGGCGCTGTCAAGTTTCAGGATGTTGTTGTCCACCTTGAGCAGGGCCTCGGCCACCTGAGGCTTTCCGGCCATGGTCGAATTGCTGAGCACCGACACTTTGGCATTGGGGAAATACTCGGTGCGCAGTCTCAGGACGTCCTCGACCACCTTTTTAAACTCTGGGTGCAGCGTAGGCTCGCCGTTGCCCGAGAACGTGATCACATCAAGGGTCTGTCCCGTAGCCTTCATCTCCTCGAGTTTGCGCTTGAGTTGCTTCTTGACGGCTTCACGGGTGGGCACGCCATCCTTGCCCGGTCCCTGCGCATTGAATCCAGCCTCGCAATAGAGACAGTCAAAAGAGCAGATCTTACCATCGTTGGGCATGAGATTAATACCAAGGGACATTCCCAGTCGGCGGCTGTGGATAGGCCCGTATACCGTTGAATGAAAAATCACTGTTTGCATGACTACAATATTATTATTTATGATATGACTTTAATTATTTGCTCGCTTGCGCCATCACCATAATGACAACTTGCGATGAATACACATTATTATATATAATGAAAAACTCGATACTAGATCAGGTTCAACTGCTGCAGGATGTCGACCACGTCGATATGGGAGAGCGTTCGCCGCTGCTGCAACGCGTCGGCAAACGAGTCCATGGCCTTACGCACCCTGGAATCGGCGAACAGGCGGCTCATGTTCTCGAAAGCCTCGTCAAAGATGGGCTGGACCTCGTCACGCTCCAATTGGCAATAGTCGCGCCCATCGTCACAGGCGGCATTCAGCAACTGATCGCGCAACTGCTGGTCGGCCTTATCGTTGTCGAGCACCATGCGACGGCACAACGCGTTGGCCACGGCCAGTCCCACCGAGATGCGGAAATGCCCCAGCATATACTGCCAGGAGCCACGGGGAGACAAACGCGGATTGCCCGCAAAGAAGAACTCCGGAGTGAACTCGATGGCACCAGGGCCATCGCCATCCAGCGTAATCGACGTGAACAAGTCGGCCGCATCAAAGACCGACAGTCCCAGTGCCATGCCTGCCACGCCATAACTCTTATCGAGTTCGTCACGATATTTCATAACTCGTTTTTCTGCCATATAGATTCATCACTTTCGGCCGAAATCCGCTGGGATTTCCCCCCACTCCGACGTTTTCCACTTGAGCAGGGCATTGGGCCAGGTGTGAGTTGCCAGCCAACGCTCGGCTCGGCCAATTATCTCAAACAAGCGGGCATTGGCATCAGTCCTTGCCAACTTTGACCGGCACTGACGCGCCCTGATCCAAGCCAGAGCCGTCACGCTGTCGCTGTAGATGGCTGTGTGGTCGTTGCCCTGCTGATCGAATAGGGCCAAGGCGTGCACGATGGCCAAAAATTCGCCGATGTTGTTGGTCGCATCTTGAAACGGGCCCGCGTGGAACAACTCAGCCCCAGTCGGCACATCCACTCCACGATACTCCATCACACCGGGATTGCCCGAGCAGGCACCATCCACAGCGATGCTGTCGCGAACAATGCCCGGCATCGCCTCATAATTGACGAACTCACGCGGCGCACGGGCTATTGCCCGGAGGATATCCATCTCCCCAGGGTCGTTGCGGAAGGCTTCGACGGCCTCTTGCTGCGAATTAAAGGCCTTGTACCGTGCGCCAGGGTAACCCTTAACCCTCAACTCGCACTCGGCCCATGAGTCGCAGATGCCCGGCTCAGTCCCACGCCATACCACATACCACTTGTGCCTGTCGCTCGACATATTCCGTATTCAACCAGTCTGCTTGAAACGACAAAATTACATCATTTTTCCCATATCAGCAAAAACGCCCCGCCAATCCTCAAATTATTGGCGCTGGTGGAAGCGATGTTGGTGGAAAATTGCTAACTTTGCATGTTTGAACCAATATATGCTATCAAGATGGGAAAGGATCCGCTGAACACGCCAATGATGAAACAGTTTGTCGAGATGAAGTCCAAGCATCCCGATGCGATATTGCTGTTCAGAGTGGGCGACTTCTATGAGACCTACCTGCAGGATGCGGTCACAGCCAGCGAGATACTCGGCATCACACTGACGCGTCGCAGCAATGGTGCGGCGGCAGCCACCGAGATGGCTGGTTTCCCGCACCATGCCCTCGACACTTACCTGCCCAAACTCGTGCGCGCAGGCAAGCGCGTCGCCATCTGCGATCAATTGGAGGACCCCAAACTGACCAAGAAACTGGTCAAGCGAGGCATTACCGAACTGGTCACCCCCGGCGTGGTTGTGGGCGGAACGATGCTCGACCGCAAGGAGAACAACTGGCTGGCCGCAGTCCACTTTGGCAAGAAGATGCTCGGCGTGTCGTTTCTCGACATCAGCACGGGCGAGTTTCTCACGGCCGAGGGCTCTGAGGAATACGTCGACAAACTGCTGGTCAACTTCTCTCCCAAGGAGGTACTGATCGAGCGCAGCAACCGCCAGCGCTTTGCCGCCACATTCTCATCAAGATATCTGACCTTTGAACTGGAAGATTGGGTGTTCACCCTGGAGTCGGCCAACGACCGCCTGCTCAAGCATTTTGAGACCCGCAGCCTGAAGGGCTTCGGCATCTCGAGCATGGACAACGCCATCATCGCCAGCGGTGCCATACTTCATTACCTGGACATCACCCAGCACACCCAGTTGGGGCATATCACTACCCTAGCCCGCATCGAGGCAGAACGCTACGTGCGACTCGACAAATTCACCATCCGCAACCTGGAACTGGTCTCCCCTATGAGCGATGACGGCAAGTCGTTGCTCGACGTCATCGACCGCACCATCTCACCGATGGGCGGGCGCATGATGCGCCGCTGGGTACTCTTCCCCCTGCAGGACGTCAAGGCCATCAATCGCCGCCTTGACGTGGTGGAGCACTTTATGCGCGACCCCGACGGCCGTGACCTGATCAAGGAGCGGCTCGAACTTATCGGTGACCTGGAGCGCTTGACCAGTAAGGCAGCAGTGGGGCGCATCACGCCACGCGAACTGGTGCAACTCAAGAGCGCCCTACAAGCCATAGAGCCCATCAAACTCTACTGCCAACAGGCCTCATGCGACGTGCTGCACAGCCTCGGAGAGCAGTTAAACCCATGTGCCATCATCCGTGACCGCATTGATCATGAGATCAATCCCGACGCGCCCAACCAGACCAACCGAGGCAACATCATCTGCCGCGGCGTTGACGCTCAACTCGACGAGTTACGCGATATCTCAAGCAGCGGCAAGGACTATCTGGTGGCCATGCAGCGCACACTGAGCGATCAGACCGGTATTCCGAGCCTGAAGATTGCCTACAACAACGTGTTTGGCTACTACATCGAGGTGCGCAACACCCACAAGGACAAAGTTCCCGCAGAATGGATACGCAAACAGACGCTCGTCAACGCCGAGCGCTACGTCACACAGGAACTCAAGGAATATGAGGAAAAAATCCTGGGTGCCGAGGAGAAGATACTTATCATCGAGGGACGCCTGTTCAACGAACTCGTGTCGGCCGTCACCGAGTACATACCCGCTATCCAGCACGATAGTGCCATCATTGCCCAACTCGACTGCCTGAATGCCCTCACGCGCGTGGCGATGGAGAACCGCTACAACCGGCCCGTGCTCGACGACAGTCTGGACATCGACATCGCCATGGGCCGCCACCCGGTCATCGAATGCCAGTTGCCGCCGGGCGAGACCTACGTGCCCAACAGCATCCGCCTGAGCAACGACGAGCAGCAGATCATGATCATCACCGGCCCCAACATGGCCGGTAAGTCGGCCCTGCTGCGACAGACCGCACTCATCACCCTGATGGCCCAGATGGGCAGTTTTGTACCTGCCGAGCAGGCGCGCATCGGCATGGTGGACAAGATTTTCACCCGTGTGGGGGCCAGCGACAACATCTCGCTGGGCGAATCCACCTTTATGGTCGAGATGACCGAGGCCGCCGCCATCCTGAACAACATCAGCCAGCGCAGCCTCATCCTTTTTGACGAGTTGGGACGTGGCACAAGCACCTACGACGGCATCTCGATCGCCTGGAGCATCGTCGAGCACATCCACGAGCACGCCGCACGGCCCAAGACGCTGTTTGCCACCCACTACCACGAGTTGAATGAGATGGAAAAATCCTTCAAGCGCATCGTGAACTACAACGTGAGCGTCAAGGAGATCAACGGCAAGGTCGTGTTTGTGCGCCAACTGGTCAAGGGCGGCAGCGAGCACAGTTTCGGTATCCACGTGGCCAAACTCGCGGGCATGCCACCGACGATTGTCAAGCGCGCGGGTGAGGTGCTCAAGCAACTGGAGGCCAACAGCCAGGGTGGCAACGCCATCACCAAGGACCTGGGAGACGTGGCCACTAACCGCTCAGGCTACCAGTTGTCCATCTTCCAACTCGACGACCCCGTACTGAGCCAAATCCGCGACGAAATCCTCACCATCGACATCAACAACCTCACGCCCGTCGAGGCCCTCAACAAACTCTACGACATCAAGGGCATCCTCACCGGCAAGAAACAACGGTAGTTGTTAGTTGTTACTACAAACAACAATTGATCTGCTGGAGGTTTTCTCTCCGGCAGCGGATGATGTTGTACTCGATCTGAGCCCGCAAAAAAGATGATTCTTGGCAAGAAAAGATTTTACCGGAATTGGTGGTTTGTATTGAAATATTGACTACATTTGCGCCGCTTTAAACATACACATTTAGTCAATATGATTATGAAGAAGATCTATTCAATTCTGATTGTGGCACTTGCCACTATGATGGGCTTCTCGGCACAAGCCGGAACCCCTCAATGGGAGATTGTTGCAGGTATGAACGTGGCAAACCTTGATGCCAGCGGTTGCAGTTCACGTATCGGTTTCCATGCCGGTGTTCGATCGACCTTCGGCATCCCCAATGCTAATCAAGGTTTTTATGTTAATGCCGCTGCTTTGCTCTCCCTCAAGGGTTGCAAAGGTGGTGGTATCACGCTGAATCCTTATTATCTTGATATCCCTGTTCACGCTGGCTATAAGTATGCCATCAGTGAATCGGTAGCGCTCTTTGGCGAGTTCGGTCCCTACTTCGGCATCGGTCTTTTTGGCAAGACCGACGGTGAGGACATGTTCGGTGAAGATGGTTTCAAGCGTTTTGATTTCGGTTTGGGCCTGCGTGCAGGACTCGAGTTCAACAAGAAGGTGCCTGTTTCCATTGGCTATGACTTTGGTGTTCTTGATGTGGCTGACGATGTTTCCGCCAAGACCCGCAATCTGACAATCTCTGTCGGTTACAAGTTCTAAGACCTTATCTCTTTATTACAGTTATGAGAAAAGCAATCAATTTTTTCTCATTAGTTTTTGTGTCATTAATGGTATCTTTATCATTGACGGCATGTGGCAATGACGACGTGGAAGAAGATAATGCCGATGTTCTCTACGTCACGACCTATGAGGTCAAGGCAACGCCAACCACCTTGAATTACTTCACGCTGACGGGAGACATTATCAACGAGAACGGTGAAATAACCGATATTGACTTGTCACATTCGGTTCACCATTTCGAACTCATTACAACCTCGACTATTCCTGACCATCTGCAGATTCACGTCAATCTGGAGCCATATAAGGGTTGGGATCAATATACCTGTTTTGTTGAATTAGGGATTGAAACCAAGAAGTACACTAAGTTGGGTGAATATCTTGAAACGGTTTATTCCAATCGCAAGGTAATGTGCAATTTCGTTGATTATCCCGCCGAAGAAATAGAATGTGGCAACTACGATTCACATTTCACCCTGGAAGCGATAAAGGATAACCAGGGCCGCTTGAACTAATAGAAACTAAGTTTCTAATGTTTAAATGGCTCTCGCCAACAAGATAGCGAGGTAATTATCAACTCCTCCTCTCTCGTAGAGGGGGAGTTTTTTAGGTGCGACGGGCATGGTGAAAGCCTACTCGTGGCATAGTCACCGACTCCAGACAGGTGATTACACATTTTGCGTTACACATTTTGTTGAATTGAAAAAAGTGTTGTACTTTTGCAACTTGAAAACAATAGCAATTGAACGATGAAGAATCCATTTGTTATCAAAGCCTATGAGTCGCGAGAACTCTTTTGTGACCGCAACGACGAGTTGCAGTTGATGCTTCGCAACTGCATCAATCACACCGACATGACATTGATCTCGCAGCGCCGCATGGGGAAAACGGGGCTGATATTGAGGCTGTTTGATGAAATTGCCACTGTGCATCCCGACATCCACACCATCTATGTCGATATCTTCTCGTCACGCAACATCGATGACTTCATCAAATTGCTTGCCGAAGCGATCATGAAGGCATTCAAGCCCAAGACCACCCTGGGCGAGAAACTGATGGCATTCATCAAGACGATGAGGCCGCAACTGACGTTTGACAACATCACCGGCGAGCCCCAACTGATGATAGCCTATCAAAGTCCGCATGAGAAGGAATACACCCTAAGAGGTTTATTGGAATTTCTTGACAATCAAGGAATTCACATCATTATCGCTATCGACGAATTCCAGCAGATTCGCGACTATCCCGAGGCAAATATGGAGGCCCTGTTGCGCACCTACATCCAGCAGACACGCAACTTGACATTCATCTATTGCGGTAGCAAGAAGCACCTGATGGCCGACATCTTTACCAACGAGAAAAAGCCATTCTACTCCAGCACCGCATTTGTATCGCTGGGGAAAATCAGTACCGAATCTTATGCGACATTCATTCGACGGCTTTTCAACGAACGCGGTCGCGAGATTGATGATGAAGCCATCGCCTTTATCCTCGAGTGGACGCGCAGGCACACCTACTACACGCAGCAACTGTGCCATACGATTTTTGCCAATGGAGATCAGCAAATCGACATCGGCAAGGTCAAGATAGCGTGCGAGCAACTCATGCAGCAGGGCGAGGCTGTTTACCTGCAGTACAGGCAGATGCTGACCATCAAACAATGGAACTACCTGATTGCCGTTGCCAAAGAAGGCTGCGTGAGCCAAATCACAGCCGCCCAATTCCTGGGTCGCCACAAGATAGGCTCGGCATCAACGTCCCAACGCCTAGCCGATGCCCTGTGCGAGAAAGGACTGCTCAATGATGACATCAACGTCAAGGGTGTCACCTACTCGGTCAATGATGTCTTTCTCTCACATTGGCTGGAACGCCTGTAACCGATTGTGTCCATTACAAAATGTCAAGAGACAACGGTAATACAACTAAAAACTAGAGACTAACAACTAGAGACTAACAACTAAAGGCTAACAACTAGAGACTAACAACTAGAGACTAACAACTAGAATAATATGAATCGCAAGGATTTTGAGATTATGGCCCCTGTGGGCTCCTGGGAATCACTGTATGCCGCCCACCAGGGCGGTGCCGACGCCATCTACTTTGGCATCGAGGGACTGAACATGCGCTCTCGCTCCAGCGTCAACTTCACGCTAGAGGACTTGCACACCATCGCCCAGTGGTGCCACGAGCACGGCATGAAGAGTTACTTGACGGTCAACACCATCGTCTATGACGAGGACATCGACTATATGCACCAGATCGTCACCGCAGCCCGCGACGCCCAGGTAAGCGCCATCATCGCCAGCGACATGGCGACCATCCTGTTTGCCCGCTCCATCGGCGTGGAGGTGCACATCTCGACTCAGGTCAATGTGAGCAACAGCGAGGCCGTGCGCTACTATAGCCAGTGGGCCGACGTGATGGTGCTGGCCCGCGAGTTGAACCTCGACCAAGTGACCAAAATCACCCATTTCATCGAGGAAAATGACGTTTGCGGACCTCATGGCGATCGCATCAGGCTGGAGATGTTCTGCCACGGCGCGCTGTGCATGGCCGTATCGGGCAAGTGCTACATGAGCCTGCATCAGGAAAACACCAGCGCCAACCGTGGCGCCTGCCGCCAGATATGCCGCCGGGGCTACATCGTCACCGACCGCGAGAACGGCGACGAACTGGCCATCGAGAACAAATACATCATGTCGCCCAAGGACTTGAAGACCATCCACTTCCTCAACAAGATGGTGGATGCCGGCGTGACGGTATTCAAAATCGAGGGGCGCGCTCGCGGACCCGAATACGTGCGCACCGTCGTCGGCTGCTACGATGAGGCTCTGCGCGCCATCTGCGACGGCACCTATGGCGACGAGGAGCGCATCAACGAGTGGACCGAGAGGCTTGCCAAGGTCTTCAACCGCGGTTTTTGGGACGGTTACTACATGGGCCAGCGACTGGGCGAGTGGTCGGCCAAATACGGCTCCAGCGCCACCAGGGTCAAGAAATATGTGGCCAAGGGCATCCGTTACTACAGCAAACTCGGAGTCGCCGAATTTCTTATGGAGGCGGGCGAACTGCACGTGGGCGACGAGGCATGGATCATCGGCCCGACCACTGGTGCCATCCCATTGACCATCGAGGAAATCCGCGTCGATCTCAAGCCCGTGGAGAAGACCGTCAAGGGCGAGCACTTCTCCATCGCCGTGCCCGAGAAAATCCGGCCTAGCGACAAACTCTACCTGTGGAGCCCCGTTCCACCCAAGAACACCACCAGTCCTGGCACCGCTACGTGCGAGTGACAACAAACCGTATACAGAGAATGAGGACGACACTTGACGTCCTCATTCTCTGTAATATCCTTGACCACACAGGATTTACGGCATGGTCAGCATGTCATTCTGGGTTCCAAACGTGCCAAGGCCTGGAACATAGTAGTACACCTTTAACGCTGCCTGCTTGGTCGTGAAATCGTACAAGCCAGCATAACCCGATTTATTACCGTCATAATCGCCTACCATATAGACAGTTGAACCAGGCTCATAATCAAAGCAGGCCTGCTCTTGGATATAGACCTTACCATCGTCGGCGATGGTAAAGCAGACGTCATACCCGTCCCCAAACATATCAAGCATACGATAGGTACCTGTTTCACTATCATACTGGAGGGTTGGAGACAACGACCCTCCAACGCCACTCTCATAGTTGCAGTAACCAATCGTTACAAAACTACTCTTTTCACGAGTGAGTGTGATACGGGTAGTGTTGGGAGTAACGATGGCCGCATCGTTGGCCGATCCATCGGCAGCAACGAGTTTCACGACGCAATAACTACTCTCCAGTCCACTCAAGCCAGAGAAGGAAACCCAAACGGTCTTGGATGTCTCACCTGCCTCAAAGAAGACGGATTCGACATAAAGCCGAGCCTGTCCACTACTCTCACTGATAGTAACCCCCACAGCATAGGCGTCGGTGGAAGCATCACGCTTAATCACAACCGGGACGTCAACCGTAGTTACCGTTTGCGAGTACTCATACGCATACTCATCTGATTCAAAGCGGATATTCTGTCCGTTAGGATTGCCATTCTTACATTGAACGGTAACTCTTGTCGAGGTGATGGTGGTTCCAAGCGATGGTGACGAATTGGCGATATCTGCATCCGAGAATTTCAGGTCGATGTAGTAAGACTTGTTCAATTCCATGCCGCTAAACGAGACCGTCATGCTCGACTCACTCTCCCCATCGTTAAAATGAACCATTCTGCCTGACGATACATGTCCAGCCATGCCACTTGCTATTGTCGGAACAACAAAGGCGGTATAATCACCTTGGCTCTTAGCACGTTTGACCTTAACGGTTACCGAGAGGTCGCTCCTAGGCGTCTGTACAGTTTGGGTGGATTGCAGGAATGAGACATTCTGGGGGCCGCTTGCCTGCTCTGGAGCATAATCATCGAGAGGATTCTGTTCCTGATTAAAGTTCATCACGCCAGCATCATACAATTCGACAAACTCGGTATAGGGAATCGTCAATACCCACGGATAACTCTCAGGATCGCTTAACGAGCGTGAAGCCAGTTGTATCTGGGCAGGCCAGCCATTCTCCTCAGCACGCTCAAAGCCCTGGCGCAGGCGGCGAATGGTCAGGATGCGGGCATCCTCGCCCCACAGTTCGATGCGGCGCTGCAACAGGATTTCCTCAAGCAGCGATCCCGTCTCATCGGTAGTGAGTGTGCCCAACGAAGTACCCGTCTTGCTGCATGTGTAACCCGAAACACGCTTGGCCATCAACTGGTTGAGGTAGTTGCGTGCCGTAGTCGTTTGGCCACGACGGCAGGCCGCCTCGGCAGCGGTGAGGTACATCTCCTCGACACGCATCCAGATGTAGTCGCCGTCCCAATCGGTACCCTCGACCCTGTCAAACTTGCACTGCACCTTATTGTCACTGCCAATGCCCGTGGTATTGTCCTTCCACCAAGCCTGACGGGCATCGTTGGCGCTCATCTTGTTGTAGAGCCACTTGGAAATCTGCTTGGGCGCACGCTGGCCATAGGCAATGTCGGTACACATGTGAGACCATAACGAAGCATATTGACCATCTTCTTCGGTGGGGATATCGGCACCCCACATCACGTTGCCAGCATGAGCATCATTCAGGCCCCTGAAGGATGAGACCTCCTGAACGCTCTTGCCACTGGCGTTGATGGCGCTGACAGCAGCGCTCTGGGCCGTAGACCAGTCCTCCTTGACCAGCGCGATGCGAGCCTTCAGACCCTGTGCCACGGCATAGCCAATATGAACGGGATCCTGCTGCGTGCTACCGTTCAACAGGCTGATGGCTTGATTGATGTCCGCGTCGATCTGGGCATAGACCTGAGTGACAGTGGCTCGATGCTGTCCTGTTGACCGATTGAAAACCGTGCCTTCATAGATGGGCACGCACAGGTCGCTCTCATGGCCCTTATAGGTGCGGGCAAACCACTGAGCCAGCATGAAGTAACTGTAGGCTCGGATGGCATAGGCCTGGCCCTTGATATAATTGGCACTGGCACTGGTCACCGTTCGTGTGGCTTCGAGCACGTAGTTGGCATTGGCAATCCATGTGTAATGGGCGTTCCACAAGTCATAACTGCGCCACCCGGTGCTTGTATAGCGGGGCTTCACAGCATAACTGGCATCATACCAGAACCAGCCGGAACCCATAGCACCCATAATCATATCGTCACCCATGACTTCGGCTGCCAGGATATAGGAAGAGATGCCAAAGGACTGGTGAAAATTTCCATCAACCGGCCAACCATAAGTACGCATCGAGCGGTAAATCTCATTAAGGCTATTCTGAGCATCAGTCAAGTCATAGTCGGTATCCCCCTTGAGCAGCATATCGATCAGGTCGGTCACGTCGGTGATGTTGACACCACCGTCACTGTTAACGTCGGCCGATTGAGAATAGGCGGCCCCCTTGAGCAGCATGTCGATCAGGTCGGTCACATCCGTGATGTTGACCGCTCCGTCATTGTTGACATCGCCGGGGCGGACATTCATCTGCAGCGGAACAGACGCCAACCTGGTTACGCCGACAGGGGCTTCACTACAGACAGCGGGCTCTTGAAAACTCTGGGCGAAGGCCGATACGGGCAAGCACAAACATGCCACCAACACCCAGACAGATTGCATCATGTGGTAATAATGTTTTTTCATATTAATAAGTATCTGTGCCAGTGCAGTCCACAATGGCGGTTCATGTTTTACGTATGAAGCGTGAACTGAATTGCATGCAAGTAGCCTATGGGGAAAGCAAGCATCGCAAAACGCCCCGTATTTTTCATCCACTTAATCAGGGCAAAGATAAAAAAAAATCACATTCCAAGCCATAACTATTAAAAAAAAGGAGTAAAAAATGCTCTGAGGAATCTCAAATGATTGCTCAGAGCAGATAATCCCCGTCAGAGAACGGCGGATTTTACTTCTTGCTAGCAGCGCGACGGCGCTTAGGGGCCTTGAGGCGGAGAATCTGCGCACTGCGGGCTGGCAGATACAGTTTGAGCCATCCCAAGTGAGCGTCGGCATAGAGGCCGTCATGCTCGGTCAGGTGGCTGATGGTGCTATCGATGTTGCCATAGCCGCCATAGCGGGTATCGTCGCTGTCAAACACGCCCTCATATTCGCCCTCAGGAGCCAGGATCGGATAATCCACATGCGACTCCGTGGGGCTGAAATTAAACACAAACACGAGGTTGCCTCGCAAATAGGCCAGCACCTGGTCGTCGTCCTTATCCCAGAGTTTGCGCACGGGCAGTTGCTGGAAGTTCTTCACTCGGCCGATGAGGTGTATCATGTCGTTGTCCCAGTTGTTCAGATACTGGTACTTGAGGTCGGCGCGATCCACCAGATCCCACTGGCGGCGGGCATACTTGTAACTCCATCCGTTGCCCTCACGCGGGAAGTCGATCCACTCGGGATGCCCCCACTCATTGCCCATGAAGTTGAGGTAGGCGCCATTGATGAGCGAAGCCGTAACCAAGCGTATCATCTTGTGCAACGCCATGCCACGGTCTACCGTGCCATCGTGGTCGTCGGTCATCATGTGCCAATACATCTCCTTGTCGATGAGGCGGAAGATGATGGTCTTGTCGCCCACTAAGGCCTGGTCGTGGCTCTCGACATAGGAGACCGTCTTCTCGTCGGCACGGCGGTTGGTCAGTTCCCAGAAGATGGATGTCGGCTTCCATTCCTCGTCTTTGCGTTCCTTGATGGTCTTGATCCAATAGTCGGGAATGCCCATGGCCATGCGGTAATCAAAACCGATGCCCCCATCCTTGAAACTGCGGGCAAGCCCTGGCATGCCGCTCATCTCCTCGGCAATGGTGATGGCGTGAGGGTTGATGTCGTGGATCAGGATATTGGCCAGCGTCAGATAGGTGATGGCATTGGTATCCTCACCACCGTTGTAGTAATCATCATAACTGCCAAAAGCCTGCCCCAGGCCGTGGTTGTAATACAGCATCGAGGTCACGCCATCGAAGCGGAAGCCGTCGAACCGATACTCCTCCATCCAGTATTTGCAGTTGGACAGCAGGAAGTTGAGCACAGCATTCTTGCCGTAGTCAAAACACAGTGAGTCCCATGCCGGATGCTCACGCCTGTCATCGCCATAGAAGTACAAGTCGCCCGTGCCGTCAAAGCATCCCAAGCCCTCCACCTCGTTTTTCACCGCATGGGAGTGGACAATGTCCATAATCACAGCGATACCCATCCCGTGGGCATCATCGATGAGGTGCTTCAACTCCTCCGGCGTGCCAAAGCGTGACGAGGCGGCATAGAAACTCGACACATGATAGCCAAACGAGCCATAATAGGGATGCTCCTGGATGGCCATAATCTGGATGGCATTGTAGCCGTCGCGGGCAATGCGGGGCAGCACGTTGACGCGGAATTCCTCATAGGTACCGACTCCCTCGCGGTTCTGGGCCATACCAATGTGGCACTCATAGATGAGCAGAGGCTTCACGTTGGGGACAAAGTGACTGACCTTGAACTCATAGGGCTGCTCGGGAGCCCACACCTGTGCCGAGAAGATGTAGGTCTTCGCGTCTTGCACGACACGGGTGGCATAGGCCGGGATGCGCTCTCCCTCGCCACCGGGCCAGTGCACACGCAACTTGTACAGGTCGCCATGGCGCATCGCGCGGTCAGGCAAGACGATTTCCCAGTTGCCGCCCTCCAGTCGTTTCAGCCTGTAGGGTGCGCACTCATGCCAGTCGTTGAACTGTCCGACAAGATAGACCTCGGTCGCATTGGGCGCCCACTCGCGGAACACCCATCCGCCCTGGGCTGTGCGGTGCAGGCCATAGTAGTTATAGGCGTTGGCAAACTCTACCAGATTACCGGTCCCGCCCGTCAACTCCTCTATCTTGTTCACAGCGTCCTGATGACGGCCGTTGATAGCCTCACTATAGGGCTCAAGCCAGGGATCATCCAGGATAATCGCCAGATTCTTTTTCTTGCTCATATTCGGTCGGTTGTTGATGACTGATGACCACAAAGATACTATTATACGGGCAATCTGCCGCCATTTTCGCTCCACATTTTCACTCCCTGGCGCTGAAATCGTTTGCAAATCGGCGGTAAAAAGCAAGAAAAATCCTAATAATTGGATGGAATATTGAAAAAATCATTAAATTTGCACGTTTCACAAGACAATATTAATAACAATCAATAGCATTATCACTATGAGACTAGACGGAAGACGCGAAAGCAGCAATGTAGAGGATCGCCGTGGCATGGGCACGGGCACCAAGGTGGGCCTGGGCGGCATCGGCGGACTGATCATCGCTGGACTGATCACCTTGCTGATGGGTGGAAACATCGGCGACGTGTTGCAACAGGCCGGAGGCATGGGACTCCAGAACGAAACGATCCAGCAGGGCGAGTTCAGCCAAGAGGAGCAGGAATTGGCCACCTTCTCTAAGCAGGTGATTGCCAGCACCGAGGATATCTGGTCTGAAATCTTCAGCCAGTATGGCATCGGTGAGTATCCCGCTCCCACGCTGGTACTGTACACAGGCACCACGAGCACAGCCTGCGGACAGGGCAACGCCGCTGTGGGTCCCTTCTACTGCTCTGGCGACCAGAAGGTTTACCTAGACCTCTCCTTCTTCCAGACGATGGATAGCCAACTGGGCGTGAAGGGTGACAACTCCAGCCTTGCCAAGGCTTATGTGATCGCTCATGAGGTGGGCCACCATATCGAGTACCTGATGGGTACCCTGGACCAGGCTCACCGCCGCATGCAGGCCACCAACCAGACTAATGCCAACAGATACAGCGTGCGCTTGGAACTGATGGCCGACTTCTATGCCGGCGTATGGGCACACTATGAGAGCAAGATGTTTGGCTCCATCAACGACCGCGACCTGCAGGAAGCCATCGACTGCGCACAGAAGATCGGTGACGACTATCTGCAGAAGCGCTCCCAGGGTTATGCACAGCCCGAGAGTTTCACCCACGGCACCAGCGCTCAGCGCATGAAGTGGTTCAAACTCGGTTATCAGACGGGCGACGTGCGACGCGCCACCACTTTCCAGGAGAGCGACGCCACCCTGTAAGGGTCACAACAGCGACATGCGACTAACAGTGAGGGTGTGTCATAATTCAGTTATGGCTCACCCTCTTTGCAAATCAACCGCCTGAGAATGCGATATTTTTCAGGCGGCTGTATTTTCTGTGTTTTGCC